>NZ_JBLBVL010000001.1:0-623583 GCF_047250365.1 Thaumasiovibrio clandestinus
CCATCGGTATTGTAGACTGCGAAAGCAAGGCTTTCTTGCTTACAATACCGATGCCTTAGCTGAAAGAAATAAATTCATTAATATTTCAGTTGCCTGTTGTATTGCACAAAGCGGATGACAAAGGAAACGACGCTAAATTAAGTAATACATTCTGAGCAATGCTGGTAGAATGCGTTTTTTTCTTGGAGGTACCTATGGATCAATCCGACTTTGAACTACTTGTTCGCGAGCTAAACACCCTAGCTAGCGTTCCTGAAATTCTAGAACAACTTTGCCAATCAAAGGAAGAAGAAGTTTCTGCCGCTGCTAAGTCACTTCGTGGACAGTTTCAACTGGCTGAACTCGAGGGACAAAAACGCATCTATCATGTGTTCTCGCAGCCTAATGAACAAGGTGAAGAAGAAGAATTTGCTGAATGGGTTATGAATGATGGCGACGAGATGATCGCATTCATTGCTTGGTTTTTCTACTCTCAGTTTGAAATCAAGGATAAAGAAACCTATGAAGCTGCGGGCTTAAAGCTCGTTCAACCAAAGAAACTTAAATAGCAATATATCAATCTTTAGAGGTATTAAAGAGCAATGAACAACAAGAGTTGGATGGCCAACATCATTTCATTCTTGATTTTCACTTTGGGTGTGAGCTTCAATAACAGTCTCCTGCTTTATGCGGGACTATTTGCTTTATCAGGCGCAATTACCAATTTACTCGCAGTGCATATGTTGTTTGAAAAAGTGCCTGGGCTATATGGATCCGGCGTGATTCCTGCGCGCTTTGAGGAATTCAAGCTTGCTATCAAACAGTTGATGATGAATGAGTTCTTCACGCAAACCAACATTGATCGTTTTTTACAAGATGAAATGCACAGTGACATCTCACTTGATCTCGAGCCAGTATTAGAAAGCGTTAATTTTGATTCAACATTTGACGGATTGGTTGATGTTATAAACCAATCACCTTTTGGTGGTATGCTAGCGATGGTTGGTGGTGCTGATGCCCTAGCCCCTTTAAAAGCGCCATTTATCAGCAAAATGAAGCAAGAATTGTCAACGTTAGCATATCAAGAAAATGTCAAACAGGCGCTAGTAGCTCAACTAGAAAGACCTGAAATGATGCATGATATTCAAATCAAAATTCAAACTATCATCGATCAGCGTCTAAATGAGTTAACGCCGCAGCTCGTTAAAGAGATGGTACAAACCATCATTAAAGAGCATCTTGGCTGGTTAGTCGTTTGGGGCGCCGTATTTGGTGGATGTATTGGCGTTATTTCGGTGTTTTTCTCGCAACTCTTTATCTCTTAATTAAAAGCATGCCGGCGAAATACCGGCATGTTTTATCATCACTCTGTCATTTTTCAGTGAACTATACTTTCTTTTTTCGGTTTGATATCGCCTGCTTATAGACAAACCAAGCGCATAAACCAGCAAGGATATTGCCGACTGCCGCCCCCCAAAACAGGCCTTGTAACTCTCCTACCCTTGCACCAATCCACAAACAGGGTAAATAGAAAGCAAACAGGCGCAATGCAGATATAATTAACGCGTTTAGTGATAAAGCCAAAGCATTTGTCACCGATACCAATAACATGCATACGCCCAAAGGCCCTAAGCTAAAAGGAATCAAGGCTAAATGCATATTCAAAATCGACTGAACGGATGTCTCGCTGGTTGCTAGATCGGATAGCCACGGAGATATAGCAAATAACACAACAGCAACTGCCATTTGGAACACCAAGATAAAGCGTATAGCCACCATAACGAGGCGTTCGATCTCATCGCACTTCCCTGCCCCCAACAAACGACCCACCATTGGCGGTAAAGACATCGTTAAAGCAAGCACAACGACAATAGAGAAGAACTCAAAACGCGATCCTAACGCCCATGCGGCAACCGCAGAAGCACCAAACCCAGCAATTAACTTTGTTGCCAACATAGATGAAACCGGCGGTAAAAGCTGACTCATCATCGCGGGAGCCATAATTTTAGCGATATCAGCTAAACTTTTCCGTATCGATAAATCATGCCAGTTAAAAACCATCCAGTTCTTTGAAGTAACTCGGGGGAAGACGATAAATGAGCCAAGAGCAAATGAAACAATGGTTGCGATGGCAGCACCATTAATCCCTAAATCCAGAGTAAAAATAAATATAGGGTCAAGAACGAGGTTGATTAGGCTTGTTGCTACCATCACTGCACCTGGCAGCATGGTATTGCCATTCGCACGGCAAAGGCTATAACCGAAATACAATACTGCACCAAGCCATGCACTAACCAACCAATAAATCCAATACGTATTGATGATTGGAAATACGCTATCTGGTGCATTCATTAGTTGTAGTAGAGGATGCTTAGTCAACCAAAGAACAGAGCAAACCACGGCCATTCCCACACTACCTAGCGTGATAATTAAACCACCTAACTGCTTCGCATAGTGTTGCTTATTCGCGCCAATTGCTCGTGATATAACGGCAGTCGTCGCGATGCCTAAGCCAACCTGAATGCCAATAATGATCATTTGAACTGGCAGCGTAAAACCTTGTGCAGCGAGTGGCAATACCCCCAATTGGCCGATAAAGGCACTGTCTATAAGCTGAAAGCTCATTAATGACAAAATGCCGAATAGCATTGGCCATGTCATTTTAAAAAGCTCACGAGTCAACAAGGAAGGCTTATTTGATTGCGGTTGCATTAGATAGACATCATATAGAATATAAAACTCTAATGTAGCATACATACGGGTAGAGGTCGTGACATTGTCACGACCTCTTGTCATCTTAAAGGGAGTCGATTATCCCTTCTAATTGCTTCACTAAAACTGGATCTCGTAACGCTTGATTATCGACATCAAACGTATCGTAAAACGAAGGTACAGAAAGCGATCCCACGACTGTTGCGCCAAAATACGGAGCAGAGGTCACTGCTGAAGCAAGAACACTTTGAGCCCCATTAGGCCCAGGTGATGTTGATAAAAATACCACTTGTTTGTTTTCATAGACCTTCGCACGTACTCGAGATGCCCAATCGAATAAGTTTTTAAATGCAGCGGTATAAGAACCATTATACTCTGCTAACGATACAACGATGATATCGGCCTGATCAATTTTTTGAATAAAATCCTTAGCCCGTTGTGGCGTTCCAGATTCTTGCTCCCTATCAACGCTGTATAGGGGCATTTCAAAATCATTGATATCAATTAATTCAATATTCGCACTTTGAAAGAGCGATGTTGCGTAGCCAACCAGCTGCTTATTAATTGATTGTTTACTATTCGATGCGGCAAAACCTAGAACGTTCATAAAAAATCCCCTATTGCATTTAAATAATGTATTCCCTATTTTACTAAACCAACATTAACATTAAAGAGGGAACTTTGTACCAACACGTTCAAGATTTTTAAACAAGTTTGTTAAGATTAAAACTGCGATAAGAGTAGGAACATCTATTTTGCTCTATTGACTGTGCCGTGTTCATATTGACACTGACAATAAGCATAAGACTTTGTATACTTTGCTTGTTATTTTACGTAAAAGTAGTGCTACTGTGACAGAACAAGAATTCAGACAACACCTTACCCAACTCGGCTACCATGGTGACAAAGTGCGCATCGTGAATGTAGAGCCAATGAGCGAAGATGATCTAGCGACTTGCACCGCGAAAGAAGATGAATGCTTCTTCAATAGCTATATGAATGTCATTTATGGCAAAGGAGAGCGCTATGTATTGGGATATCGTGGTGAAACCCCCCCAGTAGACCACGCGATTATTCGCAAGGGAGAGCAATATTTTGACCCTACCCTGCAGGAAAATGATCCTAATTTCGCTGGCTATCAGTATGCGATTTTAGCTGAGTTCCAAGTCTTTGACATGATGAAGCATGCTAAATCCAACAAAGATTTCCCACCTGATGTGGATTATTTGAAAAAGAAAAAAAAGAACTTTAAGAATGTAATTGCCTAATAAGCTCTCGCATTGAACACAAAAAAGCTGGCCAAGTAAGTCAGCTTTTTTAGTATAAAGCCCTTCCTCAAGACAGATAAAGTGACCTCGTAACGACTAGGTTAATGAGTAAAATGGCGCGATGTACTCCTATTTTATTACTATTAAGCTGTGTTATGTTGTTAGTTGATAAGGTTTATTTATATTCAGTTGCTTTTAATATTGGTCACAACGGCACAAGTTATAGTGCGTTAGGGCTTGTGTTCATAAGATGATAGTCATCTAAAATTCAATCTTCTTAAAAATAGCGTCAAATATAGAGAACTTAGCTCAGCGTTTGAGGCAGGATCTGCCTTGCATCGTCAATGAGGTTGCGCGACACCTCTGCAATCACACCGCTCTCTAAAGCCCAGTGGTGCCAATACAAGTTTAGGTGATACGAATAACTTGGTAAAACATTGACCAAGTCACCACTGGCTAGCTCATTCTCGACTTGAATTGCAGGCATAATACTGTAGGCCAGTCCCAGCTTGGCGATGGTGACAAACGCATCAGACGAGCGCAGCGTATTTGCGTCTGGTGCGATGCTTGCCTCTTTTGTTTGGTTCTACGCACTTTCCCTTAGTGCGGCCAAAATGGCGCACATTCTTAGCAAAGCAAAAATCAAAGTGATGATCGATCTCTTCGTTGGTCTACTAATGTATTTCATTGCCAGCCAGCTGCTATTAACCTTTGCTGACTAATACAACAAAGCCAGCCCCAAAGGGCTGGCTTTTCGTTGTTAACACCTACGGCCAATTAATTAACAGGCATCGATAGCATTCTTAATTCGCTTATCAGATATTGGGTACGGTGTGCCCAGTTGTTGGGCAAAATAGCTCACCCGTAACTCTTCAAGCATCCAACGGATCTCTTGCACGGGCTCTGGCGTTGGCTGACCTTTCGGTATCTTGTTCAACAACTCTTTATAAGCCGAAGTGATCGATTCGACCTTCAACATATGCACGCGATCGCGGTTCGGGTCAATCGGCAGCTTTTCCATTCTTCTCTCTATGGCTTTCATATAACGAAGAATGTCTGGCAATCGTCTCCAACCACACTCAGTCGCAAATCCTTTAAAAATTAGGCTCTGAACCTGTGCTTTTATGTCTGACAACGCAAATGCCATTGAAAGATCCACCTTCCCTTTCAGCTTCTTATTGATCTGAAAAGCGGTGGTAAGAATGGCTTCGACTTGTTGGGCTACGTCAACCACCGTATCGCCAAGCTCAGCTCTCACATACTCTTTACGCGCTTCGAAGTCATCGCCATTCCATGCGACGCCGCCTTGCGACTCAAGCAGTTTATCAATACCACACGCAATACAGTCGTCGATCAAATCCAGTACTTTTCCATACGGGTTGAAATATAGACCCAGTTTGGACTTGTTCGGCAAGTTCGCATGAAGGTACTTAATCGGCGAAGGCACATTCAGTAAAATTAAACGGCGTTGCCCTTGTCGCATCGCGTTCATCTGCTCTTCTGGTGTTTCAAAAAGCTTGATGCTAACTGAATCTTTATCATCCACCAGCGCTGGGTAGGCTTTAACTTCAAAGCCCCCCCGTTTTTGTTGGTATCGTTCAGGCAAGGCACCAAAAGTCCAATGGCGTAAACCTTGCTGTTCGATGTCATCGTCAGCCACCTTCGACAACGTCTCCTGCACCTTCTCTTTTAGCCCTTCTTTTAGGCTATAAAGGTCTTTGCTCTCTTTCAGTTTACGATTACGGTGATCAACTACCCTAAACGTTACCTTTAGATGGTCAGGAACGGCGTCGAGTTTCCAGTCGTCACGCAGAATGGTATAACCCGTGATCTGCTTTAGCGCCTTCTCTAACCCGTCTAATAACGGCATCGCCAAAGGTTCTAAGCGTGTTAGAGCTGCATCAGCATAATTTGGCGCAGGCACAAAATTACGACGCACTGGTTTCGGGAGTGATTTGATCAACGCGACAACCAATTCATGGCGCAATCCTGGGATCTGCCAGTCGAAGCCGTCCATCTCGACCTGATTAAGTACAGGCAGTGGCACATGAACAGTGACACCATCACTATCCTCTCCTGGTTCAAACTGATAGCTTAGCTTTAATTTTAAGCCGGCCTGATGCCAAAAGTTCGGATAATCAAGATCGGTAATATGGCTCGCATCACCACGGAATAACATCTCTTTTTCAAAGTTCAGTAAGTCTGCGTCTTTTTGTCGCGCTTTCTTCCACCACGAGTCGAAATGGCGACCCGACACAACGTTCAAATCGATACGTTGATCGTAGAAGGCAAAGAGAGCCTCATCATCTACCAAAATATCTCGGCGACGTGATTTATGCTCTAACTCTTCAACTTCACGAATTAACTTCTGATTCTGCTTAAAGAAACCATGTTTGGTTTCCCAATCACCTTCAACCAATGCAGAACGAATAAACAGTTCACGCGACAGAACTGAATCAATCGAACCATAATTAACCTTACGCTTAGGAATAATCGGAATACCGTACAGTGTCACTTTTTCAAAGGCATGAACAGCGGCCGACTTCTTCTCCCAATGTGGCTCACTATAGCTACGTTTGATTAAATGCTGGGCCAGTGGCTCTACCCACTCTGGCTGGATCTTTGCACCCACCCTTCCCCATAGCTTCGATGTTTCAACCAGCTCTGCGACCATCACCCATTTAGGCTGCTTTTTAAAAATGGCTGAACCCGGAAAAATATTGAATCGCGCATTGCGGGCGCCTTGATACTCGTTCTTTTCCTGATCTTTCACACCGATATGCGACAACATACCCGCCAACAGCGCAGTATGAACACTTTGATAACTGGCAGCCTCATCATTCTTACGCAAATCTAGCTCACGAGCCACTTGACGAATCTGATAATGAACATCTTGCCATTCGCGTACACGCAGGTAATTGAGGTAATCTTTCTTACACTGTTTACGGAATTGACTCGAACTCAGGGCTTTCTGTTGCTCTTGAATGTAACCCCATAAGTTAACGAAACTTAAGAAGTCAGACTCTTTATCAAAGAAACGGCGATGTTTTTCGTCCGATGCTTGTTGTTTCTCCATCGGACGTTCACGCGGGTCTTGAATCGAGAGCGCCGCAGCAATGATCATCACTTCATTAAGCGCACCATACTTGTCCGCTTCAATAACCATACGCGCTAAACGTGGGTCGATAGGCAAACGCGATAATTGCTGCCCTAATTTGGTTAGACGCTTACGCGGATCTTTGGCATTGTCGTTAATCGCCCCTAACTCTTGCAGGAGACGCACACCATCTTGAATGTGACGACGATCTGGCGCTTCAACAAACGGGAAAGCTTCAATATCTCCCAAGCCAATCGCGGTCATCTGTAAGATAACGGATGCGAGGTTGGTGCGTAAAATCTCAGGATCGGTAAATTCCGGACGAGACAAAAAGTCATCTTCCGAATAGAGCCGAATACAGATACCCTCTTGCACACGCCCACAACGGCCTTTACGCTGGTTTGCGCTGGCTTGAGAGATCGGTTCGATTGGTAAGCGCTGAACTTTAGTTCGATAGCTGTATCGGCTAATTCTTGCTGTACCCGGGTCAATAACGTACTTGATACCTGGCACGGTCAGAGACGTTTCCGCCACGTTCGTTGCCAGAACAATCCGCCGTCCACGGTGTGATTGGAAGACGCGGTTCTGCTCATTAGCCGACAAACGCGCATACAACGGCAGTATTTCCGTATCTCGCAGATTACGTTTATTCAAGGCATCGGCGGTATCACGGATTTCTCGCTCACCGTTCATGAAGATAAGAATATCACCCAAGCCTTCATCACACAGCTCATCGACTGCATCAAAGATTGCTTGCAGCTGATCTCGCTCTGTCTCTTCACCGTCGTCGTTAACCGGGTTATAGCGTACTTCTACTGGGTATGTGCGCCCTGACACTTCAATAATTGGCGCATTATTAAAATGTTTAGAGAAACGTTCCGGATCAATGGTTGCCGAGGTAATAATTATCTTTAAATCTGGACGCTTTGGTAGTAGTTCACGTAAATAGCCCATGATGAAGTCGATATTTAGGCTTCGCTCGTGCGCTTCATCGATAATGATGGTGTCATATTGATTCAAGAAGCGGTCATTTTGGATCTCGGCGAGAAGAATACCATCCGTCATCAATTTGACTTGAGTATTCTCCGATACCTGATCATTAAATCGTACTTTATACCCGACAGCATCACCCATCTCGGTATGCAGCTCTTCGGCAATTCGGTTAGCGACCGATCTGGCAGCGAGTCGACGTGGCTGGGTATGACCAATGGTTCCAAACTTACCTAGACCTAGCTCTAAGCAAATTTTAGGTAACTGGGTCGTTTTTCCCGAGCCAGTTTCACCCGCCACAATCACCACTTGATGATTGGCGATCGCTTCAGCGATATCGTCTTTTTTCTGACTAACAGGCAAGAGCTCTGGATAAGTGATGCTTGGACGATTTGCCTCACGCAACTGCGCGACTTGCATCGACTTGGCAATATCTAGTGCTATCTCATCAAAGACAGCGAGCTTCGCTTCTTGTTTCTTAATGCGTGATGCACCTTGAATGCGTTTTAGAAGACGAAAGCGATCACGGATCATGCAGTCTTTTAGGGCTGCGCGAAGCGTTTTTTCATTATTCTGAACAGAATCGGAAGGCGTATGACTCAAAATGATCCCTGGTTATCTGTTTTACTGGAGAAAATTGAGCGGATTTTAGCACAAATAGGCAGAGAAGGTATGATAAACGGCGTCGTATCCTATGCCTTATTTGGCAAATGGTTATTAAGCGAAACTGGCGGCAAAGACTAAAAAAGCCTTAAGGCGCAGACCTTAAAGCTTTCGTATATCAGACCAATTATCCATTAAGCCGGACGTTAAGCAGCAACCGATACGACAGTTTCATCTTTAACCAAATTATTCAACCAACGACGACCAATAATCCGATGCGAAGTAAGCCCTATTTTTACCACTTCTTCGGTTAAGATAATGCCCATCACCCAATGGAGTGGCCAGCCCAACACCAAGCCGGTATAAAACGCGAGTGGGATCCCCACACCCCATTGTGCAAACAGATCAATAAAAATAGTGTATTTTATGTCGCCACCACTCTTAAGCACCCCACCAATACCGACCATATTGAACACTTTTAAACTCAGCCCAATCGACATGATCAGGGTGACATTTAGAGCTAAATCGACATTTGGCATATTGGCCGCCGCCAGTAAAAACCGCACCTGCTGGTTTAACGTTAAAATACTCAACGCAACAATCAGAGCGAGCAAAACACTGCATGCAATTAAACACCATGATTGATGGAAAGCACGCTCATAGTTTTCTGCGCCAAGTTCATGCCCTAGCAACGTCGCTGCCGCTACTGCAAAACCAATAAAGGCAGAAATAAGCACCCCTTCTATCGGTGATAACAAACTGATGATCGCCAGTTCAGTCACACCTAGCTGACCAACAATAAGGTTATATACCAATATACCCACGGCCCAACCCGCATCATGAATAATCATCGGTAGTGCGACCTTTAAGTACTTTCTACGTGCCTTTAACTCCCACGCCAACTTGAACTCTGAAACTTTTGGAAAAATATCTTCATAATGGCGTTTCGCCACCCAAACAAGGATAACTGTTTGGATCAATCGAGAGATCGTCGTACCAATAGCTGCCCCTGCGACACCCAATTCAGGAAAACCAAACAGACCAAAAATTAGTAACGCATTCAAGCTTGCATTAATGCCGACAGCAATAAAGCCAATAACAGTAGGCAAACGCGCTTCTCCAACCGAGCGCAGTGCCGCTTCTAATGGCACCACAACGGCTGTCGCCATGATGCTACACCCAGTGATCATCAAGTACTGGGTGGCAGAATCGACAAAAGCACTATCATCAGCAACCACTTGAACAATTTCACGTGGAATAAAAGTATAAAGCAACGCAAACGGAATGCTAAAAACAACTGATATTACCCACGTTTGCAAGAGTGTTCTTCTTACGCCTTGCATGTTTCCAGCCCCAAAAAACTGAGACGCCAATACGCTAACCGCACCACTCGCACCAACAATAAGAAGCAGGTTGAAGAAGAAAATTCGGTTCCCGACGCCCACTGCCGCTACATGCGACTCTCCAAGTTGCGATACCATTAAAATATCGACCAACCCAAGGACGGCAAATAACATGCATTGCACCGACACTGGCAGTGCTAACCGCATTGTTTTATGCCAGAACTGCTTATCGGCTGAAGATTTCCACGTATGCATTTTTTGCCCTCCTCTTTATCGCGGCTTTGTGACAGTGATCATACGCGTTCGTGATAATAATCTCTTATTCTAAGGCAACAAAAACTTTTGCGAGACTATCAAATGGTTTGGCCGGAACATCTATACATATCAGAAAAATCCAAACAGCTGATTATTGACCATAGTCAGCTTTATGCGCTAGAACTTAATCAAATCACTCAGTGCGGTTATACCGATGCATGCGAGACATTTGATATCTCACGTTCCAATCCTGAAAAACAGATTGTACTGTTTAGTATTCATGGTAGTGGTATCGTCACAACGCCTAATAGTGAGCATCATCTTACCGCCAATACAGTTATCTATCTGCCCGCACATATTCCGCACCGCATTACGTTAAACAGTGAACGCTGGGACAGTTGCTGGATGATCATTGAACCACAAGGACACTTAGCTGAGCAGTTACCGAATGGTGTGCAGTTTCAAGACAGTGCCAATGCAGGGTTAGTCAAAAAGATCATCGACTGTATTCACCACAGTATGCATAGTGGTTATCCGCTTGAGCAACAGATGACAGCTCTGCAGGTTGAACAACTGCGGCTCTTGGTAACGCATCGCCTACCCAGCGCAATGACAAATGGACAAATTCGGCTACAAAAAGTGTTCCAACGTGTACAGCAACAGCTTCATCGTAATTGGTCAATCGCTGATCTCGCCGCCATTCATCCATGTTCAGAGCCTCACTTTCATCGGCTCTGTCAACAGCATTTAGGGCGTACACCTATGGCACAACTGACTCACCTTCGCATGGAGCATGCCAGCAGAATGTTGATCAGCTCTGACTACCCTATCCAGCATATTTGTGAGTCAATAGGCTACCCTAATCCTGCAAACTTCAGCACAAGGTTCAAAAAATGGAGTACCTTAACACCAAGACAGTATCGGCAACGTTTTGGGCAATAGCGCGTATTTAGTCAACAACAAAACTGCCTATAAAGGGAAAGCAAGATGCCGCCACCATTTGCATCATATATACGATCCGGTATATAAAGAAACCCATAGTCATCAGTGGATAGAATGTAATGTTTAAACAACTTAAAATTCTTTTTCGTCAGCTCGCTAACGAGAGTGCAAGTAGTGGTGCGATTGATACGCCAACAATGAATTTAGCGATGGCGAGTCTCCTTTGCGAAGTGTCGCGTGCCGACAACACCATTGATGAAAAAGAGCATCTTGCTAAAATCCACCAGCTACAACTGCTGCTAGACATAACAGAGCAAGAAGCGTCAATGTTATTACAACAAGCAAAAAGTCATAGCGAGAAAGCCATCTCTTTATACGATTTCACGTCGAAGTTACGCGAACTTGGGCAGGACGAACGTTACCTCCTTATCGAAGCCATGTGGCAAGTTGCCTATGCTGATGGTGTATTAGACCCATTAGAAGAAGCCGTTATTCGCCAAGTAGCCGACTTAATCTACCTCGACCACAGTGAGTACATCCGCGCTAAGCTGTCTGTTCAGTCTGCTTAGTCGATTAAAGCCTTAATTGTCTCGATGATATGAAGAGTGTATTAATCTCAATACGTCATTATAAACCGAGCAATTTTTATTAAAAATTAGAATCATGCAACATCGCTGCACCATCAACTTTTTCAGTACTTTTCCTTACACGCTGCATGCTAAGATGCTAATGAATAAGTAAGGAGGTTAGCATGACAAGAGTACTATTTTGGGCAGTAATAGGCTTGATTTGCTATTTCTATTTTATCACTACCTCCGATTTTGAAATTGCAAAAGAGCTACGCCAAGAGCATCTTGATACTATCCGCCATTTTGCCAGCGGTATACAAGAGCTACTGCATTAACTGCACAATCGCCGTTTCCATTTCATTCTGTGATACAGCTAATGTACACTTTAGCCATTCGTGACATATGAACGGCTTACCATGCAATTACCCATTGATATTCTTAAAGATGAATTCATCACAACCCTCTCTCAACACCACGTCGTGGTTGAAGCAGAAACCGGATCTGGAAAGTCAACACGCCTACCTATTTGGGCGCAACAAGCTGGCCGCGTCTTAGTTGTTCAACCGAGACGGATTGCGTGTACATCATTAGCACAGTACTTAGCGAAACAGCAATCAGAGTCAGTTGGCGAAAGTATTGGTTATGCCGTCAAGTTCGAAGCTCATTTCTCGGCTCACTCTCGAAGTGTTTTTGTTACACCCGGTGTTGCACTACGTTGGTACAGTGAAAATCAACTTCAAGATTATGATGTCGTCATTATTGATGAAATGCACCTACGTCGTTGGGATACAGATTTACTGCTTTCGTTGTTAAAACAACACAACCAACACCGTTTAGTTGTCACCTCTGCCACGCTCAATAGTCAAAAATTCGGTGACTATATTAACGGCCAAGTCTTAAAAGCCCATGGGCGCTGCTACGATGTCGATGTTACTCATTTTGCTCATGACATTCGTACCGATCCTGATAGCCGTCAACTAGACGCGAAAGTAAAAGAGGCGATAGCCAGCTATATGCCGCAAACTAAAGGCGATGTTCTGGTTTTTCTTCCGGGCAGAAAAGAGATCCAACAATGCCAAAGCATACTGTCTTCCATCAATGCAGATGTCATTCCATTACACGCCAGTGTCAGTGACGATGAGCGCCAGAAAGCACTCGCTCCGCCAACCGATTATCGGCGCATTATATTAGCAACCAACGTGGCAGAAACATCACTTACCATCCCTGGTGTTACGCTCATCATTGACTCAGGCTTAGAACGCCGTACTCATCAGCGCAATGGTCGAACCGTGCTGAGTTTGCATCGCATCTCTCAAGCCAGCGCAGAGCAGAGAAAAGGGCGAGCTGGACGAGTCAGTCATGGGCTTTGTGTACGACTCTACGGCGCGTCCGCTCCATTAGAAGCGGTCACACCGCCAGATATGCAACGAGAAGAGCTTATCGAACCTATGTTAGCAGCGGCGGCCTGTGGATACCGATTAGCAGACTTACCGTTATTGGAACCTTTACCCGCTAAAACCAGTGAGCAAGCGACTGAACGGCTGCAAGCAATGGCAGCCATTGATGAAAGTGGCACGATCACCCCACACGGTGAAAAACTTTACCCTTTACCAATCGACCCGCTGTTTGCTCACTTAATTACAGCAATGCCAGACAAAGCAACCCAAGAAGCGATGGTTGATCTCGCCAGCGCACTGAGTGTACCGCAACGCTTATACACGCTGCCGACCGATGAAGAAAATAGAGAAGTATTAGATCTATGGGACCCGTTACACTGTGATGCAAACTGTCTGATTCAAGCTGTCAGAGGAAACGTCAGTGATCAGTTAACGCTAAGCCCAGATAGCATTAGAGAAGCGCGCCAAAATACTCATCAAATTCGTGAGGCATTATCACTCCCACACCTTGATGCTGCCAGTCGCCTTCCTCGAGAAAAGTGGCTCAATGCCATCATTGCTGCAGCACCAGAATTGGTGTTTGTCCGCCGTCAACGACGACATGACGCCATGGGTAATGGCGACAGCGAAGTGACCGCAGCACGAGAAAGCCGCGTTCGCGACCAAGATATCGCCTTCATCGTATTTGATCAGTTTCACCTGCCTGGCAAAGGTAAAAAGCAGACACTGAATTTGGCCACCTGTTGCGCCCCTATCCCACTGCGCCTATTAATTGACAATGACTTGGGCGAACTAACATTAACCAAGAGCCAAGTAAAAGAGGGAGAGGGAGAGGTGGTTGTCGAGCAGCAACGTCTCTATGCTGGTCGCGTTATCGAAACCATTTCTTCCGCGCCAGATAGTAATAATGTTGCCGAAGCAGCGTTAATACTGATCAAAAAGAATCAATTGCTTCCGGAGCTTTTCAATAAAATTAAGTACGACATTCTGCAATGGAACCTCTATCAGGAACTGGCAGACTGTTCACCTCATCACGCTGTGAGCTATACCGACCCAGAACAATGGTTATTAACACAGCTTATCGCCTTAGAGCTTGACGATATTGAAGACTTAGCCATGTTCAGTGCAGATGACTTTATTTTTGAAGGGATACCCGATTGGGAACGTGCAGATTTTGATGCGCTTTATCCTCGTTATTTGCAGTTAGCCGATCTAAATCTC
The DNA here is from genome assembly GCF_047250365.1 of Thaumasiovibrio clandestinus. Classification (NCBI taxonomy): domain Bacteria; kingdom Pseudomonadati; phylum Pseudomonadota; class Gammaproteobacteria; order Vibrionales; family Vibrionaceae; genus Thaumasiovibrio; species Thaumasiovibrio clandestinus. Next base: position 14,377 of record NZ_JBLBVL010000001.1, read on the forward strand.
GACGTAGAGTACGCAGGCAAAGGTAAACGTGTGACTGTGGTTTACCATAGTGGCAAACGTAAGACTGGTCCAAAGCGATGGGAACTACCCAACTGGAAAGGATGGAAAATTCAATACCGAAAAGCCAGCCGCATTATCGACATTCGTTAACAAAACAGAAGCACTAATAACCATTTCAGAAGGGATCTTGGCCCTTCTGGTCAGCATTTACGCCAATTTATTGGATTAGATCGCACATTTACGAAAACAACAATTAAAATTGCATAAAATGAGCTTATTGATGCTTTGCAATATATTCATTTAGCGTTACTATCCTTGCTCCTGTTCTACACAATAACCGTGCCTTCATGAATAACTCAAAACGTCCATTATATATCCCATATGCAGGCCCAGCTCTGCTTGAAACACCACTGCTAAACAAAGGAAGCGCTTTCTCTACAGAAGAGCGTATGTTCTTCAACCTTGAAGGCTTACTGCCTGAGGCTATCGAGTCGATTGAAGAGCAAGCCGAGCGTGCTTACAAGCAGTATTGCGAATTTGAAAATGATATAGATAAGCACATCTATCTACGCAATATTCAAGATACCAATGAGACACTCTATTTCCGTCTTATTCAAAACCACATCACAGAGATGATGCCTATCATCTATACACCAACAGTTGGTGCCGCCTGTGAGAATTTCTCTAATATCTATCGTCGTGCTCGCGGGTTGTTCATCTCATACCCGAACCGTGACCGTATCGACGACATGCTTAACAATGCTTCTCGTCAAAACGTAAAAGTGATTGTTGTTACTGATGGTGAGCGTATTTTAGGTCTTGGTGACCAAGGTATCGGCGGCATGGGCATCCCAATTGGTAAACTGGCACTTTATACCGCATGTGGTGGTATCAGCCCAGCTTATACGCTACCAATTGTGCTTGATGTAGGTACCAATAACCCGCAACGCCTATCAGACCCAATGTACATGGGTTGGCGCCATCCTCGAATCAGCGGTGACGAATACAACGAATTTGTAGAAGAGTTCATGCTAGCGGTTAAACGCCGTTGGCCAGAAGCGTTGATTCAGTTTGAAGACTTTGCTCAAAAGAATGCAATGCCTCTTCTTGAAGAATACAAAGATCGTTTCTGCTGCTTTAATGATGATATTCAAGGTACCGCTTCAGTCTCAGTCGGCTCTCTACTAGCAGCAAGCCGTGCTGCAGGCAAAAAACTATCTGATCAAACCGTTACATTTGTTGGTGCAGGTTCTGCTGGCTGTGGTATTGCCGAAGCTATTATCGCGCAAATGGTTGCTGAAGGTTTAACGGAAGCCCAAGCGCGTGAGCGTATCTTCATGGTTGACCGTTGGGGTCTTCTGACAGATAAGATGCCAAACCTTCTAGATTTTCAAAAGAAACTCGTTCAAAAACAAAATATTGTTGATGGGTGGGCATCTGATGATAGCGGTATTTCACTGATCGATGTCATGCGAAATGCAAAACCAACCGTTCTGATTGGTGTTTCTGGCGTACCAGGGCTATTTAGTGAAGATGTCATCAAAGAGATGTACGCGCATTGTGAAAAGCCGATTGTTTTCCCTCTATCTAACCCGACAAGTCGCGTAGAGGCAACGCCAGAAGACATTATCCGCTGGACAGACGGTAACGCTTTAGTTGCAACGGGTAGCCCATTTGAACCAGTGAGCTACAACGGTAAGCGTTTCCCTATCGCACAGTGTAACAACAGCTACATCTTCCCAGGCATCGGTCTAGGCGTATTGGCTGTTAATGCAACCCGTGTTACCGACGAAATGTTGATGGAAGCAAGCCGAGCACTTGCGGAATGCTCTCCGATGGCATTATCTGGTGAAGGTGCCCTACTACCGCCACTAGAAGACATTCATCATGTTTCGAAGCACATTGCTTTTGCAGTCGCAAAACAAGCGATGTTACAGGGCAAAGCATCCAAGAACACCGATGAACGCTTAAAAGAGAAAATTGAACAAAACTTCTGGAAGCCACTGTACCGCCGTTATAAGCGTACATCTTTCTAATTCCGCTTAAGCGCATACGAATTGAAGCCACCGCAAGGTGGCTTTTTCATTTTGTTATAATTCAAAATGTTACTTCGCTCAAACACGAAATAAGATTATACTGCAATGAGTTTTCACTAAATCGCATGCTGATTCACAAGGCACATTAACTCAATGAAGTACCTAACTCTTACTCATTTGCGTCATACTTTACTTGTTTTTCTCGTGATGATTCTATCCGGCGGTGCAGCGTTAATCTCTCTTGATCAGTGGATCAGCTTTCGATACCGACATGATGTCTATGACAACATCAACGACATTCCAGAACGCCGCATAGGCATGGTGCTTGGAACCAGTAAATACATAGGCCGGACACTAAATTGGTTTTATCAGCATCGAATAGACAGTGCGCTTGCGTTATACAAAGCAGGCAAAGTGCACACATTATTGTTAAGTGGTGACAATGCCCATCGTTCATACAACGAACCATGGACCATGAAACGAGATTTCCTCAAGGCAGACATCCCTGAAAAAGATATCGTTCTTGATTATGCGGGTTTTCGAACGCTAGATTCTGTTGTTAGAGCAAACAAGATCTTCGAAGCCAATGAATTAGTTATCATTACACAGCGCTTTCACTGTGAACGTGCCCTATTTATTGCTGAGCATTATGATATTGATGCTATCTGTTTTGTTGCTCCGATGCCGGGAGGCTACGCAGGGTTTAAAATTCGACTAAGGGAAGTACTTGCAAGGGCGAATGCCCTGCTTGATGTCTACGTCCTCGATAAGCAACCTAAATTTCTTGGCGACCCCATTCCAATTGATAGCGATGAACTCATCGAAGCCAGTGATGATACCGACACGCCAGAAACTATCGACACGCAAGAAATTATCGAGACAACTGAGAAACCTGCTCTTCCCCCTGAACAACCGCTACCCTAGCGCTTCCATCTCCGAAGGCTTATTAAAGAACAATGGGCTTACTTTGCACTTTAACATTCAAGACTTAATTTTATTTTATGAATCATGAGATCAACAAAAAGCCCTTTCTCTAACCAAAACCTGAGAAAATCACCCCGAAAGTCTCAACTATCTCACCAAGTCGATCAAAGCAATTCTCGACATTTTGTTGCTAGCCAGCGCTATGCTATGAATATACTCCTCCTTATAGTGACTCCTTAGCATCATACAATCACACCGCCACTGTTCAAGTTGTCACCATAACCCCGCGCAACAAACTTTTGGACAAAAGTGTGTCAGTGGTTTTGCTAAATTAGCATTTGACGAATAATCTCAGGTATTGCAGAACCTCTTTTAGATCGGCTAAAGCAACTCATCCACCACAGAGGAGTTCGTTGAGTGCTCTAATTCAACTTAGCTTTCTAATTCGTCGCGGTTATAAAGCGAAAATCGGTGACTTGCGCTTTGAAAAATGGGAAGTACTCTGATTCTCCATACATATTCCCAGCTTCAACATAAAACGGGATTTTATAACCTCCAATATCACGAAAATCAGATAACTTCCCACCAAATGGCTGACTTCGATACTTCCCTTCGGGGTTCGCATTCGTCCACCGATTAAAGTGTATTTCAACAGGCATTCCGGTTTCAGATATCAGCAAGTTAAGCGTTATAGACATGTTTTCATGATTAAGAGTTACTTTCATATGTTCAGAGCCCACATCATGCCACACTGTATCCGGGTGAAGTAACAAAAATCCGGGAGTCCAAAATGCAGACTCAGCCATATACCTATCAAAAGCAGATCTTCTATGGTCTAAGCTATAGCCAGCACGTGCTACTGGAAATAAACCAAGCAGATTAAAACGGGTCCACTTACTAGAATCTGATCCAGAAATAGGCAGCTTACTATCAAATCGTGACTGCCAAATGAAGCCTTCTGGAGCGGCAAGAATCTGGCTAGCTGACATAGTCATATATTCTGGAGATTCTTTAGAACCTAAGCTGAACTCACCTTTCATATCAATTTCAGCATGAGGAAAAAGAGGTGTTCCTTCACTAATTGCAAATTTAAAATATCGCTTAGCCGCATCTGGCAAGTCTTTAATCAACTCTTTACTAAAAATAGCTTGACTCATTGGCTTACTCTTTAAAGAGTTCCACTCCTTTACAAGTTCAGCGCTATCACGGTACTTGAGAATAGCGAGAGACACTAACGATATGCAAACAACAACTATTAGTACATACACAATCTTTGATATCACTTGGTAGCCTCAAACACAATCATCAATATGCAATCATGAGATTATACTGCGAGACATAAATTGAGCAAAGTCTCACTTAAGTTAATCTGATGATCATGAGTCCAAACTTGTTTTGGGGCAAATGTAAGTTACGTTCGAGCTAACTCCAAAGAACGACAATTCTGAGTCAGTAGCCTCACTAAATTAGCAACTCATGAATTATTAGAGATATCGCAAATCTCTAATCTGGCGGCCTAATTCACTCACCCCTTTCAAGCAAGTATCGATATCATAGAAAAGCGCAACTTCGGTCATGTAACCCTAGCAGGATAACCATACTATGTTCACACCTTCTGATTTGAGACAGTTTAACCCATGACAAGAGCTGCCAAGCGTCGAGAAAAACAAATTCAAACAGTCTGTCAGTATATCGATACTCATCTTGACCATGAGTTGAGTTTGGAGCTACTGAGCCAGATTGCAATTTGCTCTAAGTATCACTTTCAGCGAGTGTTCTCTGCATTTATGGGGATTAGCGCAGCTCAATATGTTCTGTTAGCAAGGCTTAAACGAGCGTCATTTCGTTTAACATTTGAAAACAACATAACGATTACGGACATCGCATTTGAAGCGCAATTTGATAGCTCTGAAGCGTTTAGTCGGGCGTTTTTAAGAACTTTTGGGCAAACGCCGTCGCAATTCAGAACCCAGCCAGAGTGGCCGCAGTGGCACTCAAAGTATGAATTTAGTCCACCTAACACAGGAGAGATAATCGTGGATGTAAATATTGTAGATTTTGCTGAGCAACCTATTGCTTTTGTTATTCACCAAGGAAACCCACAACGAGTTTTTGAAACAGCAGCTAAGTTTATTCAATGGCGAAAATCGACAGGACTTTCACCAATTAAAACCAGCAAAACGTTCGGTATTCCTTATGGTGACCCAAGCCAGATGCCTGAAGAAGAATTTCGATTTGATATCTGTGGCAGCCATAGTGGAGAAGTGCCTGAAAACCAGTTCGGCGTAAAAGCTGGAACTATTCCAGCTGGACGTTGCGCCATGGTATTACATAAAGGAAGCCAAGATACGATTGGAGAGACTATCTACCAGCTATATCAACAATGGCTGCCAGCAAGTGGGGAAGAACTTAGAGAGTTCCCTGTATTCTTCCGCTACCAAAACTTTGTACATGAAGTGGATGAGTGTGATCTCTTGACCGAAGTATATCTACCAATTCAATAATACGTCGATACGTCAGACAAAGGGGGCTAGCAATGCTCGATGAGACTGTAGTCTCTCAGGTAAGTTTTGTCGTTTGTACTCCAATGTAACGACAAAGCTATACCATGAGACAAATGTGCTCGCTAATTTTCTTAAGCGCCTGAGTCATTGGCAACGTTTGATCTGAAGGAAGAGGGATAGCGGTTCGGACCGGAGGTATTACCATATAGGCGATACCGCCCCCATAGGGGGTTAAGGTACATTCAGCCACACCATCTTTTATATCAATATATAAGCTATCAAGATCAACGGTAAGTAGCGTCTTTTTTAGCTCATCATCGGCATCTAATGCCGATAATAGCCGAGTACAAAAGCCTTCATTAACATTGCCAGTAAAAACGCCCCCTCGTGCACCTTTGAACACTATCTTGCCTTGGCATGCATCTGCTGTTGGACGGGAGAAAAGAATGTTCAATGCACACGTACCGCCCATCCACCGCTTTCTGAATTCCGGTTTAATCTGCAGGGTTTCTAGCCCATCAGGCAAGCGATTAAAAATAATAGTACCTTCATCTGACTGCTTAGCCTCTCCCCAGTATGGGGAGAATGCTAAGGCGTTATTGTAAACAGCAGACTGGGCCATTTTAAAGGCATTGGGTTTTGCACTCATAAGACTCTACCTCTTTTCCTTATTGACTACTCGTCGTCCTGATCTCCAGTACGGATGTTATAAGACTCCGCCACTGGAATGACAAATACACGACCATCGCCTCGATTTCCCTCGCCTGTACGAGCCGCCCTTATAATTGTCTGAACCGCATCATCTTTCATGTAATCGTCGACCACGGTTAAGATCATCTCTTTCGGCAAATCTTTGTAACAAATGTCGCCAACCTTAAGTCCGTTTTGTCTACCCCGACCAATAACTGGCACCTTAGTCATGGCTTGAATATCCATATCGGCAAGTGCGTTAGTAACGTCGGTCATTTTTTCTGGGCGGATAATTGCTTTAACTAAAAACATAATGTCGTCCTCTCTAACAAATTTAAGCCTGTGAATGCGCTACTTTCGTGCGCGGTTCCGGTTCAATACCAAATGTGGCCTGAATGCCTGTTGGCACCAGATCATCGTTAACTTTTTTCCACTCAACCTGAGCTTCTTTCATGCCCATTGGTTGAAACAAGGGCTGCTTAACGACGAACTTCAGCCAAAGAACGGCATATACCAGAGTCAACACAACCATTATTCCAACCAGATTGTAAATTGCCTCTGCCATCTCAGGAACGGGAGCGATATTCAATATGCTATAGCCAATTCCCAACGAACCAAGGATCTGTGGAATGGGGTAAAAGCGAGTCTTGTATGGACGACGAGCCTTCGGGTAGCGGAACCTTAAAATGATGACATTAAGGTGAGCAATAATGTAACAGAATAACCACGCACAACATGCCGACAAAATATACACAATCAGATTCGGCGAATTAACGATGCCACCAAAGAAAAATGCAGCAATGCCTCCGGACATAAACAGAATGCCAATCCAAGGTGTTCGGAATCTAGGGTGAATCTTACGAAATGCCTTAGGTAACTCATGGCTTAAAGCCATTCCATACAGCATGCGTGGCACAACACCAATCACGGTATTAATGGTGCTGGCACTAGCAAAAATAGAAACGATGGAAATCCAGATCATGCCAGGTTTACCGAGTATCGCGAAGGCCATATCAATGTGCGGGTGATTCGAAGAAGCAAGTTGCTCTGCAGGTACGTACTTCAATGAAGCAAAGCCGTACACCAGGTTCACCGCAAAAATAACCACAAGGCCAGCTATCATTGCGCGTGGGATGTTTTTTTCTGCCTTTTTGGTTTCTTGAGCTAACGGGGTTACAAACTCAATACCGATATATAACCAAATGGCCAAGGCCGTTAAGCTAAACACACCGGTGCCCATCGCATTAAAAGGAATCTTTTCTATTTCTGGTGCGGGCAACGCACCTATTCCAGTTAGCCCAATCAGACCTAACAGCGCGATCGAAATGATCATTGTAAGCGTGAATACTATTTGCAGCCGCGCAAAAATATCGACCCCAACAATGTTCATCACCATTAGAAAGCCCAATATTAGCCCGCCGAGTAAAACAGGTGACAGACTTGGGAAGAAGGTTTCGGTCAGCACTGACCCTGCAACCGTTAGTTCAGCAGGCGCAGCCAACAAGTTTGGCACGAGATAGCCAAGTAACGTGGCGACAACAGCGGGTAGAGCCCCCATTGCAACACGCGTGTATGTGCGAATGCCGCCAGATGCAGGCATCATACATGCTAGCTCAGCATAGCTTTGCGCGGAAAAATGTTGCAGCAACCAAGCCGCAACCATTGCGATAACAAAGCCACCGCCCGCAATGCCCATCCCTTGGCCAAGTGAAACCAGTGTACTCGACGCTACGACGCAACCAACAGCAACCGCGAAGCACGACCAAAATCCAAGGACCTTTTTGAGGTTAGTACCCATTATGTATCTCCTTTACATATTTTGAGTGCTTAACTTAAGCACTCACGTTACAAGCAGCTAAACCGGACTGGTTTAAGTTAGCTTGCGCCCTACTTCCTTGGGCGTCACCGAGCTTGGATTCTTTCCAAGCATCGAGAAGACTGACTGGCAGCTCAGTGTTGATACTATTGACTGCCATCGTTCTTGTATTGAATTTTTGCGACATACCTTCTGAATAGTTGCTATATCAAGCTTGAGCAGTAAAACGTTCATAGCCGAGTCCGCTGATATCGATCGATGGGGTCTCATCACAAGCCAACTCAGCTAGCACGGTGCCCACGGAAGGTGCAATCCCGAAGCCATGACCGGAAAGTCCACACCCCAAAATTAACCCTGGAACATCGTTTACCTTACTGAGAACCGGTACTTTATCCTCACACCAATCAATGATGCCGACCCAGCTACGCACCACTTTCACGTGTTTCAACGCAGGTAGGTAACTAAGAATTCCTTCGCATGTTGCTGCGGTGGCTTCTATTGGCGTTTGGTCAGTATTGGAATTGATAAGGTCTGGATCTAAAGGAGAGCCACCACCGAAAACAAAGGAACCGTGAGTCGTCTGATGACCATAAAAGTCCGCCATAGCGGTACCCAGCATCTGATAAAACATCGGCGGCTGCGCATCAGTGATAAGCGTATCCAGAGCAATCGGCTTCATCGGTACATCAACGCCAACACTTTGAGAGATCCGTCTACTTTCAAGGCCTGCTGCCAGAACGATTCTGTCCGCGGCGAACTCTCCCGCTGTGGTCACGACCTTTTGCACTTTACCTGCCACCATATCTAGCGACAGCACATGCTGCTCGGTAAAAAATTGAACCCCAAGCTGAGACGCCCTGTTGTGGAAGGCCAGCGTTGTTTGCAATGGATTAGCATGCCCGTCGGTGGGACACCAACTCGCCCCGATCACCTCATCAGACAGGTGTGGGCAGATCTCTCTCACCTCTTCACCACTGATCATCTTCACATCGAGTCCTTGGTTGACCGCCGTTGCCGTCAACCCCTTGAGGATGTCGATATGTTCATCTGTTTTGCCCAGACGTAGGTTTCCATGCTGATAGTATTCCACGTCCGTCGCCAACTCCTCGGAAAGGTGCGGCCAGAGGTTTTGTACCCCAAACATCGCCATTGGAAGTTCACGTTTGTCCCGTCCAGACTGGCGCACACCACCTCCGTTTCGACCAGAGCCGCCGTAACCGAACACCTTGCTCTTTTCAAGAACGATGACCGACCTTCCCTTCTTTGCTAAATAGTAGGCGGTTGCACAACCGATGATTCCGCCCCCAATGATGATGACATCAGCATTTGTCTTCATTGTGTCTCTCTTTTTTCTTTAAACGCCATATTGGCGTACTGCTGGATACTTAAAGGTTTAAGTGGTGTGCGAACGCGAAGCGACCCAACGTCTGACATATCTAGCGAACAACGCTCTGCGATCATTTCCGACATCGTTGCCGCACACATGCGCCCCTGGCAGGGCCCCATCCCAGCACGCGTTTTGCCTTTGATTTGAGCTGGGTGACGTGCACCCTGAGCAATCGCTTCACGAATTTGACCCGCCGTGATCTCTTCACAGCGGCAGATAAGAACATCGTCATCCATCGGGCTTAGGGTTTGATGATTTGGTGGAAAGACATGGTCAAGGAAAGGACGGATCAAGGTTTCCTTATTCAATATTTTCTTATGCTCTAGCGCCAAATGGTCACGCTCAGCCTCATTGATCTTGTTCAATTTGAAAGCACTGTCGATAGCCGCTAGATGACCCTTGGCCGCCGCCATCGGCCCGCCACCAATGCCGGAGGCATCGCCTGCGATCGAAACGCCTTCCACACTGCTCTGTCCCCAAAGGTTAAGTGTTGGTCGCCAGTAACGCTGTGGCTCGTACCATTCATGCGCGCAATTAAGCGATTGACTAAGGCGTAAGTTGGGGACAACCCCTTCATGTAGCAAAATGGTTTTTGCAACGATGTCCACCTGCTTGCCCCGACAAGTAAAACGCAACCCTTCGGCTCGCTCCTGACCAATGACCTCGAGATCATGGCTGCCGATGTAGAGCGGCACACCAGCACGTCTCAACTTCAATCGCATCTGCAACCCTTTGATAAGATAGCTAATACGCAATAGAGCTTTAGGTAAGAAGGGAGATGCCTTGACGTAATCCATGAAGCTGGCCGTTTCGACCATCGCTGCGATTTCGACGCCGTTGTCAACTAAGTGACAAGCGGCTAACAACAATAACGGTCCGCTACCCGCTAAGACCACCGGGCCATCCGGAACCATATCGGCGGACTTAAACAGAATATCCGCGGCGGCTGCGCCCATCACACCGGGTAGCGTCCAGTTCTTCATGGGCACAGGGCGTTCAACCGCACCGATACTCAATAACATCCTTCGTCCACGAACACGCTGTGTGACCCCGGCAGACATTAGATCAACATCGAAGTTCTTAGCGATATTCAGAATCGTAGTGTTCGGCATGTAGGTAACATTTGATGCGCGAAACGACTCAATAAGTGGCTTTCCTGCAAAGTAGTCCTTACCGAGCACTTGGGCATTGTCAGGGTGGCTACGCTCCATCGAACGATATATCTGCCCACCGGGCTCGGGCTGTTCATCCACCACGAGCGTCTTTAGCCCTTGGCTTTCGGCAGTGACCGCCGCTGCTATTCCACCGGGGCCAGCACCAATAATAATAAGGTCGTAAACGTTAACCATTGACCGACACCTTCTTGCCATCTTGACGATTAACGACCATACCGTCGTGCACCTGAATGGAGCAGGCCTGCTGATTTGGAATACCATCGATCTCCATAAGACACTCGAAACAGACTCCCATCTGGCAGTATCCCGCGCGTTGGTCTCCGCTGATCGGCGAGGTTCGGTTGTGGCCCGCTCCCGCTGCCATTATCGAGGCTAAAACCATCTCACCCGGCGGAACCTGCAGCTTCTCACCTTCAAAGGTGATGGTCACGAGATCTGCCGTAGGGCTATTTTCATGTAACCTTTTCAACATACTTTACTCCTTACAGCTACAGAGGGCTCTCCGTAGTTGTTGTCACTTATTCGGCGCAAACTTCGCAGCCAAGCATCGCTTCGAGTTCAACTTCAACTAACTGGCAAGGGCGATTGAGTTTCGGGGTTTCAACCATGGTGAACAGCGGACGAACCTCCTTAAAAAATTCGCTATATGCCGCACCGACATCCTTCGCCTGCGCCATGTCGGTGACGTAAGCCTTAACTTTGTATACATCCTTTGCTTCCGCCCCTGCTCTCTCAAGCAGAGCAATAAATTTGACGAAAATGTATTGCGCCTGCTCATAAGCGGTTGTGCCGAAAACAGAGCCGTCCGGCTGGACAGCAGTAGTACCGCCAATATGGATTTTATTGCCTATCTTGACCATTCGGGAATAACCAGCAAACTCTTCGAGTGGAGACCCTGATGAATAATTGATGCGTTTCATCCTGCACCTCCTTATTTAAGTACCGGCTCATCCCAGAGGTTTAGAGAAACCCCAATACCTTTTTCAACCGCATTGCGATAAATCTTGGTTGCCCACGCAACATCTTCCACGGGCATACCGCCAACAGATAACACGACAATTTCATCTTCACTTTCACGACCAGGGGTAACACCCGCGACAATATCGCCGAGATCTTCAAGCTCATCGCTCGTTAATTTGCCCTCTTCAATGGCGTCCATGAAGCGCATGCCCACAAGTGGAATATGATTATGAGCAGGCTTCGGTACTTCTTCGAACCACGCCTCATACAATCCGGTGTTATCTAGAACCTTACGTATGCCTGCACCTTCCATACCCTCATCAAGTCGACAACTCGCCGGCATTGCTAGAAATGCGCCGGGTTTCACCCACTCGCGTTTCACTTCCGGATAAGTCATTGGGTCTCCGGTTTCTCCGGAATTGCAGTAGGTCACTAAGTCTGAGTCGCGCACAACATCTTCGATGGTATCGACGATCTGAACGTTTATGATCTGCGGGTATTCAACGGCAAGCCAAGTAATAAAGCTATCTAGGCTTGCTTTACCTCGACCTTTGATTTTGATCGTATCAACATCTGGGCATGCAGCCATAAAAGCAGCTACCGTCGTTTTTCCCATGACGCCAGGCCCTAGAAGACCAATCACTTTCGCGTCTTTACGCGCAAGATAGCGAGCCCCGACACCTGGGATGGCTCCGGTACGGTAGGCGGAAAGTAAGTTTGCCGACATATAGGCGAGTGGCGCACTAGTTTCGATATCATTGAGAATGAACATGAGAATGGAACGCGGTAAGCCTTTCTCACGATTGGCAATATTGGAGCCGTACCATTTAACACCACATGTTTGAAAGTCACCACCTAGGTAGGCTGGCATAGCCATTAAACGTCGATCCGCGGTTGGCTTTGGCATATTCGGGAAAGGAGACTCTTCCGGGAAAGTCACCATCGCACCGTGTGAATCACTATTTGGGCCCGCCATACGATAGTCCCCTTTTTGAAGAAGGACGAACATCTCTTCCATGGTATCGACACAGCCAGACATATCAGTTACGCCCGCTTTAATCATGTCTTGTTCAGAAAGGTATATAAAATCTATCTTTGTGTTATCTGACATATTCTCACCATATCCATATAGTTAATTTTGGCTTCTTGCCTCGCTCATATACCCATATTCGCCTGACCGTTATCGTGCCGATTGCTGGGGTATTCGTAGAGCAGCTGCTTTCGATACTATTGTTCGACACTAAATGTGTATTGTATTTTTGCGACATTGGCCTATGCATCATCGGTGAACAAGTTGGCATCTACTTTGCTTTAAGTATTTATCACTCAAGGATTAGAGGGCTAGATATGTCTGCTTCATCATTGCTATCAAGTATTTCAGGTATTCACTCAAAACAACCTTTTTTTGTCCTAAGTTCAGAGCAGTTTCTTACGCATTTATCGCCCGACAACCCAGAGATCTCCCACTTCTACAGTTTTAAAGCTGGCTTCTCTCAAGAAACGACGATAGCAATACCAGATGGCTGTATAGATATTGTGTTTGACTGTGATGCAAATTCACCTACTGGACAGGTTTGTGGAACAAGGTTAGAAGCTGGGGCCGTCGCGTTCGAACCCGGACACCGATACTTCGGCTTCCGTTTTGCGCCAGGTATATTCCCAGACTTTTTAGCCATTTCTGCTCAAGATCTTATTGGGCATGAATTTGATCTACATGATGTTACGAAAGACTCAGAGTTCCTACTCGAACAAGTGATAAACAGCGATAACTTTTCAACACAAATCAGTGCAGCAAAGCAGTTTTTAAAGAAAAAACAGCGACGAAAAACCTCTGAGTTAACCAATCAGATCATTACAAAGATTCGTCAGCACAAAGGAAATATTCAAATTCAGGATTTAGAACGCTTTTCTGGTTATACCTCGCGCACGCTACAACGTATGTTTAAGAATGATATTGGTCTAACTCCGAAAGGGTTCAGTCGTGCAATTCGTTGCCAATCAGCAGTTTATGATATTAACCATTGTCACGACCTGACCTTTTCTGAGCTTGCCGTCGACCTCGGATTCAGTGATCAATCCCATTTTCTCAGAGAGTTTAAAAAGTTAGTGAACGTCACCCCTTTGGAGTATCAAAATAGAGTGAAAGACAATACGTATTTAGAACGTATACACTGCTACTGATAGCGCAATATTGGTGCAAATTGCACCAATATTGGATCTGTGTGACAAATTTGCTTACCTCCGACTTAAACTTTTCCGACGCTGCTTTAGTTAGAGACAGGAAGGGATTACAATTTTTCGCTATCAACACTACTTCATATTGAACAATTCCGAAGGGCTAAAATAGCAACAGTATTTTGCCAGATATGTCGGTTCAAACCTTGAGTTTATAACCAAAGCAGTTGATCATTTCATAAAAGGCACAATTAAGGATTGTTATGAAGTATGCGAAGATCACTGGTTGGGGTAAATGCGTTCCACCAACTATTTTAAGTAACCAAGAACTGAGTCAGTTTGTAGATACCAGTGATGAATGGATTCGTAGCCGTACCGGAATCACCGAACGTCGAATCAGCCACGTCGACACCTCTGTTCTTGCCGAGCACGCTGCTAAAGATGCCCTATCCTGTGCTGGTGTTAATGCAGAAGAAATTGATCTGATTATTGTTGCGACCTGTTCACCTGACACGCTAATCCCAAACATTGCCTCCAAGGTACAACTGGCACTTGGGGCGCACAACGCTGCCGCCTTTGATCAAAACGCCGCTTGCACAGGCTTTCTCTACGGTTTAGAAACCGCTACCCGCATGCTACAAGCAGGACAATATCGTCATGCGCTGGTTATTGGCGCTGAAAGGCTCAGCTGGTTCCTCGATTGGAGTAAACGTGATACCGCTGTCCTATTTGGAGACGGTGCTGGTGCTGTCGTTCTAAGTCAAAGTGAAGAAGTGAGTGGTTTACAGCAAGCGAAATTAGGCTGTGACCCACAAGGTCGAGATATTCTTGGCGTGCCTAAGTTTGGTACTACCATGCAACGCTTTGATCCCATGGCTGGTTACTTCGAGTTTAATTTTATTGGTCGCGAAATCTTTCGCCGTGCTGTAAAAGGAATGACAGCAGCAGCGCACCATGTATTAACGGAAGCAAAACTTGAGAGTAGCCAGATTGATGTTGTGATCCCACACCAAGCCAACCTGCGTATCATTGAAGCACTGTGTGATTACGCCAAGATTCCCCTAGATAAAGCCTTTGTTAATATAGAAAAGTATGGCAATACCTCCGCTGCCACCGTCCCTATCGCGCTGTGCGAAGCGGTAGAACAAGGGAAAATTCAACCGGGACATACCATTCTTACAGCCGCTTTCGGAGCAGGTTTAACGTGGGGAGCCGGTATTATCCAGTGGGGCGATCGAGTAACACCTATCGATGCCACCAAACATTCGCTGCCACCATGTACTGAAACAGCAACAGAACTAATGGCTGAAGCCATTGAAAAGTGCCTAAGTCACACTCGCTAAGTCTTGCTTAAAATAAAGGCTACCCTAAACAGGGTAGCCTTTTTTATTTCACACTACTCAATAATCTACGAAGAAACACGTTGATAAGGTGACATTATTGCAACTCGGTTTCTTCCAGCCTCTTTAGCTTTGTATAGCGCATCATCGGCTCGCTGAATCAGCTCTTTGGCTGTTTCGCCTTCTAACTGTGCAACCCCTGCACTCAATGTCATTGAAATGTTCTCTGGCCACTCATGGTGTAGAACTTGATAACGGATGTTCTCTGCCAACTCGGTTGCTGATTCAATATCTCTGTTGGGGCAAAAGATAATAAACTCTTCGCCTCCCCAGCGGACAAAAACATCGTGTATATCAAGTAAACCAAGTGTTAAACGACAAAACTGACGTAAAACGTCATCACCACAAAAATGCCCATAACGACTATTAATTGCCTTAAAATGGTCTAAATCAATAAAAATGACAGAAAATGGGCGGTGGTGGCTATTACTTTGTTCCACCACTTGATCTAACCACTCTTGGACTGCTGCTCGATTTTTAATGCCTGTCAATGTATCCCGTTCGGCCAACGCGGCATACTTTTTGGCTTGCATGCTAAGATTCAGGTTCGTCATTCTTAGCCTTGCTTCACGCTGTGCGGTTAATGTGAAATTAGAACGAATATGCAAGTACTCATAACACAAAAAAACCACTGCACAGCTGATCCATAAAATGACCAAAACCTTAAATAATTCAGTTTCAGTTATCCAATAACCATGAAACGTAATTCCATTTAGCGACAGTGTGTATTCTCCCAAATTGACATAACTGCCTGTGGCTATTTCAATATGCGTAATATTGCTTAAGTCTGGTCCAGCATGTTCCAAATCGATGTTATAGTCTGCAATCCACCACGATAAAACATGAAAAGCATTAAGAGGAATAACGTTAATGCCTTGATTAATACCAGGTGCGTATTCAATAGCATTAAATTTCTGTGAAACTGGATCATCTTCTTTGGTATAAGCCGGGTGAGAGTTTCTTAAATAAACACGAATGCGTTCGTTTGGCTCAACCGAATAGTAATCTACATCCAAACTCATTGAATAGTAGTTACTTAAGTCGATTCCTTTTCCCTCTTTTTCTGGAACAATAGCAATTTCACAAAACGGATAGGTCGCGCCAACCCTTAATGTACAAGATATACTAGCCCCCTCCTCTTTTTGAACAATACTTACCTCTGAATTACCACCTTGCAAGCTATCGTCTATTTTAGTGAATCGCCATTCTGGCGGTTTAATGACAAGATCTCGTTGTGCACCTCCCGACCTATGCCAAACAATAATCGTGACAGTGAACAGTAGCAACGTCATCAGCAACTTTTTAAAAATTGCGTCTGATGTAGTAGGAATTCGAATTTCCATGTAAACACTCACACAGCTAAAAACAGGGAGATAATGGCAAAAGGCGGCATTCTTCGCAAACAAAAGATATTAAAAAAGCTGACTTAGTCAGCTTTTATGTTGAATTACCCAAAAATAACACTCTTAGGTATAATATATCGGCTTAGGCGATATTCAAAAAGGCTGCACCACGTACACCACCTGAATCACCATGCTTTGCTTTTAATAGTCTAGGAGGCTTAGCAACAGACAATAAATGCTTTTGCATACGCGCAGGAACCTGGCGATACAATTCATCAAAATTAGATAAACCGCCACCTAACACAATAACATCTGGGTCTAGCGCTGTGGCCAAATTGGCAAAGCAGATAGCAACAAGCTCAAGGTACATATC
Source organism: Thaumasiovibrio clandestinus (assembly GCF_047250365.1). Taxonomy (NCBI): domain Bacteria; kingdom Pseudomonadati; phylum Pseudomonadota; class Gammaproteobacteria; order Vibrionales; family Vibrionaceae; genus Thaumasiovibrio; species Thaumasiovibrio clandestinus. Next base: position 31,160 of record NZ_JBLBVL010000001.1, read on the forward strand.
AACGAACTCGACCGCTTTCTCTTCTTCTGCTTGGAAGTTCTTAATGATGTCGATCGCTTTAAGTGATTCTTTATAGTAGTGAGCATACAGCATTTCAAAGCCGCGACCAGACAGATAGTTATCTAAACAACCTTTATTGTCACAACCACAATCAAACAGCGGAGCGTTCTCACCTAAGTGAAACCACGCATCAATCGGCAAACGCATGTGACCAACTTCACCTGCAACATGGTTTCTTCCAGAAAAAACTTTTCCGCTATAAATTAAACCACCACCAAAGCCAGTTCCCATGATAAGCCCAGCAACCGCATTCGCACCTTGCAGCTCTTCATCCCATGCTTCTGATAATGCGAAACAGTTTGCATCATTCTCGACTTTAACCTCACGGCCTAGTTCGGCTTCGAGATCTTTGCGTAATGGCTTTCCTTTTGCAGCAGCAATGTTCACCGTTAAAACATCACCTGTTTCTGCGTCTTCCATTCCCGGAAGGCCTAGTCCTACTTTTCCTTCACAACCAAACTCTGCATCGGCTTCGCGAACAATGGTCGCGATCGTCACAATCAGTTCACGATAATCAGTTGTAGGTGTCGGTACGCGTTTTGTTGCTACGCGGTTCAATTCTTGGTCAAACGCACCAAATTCAATTTTTGTTCCACCTACATCAAAGCCGTAATACATTTTGTTCTCCCTGAAATACATAAAATAAATCACAAAATTAGCGCGATTATCCCTAAACGACTTTACGCAAACTGTGATTTAGGGCAAAGATACCTTCTCTTTTTCGCAATATGGCTGAGACCGCTGCTTTATTCAACAGTTTGGAAGACACTTCGCATTAACACGCAACAAGATTTCGATTGTAAACGCTTCGTTTACCGAAATAACAATAAACAATACCGGGCAAGTAATAAAAGAAAGCACGACAATATGCCGTGCAGTTATTTACATACAATGGCAAACTCAGTTCAACGCACAAAGCGATTATAGACAAACAGCAAAATGAATGCGCCAATCGTCGCACTAATAATGCTACCAAAACTCAGCCCACCAGCCGTACCTAGACCAACCAATGAACCGAGAAAGCCACCAACAAATGAGCCACCAATACCAAGCAGCATGGTCATAACCCAACCACCACCATCGTTACCCGGCATTAACCATTTTGCCAACGCACCAGCGATCAAGCCTAATATGATCCAAGAAATAATACCCACAATGCCTCTCCTCTCTTCGTCGTTTCGAGTGAAGCATAGTTGAAGCAACCCTATCTATCGAATGAAAATAAACTGAATACAGACTCCCACAACACTTAGGCCAAACTGGCAATGTGCTCAGCCAAACGTGAAAGCGCACCATTTGGTGGAAGTTGCCGCTGGCGTTTCCCTGTTTGGTAATGCTCTCGAAATACATCGAACCACAGATCTAACGTTGCTGCATTATCGGGCTCTCCCAAGCGATCAACGATTCTCGCCGCCACTTCAGCGGTTGCCAATTGATTGTCCTTAGATGCTTCTCTTAGCTTAAAGCGAGATAGCTCGTTGGGAGATACCGAAAGCAATGGAAACTGATCCAAGTATGGGCTTTTCCTGAACATTTTTTTTGCCTCCTGCCAACTGCCATCAAGCAAAATAAACAAGGGTCGCTTGCCCTCTTCTAATGCAATGGCTTTACTTTCTCTATCTGGTGCATACTCCGCTGGAAAAATAACATAAGGCTGCCACTGAGGATCGGCTAGCAAGTTCAGCAATGCCGACTCTGGATTGGTTCTAGACCAAATATACGCAAAGCAGTCATCAAACAGGTCTGCTATCAATCGTCCGGTATTGCTCGGTTTTAGAACCTCATCATCGAACATAATAAGCAAAAATGCTGCCTGTGATTGTACATTCGGTTTATGTGAACAAATGCAAAGCCGCGAATGAACCATACAAGAACGGCAACGAGGTACATTTGCCCCTCGGGCATTAAATGGTTTTGTTGCACGTGCTAAACGCTCTTCATAAAGCCGATGGACAGCATGAACTTTCATATCTCGGGTTCCAAAACTAAAAACGCCAGCATAATACTGGCGTTTAGTAGGATAAGGAAGCCTAAGCGTTAAATCTGATATTGTTGGAGCAGTAAGTTTTGTGCTTTTGCTACCTTCGCTACTTGCTGTGCCCCAGATAATAACTGCACTAACTGTTCACTATTTACATTCGCTTGATGCGTTATTTGCTTAACGGAACGGCCCACTTCCGCTGACGCTTGTTGCTGTTGGTGAGTCGCTGTCGCAATTGTAACAATGGTTGTATTCATCGTCGCAATGATCGTATTAATCTGATTCATTGCCTGGTCGACATTTTCAGATAAGTGAACAGTTTCGATCATTTCCTCTCGGCTGGCTTTCATCGCATCATTGGCGTCAGAAGCTGCTTGATGTAATTTATCGATCGTGGCGCGAATTGTGTTTGTTTGATCATTCGTTTGCAACGCGAGCTTTCTCACCTCATCAGCGACCACGGCAAACCCCCTCCCTTGCTCGCCAGCCCGTGCAGCTTCAATGGCTGCATTCAAGGCTAATAGGTTTGTGTTTCCCGCAATGTTACTAATCAATTCAACAACATCAGTTATCTGTTGAACATGCTGGTCGAGTGCAAGCATACGTTGCTCGTTTATCGCAAACTGCTCATCCAGTTCCTTCAGCTTTTTCATACTCTCGCCAATTACCGCCACACCCTCGCAGACTAACGTACTTGCCTGCTCAGCTTCATGTTCAGACGTTATAGTACTAGTGACAATGTCACTAACAGAGGCTTCTAACTGAGAAATAGCAGACGATACTGATGTTAAGTCAACCGCTTGTTCGTTAATGACACGCTGTGAAGTGTTCGCGGCTGATAAACTCTTGGAAGAGGCCGAAAGCAATTCTTTACTATTCGCTAGCAGCGCTTTTACTGAACGATTATCGTTAGAAATAGACCGGTTTAAGTGCCTAGCTAATTGTGAAAACTCTCTTGGTGCATTTTCATTCGCTTTAACACAGAGATCACCTTGGCTTAAAGCAGTAATCGTGGCATCAATATCTCTTAACGCATTCGAGACTAACCGTTTAAGCCACGCCCCACTGACAAATGCCACCAACAACCCAATCCCAGACAACCCAATTAATAAACGTAACGCTTGATGATTGACGGTTAGCACACCTTGTTGTGCGTCCAAGATTAGAAGCTGTGATTCGCCAGCTATAGAGTCAATATTCATCATGAGCCGATCAAGTACTGTCTCCATTTCTTCACTACGCACTGATTGATCCTGTCGTAATTTCAGCATGGTTAACTTGGTATCGACAATAGCCTGTTTCTCAAATAGTGCATGAACCATCTCCATGGGCATCGATAAGCTAGGATACTGTGCTAATGAATCGTCGATGCGCAGTAACTCTTGCCACGCATAGTTCATGCCTGCCAAGTTTGTCGCTCTCAAGTTTCTTTTGTACTCAATTGCTTGGTTCAGTCCTGTTTCTGATAACAAACTAGTTAGCAGACTAGCCATTTCTAAAGAATGGTTAATAAAATTATTAAGATGGTTGATCGCATCAGGCTGTCCAGCATACAGCTCTGTTCCAATACGTACCATTTCAGAGCGAATAGAAGAGATCGCATAATCCATCGTTGGCTTGGCCTTGCTAACCTCTATTTCATGAGAAAGGAGCTCACTTTGATAATGCATAACATCACCAGCTATCTCAACAAGATGACCCAGCTCACTTCTCAGTTGATCTGTTTCCCTTTGTAGCCAAGGGATATTCTGTTGCAGTGATAACGTTTCTAACGTTGCAATGGCGTTAAGAACCGCTTGCACATTCTGTGTAAATAACGCATTAGCTGCATCTAATTCATCTTGGTCTAGACTATTTACTGCTTCTAATAAGCTGTGTTGAATAAGCAGCGCATTTTTCACAATGTGGGTACTGTGGTTAGATACTGGTAGGGCTTGGTGGGATAACAGTTCAAATTCCGCAGATATATTATTGAGGCCATGTGCTCCAGACAAAGAGAGCAATGCAGAAATGACAACAAATAAACACAATACCGCTTTAATACTCGCGGTTAAAGAAAATCGCTCTTTCTCGTTTGGTATAGCTTTTATTTTTTTCTTTATTAACATCCTTTTACCCTATAAAGTCAGAACCGTGAACTTGATTCCAACCCATAAAGTAAAGTTATTCCATGACAGTTTTATTTCATCTGTAGATCAAATCGCATTTATTCATTTATCGCCCAACCAGCGTCGAAATTACGCAACACTATCAGGCGATATTTTCAGCAATGGCTGAATCAAAGAGGTTTTTCACTAAGCTGATATAGTCTTCTAAAAACGCAATTTGCTCATTGGTTGGACATGATTGCCAAACTGATGATAAAACCTCATTCAAATCTTCCATCACTTTGTCTGCTTCCTGCATCAACTTAAAGCGAAAGTTACTCTCTAGATCCGGATTTTGACCGAATACCGCCATTAAGTTAGACGCTATCATATCCATGACAACATCCTCAATGGTCTCTTGGCCCACTTCACCAATATTCGATTCAAACAAATACAAATGCAATGTAAAGTACTCAATCAGTGCATTGTAGCCTTCCGACTCCACAACCATAACGAACATCACTCCAAAGTTGACAGAATAAAAGTCAAATATTCAACAGGTTAGGGTAACTATTAGTATGACACTATACAATCATCGTATTGCGTTTATGTAAGCTACCTCTCATCCATGTGGTACTAAATTTTATCAAAGTCTCGTTTAGACCACTGCGTCGCCAGCACCATGAACTTCGATACAGTTTCTGCCTTTCTCTTTTGCAATATATAGAGCATCATCTGCATAACGTAGCCACTCGTCTGCTGTGTGCACATCAGAATTGAAAAAAGCGATTCCTATGCTTATCGACACACGTATCTGCTCTGAACCACAAACGACCGTGGTAGAAGAAACTTTAATTCGCAACCTCTTAGCCAGTGCTTGTACGTATTCAGTGTTGGCCCCATCCACCAGCATGACAAACTCTTCGCCTCCATAGCGCCCCAACAATATCGACCTACCTGAAACACTCTTTAACGTCGCCGCGACATGCTTAATCACATGATCTCCAACCTGATGGCCATAGCTATCATTAATACGTTTGAAGTGATCGATATCCAACATCAGCAGTGCTGCCTGTCTCTTACCTTGATATCGATATCGCTGGTAAAACAGGTTAAAACGTTCCTCCCATGTGGTTCGGTTTAACAACTGTGTCAGGCCATCTGTTTGGCTCAATCGCTTGAGCTCTGCGTTGTTGCGATCCAAGCTTAAACGGCTCTTGGCAACATCAGAAACATCCACTATTTTTATACATACTGTTGTGACTTGACCTGATAAGTCATATAACGGTAAGAAAGCGATATCCTGATACATCATTTCATCCCCATTACTCAACGGGGAGAAGTTATCAAATGGGAAAATATGCGGGCGATTTTCCCAACTACTAAACGTTCTTATACCACTATTTAAAACACGCTGTATGTGTGCGTTCAACCATGGCTTTGGCAACGATGGGAACAACGTAAAAATATCCTTACCTAATGCTTTATCTGCACTAATTCCGCTATAAGCCTGCACAAACCTATTCCAGACCGACACTTGCAACTCGCTATTTACGACGATGATACCAGCATCAACATTGTCGATTACTTGCATTAGATTATGAAGCTGGGCGAATTCCGTACGACTCACTGGCTATACTCCAATAGCGTTTTCCACTTCATTGACGATTCCGGACTCATTAATAACAATACATCACACTTAAAGTCACTATTTTCTGACGTATAGGTAAACTCTATACTCAAGTATTGATCATGCTGCTTGTCGCTTATCTCACAACCGTCAGAATAAGTTAAGCGGGTCTTCTTAAGCATCATGGGTGGGCGCGCCGAAAACTCTATCCCAATCTGCTGCGATAATGAAAACAATAACGTGGAGATCAAGACACTTGCCAAATCGACTAGATTTTCTTCATCAGATGCAGAATAATCTTTATGGCAAAGTTTAGCGGTTAATGTTTGGCTATCGATGCCATGCATAGTAACCAAGGCTTCACCTTGCAATCCTCCCCCAACAAAACGCTGAGAAACGGCCAATACATCCGCATTATAACGAATATCTTCCTTTAACATCATCACAGCGCCGCTCGTGATATGATCAACCACTGGCACCGGCATATAAATAAATTCATCCAGTTGCTTGGCGATTAATGCTGCACTTTGTCCCAGCGCAATGTTACAAATCTCTTGCAGCTGAAGGCGGTAATCAACCCAGCTTCTATCACTGCTCAGCCTATATCGATCTAACTGGATGTATTTCGCTAAGACACGAGAGATATCTTCTGCACTAAAAGGTTTTGCCAAAAAATCAATTACACCTAACTCAAAACAGCGCTGTCTCGCTTGTTCTTGTACGTCTGCCGAAATCACAATGGTTTTAATTGATATTGACTTATCACGAAGAATCGACAAAAGAGTAAAACCATCCATTAATGGCATGGTGAGATCGAGTAGCAAGAGATCAAATTGAGTAGACGGCTCGCACAGGTGACTCAGCGCCTCAACCCCGTGTTGTGCCTGTACTAATGTCCATGTATCGGGAAGATAAGAGACCAACCGTTTACGAACAACCGGTGAATCATCACAAATCAAAACCCTCATACTCTCTCCTTGAGTAAATCATGAGTACTTTAACGAAAAGGTAAAACAATCAACTTAATATCAACATTAGCATTATGATATCAAGATTAGAATCTAAATTACCCAGTCTTCGAGGCAACGCAACTACGGCATATCGGTATCTTCTCCTTTGTGATAACTTGCAAAAACAATGTGTTACTTACTTCCCAATTCTTAAGTACCACAAAATGTTTTATAGCCATGATCATCATCACCAGGGGCATCTTGATAACGATGTGTGTTGCTTGTTTGTTTGTAGGGCGTTAAAAGCACAGAGAGGAAATTATCTACTGCTTTCGTATTCCTTTGTTTGTCGCATCCTGAAAGGGTCGCTTCTATATGGTGGTTTCTTGGAATGACGCGCGGATTAGCGGCTTGCATGTTCTCAACGACTTTAGACCCAGAGCTCTGCGTTACCCCTTGCCATTTGCTAAGTAGACTCTTTCCCAACCACAGCAAGTCAGTATCGACCGTTGCTTGTCCTGCGACCCTTGTCGACAAATTGTCTGTTAGGGCTGTAAAGAATTGGGTGTAATCGCATTTATTTGCTGTCATTGATTGCACTATCTCATCAACCAGTGAGTTTTGATCAAACAAAGTTGGCTTATCGTCGCTTAAACCCAACTTTGTTTTCATCATTTGATAGTAGGCAGCGTGGTATTTTGAAGTAAAGCCTTCAATCACCGGCCCCATTTTCTCAATAGCTGCATGTGTATTTTCAGACACAAGACTTAGCAAGCTCTCCGCTAAGCGGGCCAAGTTCCATTGCGCGATATACGGTTGATTACCAAAACAGTAGCGCCCTTCTGTATCAATCGCGCTATAAACAGTGCGAGGATCATAACGCCCCAGCATGGCGCAAGGGCCGTAATCTATTGTCTCTCCCGATATCGTCATATTGTCTGTATTCATCACGCCATGAATAAACCCAACGCGCATCCATGCAATGATTGTCTCAATTTGTTTATCGATCACGGCTTCTAAAAACAACACAGCACTGTCCGATGCCAAAGGGTCGATATGAGGAAAATGGCGCTGTATCGCAAACTTTTGTAACCGCTCTAACGCCTGTTTATCACCCAAAGAAGCGACATATTGAAAGGTACCAATGCGAAGATGACTCGACGCAACGCGGGTGACAATCGCACCGGGCACTTCCCTATCTCGCCAAATAGACTCACCACTGCTAACCACTGCCAATGTTCTACTGGTTGGCACACCCAAGGCATGCATCGCTTCACTCATTATGTACTCACGTACTGCTGGCTTTAATGCACAGCGCCCATCCCCTTGTCGAGAGAATGCCGTGCGCCCAGAACCTTTAAGCTGTAATTCAACATGTTTACCCGCCGTGGTTATCGCCTCACCTAATAAGTGAGCACGACCATCACCTAACCTAGGGGTGTAGTGCCCGAATTGATGCCCTGCATAGGCTAATGCTCTCGGCTCTGAACCTGGTAATAGTCGATTCCCTGAAAAATAGTGCTCTGCTTGCTGGACAACCTGTGGTGCAACATTTAACGCTGCCGCTAACGGGGCGTTCCACAAAAGACGCTGTGGATCATAAACGGGCTCGGGATCAATGCGCTGACAAAGAAAATCGTCCAATTGCTGGTAGGCGTTAGTTATTACCATCATTACACTTCAAGTAGTTAAATGCTAACTAGAGCTTATAACACGAATGTAGTTCGTGCTTTTGTGAGCAATGAAATAGAGTTTATATCTAACGATACAAATAGAAAAAGCCCTGAGTGACAGGGCTTTTATTTAGTTATGTATCACTTAAAACTGATCACTACCACTATCAACAAATAGCGCTATTCACACCTTGTTCTAGTAGCCAAGCCTGCATACGTGGTGACTTAGGCAGATGGCGGTTAACAATTAAACACGGTTTACTGACGTGTTTCGTTGCTTTCATCCCCATTAATAACAATTCCAACACTGCTTCATTCTGCTCATCATAAAGATAGGTTAATGCCGAATTTGATAAGTCCAAACCCTGCGCATACTGAGCAATGTTATCGGTGTCGATAATCAAGCCATCGACATATTGAAGAAACTTGCTCGCCAAGATTAAGTTTGCTGGCAAGTCTGCCTTCAACCACACCTTAAGCTGATTCGCGCCACGACACAGCCCCTGTTCCGCCAAAATATCAATCATGCTCGCCGCCTCACTCAGGGTACGAACAAATGGCACAACAACCTGAACCTTGTCAGCACCAAGCAATTGTTGGCAACGTTTTACCACTTCACAATCAAGGTTAAACCCTGTGCGATAGCTTTCATGGCGAAAACGCACCACTCCACGAATACCCAGCAACGAGTTTGGTTCAGTCTGCGTTGGTGCCCCTAATAAATGTGACAACGTATCTTGAGGCTCTGACGACAATTCAATACGGCAAGCCATATTCGGGTTAGCATCGTATAGCGCCTTGATGTGGGCTGCGAGTGTTGCGACATAATATTCCGCCACCCCCTCATCCCCTTGACAATGAGCAATGATTGCCTGTTGTTGATCCACATCTAACGCAGAAAAATTGGCTATCGCATAGGGGTGAACACCAATGATTTTCATTGCTAAGCGTTCGAGCGACACCAACGCCAAGCCAGCATCTTCAGGTGCCTGCTCTCGAGGGTACAATGAAAGAAAATCGATATCGGTTTCAGAAAGTTTAATCATACTACTCACATCCTTTTGCATAGTAAGGCGTTGACGTTCGGCACGCGAGAGTCAGTTCATAACCCTGTTTACTCAAACTATGCCTCTATAAATCTGCCTCAATTAATCCAATTGACATTACCTATGCAAACAAATACAGGCAAGTATTTTTACTCAATGGGCTAAAATATTGTTCAACATTCCGACAAACGAGCACTGATTCATAACAATGACATAGTAATTTACCGCCAAAACAATATGCAGATCGATAAGCTGTGTTAACATCGTGTCAATTGTAATGTCAACTTACTGACTTAAACTCAAAAAACACCGTTCAGAGAAGAAGAGCTATGACTGTAGACTTATCCCTAATCCCAAATGTATTTGATGCTGGTCACGTCGGCCTAGCTGGATTGAGTGTGGCGCTATTGGCCCTTTACATCACAAAAAAAGGAAAGGCGGTCGAAATTGAAAAAACCGTTGAAGTTGAGAAAATCATCGAAAAACCGGTAGAAAAAATCGTTGAAGTCGAAAAAGTCGTTGAGGTGGAAAAAATCATCGAGAAAATCGTTGAGATCGAGCCACAAGTAAAAGCTACCTCGCCAGATTCAGCGCTACAACTGTTGTCACTGCTTCAAAAAGAGGCGCGATTCATCGACTTTACCCAAGAAGATTTAAGCGGGTTTCAAGATGCTGAAATCGGTGCTGCTGCACGTGTCGTCCACGAGGGCAGCCAAAAAGTGATGAAAGAGTACTTTTCCCTTTCTCCTGTACGTAGTGAAGAAGAAGAGAGTCGCGTTACTTTACCGGAAGGGTTTGATAGCCAAAGTGTGCGCTTAAGCGGCAATGTTGTTGGGCAAGCCCCATTTACTGGCACACTATTGCACCGCGGCTGGAAAGCAGACAACGTTAATCTTCCTAAGATTGCAGATAACCATAATACCGCTATCGTAGCTCCAGCCGAGGTGGAATTATGAGTTCAGCCCAATTCAGTATTGGTATTGATTTAGGTACAACACACAGTGTTCTCTCCTACACCCTACTAGATGACGAAGATCATGGGGTGGAAACCCTCGAGATCCCACAGTTAACTGGGCTTGGACAAGTTGAAAGTAAAGCGCAACTACCATCTTTTATCTACCAGTACCACGATGCAGAGGTTCAGCAAGGCGATCTCAACTTGCCTTGGGCAACCCAACCCACCTACCTTACTGGTGAAATTGCTCGACAGCTCGGTAGTAAGACTCCCATCCGCTTGGTAGCCAGTGCAAAAAGCTGGTTATGCCATGGCGGCGTGAATCGACGCGACGCCTTTTTGCCTCAAGGTAGCCCTGAAGAGGTAGCGAAAGTCTCCCCCTTCAATGCCAGCCTCGCTTTTCTAGAGCATTTAAAATCAGCATGGGAGCACGAGTTTCCCGATGCACCGCTCGCCGAGCAAGACGTTACATTAACGGTACCAGCCTCTTTTGACCCAGCAGCGAGAGATCTCACCGCTGAAGCGGCACGCCAACTCGGATTGCGCCATCTAACATTGCTCGAAGAGCCTCAAGCAGCCGTTTATAGCTGGATCAAAAACCACAACGACAGTTGGCGTGATCAAGTCAATGTCGGCGATATCATCTTAGTGGTTGATATCGGTGGTGGTACGACAGACCTATCGCTAGTAGAAGTGACCGAAGATGATGGCAATCTCAGCCTGAACCGAATTGCCGTTGGCGATCACATCCTACTTGGCGGTGACAATATGGACTTGGCATTAGCCTATCGTCTGAAGATGAAGCTAGCGCAAGAAGGTAAACAACTGCAGCCATGGCAAGTATTGGCGATGACGCAAGCTTGCCGTGATGCCAAAGAGACCCTACTTGATGACAACGATGTGTCGTCAGTACCCATTGTGGTACCAAGCCGAGGTTCAAAATTAATCGGTGGAACACTGCAAACAGAGCTAACTCGCGAGGAAGTGACAGCGTCACTCGTTGAAGGTTTCTTCCCTCAAACCGCTGTGAGTGAACATCCACAAGAAGCACGCCGTGGCGCCTTAACACAAATGGGCCTTCCTTATGCACAAGACGCGGCAGTAACCCGCCACATTGCAGCCTTCTTATCTCGTCAGGCGCAATCTATCGAACATAGCGCGGGTTTTATTAAACCAACAGCAGTATTGTTTAACGGTGGCGTATTAAAATCAGGCGTTATTTCTCAACGCCTATTGAGCACGATAAATGGCTGGTTGACTAACAGCGGTGCTAACGAAGTGAAAAACCTGAGTGGGATCGATCTAGATCTCGCAGTATCAGCTGGTGCAGCCTATTTTGGTAACGTACGACAAGGCAAGGGCGTACGAATTCGCGGTGGCATTGCTAGCAGCTACTATGTTGGCATTGAAAGCGCGATGCCTGCGATACCTGGCATGGCACCACCGATGGAAGCACTGTGTGTCGCCCCGTTTGGCATGGAAGAAGGTGCTTATACCGCAGTACCTAGTCAAGAGTTTGGTTTGGTGATTGGCCAGCCCGTTCACTTCCAGTTCTACGGTTCGACAGTGCGACGTGAAGACCCAGCGGGAACTCACCTTGACTATTGGCAGCCAGAAGAGTTAGAAGAGCTGCCAGAAATCCAAGTCACACTGCCAGTTTCCGATGGTCGCACTGAAGGTGAGGTGGTGCCTGTTACGTTAGCTTCTTATGTTAGCGAAATCGGCACACTACGCCTAGAAGCCATAGCTGCAGATAATGGTCAAAAATGGCAAGTGGAGTTCGACGTCCGCGAGGCCTAAAAGATGAGGCCGTACGTCACGCATGTGTCGTACGGCCCTTATTAACACCACAATATCCAAATCCATCAAGCACAACATTAACAACATTAATTACTATACTTGCCCAGCGATTTTTAACGTGATGGAGCCACTATGTCATCAACGACTCAATATTACGTAGGCATCGACCTAGGTACCACAAACACCGTGGTCGCGTATAGCCACATCAATGATACAAATAAGCAAATTAACATCTTTCCTATCGATCAATTGATTGGCCCCGGAACGGTAGCACGACGCAATATTCTCCCCTCTTTCCGTTATCACCCTGCCGCTGGCGAAATCGCTGAAAGCGATCTCACCTTGCCTTGGCAACTTAAGCCTGTCGACGGTGACTTTTCCCATCAAATTGTTGGGGAGTGGGCCCGCGAACTCGGCAGCAAAGTGAGTGGACGCCAAGTGACCAGTGCCAAAAGCTGGCTTTCTCATCAAGGCGTCGATCGCAATGGTCCAATATTGCCTTGGGCCGGAGCGAGTGATGTAAACAAAATCTCTCCTGTTGTAGCAACAGCCAGTTACCTCAACCATATTCACCAATGCTGGAACTACCATCATGGTGAAACACCACTGGCACAACAACACGTTGTACTCACTGTCCCCGCCTCTTTTGATGAATCAGCACGCCAGCTAACACTCGATGCCGCCAAACTGGCTGGACTAGCCAATGTTCGCTTGCTCGAAGAGCCGCAAGCGGCATGTTACGACTGGTATCAACGCCACCAAGCCACTGCAAAAACAATCTTACATCATGCCCCTCTCATACTGATTTGTGATGTAGGCGGTGGCACAACGGACTTTAGTTTGATCGCTGCCTCTACAACAAATGATGAATTAACCTTATCGCGTATCGGTATTGGCGAACACCTTATGCTTGGCGGCGACAATATCGATTTGACATTAGCTCATTATGCTGAACAACAAATTTCGCCAACAAAAAACATTAACGCAGCCAACTTAGCAAGGCTGATCCAACAAACAAGAAAGAGTAAAGAGCAGTTACTCGCCCTTAATGCCCCAGCAACCAGCAAAATAACCTTACTTGGAAGAGGGTCTGGACTCATTGGTAACAGTCGCAGCATTGAGTTACAGCGTAACAAGGTGCAGTCACTGGTTCTTGATGGCTTTATGCCACAATGTGAATTACGCGCTATGCCACAAGCAACACGCGCTGCAGTGCAAACCTATGGCCTACCTTATGCCAGCAACCCCGCCATTAGTCAGCATATTGCCCATTTTATCGATCTGCACCAACCGTCCATCCATCAAGCGTTAGGGTTGGATGATACGACTGCAACCCAAATCCCAAGTGCTGTGTTATTTAATGGTGGCTTCTTTAATAGCGAACGACTAAAACAAGCAACAATTGACTGCATTGAACAGTGGAGCGATGCCGTTCTGACCGAACTCGACAACCCTCACCCGGATCTGGCGGTTGCTCGAGGCGCTGTCTGCTACAGTTTTGCCCGCCAAGGTCAGCTATTGAAAATTGCAGGGGGAGCCGCAAGAAGTTACTTTTTAGAAGTAAAAACCAATCAAGGCGCTAAACAAGCACTTGCTTTGCTGGCCAGAGGTAGCGAAGAGGGTCAAGAGTTTCACCTGACTGGGCGTCAGTTTGCGCTTTCACTTGGTCAACCGATCAAGTTTCAAATCATGACCAGCAACAAAGATCATCAATACCCAACCGGAAGTTTAACGGCCATTGATGACAGCTTTAACTATCTACCTCCGCTAATCGTTACCCTCGACGATGAAAAAGCAGCAAACTCGACACAGGGCTACCATGAAAAAGTCACCTTGGTCAGCCATTATGACGAGTTAGGTTTAGTTAAAGTTGAATGCGTTAGCACATCAAGACAAGCGCGTTGGCAGCTAGAGTTTGAAGTTCGTCAACAGAACATCGAAGAATATACAGAAGACGAACAGAGCCCAGTCTATGATGCCGTTGATTTGATAAATCAAGCGTTTGGTAATACCCCTCCTAAAGATAATACGATAGCCAAAACGCTTCGCCCAAAGTTGGAGCAACAACTCGGCCAGCGAGAGCACTGGGACACGACGATACTGCGTGAGCTTGCGACACCGCTGCTCGCTGGAAAAAAACGCCGTCGGCGTTCCGAACAACATGAAAGGGAATGGTTAAAGCTGACCGGACTTTGTTTGCGACCTGGGTTTGGAGCCCCTGCCGATGAGTGGCGTATGAGTGAGGTTTGGCCACTATATCAACAAGGTATCCACTTTACATCGTCTCGAAACTGGGCAGATTGGTGGATCTTTTGGCGGCGTATCTGTGGGGGTTTAAATCGTGCACAACAACACACCATTTTTAGCGACATTCAAAAGTACTTACAGCCAAATGCTAACCGCAATAAAAAGTTGCTCGCAGAGAAACAGGCAAAGGGCTACGAAGAGATGGTTCGTTTAGCGGCATGCTTAGAAAAAATCGACCTCGATAAAAAGATGTCGATGATCGAATGGTTGTTTAGCCATTTAGAAAAATCACAATACCAACAAGCCCATTGGTGGGCAGTTGGGCGCATCGCATCTCGGTATGCGCTATGTGGAGAAGCAGATAAACTGATGCCAGCAACGCATACCTCGTTTGTTCTGCAAGCGTTACTAGAAGAAGACTGGCGCAAAGAGCCCTATATCGCTTTTGCTGCAGTCATGATGAGCAGGAAAACCGGTGACAGAAATATTGATATAGATGAAGATTTGCGCAAGAAAATAGAGCATAAATTAGCCCAATCTAAATGCCCGAAACGCTGGCTGGACCTCGTCAACCAAGTGAAAAATCTTGAAAATAGCGAGTCTCAACGGTTGTTTGGCGATAGCTTGCCGACAGGGTTAACGCTCATTCATTAATAGAGCGAACAAGCAAAAGTAATGCCCGGGATTAGATTTTATAATTTCAGGGCGTTATTTGAGCAGTTATTCGCGTTATATCACATTTTTTTGCCCGTTACAGCATCGCTGCACAATTGTCGGAATAATGTAAAGTCAACCTCTCCCTCTCGCTGAGATCCCACCTAATTTGCTGAAAACTAACCCGATAGATAACTCTGCCATTCCTTGCCTGTATACATTAATATAACATTGAACAAAACATGTGCAGAGTTGTTAGCGGATTGATCCTTGTATTTATAATATTTCCTGCTAACTTATCGGCTCGATTAGCGATAGGCACTGCACGGATTAGTTAATTTAATCCAACCACTATTATTTATCTTTTTTGCAGCTGCCGAATATCGAACTTTAACTACAGGAATAGTATATGGACGCTTTAAGCACTGCATTTGTCTCTGCGGTAAACATGCTGAACGGGATACTTTGGGGACACGCTCTGGTTTACCTTCTTGTTGGGACTGGGATCTATTTCACCGCTCGCCTTGGTTTTATCCAAGTTCGCCAGTTTGGCCATGCGGTTCACGTATTGAAAAACGGCAAAGACGCAGGCACAGGAATTAGCTCGTGGCAAGTCTTTTGCACCTCTATGGCGGCACGCGTTGGCACCGGTAACATGGCGGGCGTAGCAGTCGCGATTACTGCTGGCGGCCCTGGTGCTATCTTCTGGATGTGGGCCATTGCAATGCTAGGCATGGCAACAGCATTTGTTGAATCAACACTTGCGCAAGTTTATAAAGTACAAGACAGCGAAGGTCAGTACCGAGGCGGCCCTGCATATTACATGGAGAAAGGCCTAGGTATGCGCTGGATGGGTTCATTGTTCTCTGTCTGCCTCATTGTTGCCTTTGGCCTTGTTTTCAACGCTGTGCAAGCAAACACAATTACCGATGCCTTAAGCCACTCATTTGGCGCTAACAAAGCAGTTCTTGGTGTTGTACTCGTTGCGGCTTCTGCCTTCTTTATCATGGGTGGCATTAAGAAGATTGCCCAAGCTTCTGCAAAAATTGTCCCTACAATGGCGATGATCTACCTTGCTATGGCCTTCGTTGTTGTATTGATGAACATCAGTGCCCTTCCAGCAGCACTAGCACTGATTGTGAACAGTGCATTTGGTTGGACTGAAGCCGCCGCTGGTGGTGTAGGCTTTACTGTCGCGCAAGCAATGCGCAGTGGTATCGCTCGTGGTCTATTTTCAAACGAAGCAGGTATGGGTTCAGCGGCAAACATAGCAGCTTCTGCAACACCAACACCGAACCACCCAGCTTCTCAAGGCTTTGTGCAAATGCTCGGTGTTTTTGTTGATACCATCGTCATTTGTACGGCATCTGCAGCTATCGTGATGCTATCTGGCGTACTTGACTCAGAAAGCAGTGCACAAGGCATCGCACTAATTCAACAAGCATTAACCAATGAGCTTGGTGGATGGACTGCGTATTTCATGTCTTTTGCTATTATTCTATTCTGCTTTAGCTCTATCATTGCGAACTACAGCTATGCAGAAACCAACATCATGTTCCTTAACGGCAACAATAACCGCGGCCTATTTGCTTTCCGTCTTGCGGTACTCGCCATGGTTATGTTTGGCTCTGTTGCCTCACTACCGTTAGTTTGGGATCTTGCTGATGTATCTATGGGTATGATGGCAATGGTAAATATTGTTGCTATGGTTATGCTATCTGGTCTGGCTATCCGCGTTATCAAAGATTATGAGACGCAGCAAAAGGCGGGTAAAGTACCAAGCTTCGACCCAAGTAAATTCCCAGAGCTAAATGACCTAGAAGGTGAAGCTTGGGATGGTGAACTGGTTAAAAACACCTAACAGCAAAATTAGATAAGTAAACACCGGGCTTAATGCCCGGTGTTTTTACATTAAGACCCAAGTACACAATACCATTGCCCCTCGGCATGGCCCCAAAAACCATGACATAATGATTAAATGCCCAACAGGTGAAGCAATGATCTCCACTTAAGTCAGTAAATATCGACCGAAACGACATTTTACGTTTATTCATTGGCAACTATTCGTTATCTTATGCATGTCCGAATTACACGTGGTTATGAAATGCCCATTAAAACCGATGAACTAAGAACGCAGGCTATTAAACAATTACCTAGTCCTGCAACACTCATTCAGCAATTGCCGCTTGATGACGAAACGGCTCAATTTATCCAGCAACGTCGTCAGGCTATCGAAGCAATTATATCTGGTGAGGACTCTCGCCTTCTCGTCATTGTCGGCCCTTGCTCTGTGCACGATACAGACGCTGCGATGGATTACGCCACACGCTTAGCAGCACTTCAAACTCAGTATGAAGATTCGCTCTTAATTGTTATGCGTACCTACTTCGAAAAACCACGTACCGTTGTAGGCTGGAAAGGCCTGATCTCTGATCCTCTGCTTGATAGTAGCTTCGATATTGAAGCCGGCTTACACAAAGCACGCGAGCTGTTACTCAACGTTAATAAAATGGGGTTGGCAACCGCGACTGAGTTCCTCGACATGGTGACAGGACAATATATTGCCGACCTCATCAGTTGGGGCGCAATTGGCGCGCGGACCACGGAAAGTCAAATTCACCGCGAAATGGCCTCTGCCCTCTCCTGCCCGGTTGGCTTTAAAAACGGCACCGACGGCAACGTACAAATTGCTATCGACGCCATTCGTTCCGCTCGTGCACCACATATTTTCAGCTCCCCTGACAAACAAGGCAACATGACGGTCTACCAAACCAGTGGTAACCCTTATGGCCATATTATTTTGCGCGGCGGGAAAACACCGAATTTCGATGCCGACTCTATCGCGCAATGCTGCAATGCCCTAAGTTCATTTTCATTGCCACAGCGACTTGTTGTTGATTTCAGCCACGGCAATTGCCTAAAAGAGCATAAACGTCAACTCGACGTCTGCGACAGTATTTGTGAACAGTTAGCGCAAGGTTCAACAAGCATTGCTGGTATTATGGCAGAAAGCTTTCTAGTCGAGGGGAATCAACCTATTGCCCCGAAACCAACGCTGACTTACGGGCAATCAATTACCGATGCATGCTTGAGCTGGGAAGATAGCGCTGAGCTGCTAGAGCGCCTTGCAATGGCAAGTACTGCTCGAATGAACACCCTTTTAAATCAAAAATAACAAGAGGAACACACAATGCCTTCGTTTGACATTGTATCTGAAGTCGATACCGTTGAATTGCGTAACGCAGTGCAGAACGCAGCCCGCGAACTCACTACTCGATTTGACTTTCGCAATGTAGAAGCTGAAATTGCCCTCGAAAAAGACGTGGTGAAGCTTCGTGCAGAGTCTGATTTTCAAGTCGGTCAACTCGCCGATATTCTGAGAAGCAACTTAGCGAAGCGTAACGTCGATGCACGTGCGATGGAGACAAAAGACATTGTCCATTCTGGAAAAACATTTAACCAAGATGTTGTCTTCAAACAAGGCATTGAAAGCCTCGTGGCCAAGAAAGTAGTTAAACTGATCAAAGACAAAAAATTGAAAGTCCAAGCTGCGATTCAAGGTGAAAAAGTACGCGTAACAGGCAAAAAACGCGACGATCTTCAGTCGGTTATGGCAGTAATTCGTGAAGCTGACTTCGAACAACCTTTCCAGTTCGAGAACTTTCGCGATTAATTATCACCCGCGCATGGTTATGGCAGCGATTTCCTCTTTGGTAGGTTATGCTGCCTTTTACATTGCAAGCGGTGGAGGTTTGAGCATTCGATTCCAATATCCATAAAAGATATTGACATCTAACCTACTGATTTAATATAGTCTTTTATAAGAGCTAATTGGCGGGGTATAGCGCAGTTTGGTAGCGCACTTCGCTGGGGGTGAAGTGGTCGCAGGTTCAAATCCTGCTACTCCGACCAATTAGCTCTTTTTTTTTGTCTGTTATCTCTCCAAACACCCACACTTATTTATCTCCCTCTATTTATTTCTTTTGATTACACAACGTGACTCACATCTCATCACAGGTGTAAATGAAGCAAGATCACACAACTGTTGTCGGTATCACACCCGAACTATTCATTTTGCTGAATAACATTCTAGACATCTATTTCTTAACCGCCACAATATTAAAAGTAGCGCTCAAATAAATATTGAGAATCAACACGTTTCTACTCTACATAACAGAAAGAAGAGTCAAGGATTATGACGTTAAACAGGCAGATTTTTACATGGGCATCTGGGCTATTATTTCTTCTCACAGTGATTGCTCTGGGAAGCAGCTTGTATCAAGTAAGGTTGTCCTTTATCACCCAACAGCAAGAACGTACTGTAGATACGGCTAAACAAGTTAGCTTTGCTCTGCAATCAGCACTCAGTGCTAAAGACATTGCAGCTGCAGAAACAACCTTAAACGCCATTTTTGATAACGGCTATTACAATGAAATCGCACTCCGCCTGCTTTGGAATGGGGAAATAATTACTCTCACCTACCAAGCCCAAGAGATATCGACACCGTTATGGTTAAGCTCCTTACCTCTCTTTAACGACTTTACTTATACTGAAACAATTACCAGTGGCTGGGTGCAGCTTGGTCAAATTACCCTCGTTGCCGATGCACAACCTTACTACAACTTGTTTTGGCAAAAGGTCATTAAATTTAGCGTCCTGCATTTGGCGCTCTTATTTATTTTCGCCATTATTCTCTTCTTAACGTTACGTCAAAAATTCAAACCTCTGCGCTATTTAGCAGAGCAAGCTAACAATCTTCTTCATAATAAACAAAGCAATGAAATTAAACGGCCTAAACAAGAAGAGCTAATAACCATTAGCCACACGTTAAATCACCTTGTTAAACAATTAAAACAGCACTTCGAGACTCAGGTAAAAGAGGCAGATAAATTAAGGGTACGCGCTTATCAAGATCAGATATCAGGGTTAGGAAACCGAAGCTTTCTCATTAGCCAACTTGAATCATGGTCAAACAGTGATGAAAGCGGTGGCTTTGCGCTGCTTTGCGCTGATTTGATCGAAGAAGCTTATCACGATAAAGGGTATGAAGAAGGTGACAAGCTGGTCGTCGCCCTCGCGGAACGGCTGCATAAACTAGCTGGTGCAGACTACATTACCGCACGCTTGTCACAAAAAGAGTTTGCTATAGTAGCACCAAATATCAGCAGCGAAGAGCTCAACTTTCTTGGCAAATCGATGCTGCATGCCATTATCGCCATTCAAGACAGCCCGCTCTCCGCTACGCCTCCCCCCGGCGCTGTCGGTCTAGTGTTTAAATCTCAGCCAAAAACGGCCAGTACCTTATTAGCAGAAGCTGACAACGCGCTCGCAATCGCTCGTCAAACCCCACTCGAGCCGATAACGCTGTTAAGCCATCACGACGCCATGAATAGCTTAAGCAAACATGAATGGCACAATTTGATTGATGAGGCAATTAATCAACAACTGTTCATGTTTAAACTACAAAAAGCCTGCAATCGACTCGGCGAACCCATGCACTTTGAGGTTTTTACATCGATTAATAAGTGGAACAAAACCTACACCGCTAAACAGTTTCTCGGGTCAGTTGAACAGCTTAAAATTGGGCCAAGATTGGATTCCCATATCATTGAATCAGTGATATCGCAGCTAAACTATGACCCAACATTGGGTCCTGTCGCAATCAATCTCACTGTCAGCAGCATTTGTGATACCGCCTTCATGCATTGGCTTGCGAAGACAATGCGCGAACATAATGCGCTAAAGGAACGATTGCTGTTTGAACTGCCCGAAGTGGTATTTGTGAAACATGCGCCAAGTGCGTTCCTGCTTTGCGATATTATTCATCAGAACCATTTTCAGTTTGGTATTGATAATTATGGTCGTCATTTTAGTTCGCTCGATTATCTGAATAAATTACGTCCAAGCTACGTTAAACTCGACTTTGCATACACCTCTGAACTAGACAATGAGAAGCGCAGTGATGTATTAGCCTCGGTATCTCGCACAGCTATGCAGCTCAATATCACGACTATCGCCACCCATGTTGAAACAGAAAGGCAGCTAGAAAAATTGTCTGACCTATTTATTAACGGTTTTCAAGGGTATGTATTTGATCATCCAGAAGCAGCGAAAACCGCCTAATGGGAAATCTCATTCTATGCAAATACACTTTATATCTCGCCAATAACAGTATGTTATTGATAGGATGATGAATCATAGAGAGTAACTTGCATGTGGCGACGAGGTAGTCGCCACACAAGCTGACCGACGTAAAATACAGATAAGGAATCAAAATGGCTGATCCACATATTGAATCGCCAATGGACCCATTGGATCACCTTACGGTTATCATATACCGCTTAGGTTTTACGCTGGCGTTCCCAGTGATTGCCTTTCTGCCTTGGAACCTAACTTTTCCGGTTGAGAGCCTTGTCTTCTTATGTGCTGCGATGTGTGCGTCGTCACTGCATATCTATATGAAGCCCTTTCGGCTATTGCTCCAATTCGCCACATGGATAGGTTTACTGTGCTTTGTATTTGGATTTCCTATGATAGGCATGGGCGGTGCTTTTATTACTTTGGGTGGGCTCTGCTTTAAAGAATATTTCTGCTTCAAAATTCCGGGATTGCCACTACAGCCTCTGATTCTGGCTGCGCTGTGGTTCTGTATGGTGTTTGATGTCGATATCGCGGCAAAAGTGCTAGCCGCAATATCAGCGTCTCTTTTTTTGGTAACGAGCATCTACAAATGGAGAATGCCAAGACACTTCGATATTGGTGATAAATCAAAGTATGACGTCTAACGGCAGTGTGTATACTTTTTACCCAAAAAGGTGTAATCAATTGCCGTATCTATCTTAAAAAACACCGCTTGTCTCGCTTTGTAACATGCACAGGTTATCGGTACACTACACCTAGCCGATATACTTAGCCCGTTAGGAAAAGAAATGACCCCGCAAAGCCCTTTTGAAGAACTCATTCATAGTCGCCGCTCAGTAAGAAAATATGACCAACAACATGCATTCGATCACACCGCTGTCACGAAAGCGCTAGATTTAGCCGTTTTGTCCCCCAACAGCTCAAATATGCAGTTGTGGGAGTTCCATCGTGTTATCGACAGCAATAAACGCGCTGAGCTTGCTAACTACTGTATGGGACAGAACGCGGCAAAAAGCGCCAATGAGTTAGTCGTGTTCACCGTCACACCTCGTAAATGGCGCACCCGTGCGGCGCTCAATGCTGAATATGTAAGAAGTAACTTTGGTGGCCGTGATGATGCAGCAGCTAAGAAAGCTTACAAATATTATGAAAAGCTCATGCCGTTCATTTACAACAATGATCGCTTTGGCTTATTTGGTCTTGCTCGTAAGGTTCTGACCACCGCATTAGGCTTACGCGGCCCTATGATGCGAGAGGTAACAAAGTCGGATGTTCGTGTTTGCCTACACAAAAGCGCCTCATTAGCAGCGATGACATTTATGACCGCAATGCGAGACCAAGGCTATGACACCTGCCCAATGGAAGGCTTTGACTCTGTTCGCATTAAGAAAATGTTGGGCCTAACCAGAGGCGATGAAATCTGCATGGTCATCAGCTGTGGTAAGCGTACAGAGGAAGGAATTTATGGTGAGCGGATGCGCGTAGATAGTAGTGACGTTATTTTTACTCACTAAACCGTAAATCGCCGCATTACCTCGATGCCATGCGGCGCTGACAGTCAATAATGACTGTCAGCGTTTAGATGTTAAGACTTGCGTTGATAAATGAAACTCGCAATCACAACGGTCAGTGGCACTGTCATAATCAAGCCGATACTACCCGCTAAACCATGAATCATTGCCAGTGACAATGCTGGAATATTCATAAATTGAATCATCGGCATCTGAAAACCCCATACCATCATGATGGTGGTCAGTGCACTTCCAACAAACGCCAATACCAATGTATTGGTCATCGTACCGAGAATATCGCGCCCAATACGTATCGTTGCAAACAGTCGCTGCCGTTCAGGTTGTTCTGGGTTTGCTTCTCGCAATTCGTGATAAGACGAAACCATGGATATCGCAACGTCCATCACTGCACCTAATGCGGATATCATAATCGCGACAAAGAGTAACCAACGGATTTGAATTTGACCTCGACCACCTAGGTAGAGCAGATCTTCGCCTTTTTCTAGATAAAGACCGTTTAACTGTGCCATCTCACCAAACAGTTGTGCCATGAAACCGGCAACGAATACGCCACCCAGAGTCCCCAACATGGCAACCAATGACTTTTTATTCCAACCTGCGACCAACAGAAAGTTAACCACTATTTTAATAAATATGAGTGACAGCGTCACTGGAATTGGATGAATGCCAGCAAAAATAGCAGGGATCAACACGCCAACCAATAACGCACCTGTAAAGTAGAGTGAGATGACTGAATTCAACCCTTGCATGCCAGCGAGCAAGACAATCAGTGCCACCACGATCCCAACCATCCAGTACACGGCATCAGCACGATCATGGTTAAATGGCCAATAGATAACTCTTTCGCCTTGCGGTCGAATTAACAAGATAAACTGTTCGCCCTGTTGTAGATAAACATTGTGTAGACGACTGATGCTGTTCTCAACCTCCACCTGTTTACCCGCTTCTTCCCCTGTCACTAAGGTAACTTTAAGGCGTTGCCTACCCGTAACAATACTGGGTACCATCGCATCAGCTTGGATCTGCTCCACCAGCACTTCATCAACCACGGCTTTGGCAAATGTTTGCTGCGTGTATGCTGCAGGGCGAAACCCCTCACTCACCTTCGGCGAGCCCCATAAAATTAACGTCGATAACACGACAATAAACAGAGAAAACAGCCAACTTCTTTTCATTTTTCTTACGCTCGGAACCAATAAAGGCGCCAGAGAGAGCCTCTCCCTGACGCCAGTTCTATTGTGCTAGTTTTAATGCTTACTGGGGTTGATGCTGGTAAGCACAACCTTCGTATAGCTCAGCTTCTGTTGCTGTTTCTGAATAGTTCGGGTTCGCAAACCAGCTATTCTCATCGGCAATATTGACTGACTTATGAATCGCAGTACGGTCGCCTGCGCCAGAGCGCATTACACAAATTTCTTTGTTCTGTAGTTGCGCCCAAAGAGCTTGACCTTCAGCGTCACGCAAGGCGGTGATCTCACCTTTGGTTAGGTGCTCACCCTTGTCGTTGATGGTACCCATTTGTTTGATGTGCCAATTAGCATTTGCAAATGCATTCGCGTCTAATTTGCCCACGTCAGCAACAAAATCGGTCAACATATCACGTACCGCATACGTCGCTTCGTTTGAAGAGTCCCAAATTACATTGTCTTCAGAGATCCAGCCTTTTGGAAGCATGGTTGAGCCGTAGCGGTAATCGTTAATGGCTAACACATAATCAGCATTCGGATCGAAGGCTACACCGCCAATTTCGGTAATCGTGATACGTTCGCCATCGCCACCGTTAGCGTACGCAGGTTTGCTAAGATCAACCGTATACGTTAAATCCCCTTCAAAGATGTCGTAGTTATATGCTCGCACATCTGGGTTAAACGATACTGTAATGTCACCGTCTTGATACTGGTTAAAGTAGCTGTATGACCACTCCATGTAGTCTTTCAGTTGCTCACCTTTAATGGTTACGGCAACTAGCTCGTTGTCGTACATGTAGAGGTTTGCACTGTCTTTCTTATGATAATCTTGGCCGTGGTACAAGTTAGAGGCATCAGAAAACAGTGCCGCTGCTGAAACATCGACTTTCACTGCATTGCCATTTGCATCAACAGCCTTCTCTTCAACAGTACGGATTTGAATTTGGTTAATCACATCAACCAATGGCATCGCATACAGTTTCGCAGAGTGAATGGTGGTATACAGACGCATGCCTTCACTGTTCGACACACGGTCTTCTAGTACCGCTTCATCTGCTGCACCGTTAGCTGAATAAGTGAAGTTGCCTTCAACGTTACCAATCTTCATGTTGGCATCGTCAGAAGACGCTTTGTGAATGCGCTGCATCTGCTCTTGCAATTCAGCACTCTCTTCAATGTCTGCCACTGTGCGGTTAGCTAGGGTTGTATCAACAATCTGCCATTTACCCGCATCATCTTTTGCCAATTCAATATCAGCCTTAGCCAGTGCCCAACCCCAGTTACCTGGTTCAATGATCTTCACTTTTTCATGGCGATTTTCATGGTTGTAAACACCAGAAAGGGCTTTGTCTTCTTGCTGATACTCACCATTTACAGAGATTTCTTTCATCTCTTGGGTTGGATCGTCACCCTTATTTACCTGCTCAATAAAACGAGCATGCTCGTGACCCATAAAGATAACGTCAAACTTATCAGCAAGCTTAGAAGCGATTTCATGTACACCTGTACCATGCTCTTTACGACCATAGTGCAGTGCGCCAATAATCACATCTGGTTGATGCTTGGCTGTTACTTCGTTAACCGCATCTGTCACTGCATCTAGTTCGTATTTGAAGTCTAGATTGCGGAAGTTATCTGGTGAGGCTGCCTGCCACACTTTTACCCAAGACGGCGTTAGACCAACGACTGCAACTTTAGCGCCATTAAAGTCAAATACTTGATAACCGCGCAAGAATGGCACTTCTTCTCCAGAAGCATCACACTCAGTCGCGTTCTTATCCCATATGATGTTTGATGAAACCACCGCACCATCAAAGGCACGTAAATTACGATCAATAAACGAACGTTCGAAATCAAACTCATGGTTGCCAGGCACCCACAGGTCATATTGCAATGCATTCATGGTATCAACAACAGGGTGAACGGGTTCATTGTTGAAAAGCTCTGCTGAGTTACCTTGAACGGTATCACCTAGATCAATCATCAGCATGTTTTCATTGTTTTCGCGCTCTTGCTTCAACAATGTCGCAATTTTGGTAAAACCTGCGTTACGGTCAACACCGTCAAGCGCATAGTCATAAGCAAAAATACGGCCGTGCATATCACCAGTGGCACCGATAGTGATGGTCTGAGATGTCAAAGTGCTATCTTGCCCTTTAACGATCACTTCTGGCGTCGGTGCTAGGGTTTCACATGTTGGTAATGCTAGAGCAGAGGCGCTAGCTAGAGCAGCAACAACAGCAGTTGTTACAGCAGTCAATTTGCTTTTATTCATCATAGTAATAAATGTCGTTCGTTTAATTAGGGAAACGTTTACGTCGGCTAATATACGCCTTTGGATTAGAATAAAAACACTATCTTGAGCACGAGTGTTTCAAAATGTAAATTCGGTAAGATGTATGTCTGTAAGGTAAAATGTAATCCGTTGCATGTTAATTGTTAACTTGATCGCAACAGGTGCAGGATAGAGAAAAGCTATTGATAAAATGACGAGGGAAGTGCAAAAATCTATTTGACGGTCTATTGACAAACAACAAATCAAACTGCCCTATCGTTATCAACAAATTCAAACTCAGAGTCACTCATGTTAAAAACGTTCATTACCATATTATTTGGATTAATTATTTCTTTGGGTGTAACGAGTACGCCTGCAGAAGCAAGACCTTCTCATACACCACCAGGGCATGCTAAAAAACATCATCACAAAAAACACGATAAAGTCATTATTGTTAAAGAGAAAAAGCACCACAAAAAGAAGTACAAATCACCCAAACATAAACCAAAGCACCGTTATTATCATCACAAAAAACTGCCAAAACGTACCCGCTATATCACAATTGGTCCGTTCACTTATGCGGTGGTTGATGGGCACTATTATCGTAGAAAGGGTGATCGCTATATAAACATCATTCTGTGAGCAAATAACGACAGGAAGCCAGTCTTTTGGGGGGGCTGGTTCCCTGCACTTCAACTGTCATAGATTAATCTTGACCTGGCACATCTGCTAACTCTGCATATTCGTGCAGGAGTTCTGTTAGCAATTTCACCCAACCAAATGCATCTTGTGGTGCATTCTGAACAATTCGTTCGACCCGTTCGCAATGTTGCTCCAAGGTTACGGCCTCTTCCAGCTGGAAAGAAATCGCATAGAAATGCCACAATAGCAGGCGAGTCATACGTTGACAGTTTTGTTTTGCATGCTCTGAGTCATCAAAAGCTTGTTGAGTTTCGCTCAACGCAATCGCAGACAAGCGTAATAAGGCATCAAATTGTGCCGAGCGCATACGTTCTTCACTGCTTACCTCTTCTTGTTCGAAAGTGAACAGCTCACTCATTGTCTCTTCTGGTACCATTCGGCCCAGCATACGCACACTAAACTCTTCGAGTTCATGCCGTGGCATGGTCATTAAACATGCTAAACGGTAGTCTCGTTCCATACTTCTCTCTTATCCGACATATTATTCTGGCGACATTCTACGTGCGTTCGGCGCATTTTCCAATCCACACTGAACGGTTAAATTGAGCTAGAGAAGTAACAAATCGATCATCTTTCCTGCAACTGCGTAACATTATAAATTTACTGCCATTTTATATTTAACTTAGCACTAATTTTGTATGGAAACGATTCCAACAGTGTTGTACACTCCGCAACCATAACGTGACGGGGATCGTATTTATAACTAAAAAACAGACGTAACATCCAACCCGAATCACAAAAAACAAAAACTCTGACCCTAATAACGAGCAATAAATGACAACAACAGATAGTAGCATGACAAAGCGCATGGGCATCCTTACCCTAACGTGGCCCATTTTTATTGAAACCACATTACGTATTCTGCTGGGCGTCAGTGATGTCTTTATGCTAAGTGGCTATTCAGATAATGCCGTTGCTGCTGTTGGCTTAACCAGTCAACTGACCTTTTTCTTGATTATCATCTCTATGATGGCAAGCAGCGGCGGTAACATTCTCATTAGCCGATATAATGGTGCTGGTAATCATCAAGGTTCGGCACAAGTGGCGGTGATCTGTGTCTGCCTATCAACAGCAATTGGCCTACTTTTAGGTGTTCTTGCTTTCTTTGGTGCCAGCCCTGTTCTCTCGCTGTACAGCCTTGCCCCTGCTGTCGAACAATACGCCCTAGAATATTTGCTGATTGCCGGAACTGGAATTATCACCATTAGCCTTGGCATCACTTTTTCTACCATTCTTCGCTGTCACGGCTACGCAAAACAGCCGATGCTAATCAACCTAATCACTGGACTTGGCAATATTGCTGGTAACTATTGCGTGCTCTATAGCCCATTTGGATTACCTGTTTATGGGGTGGCTGGCGTCGCCACTGTTACTGTGGTTTGTCAACTCATTGCTGCAATTGCAATGTGGTATATGATTCGCCGCCAAGGAATTGCGGTGCCTTTGTTGCAGTTCCGCCAAATCGAAAAGCGTTTATATAAGAAAACCATCAAGCTCGGCATGCTAAATGCTGGCGAAATGCTGTCGTACAATGTATCGCAAATGGTGATGATCTATTTCGTTACCCAAATGGGCACAGCTTCCCTCACTGCCTATACGTATGCACTGAATATTACTCGCTTGTCTTTCACGTTTGCACTCTCTGTGGGCCAAGCAACACAAATTCAGACGGGTTACTATATGGGCAAGCAGTGGTTTAGCGACATTACCGAGCGTGTGCAGCGTTACTTTGTCGCTGGACTGGCCGTTTCAACGACGGTAACTGTACTATTTGCACTGTTTCGCTACGATATTGTCGCTATCTTTACAAACAACCCTGAAATTGCCGCCCTTACCGCTGGCCTCATGATTGGTAGCATTGTTCTTGAAATGGGTCGCGTCGCTAACCTCATTATTATTAGTGCGCTACGCGGTGCTGGTGATATGGCGTTTACTGTTAAGGTGGGGATCTTTAGCATGTGGGGCATTGGAGTATTTTGTGCTTGGTTGTTTGGCGTGCAATTTGCTTTCGGTGTGATTGGGATCTGGTTGGGCACTGCCACTGATGAATGGTTCCGAGGCATGATTATGCTGCGTCGCTGGCGCTCAGCAAATTGGCAGCCACCATTGGCCGATCTCTCTCCAAACCTAGCGACAGATGAAGAGAGAAACATTATTGCGTATCAACAGCCTATTGCCGCGTAATGATTGGGCGTAGCTAATGGCGAGTGGCGAGCATTACAAATAGAAAATGGCTAACCATACCGTATCGATATCGGGCGCAGTCCAACTTACCCGATGTCGACACCCTGCAGCAATATGAACATAGTCGCCTTTTTGTAGACTGACTTCCCTATCTTCAAATTGTAATCTCGCTTTGCCCTCTAGCAGTAATACCCATTCATGTTGGTCTTGTTCGTACCAGTTTGTTTCCGGTGTTATCTGCCCTCGAGAAACGATCCGCTCAATCCTTAGCGTTGCACAGTTTAGCAAGTCGCTAAACTGTTCACTCGCCGAAGCATCTGGTAGTTGACTCAGCAGATTATTGACTTGTATATCCACCTATTCACCCTTATATATCGGTGAGCGTAACGTCATATAACGCCCTTCAAGGAAGTAAGCAGTTAAACAGGCTTAGTACTATACCTTCATCAGCGTTATGTATATGATGCCCAACAGCAGCGAAACAAAATAAACAGAGGCTAACGTGACAACACAAAAGAACAATCCACTTCATGGTGTAACACTGCAAATGATGGTCACCGACTTAGAAGCTTATTATGGTTGGGAAGAGTTAGGAAAGCGCATCGACATCCGTTGCTTTAACCATGAGCCCAGTGTTAAATCTAGTTTGAAGTTCTTGCGTAAAACCGAGTGGGCACGTGAAAAAGTCGAAGCGCTCTATATTGAGTCGTTTTTTTAACCCTACTCAATCGCACAAATTTGTCGGCCATCATCAAGGGCTTCTTCCACATAAGCCCCCATCAATTTGGTCCCTAGTGGTGAGGCCGGCGTCACCACAACAATATCATTTAATAGCTTTTCCCCACCAGCCACAGGTAACAGCCATAACCGAAGACCTTGGCTAAGTGTAACAATAGCACCAATGTCTATCTCATCATCTTCGGTAAATTCCCGAAGCACCAGTGCTTTTAAACGCAATATCGCACTCTCGCAATCTGCCACACGTTGAGACTGCCCATGCGCCAAATACGCTGCCTCTAACCCGATGGTATCGTATTGGGTTTCTGCTTTGCTCTCTTCGTGCGTTGCTGCGTTATGAGCGTTATCCGCCGCCCACAGGGCATTTTGCCGCTGCCGTTCTAATTCATGCACCAATTGCTGACGTAACCCGTCTTTGTTTATCATATTATCTCGCTAAACTCGCTAACCGACTTTCTCCGGCGACTTTACGCGACAGTGTAACGAGTAATCCCATTTGTTGCAGGTTATTTTTGCCTACCAGTGCAACAGCAGACATGCATCATTCCCATCATCAACGTAATGTCCTCTGGTGCGCTTCAACCATTCGCGTCATTTTCGCGTTCGCTCGACGTTGTGCGGCAAAGAAATCTTCTCCTTCATTCATCTCGATGACAACTTCATAATAACACTTCACTTTGGGCTCAGTGCCTGACGGGCGCACAATCACACGCGAGCCATCATCTAAGTCATAAATGAGAATATCACTTAACGGGTACTCCACCGGATTTTGCGTGCCATCGGTATGGGTACTCAAACCTGTAGCAAAATCATGACAACATCGAATGGGTATGCCAGCAATATCGGTTGGTGGTTGGGCGCGGAGCTTGTCGCCAATCAACGGCTGCCCGGCTTGGGTGGCAATGCTGTGCTGCGCATTGCAATAGAAACCATGTTGACGATATATCTCGGCTAACTTATCCCAAACCGTTATGCCTTGCTGAGCCAATATTTCCGTCATCTGTGCAAATATCAGCAGTGCTGACAATCCATCTTTATCCCAAACGGTGCTCCCAACACAGTAACCAATCGCCTCTTCGTAGGCCATTAGAAACGGATGGTTCGCTGACTGCTTATCTATTGCAACATTAGATAACCACTTAAACCCTGTTAGCGTTTGAAAATAGACCCCGCCATGCTGTGTGGCGATCTGCTGTAACAGTTTTGACGAAACGATGGTATTACCGACCATCCCATTAGGATATTGGCTCAATAGGTAGTCGGCCAACAAACAACCAAACTGATCACCGCTTAAACGTTGATAATTTCCCTGAGGAGTTTTAACGCTAACAGCAATACGATCGGCATCAGGATCGTTAGCAAAGGCTAAATCGGCGCCACAACATTCGGCTTCCTCTTCAACCAAGTCCATGGCTCCGGGCTCTTCTGGGTTAGGAAAGTTAACCGTTGGAAATGTGCCATCAGGCTCTCGCTGTGACGCCACACTATAAACTGAATGAAATCCCGCCTCTTTTAACAGGCTTTCAGCCATTTCTGCACCAACACCATGCATCGCAGTATACGCAATAGTTAGATGACTTGGTGTAATGGAAGCACTATACGGATGACAGAGAATCGCAGCTTTATATTGTTGATAATAGACATCGCCCACCCAATGCAACAGGCCTTGCTTTTCTCCTTCTGGCAACGGCATCTGCCTCACTGGTTGTTGTGCAGCCTCCTCTATTTTCGCTGCAATTCCCGCATCGTGCGGGGGGATGATCTGCGCACCATTATGCCAATAGACTTTAAATCCATTATATTGCGGCGGATTATGACTCGCTGTTACCACAATGCCTGCAGCGGCATTCCGCCTGGTAATGCCAAAGGCAACAATGGGCGTCGCGGCAACCTGCTCGGTCAGATAAACGTTAAACCCTTGTGCCATCAATGCCTCAGCGGCATCTCTAGCAAACTGCTTTGAATCGACTCTGCCATCATAACCAATAATCACACCACGCTGTTTGGCATCAGGTACGTGTTGTTGCAAGTAATGGCCAAGCCCTGTCGCCGTTTCAATGATCACTAGCCGGTTCATTCGGTTAGGGCCTGCACCTACTACCCCTCGCAAACCCGCGGTTCCAAATGCCAAACGAGAAGAAAAGCGCAAAATCAGTTCATCTGTGGCTTTTCTATCGATAAGTTCACTCAGTTCAGCTTGTGATACATCATCAATATCACGCGCAAGCCATGCTTTTGCTTGCTCATATATCTGCTTCACTTGTGCTGAATCCATAGATACTGGGTTCATCCTCTATCTCCTCTCACTGGCGCAATATCGAGTTATTATCCTTTCTTTTAGTATGGCCAAAAAAGCACCGAAATGGACGTAAAGAACCACATCCCTGATTATTCATCGGTATGTGGCTCACAAAAAGTTCGTCAGGCGATAATTATTGGGAGATGGCGGTCTTATTACTCACCGAGTTATCGCGTTCTTCCTCTAAACGGGCAAAATGAAGAGTGACCGCGTCACGTTGCGCTTCATTTAAGATCACACCAAGCTTGGTTCTCCGCCACAACACATCATTCGCGGTAATAGCATATTCATGGTTTATCAGATATTCCATCTCTTTACTAAACACCTCTGGCGCAATCTCTTCTCCCATATCGGTTTTATTTTTTACCTCAGCAAGAAGCGTGTGAACATTTGAACCATACTGGCGCAATAAGCGTCGGCGCAATGCCACTGACATCCAGGGCTGCATGCGAGAAAGTCGCGTATCCCATTGTGAGAATTCAAACCCTTCTCCACCGGGCAAACATGCACCCGCTGTCCAAGCACTGCCCATCTCAGGGAAATACGGCTTAAGTTGCTGCATTGCTGTCTCGGCGAGTTTACGGTATGTCGTTAACTTTCCACCAAAAATAGACAGTAACGGCCCTTGTTCATCGTGTTGTTCCAAATTCAGTGTATAGTCTCGGGTTACGGCCTGCGGTGAGTCCGATTCGTCATCACAAAGTGGGCGAACGCCACTAAATGACCAGACGATATGGCTGCTATCTAACTGCTTAACAAAATGCGCGTTGACAACATCCAATAAATATTGTTTTTCACTCTCTTCTATTGCCACATTGCGTGGCTCTCCACGGTATTCCACATCTGTGGTACCTATCATCGAATAGTCGTGCAAATACGGGATAACAAAGACAATACGCTTATCATCATTTTGAAGGATGTAGGCACGTGGGTCGTTATGCAGCTTTGTCACTACGATATGTGACCCTTTAATCAAGCGGATCCCTCGTGGTGATACCGCCTCCAATTGCTCGGTGATGACACTGTTCACCCAGGGGCCTGCCGCATTAATTAAAGCGCGGCACCGGCGGATTTCCTCACGCTGCGTCGTCTCATCAAATAAGGTTACCTTCCATAAAGCACCTTCGCGCTCAGCCTTTTCAACGCGGCAATAGTTGCGCACTTCAGCAC
The DNA here is from genome assembly GCF_047250365.1 of Thaumasiovibrio clandestinus. Taxonomy (NCBI): domain Bacteria; kingdom Pseudomonadati; phylum Pseudomonadota; class Gammaproteobacteria; order Vibrionales; family Vibrionaceae; genus Thaumasiovibrio; species Thaumasiovibrio clandestinus. The sequence continues at coordinate 64,472 of NZ_JBLBVL010000001.1, forward strand.
CATTTTGCGCTGCTTGTTTAATGTTCTCGATAACGAGTCGCGCATCATCCACCCAGCAATCTGAATACTCAAAGCCGTTCATAATTTCAGGTTTCATTATCGCAGAGTCGTTTAAATCAACGCCATGAGACCCTTTCAATGTTGTACGTTTGCCTAAAAAATCATAAAGAAACAGCCCGGCACGGATCATCCATGCGGGACGTAAAAACGGGCGATGTGGCAAAACGAATCGCATGGGCGTCACGATATGCGGAGCTTTCGCTAATAACACTTCACGCTCTCTTAGTGCCTCTGCTACTAAACGAAACTCATAGTGCTCTAGATAACGCAGGCCGCCATGTATTAATTTCGAACTCGCCGAGGACGTTGCTGATGCAAAATCCTTTGCTTCGTATAAACCCACTTTAAGGTTGCGCCCCGATGCATCTGCGGCAATACCCGCCCCATTTATGCCACCACCAATCACAATTACATCCAATGTATCCATGTCACCCCTTTCAACAACCCGCGGATATCTTGCTCATATAATGAGCATAGGATACAACGCCCATTTTCCATCAATTAATATAGGTCGCTCCTAAGCGCTGTCGTGAAATACAAATGAACGCATTGATATGGAACCCAAATCAAACCCCTCGGTGATATAAATAAGTTCATCATCTATGTTTGATGCGCCAGCAATTCATCTATGTTTGATGCGCCAGCAATAACAAGGGCCGGGGCATATCTAATCGCTTAACATCTAAATATGTGGCATTGTTGGAAGAGCGTATTGGTGGGCGGCTTCTTCAAAGAACCACTCGTAAAGTTAGCTTAACGCCAACGGGTCAGGAACTCCTTGCCCTAACTTCATCCTGCATGATGACATTAAATTAGGCAAACTCACTCAATTACTTAATGACTATGAAACCAGCTCGCTTCCTATCTGTGCCGTTTATTTGTCGGGAACGGTCATGCCTAGAAAAACACGAGCACTAATAGACTTTGCTGTTGACGAGTTTCTTGATAATGCATCAGGCGTAAAAAAGAAAAGTGACACCGTAGCGTAACAGTGTTTTCTTATGGTTTTAATTATTAAATTCTCTAGGGACAGCATCTAATGAGAGAAACCTAACGCTAAATTTTCGCCATATTGATGATTTCTCCAGCAAACAATCCCATTTATCCTCAAATTTCAATGTAGTTACTTGCATCCAATGTTAAAGCTGATTATCATTCTTCTCGTTCTCTGATGAGACACTGTACGACCGTAGCTCAGTTGGTTAGAGCACCACCTTGACATGGTGGGGGTCGGTGGTTCGAATCCACTCGGTCGTACCAACGTTTCCTTTAGATTTTATAATCCAAAGGCAAAACGGCAAAGACAGAATTTGGGTCTATAGCTCAGTTGGTTAGAGTACTACCTTGACATGGTAGGGGTCGGCAGTTCGAGTCTGCCTAGACCCACCAAATTCCAATAATCGCACTCTCGAAAGAGAATCCCATCGCGATTATTGAGGGCGATTAGCTCAGTTGGGAGAGCACCTCCCTTACAAGGAGGGGGTCACTGGTTCGAGCCCGGTATCGCCCACCACTTAAGTAAAAAACCCCGCTCTTTGAGCGGGGTTTTTGCGTTTACATTGAGAAAAATTATGGTGTTGAATCGGACCTCGCGTATTCGTTTTGAAGCCAACTTCAACCGTTTTAGCCCGTCGACTAATACATGAGTAGTGGGGCCTTGGCTAATGAGAAAATCGAGTTAATAAAACCTTGTAATGCTCTACGAACACAACGTGACACACAATGGTAATGCGCTGTGTCTTCCAAACTGTTGCTTACGTGGCTTTGGCATCTCTTCTCCTCACTTCTAATCACCTGATTTGGTATAGGAGATAAAGGGAAAGTGCGCCAATAATAAGGGTGTCTATATCGATACTTCTATTTGATTTCTTCTAAGAGTTTTCTATACCCGAAACACACCTTCTTGGCAAAATAGCACCAAAACAGTTAATAATATTTACTTTTGTAGCAAATTGTTAGTAGCGCCAATGAATCTATTGCCTTCACCGTTGCTTTCTTGCAACATGCAGACGAGCGATCATACTTAATCGAAAAGAAAAAATGTTAGTAGACTCTTCGAATATAGCTTCAACGACCCATAGAAAAAGGAAACGACTATCTTAAAGCGTTACTACCTTGTTTTGCTGGCACTAGTGTATTGCATCGCATTAAATGCCTGCTCGTCTACCAGCTACAGTGAACATTCTGAGTCACAATTGTCGATTAGCCGCGAAGAACCAAGCTATCTCGCCAGCAGTATGGCACGCCTTCGTGGTAAGCACCCTGAAGACAAATCAGCATCACTCGTGCTTGCCGACCCCATCGATGCACTTGTCGCTCGAATTGCACTCATGCGTAAGGCGCAACATAGTCTCGATGTACAGTACTACATTTTTAAAAATGACCTTTCCGGGCAACTGCTTGCTAATGAGATGTTGCTGGCGGCAGATCGCGGCGTAAAAGTCCGTTTATTGGTTGATGATTTGGGTAGCTTCGGGAACGATAAAGCCCTATATGCCCTTAATGCCCACACTAATATCGATATCCGTCTGTTCAATGCTTTCTCCCGCAGCAGGGCAATGATTAGCCAATTAGTGAAAGTTAACAGCTATAAAACGCGTAGGATGCACAACAAAGCGCTGATAGCTGACAACCAGTTATCAATTATCGGTGGACGTAACATCGGAAATGAGTATTTTGGGGCAAACGACGATGTCATCTTTGCTGACTTAGACGTCATGGTATCTCAGCCTGCCACACAACAGATTTCTAACGTGTTCGATGATTTTTGGAATAGCCCCATTGCCAGAGATGTTGTGGATAAATTCCAGTTTGAATTTGATCAAGAAAAACTCACAGCGCAACGAAATGCGTTAAGTCAGCACTTAGAAGAACAAAGTAACTCTGAATATGCACGAGCGGTTGGAGAAAGTAACCTAGTGCATGCTAATGGCATCTTTCAACTCGACTTTACTTGGTCAAACGTATTAGTCAGCGCCGACAAAGCCAAAAAAATTACCGCGCCGCGCGACGAGTTCGACTTGATGATGGCACCTCAACTAGAGTCACTATTTAGTTCTTTACAGTCCGATCTGATTTTAGTTTCACCCTATTTTGTTCCCGGCGATAAAGGCGTTGCGTACTTCAAGTCGCTGCGAGAGCGTGGTATTAACATCACGATTATTACTAACTCGCTGGCCTCAAATGATGTTCCAATCGTACACTCTGGCTATGCCAAATACCGTAAAGCGCTGTTAAAAATGGGTGTTCGTCTATTTGAAATTGATGGAAGAGATGTAAAAAAACGTCAATACAACTCGTTTAGCGACCGATTTGCGTCAAAATCCAGCTTGCATGCCAAGTTCTTTATTCTTGATAACAAAGCCACCTTTATCGGTAGCTTTAACTTCGACCCGCGCTCAGTGTTTGAAAATACAGAAATCGGTGTCACGCTGCTCTCTGAACCGTTATCACAAAATATTGCCAATGAAATTAACACCACGTTATATCAGGTCGCTTTTGAACTCACTCTAGATGAGCGTGACAAGATTGTTTGGACATTAGGTGACGAAAGCTACAACGTCGAACCCGGTACGAGTTGGTTAAAACGCAGCGCCAATGTCTTAATGGGATTATTGCCTGTTGAATCACAACTCTAGCTGAGCAGGTTCTACATACCGAAAAGCAACAACAGGCCGTTATAAACCAGAAATAAAAGACATAAACAGTCAGCCGAACTCTAAAATTCGGCATCCACCTGAAAAGTCATTTTCTCATTGGTAACAGGGTGACGAAGCGACAACTGCTCGGCGTGTAAATGCAAGCGAGTTGACTTATATCCGTAAAGATCATCACCAACAATAGGCATATTTAGCCCATCTATGTGCGCACAATGAACGCGTAATTGATGAGTTCGTCCCGTTTTCGGGTAGAGGTAAACCTTAGTACGATTGTTTTTGCGTTCTATCACTTCAAAGGTTGTTTCTGCTGGTTTCCCATCGGTGAAACAGACCATCTGCCGTGGGCGGTCGCCAATATCTCCTCGTATGGGTAGCGCTATCTTTCCTCGCGATGGCTCAACATGTCCCTCAAGTAGGGCCACATATCGCTTCGACACCGTGCGGTTTATAAACTGTTGCTGGATAATTTTGTTTGCTTCAACACTTAAAGCCAATACCAATAGCCCAGATGTTGACATATCAAGCCGATGCACAATCAATGGGCCAGTGGCATCTGGATAGCGCGCTTTAATCCGGCTATACACGGAATCTGTTATGCTCTTTCCTGGCACAGAGAGAAACTCGGCAGGTTTATTTACGATCACCATCGCTGAGTCTTCATAAATAATCTCTAAATCTCGCCCTTGAGCTGGATTGACGATCAGAGGGCTGTCATCGGTTTCGATACCCTCTAGCATATGCGATAAAATCTCAAAGCATTTGCTTTGGCAAACTGGATAGAAATTTTTGTGCTGCCTAATCTGATCTTTGGGTGAAGCGCCCCACCAAAACTCTGTAATGGCTAATGGGGTGATATCATGCAAAAAAGCATGGTTTAATAACTTTGGCACAACGCACTCTCCAAGCCCACTAGGAACTGAAGCGATAACATCATGGTTTAAGCTCATCAACTCATCTAAGTGCTTTACCTCTCCCGCTGCATTTCTAAAGCGAAACAATTTAAATCGCTCTTCCAACGCGTTATTAATCGCCCTCGTTCGCGCTGCTTTTAAATCGTCAATCGCGGTTCGTCTAGCATTTAAGGTAGCGGTTAGTGCTTCAACCTTAACAAGCCATTGCTGCTTTAGCGTTTTAAACGCCCTCTTCTCTTGACTACTTTCTTTGGCCAATCTATCGCGCAATGCAAAGTCTTGATCGTAAGCCGGAGAATCTCTTAGTGCTTTTCTTTGCCGCTTCGCTGCGCTGATGCGTTGTCGCTCCGCTTCAATTTCCCTCTCAGCTTGGTCTGTTTCTGTGCGTAATTGTTTTGATAGCTCAGCAAAATCTTGCTGGTTTTCTAACTCATCAATAGCTGCGTTCAATTGGTTGATGGCCATACCATGTTTGCTAGAAAGCGCTTGCTCACGCTCAGTGTCAAACACCGGCGGCACAAAACCCGGCTGAATATATTCCCCAGCCAATGTTCCTGCAAAACCAGTCAAATAGCCTATTTCACCCGATTTGTCTTTTCCCAAAAGTACGCCAAACATCTTACCGCCTGCGGCAACGTTGTCCGAGCCATGATCGCAAACCAAACTAAAGTCATGCTCCCAATCCGTTTGCGCCATCAAGTGTTGTTGTAACTCTTCTACTGCTAGCAAGCACAGTGGATGCGGATCATAATAGTAGGGAAAAGTGAAACGCTCAGGTAACGGGATTGACTGTATATTTTGCTTAAAGTGGCTAAAAAAGGCAGTAGAGGAAGGCATAACAAGTTCCGAAGTAAAGGGACAGCTGTGTCTAATAAAGACCAGCAATGTCGAACGAGCGCAGTTTACCACTCAAGAAAGCGTTTGAGAAATGGAGTGCAAACCAAATTAGCGTCGACCGGTACTTAAAAAATGCACCCAATCTTCCCGACCTTGATCTCGTGCCGCCTCGACCGCTTTCGTCACATCATACTTCACTTTGTGAAACGCTATTTTCCAGGTGTTATCGGCGCTTTTTTGCAAGGTGGCATAAGACGCTTTGGCGGAGTAATTTTGCATCGCATGGGGGTATGGCTCATCATCAACATAGGCAGGAAGACCCACACTTCCCGGATTAATCACCAACTGGCCAGTCGACAATTCGACACATCGCGGTATGTGGGTGTGACCACAAAGAATGATGGGAGAAGATACCCCATTTAACCGCGTGATTATCTCACTATCACTACGCACCTCTGGTTTGCCGCTACTGACATCTTCTAAGAGATAGATAAGATCGTCGCTAGGCGTTCCATGGCAAGCGTAAATATCTGGGGTGATTTGCAAATCGAAAGGTAGCTGCTTCATCCACACTAGAGGTGAACCGCCTAAATCATCTAAGATAAACCGCAACGTTGGGTTTGACTCGATATCTGCCTGTGTTGCTGAATAAATCTGGCGATCTTGATTGCCAGAGATGGTTATCGCATCCAATGCTATGAGGTAATCATACGTCTCTCTCGGTGCGATTGGACCATACAATATATCGCCAAGATTAATAAACGAAGTAACCCCTTGCGCTCTTGCGTCATCAACGCAGGCTTTTAGGGCAAAGATATTGCTATGAATATCTGATAATACAGCGAACTTTTGCAATGCACTCTCCTTATGCTCATGCCTCTCACTGTAGCATCTGCTTAACTCGCAAAACAGGGTGTAATCTTGCTATATAAGAGATTTAGGAAAGTAACACCGCATAAAAGGCCCTCGGTTGAGGGCTTTCAATAACAGGCCGCTTAATCCAATAACGAAATTGCGCCATGTGCCGCTGAGTACAATTTCTTCAAGGTAATATCAAATACCCACTTTATAAACTTGGCGTTCAATTTGGTTATTTCAACAACAGATCGCCCTGCGAATGCTAGCATATGTCCCAATAAGCCGATTGTTTGCTCGGTCAACGCTTTAGATGCTGCGGCTACTTTTTCTAGGCTTTGAGCAAGTTTGTCATAGAATGTCAGTCCACTTGATACGCGAGACTGGATAACAATGGCATTATAATGCTGAGGCCCCGCATCTTTTAACAGTGTTGTTAACGCAGCGCTGAGCTTGCCAGCCCAATATTCAGAAAAGGTAACTTGATTTCGGTTTTCAAATCTAAGCCGAACTGGAGTATTCAAGAAATGATTAGAGCGGATGTTCAATGCTGACCAATCTTCTGCCCTTGCAGTATTCACGTATCCTGGTGAGCATTCTGGTCCCATTCCATGGGTGGCAGCATTAATGCCCGTGCTATTATCCAACCGATACTCCCTACCCGAACATGGCGCATGCTGGAAAGGCCAAAGTGGAATTAACGGCACTGGATCTGCACCATGGGTGCAACGAAATATCTTGTCATTCGCAGACTCGGATTTGCGTGAATAACTTTCGTGACCAATACGTGGCGCACCAAACGTATACAGGTTGACCCGCATCGAGAACTCTTCTTTTAACCAATCAGCAATAAGCGATGCAAGCGCCCCACCTAGACTATGGCCGACACAGTGAATTCGCTTTGGCATTGATTTTTGTGATACCAGAAATTGTTTTATCTGCGGACGCAATGTATGAAAGGTATTAATAAAGCCAGCGTGACCTAAAGAGCCATTAGGTGAACCTTTAAGGCCAATATTAAAGTTACTAACCCAATCATTGATTCGTTTTGTTCCTCTAACGGAAATCACCAGTTCATTTTTGTACTTGCCTTTACCAAGCCCTATCAGCGCAAAACCTTCAGTGCGAGAACCAAAGCTTAAATAGCCAAGTATGCCTCCTGTTTTTCCTTCATAGGCTCTTGCTTCTCGATCAAATGAAAAGTATTTTCTAACAGACGACCCGACAATTAATGGCTTACTGCTATTTACAAGTTGATAAGGTATATTTGCTACTATTGATGCTACTTTGGGTGATAAAGTTCCCATTACTCCTCCTCATGATCATCATCGTTAATTGTCTTTTCTATATACCCTTTCAATTCACATATTCCATAAACATTGTATGGAACGCCATTTTCTTTTTCATTTTCGAAATGATACTCATAACGTATTGAGTCTAAATCACAATCTAGATAAGCCATGTTATCGGTAATAAACTGTTTAGGTGTTAAAGTTCCAATATAAGACGCCCATAAGTGCCTTTCATGCCCATTAAAATTCACAACAAGCTCAATCGCTACAACATTGTTATTTAAGACAAACGGCTTGAACCATCGATGCATAATCACTTCGTCAAAACTAAAACGACCGTTGTCATCAGTGAAAGCATTGTGAACAAAGTAACTATCACCATATTCAACATGCAACGTTAACTTCAAATTTGGGTACGGTTCCCCCATCTTGCGGATAACCCCATGTACTTCTGGGCATATTTTATAAGCGTAAGGTTTTAAAAAGTTCAACATCTTGCTATGACTGCCAAATGAAATAAATATAGTAATAAAGCATAATGCTCTTGCGAAAGTAGTCATTAATACAGGCTCAAATATTTTGTAGGTAAATTCTAAATTTAGGCGCACGGCAAACAAGAATGAGGTTTGAATTTTACGTACCACTTACAATGAAAGTGAAATTGACTACCTTGTAACAGCACCACATGGGTATGATTACTCATCACAGCATATGCGCACACCTCAATGGCAAACACCTTCACAAGCATCAACAACTTATCTTCTACCCAACCACGCCGATGCTCGTAGCTCTTCCCACTTTGCGCATCGTAACCACATAAATACGCTCGACGAACACAACGTGACACACAATGGTAATGCGCTGTGTCTTCCAAACTGACTTGTTGCTTACGTGGCTTTGGCATCATTTTCCCTCATTTATAATCACCTGAATCTGTGTAATAAAAGAAAGGAAAGTGAGCCAATAGTATGGGTGTCCAATTAAATTCAATTAAATTCACGGCAGGCTACCACACCTGACCGGGCTCAACTGTTCAACGAGGATCAAACAGCAAAAAACAGTAAAAAACAGTAAAAAACAGTAAAAAACAGTAAAAAACAGTGTGCCATAATCCCTAGAAATCGTCACGCAGAAAGGTGCAGCAGAATATCACGGCCCAACCAACGACAAAGACCCAACCACCAACGCCCACGCCGCCACCACTGGCATAAAATTCGCTCAGACCTTCCCACCCCGGCGGTCGTCTATTGATGTAAAACTCAAGCCATTCATTAACTTCTACATTAAACCAATGTAGTCGCCACAGTCCCCATAAGAAATAAAAACCTGCAATGGAATTAATAACACTTTTTTGCCGCTGCTCATCTGGAAAGAACGCTTCAACAATGACGGAAGCAATGCAGACAAACACAAAGAAACCCACAACCCCCGCGCTCATCCATCCAAACACAGAGGTGGAAGTAAACAGGCGGTAGCGGCCAACATCAAGCCAGCCGAGAGCAAAGACAACCAACCCGGCGCCAGTTAACTGCACAATTTTCTGTAGCATATAGTGACCTTGTTCTTTATTTGGGTAATTGCATCATGCCTAATCATTTTGTTGTGCCCAACCAAACCGCTTAATTAGACACCCATAATAAACTAAAAAGAAAACAACAATATCTCGTGACTCCCACCATGCGAGCCAAGACAAGAAATATCACGCAGGGGAAACATAACGTAAGAAATCAGGCATCAAACTTCGTTGACGAGGGTAAAACGTATGTCATTTTCTACACTGGAAAGGGCTTAACGAATAGAAAGTAAACACAGACTAACAACTAGGAAAAACAACGCTTCGCGGCACCAACCCCCTGCATTCTTTGCATACCGTGGTTGAACTGATATTATTCTATATAATCATCCTTTCCCTGATTATATTTTTCCTGGTAGCCTTTGAGATCACATATTCCATATACCCAATACGGCGCCCCTTCAGGTTTTTCATTTTTAAATCCATAAGCATGTTTATGATTATCCAAATCACATACTAGATCTATAAGGTTATTCACTATAAAACCCTTTGGTTCTAGGGTCCCAATGTAAGATCCCCATAATTGCTTATCTACATCATTGAACAACGTAAATATCCGTATAGCCACAATATTGTTATTCAATACAAAAGGGCGATACCAACGATGTATCACTACTTCACTAAACTCAAACTTTCCATTATCATCCGTAATAGCGTCATAGGTTAAATAAGTTTCACCATACTCTACATCCAACGTCACGATTTGGTTAGGATACGGCTCCCCCATCTTTTTAATGACTCCATGTACCTCTGGGCATATTTTGTAAGCGTAAGGTTTTAAAAAGTTCAACATCTTGCTATGACTGCCAAATGAAATAAATATAGTAATAAAGCATAATGCTCTTGCGAAAGTAGCCATTAATATAGACTCGAATATTTTGTAGGTGAATTCTACATTTAGGCGCACAGCAAACAAGAACGAGGTTTGAATTTTACATATCACTTACAACGAAAATGAAACTGACTATCTTGTAAGTATACATCCAGTATAGCTGTACCCTGCACGCTCGTCATATTAGGTGACAAAAGAGTGATGATAGAAAGAGTAATGTGAAGTTTAAAGAAGAAAAGCTGGATAATGCTAAACACTAGCCAGCCTTTTATTTAATCTTGACCACCCCAGATTACAGAGACGAAACCAACAACAACTAAAATGCTTGCGCTTCAATCCATAGCACTGCGTCTTGAGATAGCTCTTTTCCTTGATATTCAGTGTCAGGCCCTGAGCCAAGGCATGCGAACCCCCATTTTCCCGCCATTGGAATACCGTAGGTAAACATGCCATTGATATCAGTTATAACAACAAGTGATGAGCTTGGCTCATCGCGGTATGTTGATTGACCAAAAGCGTTGTTTTTAGTATCAACATCGGTATTAATAAACTCAACTTCGCACTCAATTCCAGCAGCGGGTTCACCATTTGAGAGCAGTTGGCCGGTAAACGTACTGCCAGCGAATACTTGATACGTTTTATTAAATGGCACGATTTCTGTTTTGAGCCCGACAGGCTCATTCCATCCGGTGTCGAGGCCACCCCGATTAATAATACGTTTAGTCAACTGTTGAATATAGAGACCCTCACCCTCTTCATAATAAGGCGCAGGGACTAAACCAAAAAGATAGTCGCCACTACGTTTTACTTCATAGTTTAATTCAAATGCAGCTGCCTGATTATCTGGCCCAGTCCAAGATATGGGTTTAATGTTGTCAATCAGATCAGTTTTCTCGTCTTTAAATACAACGAAAAGCTCTTCCGGCACCCCCATATCCATGACGTTGGCATTCGCCATTGGGTGAGCAAAAACCAGCTTCATCTCAAGATGTTCAGGTCTAGCCAATTGAGATTTAGGTGTATACATAAGCTGAAAATGGGCGTGAGCAGGCGTAGACAATGCAAGCGCCAACCCGCACGTGGCGTAGAATCCGTTTTTCATTATTTTATTTCCTAACGCATTGGAGGTTATTTTAAATATATCTAAAAATTATTATTCAACGTACTTAATTCATAACTTAATATAATTAGCAAGGTTGCTTAATTAATTGGCCATCGTGTAAGCGATATTCAATTTCGGTTAGCGCTTGGCGAAGCACCTGATCGTGGCTAATCAAAACAATCGGTAACGCTGTTGCTCGAACAATATCCACAAACCGCTGATAATTTTTTTCGTCCAACCCATTGGTGGGTTCATCCAAAAGCAGCACCTCAGGTTTCATTACCAGCACCGTTGCTAGCGACACCAATTTTTTCTGACCACCCGATAAGCGATAACTGACTTGATCGACAAGGTGTTCAATACCCAGTTGCCGTAAAGTGTCGTGTGCCATCACCTCTGCTTCGCTCTGACTGTATCCTTGATTAATCGGCCCAAAACAGACATCTTCCATCACTGTTGGGCAAAACAACTGATCATCCGAGTCTTGGAACAAGTAGCCAATACGTGTGCGGTAGCGGGCAAAGTCTCTTTCAGACTGACAGGTATTCCCAAACAGTTTGATCTCCCCAGAAATGCCCGCAAGTAGCCCTAACATCACTTGAAGCAGAGTGCTTTTCCCACTGCCGTTACAACCAGTAATGGCTACTTTTTGTGAGCCTGTTAAACAAAAATCCAACGACTTTGCGCACACCTGCCCATTGGGGCGCAAATAAGAGACCTTGCTAAGTTCAATGTGCTTTTTCAAAAATGCCCCTAATTAAATGCGCAGCCCTGGCAGAACGTTTGTTACATCAGCCAGCAGAAGGATAAATGAAAACGATAAAACAAAGGTCGCTGATTTATCGAGTAACGGCATTGATTGTGCCGACTTCTGCACGGGAAAGCGTCCCTGATACCCGCGACACTTCATTGCAAACCAAATGCTATCCGCGCGCGTTAACGCCTTAACAAACAGCATACCAAACAGGTAGCCATAGCTTTTCCAGTTATGCAGCATTGGACCGTTGCCGAAACCACGAGCACGCAGGGTCAACTTCAACTTTGATAGCTCTTGCTGCATCACACTGATATAACGTACGGTAAATTGCAGCAGTAAAATAAAGCGCACGGGAACCTTAAAGTAGTGCAGTGCTCGGGCTAACTGAATCTCTGGTAAGCCACTGAACTGGCTCATCATAATGGTGACCGACAATGTGGATTTAACAAAGACCTCTACCGCTTTAAGCAAGCCGACTTCAGACATGGTTAACGGCCCCCAGTTCACCACTTGATCACCCACAAATGAAAACGGCAAAGGCAAGATGGTGAGAATAATCAAACCATCAATCAATAACAGACGTTTAAGCCCCTCTTTCATCCCAACTGGGCTTTGTTGCCATAAATATGCAGCAAGTAATACAAACCCCGCCAGCGATAGCAGAGACGTAGATAATATCAGGCAAAAACTGGTTGTGAGCGCAATAAATATCCGTGTATGGGCCGGTACAGCACTGCTTAGTTGCCGCTCTAGTCCCTGCGATAAAATTAACTCCACGACCGCCTCCGATGCTTATACAATACAAGTAGGCCAAACAGACCAAATATGTAGCCGATTCCACCAAGGATGTCGTGCAAACGAACCTTGGACTCATAACGATCAAGCTGCTCGCGCAATGGACGAATGGCCCTTGCCAGTGCAGCTTGCAATTGCTCTTCGCTAACCATTGCTGCTGAATCTAGACTTGCGCCAACACTGTTATCTGCGGCTTGCAGGGTATTATCAGCCAGAGTTTTGGCATCGTTAGGAAAATCGTTTCGTGAAACCTCGTATGTCGCCACATGTCCTTGTCCAACATCTGCACGCACTTGATAGTCTTTAGCAATTACTGCTTCAAAGACAAACCAGCCGTCTTCATCGGTGACAAGAGTAGCGATAACCTTGCCCTCAGCAAGCAATTCCACTGGCGCACCTGCAGCGGTTGGGTTACTTCCTCCGACGTAATAGAGCTCGCCTTCTAGATTATCTCCCTCGACGTAGACGGACATTCGCAAATTATGAGCAAAAGCAAAGCTACTGACACCACACAAGATAATGAATAGCGATAACAGTTTCGACATCTTCGTTTTTTCCATCTCTACACCTCTAATTTAGATCTTGGCACCACGAGATCAGGGCGAATTTTGAATAACAACCGAAATAGATATGCGCAGATAAAGCCTTCAACAAGCGCAACAGGTGTATGGGCGACGATCACTAAAGAGGCGCTGTTAAAAAAGACATCCCCAGAGAGCGTAAGTGACAACGCAACAAATAGACTGGTGAGAAACACCGCGCCAAACCCAGAGATAAAACCGACTATTGCTGGCGACCATCGGTGCATGTAAGGCTTTAGAGCAAGACCAATGATCACCGCGGGCAGCGCAATATTCACGGCGTTAACCCCTAAAACGATTAATCCGCCGAATCCAAAAAAGACAGCCTGTAAGATCAAGCCTATCAATATGATTGGGAATGCACTCCAGCCCAATAGCAAACCTATCAATCCATTAAAAATCAGATGAACACTGGAAGGGCCGACAGGGATATGCACCAAAGATGCCACAAAAAAACAAGCGCTCATTACTGCAGCTTGAGGGATTTTACTGTCAGTCAGTTGACGTAAGCCCATATAACACCCCGCGACGGCAACAACGGTACTCGCGGCTAAAACTGGGAGACTCATTACCCCATCAACAATATGCATAACATCCCTTTAAACTAAAAACTTACATTGCACCCAATAGAAATAGATAACAGCCCACTTCAGATATTTGTTGCACCGCGCCCAACGCGTCTCCCGTATAACCACCAACTTGTTTCACCAACCACCTTGCCAAAAGCCAACGTAGACAGAGCAACGTAATGACTAACCCTATCGCCATTGACCAGGTAGGCAATAGCAATAGCGTTGCTATGGTGACTATCAACAAGGTATAGCGATCCCCTTTCGCACTCGGGCTACGAGACACTTTTAGCTTTGAAACGTCACTTTGTTGTACATAGCTATGGGTATGAATAAAACTAACAGCCATTGTTCGGCTTAAGCCATGGGCGATCACCAAGCTGATGACAACCTGGTCTAACGCAATCAAGGTGGTAAACTTTAATAGCAATATCATAATCATCCCTAACAAGGCGTAGGCCCCGACTCGAGAATCCTTCATAATTTCAAGCTTACGCTCGGGGGTAAAACCGCCACCAAAGCCATCACAAGTATCAGCGAAACCATCTTCATGAAATGCACCTGATAAGGTGATACTGGCAATCATCGACAACACAACGGCCACATCCACTGTCCACCACAATGCCCCGAAATAAAAGACGGCGCCTGTCAGTACGCCCACCAGCAAACCAACCAGTCCGGCATATTTATACGACTCATTTTTCCGCGCTTCACTGTAAGGCACGTTGTGAGGGACAGGCAGACGTGTAAAGATCGTTAACGCCAACAAATAGACCTGCCACTCACGAATCAACTTTTCTCTCATTCCGTTCTCATTGGGTTGTAGTTGAATTCACAACTTGTTGTTAAACACTCGGCCAAATCACTTCTGGCCACAGTTTGTTGTTCTCATCTCGATAAACTGAAATCGTCACGCGAGAGCCATAAGCGATATTAAGCCTTTGTAAATACGCGCCATTTCTAGGCATATCCAGTATCTGCCGTAAAACTTGCTTAATCACGCCACCATGTGTGACCAATAATACGGTTTTGCCTTGATGAACATCGAGAAGGCACTGCCAGGCTTCTGAAATACGCTGATCAAAATCGTGCAAACTCTCCCCATTCGGTGGCGTGGTTTGCCAAGGGTTTTCCCAAAACGCCATCAAACGCTGTTGATCGCTCTCCCACACCGCTTGCTTTTCTTTGCCATCCCACGCACCAAAGTTCAGCTCCTGAAAGCCTGAATCTTGGATCAATTCAACCCCGTGGTCTGAAGCAAATTCCTGTGCAAAATGGCGACAGCGCACTCTCGGAGAGGTAATAACAGTGTCAACTGAATCCAATTCCGCAACCGCATTTTGCATCTGCTGCATCCCCTGCTCGGTTAGTGCAAACTCTGTGCGTCCACGAAAACAGTGCTCCCCCTCTGGCAAGCCATGTCGTAACATTTCAATGCGCGTGACGAGTGAAATTGGCTTATTGGTCATTGCGTTACTCTCTTGTTAGCATCAACAATATTGGAAAAGTCATGCACAATAGGGGTCGAGTTTCGTTCAATACCTTTACCAACATGCCAAGAAGGAGTCCCTGCTAATAGGTTTTGGCAGGCTCTGATCCACTCACCATGAGAGATCACCACAATATCCCTATCTAATTTCCCTGTGCACACATCATCTAAAAAACTGAGGATTCTATCTTCAAACACCTGTTCTAACTCCACACCAAAACGCCCCCCGAGTGGCTGAAGATAACGCTGGTGATAGGCCCGCCATAGCGCCGAGGAGCCTTCATGGCTATATTGGTCTACACCATCCAATACCGCTCGGATCTCGCTAATCTTGCCCTCTGCTATCGCCTTACCTTCTACACCCTTTTCTTCTTCAATTACGTTGCCATCTTCAATTTCCTTGCCTTCCAAGACACCAAAGCCTCGCTCTCGCAAACGCTGATCTAGACGAAAACCGGTGAGATATCGCGTCGCGATAATTTCCGCGCTTTGGATAGCACGCCCAAGGTCACTACATATCACTATTGGGTTTGTGAGGGTTGGCAACGGCATGGTCATCAACTGCAGCTGCGCATATTGGGTCAGCTCGCTGTCTTGCCAGCCTTGTAAGCGCTGCTCTCGGTTCCATCGTGTTTGACCGTGGCGAATCAAAACCAGCTTCACACTGCGCCCTCAAGTAGCTTTTGATTTGGCGTGTCAACAAATGACACTTCTCCACGAAATAGCCTTGATACAAGGCGTGGATTGGATGGAAAATACCAATGCACATACGACGCAACAACACTATTTCGCCCCCACACCGGATCCAACCGTTTTCCCCGTTGTGACTCTGGATAGCACACCTCGTTTTCTTGCGATTTCGTCGTCGAATAGTGGAAAGTATGCCCGCGGAGCGTTTGAGCAGGCACCAACTCTCCTTCAACAAGCCCTAACGCAGCCAAGCGTGACTGCATCACTGAATCTGCATTAAGCACACCACACATTTGCGCCTCGTTACCATCAACGTCAGTCAAAGTTCGATTGAGGTAAAGCATACCGCCACACTCCGCAATTACAGGTTTATCGCACTCTACATGATGACGAATTTGCTGCTTTAGTCTGTCATTTTTACTCAGCGCCTCGACATGAAGTTCTGGATAGCCACCAGGTAAATAAAGCGCATCACATTGAGGTAACTCGTCACCGTCAAGTGGTGAAAAGTAACGAAGTTGTGCCCCCATCTGTACTAACAAATCAATATTGGCTTGGTAGATAAAACTAAATGCTTGGTCTTTTGCGATAGCAATTTTGACATGACGTAAGCTTTGCACGGGTTCAAGTTCAGTGGCTACCGTTAACTCAAAGTTGACCATTGGAGGAAGCGCAATGTCGCCACTGTTGGCTATCAAACTTGCGGCATGATCCAGTCTCTCCTCAATATCAGCGAGTTCTTGCGCCTGCACTAACCCAAGGTGACGCTCGGGCAGCGTCATCTGTAAATCCTTGGGCAAATATCCAAAATATTTAAGAGACGATGGTAACGAGGCTTTTAGCATTTCAGAGTGCCCTTCAGAGCCAACGCGATTGGCAAAGACACCATACATTTCAATATCTTGCCTAAAGCTTGCTAAACCGTGCGCTATCGCACCAAATGTTTGCGCCATTTTACCGGCATCGATCACGGCCAAGACGGGAATACCCAAAGCAGCAGCGATATCTGCACTGGAACACTTGCCATCAAACATTCCCATTACGCCCTCAATTAAAATCAAGTCCGCTTCTTGAGCCGCTTGCCCCACTAACTGTTTGCAATGGCGCTCGCCACACATCCAAAAGTCGAGCTGATAAACGGGGTGTTTCGATGCTAACGCGAGGAAAGCCGGATCGATAAAATCTGGCCCTGTTTTAAACACACGGACCTTTTTACCCAAGTTGGTAAAATATCGGGCAATGGCAGCGACAATCGTCGTTTTTCCGCTCCCTGAACTCGGCGCGGCTACCACTAGTGCCGGACAGCTAACTCGCACCATTAAGCGGACTCCTCAAGATCTGGCCATAATTTGTTAAGATCTAAGTGTGCTTCAAGCATGTCTGCGACACGGTCAATGCCCTCTTCTCGCAGCTGCGCAAAATCAACGCCTTGTGCTTGCTCCAAACCGGCCCATTTTAAAATTGCGCCACAAGCCTCGGTAGATTCAAAGATACCGTGCAAATAGGAGCCAAATACCTGATTATCAAACCCTACTGCGCCATCAGCTCCAGTCTCTAGCTGTACTGGAGCCTGTTGCGACACGCCCTGTGTTACACCGGCATGAATTTCGTAGCCAAATACCTTTACGCTCTCTTGCCCTGGCATGGTTAAATGGCCTTTGCTGTGCTTTAGCTGCTTACTACTGCGTAATTCAGTCGTTAGTGGTAAATAGCCAAGGCCTTTACTTTCACCACTCGGCCCTTCAATGCCGAGAGGATCGGCAATAAGTTCACCGAGCATCTGGTAACCACCACAAATGCCCATGATTTTGCCGCCTAAACGTAAGTGACGCTCAATCTGTTTATCCCAGCCTTGTTCACGAATAAACGCCAAATCACTACGGACACTTTTTGAACCTGGCAAAATGATTAAATCTGCTGCGGGTAAAGGTTGGTTTTTCTTGGCAAACACCAAGTCGACATTTGGGTGCATACGCAGGGGATCAAAATCGGTGTGATTACTGATACGCTGAACCACAGGCACAACGACTTTAAGCTGCAGTTCATCACTATTTAACTGGCTCACATTGATGGCATCTTCTGCCTCAAGCATTAAACCATGCAAGTATGGCAGTACCCCTAGCACTGGCTTACCTGTTTTGTTCTCTAGCCATTCCAGCCCACTCTCCAGTAGCGCGACATCACCACGAAAACGGTTAATCACAAAACCCGCAACACGGTCTTGCTCTGACTGACTCAATAATGCCAAGGTGCCATATAGGTGAGCAAAAACACCACCGCGATCAATATCAGCGACGATAATCACTGGAATATCGACTTCTTCAGCAAAGCCCATGTTGGCAATATCATGATCACGCAGATTAATTTCAGCGGGACTACCCGCTCCTTCGATAATCACCGCTTGGTACTGCTGTTGCAAACGCTCAAATGATTCCACTGCATACTTCATGACTTTTGGCTTGAATGCATGATAAGAGCGAGCATCCATATCTTGCAGTGCCTTTCCCTGTACAATCACCTGCGCACCAATATCGGTGTTGGGCTTGAGTAATATGGGGTTCATGTCTGTGGTGGGTTCAATGCCACAGGCAAAAGCTTGTACGGCTTGTGCTCGTCCTATTTCACCGCCATCTTTAGTCACTGCGCTATTCAGTGCCATATTTTGTGGTTTAAAGGGTGCAACGCTGATCCCTTTTCGAGCCAATACACGGCACAAACCCGCCGCTAAAACACTTTTACCTGCATCCGACGTGGTTCCTTGTACCATTAATGCCTTCAATGTTGAGTACATCTTGTTCTCCTTATTGGCTCAACCCTTAGGCCAGAGCATCTGATGGTTGTGCCGGGCAAGCATTTGAAGCGTCTAGCGTTAGCGTATTATCACGCGTCTCGATCCAAGGAGAGACCGCTGCATCAAGGCAGTTAATGATCTCTTGTTGCGACAGCCCGTGATTTTCCGCGAACGTTAAACAACCTCCGAGCCCACAGCCTTCTACGACATAGCCGCGTTCGTACATGCGTATCGCATCAAATTTAGAAAGGGTGAAATCGGTTTTGTGCGTCAAGAGTGACGCGTAATGTGAGAGGTGCTTACCTACTAAGCACGCATCGTCTGATTCCATCACCCAACGTGTTGTTGCGATTTCTACGTGCTTATCACTGAGTTTCGATTGCATGGCTACAACGGCAGCAAACATCATCGCACCACCAGCAAGATTGAGTGATGCTATGTCACTACCGAGCAAACGACACACAGCACGTTGAACGGGATCGGAACATTCGAGATCGCCAACATATGCCTCAACATCACAGGCTTTACCTGCCGTTTTTGTCCATAGCTTTTCAAGTAATTGGGATTTTACCGCTAATTTTTTAGTGTCTTGAGTGCTTCCTGCAAACCACAACGCCGGCTCAATCCAGCGTCGCAGCCACAGCGTCGCAAACGTCGTACCACCAATGCCAGACTCGGCAATAATGTGTTCTTCGCCTGCCAGTTTTTGACGTTTTAACTCTGGCAGGAGGGAGTTGTCGATCAAGGTTGCTTCCTCGCCCACATTACAGTGGTGTGTGACCACCTCATCCACACCAGCATCAGTAAAATCGGGGCGACTATCAAGGCCAAGCTGGTAGCAATGTACGCGAATCTTAAAGCCTCTATCTTGCAGCGCACGAAATAGCCCATGTACAAGAATCGCTGGTGTCACCGAACCATTTCCCACGACCGGGGAGGGAAGATATTGCCCATTTAATCGCGTATTCGCCCTACCGCACACGATCAGTTCAGTATCTCGTGTTGGGTGCAGCTGCATTAAGCCCTCACCTGCACCGGCATCACTAATTTGATGCAGGTTTGCAACTGGGGCGACTGAATTTAAAGTGATGTAGTTTAGCCACGTCATGATAGCTCTCCCTTCAGTCGCAATGGCAATCCAGCGGTCACTAAAGTGACCTTTGACGCTTGTTTGGCGATGGCTTGATGCAACCAACCAGCCTCGTCCACAAATTGCCGCGTCTCTTTGCCCATTGGCACTACCCCACACCCCACTTCATTACTGACAAGCAACACCTGACCGGGCAATGAAGCCAACACATCAAGAAGCTCTTGCTTTATTTCTGTCCAGTCTCGTTCTGTCTGTCTAAACAGACTATTACTCAGCCACAATGTGAGGCAGTCGACTAAGATGCAATTGTTCTCCCGGCTATGCGCAGTGAGCGCTTTGGCAAGCTCAAATGGCTCTTCTATAACAGCCCAGTCATGCGGTCGCTGCGCTTGGTGCAACATGACTCGCTGCGCCATTTCGTCATCTCTCACCTCAGATGTCGCAATATAAACCACCGTTTTCCCAGATGACTTAGCGATCTGTTCCGCGTAACTGCTTTTTCCTGAGCGAGCACCGCCGAGTACCAGCTCAAGCGTATTTTGATTAGTACTCACACGCCGCCTCCTGTGCTGGTTTTGCCCGTTGTGGTGCTATGTCTGATAACGCAGCTTCAAGCTTTTGCCACTGCCATTGAGCTTCTGGTAGGCCAAAACGCAGGGCATTTTTTTCATCGCACAATCGGCAATGAATGTGGGCTTCACACAGCTGGCGATAAATAGATGGTGCGTTATCTAGATAAACAGTAATAAACAGGTCGGTTGACGCGGTTTCTGCATTAAGCGATTGTTCGAGAAGTAACGTCAAACGCGCCATATGCTTAGCGATTTTGTGGCGGGTATTAATTTGCCACTGCGTATCCTGAAGCGCACTTTTCACCACCCATCGAGATGGTCCAGCCACCGCCCAAGGACCCAACACTTCGCTAAGTTGATGTAAAAGAACATGATCTGCAAAAACGAACCCTACGCGAGAACCTGCCAGACCAAAAAATTTTCCTACCGACCTCAAGACAATTAAGTGTTGTGGAAAGGTGTCCTTGTCCAATAATGAGGCTTCGGGCGTGCAATCCATGAACGCTTCATCCACAACAAGGTAGCCTTGCTTCGTACTGAGTTGTGCGTGGATTTGTCTAAGTTGATCAACACGGTGTAGCTTTCCAGTGGGATTATTCGGGTTGATAACCACAACCACATCGCTCTGTTCTATCTGGGCTTGTGACGGTAAATCGTCATAAAAATCTACTCCCCACCGTTGACCGTTCAAAGCAAAACTCTGCCATGCATGTTGATGCTCTTTGTAACCAACTCGCGGCAGACAGACACGACCACAGTGGCCCAAAACCTGCGTGAGCAATTTGGGTAATTGCATAATGGCCGCTTGAGAACCCGCAACAGCCAGCGGCTCAACCGCCGTACCGTAATAACCTTGAGCTGCAGACTCTAATCCATCGTTATCTTGAGGTAGACGATTCCATACATGTGTGGGAATAGCCGGGACTGGGTAAGTAAATGGGCTAACACCCGTAGAGAGATCTAACCATTGGTCAATATTTCCACCATAAGTGGATATCGCTGCAAGTAAATTACCGCCGTGATGAATTCCCATTCTCAACGCCCCATCAGTATGAAAAATAGCCCACTGGCGATAAGCCAAATAATGCCAACAGCAATGCTACCGCGCGTCACCAAACAATTCGCTTGTACGATAACGTCTGCTTTAGCGACTTCCCCTCTCCCCATTGGCGCTTTGTCGTGCAATACATTGTGATAATAGGTCGGCCCACCAATTTGAATGCCCAACGCCCCTGCACCGGCTGTCATGACAACACCACCATTAGGGCTAGAGCACTGTTTTGCTTGGGTTTGCCAGCAATGTATGGCGTTTTTGAACTGCCCTTGCAGGGCATACACGCAGGCGGTAATTCGGGCGGGCACCCAACCTAAAACATCATCTGTTTTGGCGCTAAAGAACCCAAAATGACGATATTTATCATTCTTGTAACCCCACATTGCATCAAGGGTATTGGCTAAGCGAAACATGACCGCCCCCGGCGCCCCCAAAACAACGAACCAAAACAGAGGCGCGAAAACGGCGTCGTTGCCATTCTCTAAAACCGACTCTATCGCCGACGATGCAATCTCGGCTTCGCCCATTTTGTCGGTATTACGACTGACAATCATGGATACCGCATAGCGTGCTTGGCTTATGTCGCCTTTGGACAGAGGCTGATAAATTCGCTCGGAATGTTCGACCAAACTGCGCCCACCCAGCGTGAAATACAAAATAAAGGTATTAACGATGAACGCGAGTAAGGCGGAGACCTCCGCTATCGCGAAAACGCCAAGAGCGACAAATATGGTTAATGGCACCACCGTTAATAGCCAAGCCACTAAACCCTGAATTTTCACGCGGCGAGCACTGTTTGAATGCCGTAAACTGTCTTGGCGAATTCGCTTTTCCACATATCGAACAAGTCGCCCGAAACCAACCAGCGGATGAAATCGCGCTGGCTCACCCAACACTTTGTCCAGCAAAACCGCTGCGACAACAGAGAGAGCCCCTGCGATAAAATAATCACGCAATAGGTGGTTTGCATAAGAAAGGCTCAATTCACCAAGAAGCTCAATCAACATACGCCCCCTTTTCTAAAGAGCCGACTAACTCACCCTGTAAAAACCACGGTGAGGATGTGTTTAGATCATTGATGTTATTGCGCATCGCCCACGTTTGCACATCTTGATTTAGAGCCACAAACTGTGTGTGTTGCAGCGCTGTTGGTTGCTGTTGCTTGACCGTGTCAAACAGTGCGGTATTGCTAACTAACACCCAGGCAATGTCTGGCAACGTAAAGCGAGGTAACGAAGCGCTATATTCTCCAATTACCAACATATCACGCTTGCCACCCGCAACATCGTGCTTACCACTGGCACTGTCGTGGTTAGCGCTAAAATCAGCACGTGCTGTAAGTATTTTCGCATTGTCATTAAGAGGTTCGCTTTGAATACCGACGTTACGCATCGCGTCCTTAACCATTGGATCAGCACTACCAAGTGGCATCATGAAACGGCGAACATCGAAATTGTGTCTATCCAACGCATGCCACCACGCCTTAAAGGCCGCAAGATCATAGAAATTAAGCGCTGCTTCCTTGGTTAATTCATTTAGCGTGTTCAAATCGATGCTTGACTGCACATGTGAGGGGGAAATAGAAATGACCTCCGCACCTAAATCACGCAGAGCGGTGAGATGTTCATAATCACCACAGACGAGAACCTTACTGCCTGACAAGGGCAAATGTTTGCGCCAATCAAAATCATTGGCTTGTGTCACTACCTCACCAGCAATGACCAAAGCTGGGCCAATATACCCGCGCTGCTCCACAATACCTGCAATGGTGTTTACCGTGCCGGCAATGCATTGATGATTAGCACTGGTCGCCGAACTGATCACGGCAATGGGTAGATCGGGGCTAACTCCGCTGTCCATCATGTACTGGGTATGCTCAGCCAGTTTTTTGGCTCCCATATACAGCACTAAAGTGCCGCTTTTATTGCCATTGCTCACCCAATCTTCGAGCGCATGGGTATTACGGTGACCACTGACAAAGGTAACACTAGAGGCAACACCCGCACTCGTCAGCGGGAAACCGGAATAAGAAGCCGCACCTAATGCTGCGGTAATTCCTGGCACGATTTCATAGGCGATGCCTAGCTGATTTAAATCACGGCACTCTTCTGTCGTGCGACCAAAAATACAAGGGTCTCCAGCTTTCAAACGCGCAACGCGTTTACCCGCTAACGCAAAATCAAGCACCTCTGGGTGCATGCCATAATCAATATGTGTTCCTTGATAGCCTAAATAACCCACTTCATGCAGTGCCACTGACTCTGGCACTATCGCTAAAATTGCCGCACTCACCAGTTTGTCATAACAAACAACATCACATTCGCTCAACAGCTGCTTAGCGCGACAGGTCAATAAGCCTGGGTCGCCAGGACCTGCGCCTATCAAATACACCTTTCCTTGGTTCATCGTCTCTCCTCCTTTATACGTCACTTGATTCCACCACTTTTGCCTTGCGACAAGCGTGGGAGAACGTTGGGTCGTAGAGTTTGGAGTCGACAAAATCATCAATCGCAAACACTTTGCTGACAATGATCATGGCCGTTGAACGAATTTTCGCTTCGTGCATTTTGTCGGCAATATCGGCCAATGTACCGCGAATAATTCGCTGCTCTGGGTGAGAGGCTTTTTCAACCACACACACTGGCCAGTCTTGCGGATAGACATCACTCAATTCGCGCACCACTTTGCGGATTAAGGTTGCACTTAAAAACAGACAGAGTGTTGCTTCATGGCTGGCTAACGATTTAAGGTTCTCTTTTTCTGGTACAGGCGTACGGCCTGATGCCCGCGACAAGATGATGGTCTGACACTCTTCCGGTAACGTTAGCTCTTGTCCCAGCGCCGCTGCTGAGGCTTGGAATGAAGAGACACCCGGAATGACTTTCCAATCTATGCCGAGATCATTGAGGCGACGAGTTTGTTCCGCTAACGACGAATAGATGGAGAGATCACCGGTTTGAACTCGTGCCACATCTTGGCCTTTAGCATGCGCGTCAGTATAAACTTTTGTGATCTCATCTAAGTCCATGCTCGCCGAGTCAAACACCTTCGCATCCGAGCGCGCACGCTCAATAACCGCACGAGGTACTAGACTGCCGGCATAAAGAATCACTGGGCAGGTCTCAACCAGTTTTGCGCCTTTAACGGTGATTAAATCTGGGTCGCCAGGACCTGCGCCGATAAAATATACGGTCATGCAATTTCCTTATTCGCTATATTTTGGTTCGTGCTCTTTAGTGATCGACCTGGCGTCTGACCCTCTCTGGTCTCACCGTCTTCAAGAGAGTATTTATTTTTGTAACCGCGAGGCGTGATAATCCAATCCTCAAAGCGGTAGCTACTTTCATTACCGACGATCACTGCTGCATTCATACCAAAATCCAATTCAGTAAATGCAGCCAACGTAGACAATTGCACGCTTTGTTCGTCACGATACGCCGCATTGACTACCGCGACAGGGGTATCTTCCGCGCGGTGCTTAAGCAAGATATTTTGGGCTTCAATAATATGATACTGGCGTTTTCTTGAACGTGGGTTGTAAAAGGTAATGGCGAAATCCGCCATTGCGGCGGCTTCAATTCGGCGTGTAATCACATCCCACGGCGTCAATAAATCAGACAACGAGATCGTACAACTGTCGTGCCCCAATGGCGCACCAACAAGGGATGCGCAAGCATTCGCTGCAGTAATTCCAGGCACGGTTTCAACAGCAATATTGATGTTATGGGCCGAAATCAACTCAAACACCAAAGGTGCCATGGCGTACATGCCTGCATCGCCCGAGCAGACTAAGGCAACATTTTTGCCCTCTTGCACGTAACGAATAGCCGCATCAGCACGCTGCCACTCTTTGGTCATACCGGTTCGAACCAGCGTCTGTCTATCGATAAGTGACGCTATCAATTTGACATATAAGCCATAACCCACCACGACATCTGCTTGTTGGATCACTTGCTGGGCACGTACAGACATTAAGTCTAAGCTGCCCGGGCCTAATCCCACTAAATAGAGCTTAGCCACCGTGCATCTCCTCTTTTGGTGTGCGAAGACGCAGCAACCCTTGGTCGATCTGTTTAAAAATGATATCGCTCACGATGCGCAGAGACAGCAAGTTGAACGAAGTACCATCCTCGCATTGTGCCAATTCCACCTCACAATATTCTTCTAACTGACACTTAATACTTTCCATATCATTAATGAAGTGATTACCCGAAACCAAAAGCAACGGAATAATCCGCAGTTTTGGTTTCTCTGCAAACTCCCCTTGCTGCCTAGATAGCAATCGGTCTTGCAAGGCACTTTTTAATAGATGAAATGGCGTCGCCCCTTCAAGTGAGCAGGAGATGTTTTTGTCTGACAGTTGCCCTAACAACGTATCGCAATACGTGATGGCCTGATGACCAGCATTATCAAGGTAAGGTGCACCATGATGTACAAACAAGTTAATATCGCTGCCTTGGCTAAAGTGTTCATTTAGCTCTCCTAGCAGTTCCGTCGCACAATGGGTGTGATGAATAATCGCTGGCGTATGGTCAATCGCTGATAAAGAAAAATACTTAAACCCTTGGGTGATCATCTCCACCTGTTTATGTTCATCCGTTGGGAAAAGATAACAAGAGACAACCAAAATACGTTGATAGCCCTCGAGGTCTAATGACGCCAGTACCGACGGTAAATGCTCGAAATGCTGGTGGCTACTCGCCAGTTTCTTAATCACCATACGCGAACTGACTGCCAGTCTAACCTCGCATTCTGGATAGCGGGCTTGCACTTTACTTTGCAGATCTAGATAACGTTCTTGTGCAACAACAGAGCCAAAACAGCTTAAAACTATCGCCGTTCCCTTGGTGTAGTGTCTTAATCGTTTCATTCTTTCACTTCCTCAAACGGCGCAAAATATCGAGATTCAATAATGTTCGAAATAGGTTGATTGGTCGCCAATGCGTTGAAAAGCTCACACCATGTCGATTTAGAAAACGCTTCCACTCCGCGAAGCCAAATACCATGGTTAATCAGTTTTCCGTCGGCGAGCTTTGATGGACGTTGGTAGATAGCCAGTGTTGAGCGGTTACGGCATGCGCCTGCGCACAAGGTACGACTTATTTTTATGCGTTTGTCACCTGCCGCCAATCCCATCTCTTTTAGAATGGTGCGCAAGTCATGTGCAAGGTGCTTACTGCCAGCTTTCGCGCAACGCGCACCTTCACACAGCAACAAATGGTGAGTATGAAATAGCATTGGGCGATCAAGGTCGACATGCTTAGGCTTGCATCGATAACCTTCCACGACCTCACTGCCATACAAGTTGTGCGTTACCTCAGGCATGGCACTGAAAGTGACACCGTCACTAGGCTTATACTCACGCTTCCCGTCTCCCAACCAGTTTTTGCGATTGTGCCTGTTCAGTGATTCACTAAATGCGATGCGGCAGCAGGCAATCGTCATGTTGAAACCGTCTTTTTTAAAGCACCACTTGGGCACGGTAAGCTGTTCGCTATGACTAAGTTTGAGCGCTGCCGCCTCTGCAACTGAGTTACTACCCGTCACTTTTTTCACATAATCAGAAGGGCTTTGGATCCCTTTGATATTGTCCAGCTCTTGGGGCGCAAATGTGGTAAATGCCCATTGGTTTCGCTGCGAAAGCTGATTGAGTCCCGGCTCATCCGCTTTCAAATCAATGCTCGCCATCGCTTTCACGCACTGCAATGACAGATTAAACTGCTGGCTAAATGCTTCTAACCCAGCCTGTAACGTTGAAATCGGTGTATTGCGATCACAGCCAATGCCAAGAACCAATGATTTGGGGCGCCATAACACTAACTTGTTATCCCAAGCCCCCATCTCAATACGACGCTGATCGCTGATCACAATAGCCCCTTGATAGTCGGAACTATTCACATCAGACAGTGTGTTATGGCAAACAATGTTAGTTGGCATACGCTTTTCGTATTGCCACCAGTTTTTGTCTCCAGCCTGTTGGGCTATTAATACCGCTTCATCGTTGATGATCGCGGCTGACACTTTTGTAATTGCAGGCTCTGACAGCGGATCAAGTGTCCATCCAAAACGCGCCCCCAGCATATCTGCAGAGACATTTTCTGCCACATCTGATGCTGTGGTAATGACGGGGGTCGCTTTTATAATCTCTGCTATACGCTGTGTCAGTTGATTCGCACCACCGCGATGACCCGACAGCATGGAGATCGCAAACATTGCCTGCTCATCCACACACACCACCGCTGGATCGGTGCGTTTATCTTGGATAAGGGGGGCAATTATTCTTGTAACGATGCCCGCAGCGCAGATGAAGATATGCGCATCGTAGTTAGCAAAGCGTGGTGCAACAAAATCCGCTAGCGGTAGCGTTAATGGTTTTGCCTCTCCGTTTTCATTAAATGCGACTGGCGCAACAAACAGATCAGCAAACGGTAGGCTACGCTTGAGTCTTGCACCCTGCTCGGCACCGTTTTTTGTAATTCCGTAAATAGCAATACCTTCCATAATCAATTACTTACAACCAATCACACTGCCAATTTGCTATCGGATATCGCATCCTGATTCTGAACTACATCAACAGATTGCGTACCACGTAACACGCCACGGCGGGCACGAATCGATAGTTGCACCATAGAGAAGTAACGATGCTCTTCAGGCACCTGATCTAAGTTGGTGTAGATCTCTTGTTTATCCGTACTCGCGTGAGAGACGTAAGTCGCCGCCCCTTCAAGGCCAAGTTGTTTTAACTTAGCTGACAAGGCTGGGATCATGCGACCAGCTTTGATTAACATGATGGCGTCAAACTCTTTGACAAGCATTTCCAAACAATCGATACCATAAGTTGCAGGTACAACGCAGAAGCGCTCTTTACCATCGGCGAGCGGAATTTTAGTGGCTGCAGGGACGGCAGTAATCGAGGTAACGCCGGGAACGATGATCGGGTCAATATTTGGAGCAAGCACAGCCAACTCCTCTTGAATATAAGACCATGTGCTAAATACCGATGGATCGCCTTCTGTAACAAAAACGACAGATTTTCCTTGCTGTAACCGCGCTAAAATGGTCTTCGCTGCACACTGCCATGCGGGTACGTTAACAGAGGCGTCTCGAGTCATTGGGAAATGCAAGAAGCAACGTTCTGCCCTGATATCCGACTCAGCAATCGCGCCAGTGACAATCTGCCAGGCAAAGGAGTCAGCCTGATCTTTGTTTTTCTCTGGAATTGCGACAACATCTGCCTCTTGAATAAGACGCACCGCTTTCAGCGTTAATAGTTCACTGTCACCCGTGCCAACACCAACGGCATATAACTGTCCCATTGCTGTGTCCATCATGTTGTTTCTCCCTGCTCATTTGAGCTTGATAATGCTGTCTTCTGTTCGGAATCTGGCTTGTTAAAGGTAAAGAGGTGAATTGGATTATCTGCTTGATACCTCTGATAGTGGGCCAATGGCTGCAGGTGTGAAACATGGATAAGTTGGGCATCCATTTCGATATTATTGGTTTTTGACCATTGATACACCTCGCCCACGGTATCTACGGTTACGGCTGACACGACCAAACGGCCATTAGAATGTAAACGCTGCCAAACCTGAGTTAAAATGTCATTCATCGCACCGCGCGACCCACCGACAAATACGGCGTTCGGGTCGGTGAGGTCTACAAGTCCAGAGGGGGCTTGTTGTTTAACCAGTGCCACATTATCGGTCGCGTGTGCCTGACAGTTAGCTTCAATTACCTCGAAACAAGGTGAGTTACATTCCACTGCAAACACTTGGCCTTTATAGGCAAACTTAGCGGCTTCGATGGCAATCGAGCCTGAGCCTGCACCGATGTCCCAAACGACATCGTCCGGTGTTATTTTGAGTTGCGTTAATGCAAGGTTACGCACCGACTGTTTAGTAATCAGACCGTTTTTCGGCATGCGCTTACTAAAGCTGCTATCAGCAGCAAATTGGCCGAAGCCACCCCACTCAAATAACGAAGACCGCTGATTTCTCTGCGCGACAACCATATTAAGTTTATCGAATTGGTGACTGGCTTCAGCTAGCTCTTCCACAGTGAAACGAGTCACTTTCTCGTCGAGCCCACCCAATTGCTCGCACACAGATAATGTCCAATAACACTGGTTAAACTGCTTTAGGTGCGCTGCCAATACTTGAGGCGTATTTTTATCATCCGTTAAAATGGCAAATAGATTGCCACTTTGCATTTGCGCTGCAATACCGTCTAACTTGCGCCCATGTACGGAGAGAAACTGAGCTTGGTTCCATGCAATCCCTAAGCGAGAAAACGCCAACTGTGGGGAACTTTGCGTCGGAATAAATCGTAAGTCCTCTGCTGGTAAATGCTTAAGCAGCGTTGAGCCTATGCCAAAAAACAGGGGATCCCCAGAGGCTAAGACCGTTACCCCACCTTCTTCGCTCTCTTCAATCACTTGACTGAGCCAGGTTGAAAAACCTTGCGTCATATCTAGAAAATCGCCTTGAAACTGCGGAAACCATGCGAGGTGACGTGGATGACCAGCGATAATTCGCGATTGCGCCACCTCATTGACCGCTTTACTGGTCAGACTTAGACAGCCATCTTCAGGGACGCCAATGACAGAAATACTCGCCATACTAATTACACCGTTTGATACAAAAGTGCATGAATGGTAGACACGACCAATGGGCTGCCCCCCTTACGACCAAGGCTTGCAATGTAGTTAACCCGATGTTGTTCCAACAGCGCTTGTTTAGATTCTTCTGCTTTTACAAAACCCACAGGTATGCCAATGATTAGCGCGGGGTTGATTTCCTCTGCCTCAACCATGCGCAGCACCTCAAAGAGTGCCGTGGGTGCATTGCCAACACCGATGATAGCGCCATCAAGTAACCCTAAGTCGCGCGCTTTGCGCATGGCCCAGATGGCACGGGTTTCACCCGATTGTTTAGCGTGTTCTATCACCTCGGGATCGCTAATAAAACAGTACGTTTGATTTCCAAAAATCTCTGTGCGACGCGGGCTGATACCACTGGTTATCATGGTGACATCACTAATTATCGCGCACCCTTGCTGCAACGCAGTCACCCCCGCATCAATGGCACCCTCACTAAAGCGATATAACTTTGCAAACTCAAAATCACCTGTGGTATGAATAGCACGCCTGACTACAGGCCACTGCTGAGCGTCGAACTGATGGCCACCGTGGTACGCTTCAATTTCATGATCGATGATAGAAAACGAATCGGTCTCTATTTGATGACCTTGCTTGGTTATCTGCTGCATGTTGGCTACTTGTGTCGAGTCCATTCTGTTATCCATAATAATTTGCTGTCCATTTTCGCTTGCATTAATACTTGCAGCATCGCCCCAGTGGCTGGCCGTTGAAATCAATTAACACGACATCCACCTCAAGTGCATTATTGATGTAACTAAGCACATGTTGGCGAGCCTCATAGCAAAGCCGATTAAAGAAAGGCCCAGCTTTTTGTTCTCGCACCAAATCCAATGCGTGTCGCCCAGTGTTGGCTTTTGCAATTTTTGCACACACAAGTGAAGAGATACCTTCCTCTAGGGCTAACTGAGATAAATAGTCGAAATCTATACCGTACCC
Source organism: Thaumasiovibrio clandestinus (assembly GCF_047250365.1). Taxonomy (NCBI): domain Bacteria; kingdom Pseudomonadati; phylum Pseudomonadota; class Gammaproteobacteria; order Vibrionales; family Vibrionaceae; genus Thaumasiovibrio; species Thaumasiovibrio clandestinus. Next base: position 95,576 of record NZ_JBLBVL010000001.1, read on the forward strand.
AGACACATGGGTCATCATTCGTCCAGAGATAAGCTTGCCCATCTTTCCGATCATGGTGACCAGTGTGACTTGCTGTAACTGATAGCGTTTGGCCGCACGTAATCCAATGCCAATAAAGTCTCCGGCTTGAATAAGCGCCATTTCATCAAGTTCTGGGAACAATATTTTTGCGGCGTTCTCCGAGCGGCTACCTGTCGTTAGTACCACATGCGTTAGTTGGTTAGCGTTCGCGATTTGAATAGATTGACGAACAGATGCAGCATACGCAGACGTTGAATAGGGTTTTACGGTACCACGGGTTCCAAGAATGGAAATTCCACCGATAAGCCCCAAACGCGCATTGATCGTCTCTTTAGCAGCGAGTTCGCCTTGTGGAACAATAATGGTTAACTCTATACCTAATTCATCTTGCAGATCTAAAGGGGCATTCAGCCATTCTAACTTAGCCATCTCAACGATATTGGCATAAGGCACTGGGTTTATCGCTGGCCTGCCGACAGGTAGTTCTAAACCGGGCTTAGTGACGACAGCGACACCTCTCCCCCCCTGCAAAGAGATACCTTTTTGTGAGGTCAGTCGAGCTAAGCACTGAATTTCTAAACCATGGGTGCAATCGGGATCATCACCTGCGTCTTTAATCACGCCAGCCAATACTGAATCGCTAATGTCTAGACGGTGTATAGAGAATGTTGCCCAATCACGATTGGGGATTTGAATGGTAATCCCACTGAAGGGGCGTCGTTCAATCAAGGCTTTTACCGCAGCTCTTGCTGCCGCAGCCGCAAAAGCACCAGTAGTGAAGCCACCACGGAGATCTTGATTTGATTTTGAACGTTTTAGTTTGCCCACAAAGTGTCTCAATGCTTGTTTGATTACAATAGGGGCAGGAGTCGATATCAATAGATAAACGACGCTGAGTGCTCCCGCCCAGGTAGTTATTAGTTTTGTCGTTATTTAGCAGGCTCTGACTTACGAAATTACTTTCGATTACAGTTGCGGGTACAGTACAGGATTTTCACCTGATTCACTTTAAACTGGCACGTTAATTGGCAGTTACTAAATAATTGTTAATGTGAAAGTATCTTCACTTTCGAATAAAATATACCTAAATTGAACGCAAAGAGAAAGCATGAATTAAAATCAGCATTGCTAAAATATCACCTCTCGTTTCAATTTGATAAAAAAACCACACATCAAACGTATCGAAAATCAATCTAACTTATTGATTTTTAGCTATTTAATTTAAAGCACCATCGAAGATAACGTTACCAAAAAAATTATTATAAAAGATACATTTTAAGTATACCTTTACCTAATAATACGCACGGTAAATAAGAAATATTCGATACAACTCACCTTACATTAATTTTCAAAACGTTAAAATAGACAGTAAAAACATAGCTACTTTCAATCATTCATAAAAAGCAATAAGGCACTGCCTAATACAAACGTTAAAATACAAGTATTGATTTAAATCAATACTTGTATTTAGTTACTCGAGTTTCAAATGGTAATGTGACAGGCATCATCTGCATGTTGAACGCTATTGTTATACGACATAAATGAGTTAAACATCAAAAGCAGGAATATTACTGACATTTAAAATAGCCAAGGAGCGTACAATAACGCTCCTTTTGTAGCTAAAACAGTGGCACTTACACGGTTACACCTGCGTCTTCAAAGCTCGCCATATTATTGTAAAATTCAGCCGCAGCGTTAACCAACGGATAAGCTAGAGCAGCGCCAGTTCCTTCGCCTAGCCTCATATTGAGTTCAAGCAATGGCTTAGCATTAAGGTAGCTAAGCACACTGTGATGGGCACTCTCTTCTGAACGATGGGCAAACAGTAAAACATCTCGCACATTAGGCTCTATGATGGTTGCCACATATGCCGCCACGGTGACAATAAAGCCATCGACTAAAACAGGGACGCGTTGTTGCGATGCCCCAAGAAATCCTCCCACCATTTGGGTAATTTCAAAACCACCAACTTGACGCAGCAGTTCAAGTGGCTGATCTAAACATAGTTGAACTCGCGACAACGCCTGTTCAATTAGCGAAACTTTCTTATTTAACTGAGCATCGTTAATACCCGTCCCTTTACCAACACAGTTGGCGACAGGCTCACCACTAAATGCTGCAAACAACGCCGCTGCACTACTGGTATTCCCAATCCCCATCTCTCCAAACATCAATAAATTACTGCCTGATGCTATCTTTTGTTGCACCAACTCACGCCCCAATGCTAATCCTTGATCAACTTGCGTTACGCTCATTGCTGCTTCATTTGCCAGATTTTTAGTAATACTACCCAAACGCTGTTTCACAAAATCTGGAGAAGGGTGTTCAATGTCAGTTAAGATCCCAGTGTCAACGATGGTCAGAGGAATATTATTCGCACGGCAGAAACAGTTTATCGCCGCACCTCCAGCCAAAAAATTCTGAACCATCTGAGTCGTCACCACACTTGGCGCTATACTCACTCCCTCTTCGGCAATACCATGATCGCCCGCAAACACCAGCAATGCGGGTTTATCGACTGCAATCTTAGTGATACTTAGATCTGGGCTTAACAATGCGAGTTCCAGTGCCGTCTTTTCAAGAACGCCTAATGCACCGAGGGGTTTGGTTTTATTGTCAATGATATGTTGAATGCGTGCTGCTTTTTGCTCGAGGTTCATAATATCCATATTCGATGGCTGAGTTTGCGTACCTGCAAACAAGAGAAAGTAAGTTACAGACTACCGCCTTTCATCAATAAAAATCAATGACCAAACTTGAATGCATTATTTTAGAGTATGCGGGGTGGATGCCTCGGATGCGCGGCGTCTGAAAGCGCTCGAAGACGACAATACCAAAGCACAAAAAGTCGACACCGTGCTTTATCTTGACAACGACATGATACCTAACGTGAAAACACCGTATTCAACAAAAAAAATTTGTAGTCATCTCAAAAATTATTCGTTGGATTTATTTCCAATTAGCAAATAACTTTGCCCGGAGGTTAACCAGTTAGTTTTGAGGATAAAGATGGTTGAAAGTGATATTCGGGTCGGAGAGCGACGATTCCATGATAGCAAGGCATTTCCTCGCGGATTTGGCAAGTCTGGTGATTTTACTATCATTGAGGACTATATCCTGACTTCATATGGTCAAACGTTGCAGGCTTTGGAAGAAGGAGATATCACTCCCGAAAATGCTGAAGAAAAGCATTTCATTAAGATTTTGCGCAATCCAGGTAAGGCAAAGTCAAAAATCGAACAAACGTGGTTGAAATACATTCAACTTGCCAGAGGACGGAAGAGCTTTCATACACTTAATAGCAGAAATAAGCATAACGAAGCTTTCGAACCAGACCCGATAGATTCAGAAGATTTAGAGGAAGAGTTTTAAATAACTTAAGCTTAGTCTATAAGTAGAAAGGAAATTATAGCTGGTTTCGATGTAAGGTTTATGCTCAATAGCGGCCCCTCAGGGAGAGGCCAGCTATACCTACTGCTTTATATGACTAAATAAAAAATAGAGCCGATATTTTTCGTTCAATGACTTATGCAACAAAGCCTACGAGTTACGTAACACTCGAAATAGCATAAGCCTCTTCCACACACTTCATGGTATTAATGACATCATTGACACTTGTAGGCAACTCGGCTATTTCACCTTCGCTAAAGCGTTGGTTATCTGCCATGGTGCCAATAAACGCTTCCGGAAACCAAGAGCCTTTCAATGGGATCGTATGCCAAACCGGTACCCCATCGTCTTCCAATGCGCAGTATTCAAACTCATCATTACATCCATCGGGGTAGTTCATTAGTAGCCCAAGTCGAGCAATAATAGCGCCTTTTGTCCCTTCCCACTTAATAAAGCTGTCTTGATTCTTCATACCAAATTCATGGTCGTGATTGGTATTGATTACCGCACGTATCTGGTTTCCGTAATCTAGGATCATGCTGGTTCGTGTGGAGGACATCGGCTTAAGTGGATGGGCGACCGTCTTTGCAAGCACACGCTCAGGGTTACCTAAAAATGAGCGAATAAGATCGACGTAATGAACACTATGCTGCTGAATTTCCAAACGCGGATGATTTATCACATTCGGGAAGTACTCCCACGGTGTGTGTACGGTAACACGTACCTCCATATCGTAAACATCGCCAATCACGCCTTTGCTGATAAGGTCTCTCGCTGCCAAAACAAAAGGCGCGTACCTTAATTGGCAGTTTATTGATGCCTTCAGTTGCTTACGATTGCACAGCGCCTGAATTTGCCGTGCCTGTTCATAGTTATCCCCCATCGGTTTCTGAATCAGCACACTGGCACCATCTGGTAACTGTTCAAGAACAGGAATGAACTGTGCTGGCATTAATGCAAGATCAAAAACGGCATTATCTGGGGCATTATCGACCAATTCCGCCACCGAGTCATACACCGCAGGGATATTAAACTGTTTAGCTAATGCTTCAGCTCTACCCACTGAACGGTTATAAATTGACACTACTTCAAACCCTGCCTGCTGATAAGCGGGTAAGTGAGCATCTTTTACAATTCCCCCAGCGCCGATAATACATATCGGCCGCTTTTTCTGCGGCAACGCTGGCAAGTAGTCAATCTTCATCTACTACACTCCTTCGGAAATCAATTGAATCTTCATTGACTTGGTTCTGTCTTTCGCCTCTGCGAACGCTTGTTCTGCCTGCGACAGGTCATATTGGGCAGTCAGCATAGGTGAAACGTCTATCTGACCGCTAACGATCAGCCTTAGTGCCTTCTCAAATTCGCCACCAAATTGCATCGTCCCAAGAAAATTAATCTCTTTGAGCATTATTAAATTGGCGTTTATATTAACCCCACCAGCAGGCAAGTTAGAGAGTAGCACTAACGTCCCTCCGCGCCTTACGCTATCAATGCCTGTATTTACTGCTGCCACTGCGCCAGAAGCCTCAATAACAACATCAAATAGTCCTGACATTTCTATTGAATCGCTCAGACCTTGCGGATCACTCGCAACATTAATGACTTCATCAATGCCCATTTTTTTAGCGATGGCGAGAGTATTGTCACATAAGTCCGTCATCGTAACTCGCGAAGCGCCTGCAATTTTCGCCGCTGCAGCCGCAAAAATACCAATTGGACCAGCACCGCTAACCAGCACGCGACGAGCCAACATCGGTCCTGCTCGCTCTATGGCATGCAACGAACAAGCTAGCGGCTCGACAAATGCCAGTTTACTTAAGTTCGTATCTGGTGATACCACCGTACATGCAGCAGCAGGAAACTCGAAATACTCACGGAAAAAACCGTGAATATGTGGCACTGTTGTGGCTGAGCCAGGGAAACGCTTACGCTCACATAAGTTGCGTTTACCATCAACACAAGGGCGGCAATGCCCGCAGGCAACAACAGGATTCACCGCCACTTTGTCGCCCAATTCAATGCCAATCACGCCAGCACCAACTTCGACAACAGTACCTGATGCTTCATGACCCAGTGTTAGCGGTGTTTGTACGCCAAACCCCGCGTTAGCGTAATCAGCAAAATAGTGCAAATCCGTACCGCAAATGCCCGCAGCACCGAGCTTGATACGCACTTCACCAGCACTCAAAGGGGCAGTTTCAAACTTAACTACTGAGACATCTTTGGCGCCGTTAAGCAAAAGCGCTCTATATTGATTAGGTACCTGGGTCATAATTAAAATCCTACGCTGTAGCCGCCATCGATTGGCAAAAGCTGTCCATTAATATATTCACCTTGAGATGAGCACAAAAATACCGCGGCATTGGCAATATCTTCACCATGACCGAGTCTCGGCATGGGAATACGTCCATTTATTTTCTCTGCTCGCGCCGGATCACCCGCTAACACTTTGCGCGTCATCTCTGTGTCGATAAAACCGGGACACAATGCATTACAACGAACGTTATAAGGGCCTAAGTCAACCGCGAGGCTGCGAGTCAAGCCAACTATCGCCGTCTTAGTCGTTACATACCCAGTTGCAGATGGCAGCGCCATCAACCCTCCCATTGACGAAATATTGACGATGCTACCTTCCTTTCGCTTCATCATATTTTTTACCACTTCTCTGGTCATCATAAATACACCAGTAACATTGATATCATTAATATTCTGAAACTCTTCTAAGCTAACATCCCAGATAGGCTTTTTAAGATGTACGCCCGCGTTATTTACTAAACCAAAAATAGGACCCACTTCACTCTCTATGCGGCTAATAAGTGCTGGCGTCTTCTCGAATTCTTTCACATTCTGTTGATAGATATATACGCCTTCGCCACCCAACTGCTCCTTTGCGGTTAAAAGCGCATCTTGGTCAAGATCGGTGATAACTACCTTGGCGCCTGCCGATTTAAATGCCTGCGCCTGAGCGTACCCAAGGCCGCGCGCAGCGCCAGTGATCACAACAACTTTATTTTCTAGTCCTGGATTCATGTTTATTTCCTTATTCAAATTTTTGTGACGCTGGGTGAGTCAAACTATATTGATACAAGTACTCGAGTTGTTTGATGCATTTTTCCATCGACACTTTGCCCCGCAAGAACCCATTGACGACATCGCCACCATCATCCGCTAAGCCCATATAGCCATCGTATCTCGGTCGAATCCACGCTTGTTCAAGGGTTTGAATCGTCGATGTCATAAAGTTATTACATTGCTTATTTATCCTCGAATCCAACCATGCGGCTTTATGAGCAGGCTGTCCCCCCGATTCAAAGTAAAAGCCTTTCTGCACATCTTCTGAGGCAAGCCAGAAACTAAAGTCAATCGCTTGTTCCACGAACTCACTTTTACTTGAAACACAAATGCCAGTACCACCAATTATCGACCCTTTCACATGGCTAGGGCTAAAGCTAGGGATATCATGGAACTCAATTAAATGATCGCGATAATTTGGTCTGCCATAATTGGTATAACCAAACAGTAATGGACAATATACAAAATCGTTCTGCTGGCTCATAAGTTCAAATACTTGAATCGGGTTGTACTCTAAACAGAATTTAGGAACGTTATCTGCTAGCGCCTTCATTATTTCTAGACACGTCTGAGCGGTTTCTAATTTAACCAACTCCTGCTGACTCTGGGCGACAGGATCGCCTAAATTCGCGCATAGGGTAAAAAAGCTATCTATCGCATCAACTGGCTTCAACGGGCACAATACTGTGCCTTTTTTTGCCAACTCAATAACCTGATTCCAGTTAGTTGGTACCGGAGAGTCCATCAAATCTGGGCGCGAGCACGCGATCTGTGCAGCGGCATCAAGCGCTAAAGCCCACTGATGGTCATCATAAAAATAGCTAGCATGAGAAGGACCTAAACTATTACGTTTGAGTTGCTCTAACTCGCTATCTCGACCAACCGTATCAAGCTCAACCAAGCATTGCTTGCGAGTGATCTCGCCTACATGAGGGTGATCTATGATCATCAAATCATATTCCGCCGCCATGAGATCAATAGGTCTGTCTGCAAATGCCTGCAATGAGCGACGATCCCAAGTAATCTCAACATCCGGGTGTAGTTGCTGATAGCGTTTTGCAGCCTCTTCAAGGGGGGCATAGCCTCTAGGGTGATCCCAAGTCATACCTTTAATTTTCTTAATCACAATGCCTCCATGGTGTTGTGGTAGTACCAATTAAGGATTAACAATAACAGTGGTAACCATGTAAAGTTAACCGTCGCTGATTGCAAGCATCATCAATGCTCGTTTAAAACGTGTCAGTTCAAGACACTTTTTTATTCACCAGCAAGATATGATCTACAACCATCACTGTACTTCCATCCTGCTTAGTTACCTGTAATCGTTCAGTAACAAAGCCATATTCAGGCTTTTTAGGATGGTCCCGTTTTTCGAAAATAGTGACCGATACTGAGATGGTGTCGTTAATATGAACAGGAGTAGGAAAACGCAGTCGATCGTAACCATACGTCATCGCGACAGGGTTGATTAACGTCGCGGTCATTCCAACACCGACAGCGAATGTCAGGGTGCCGTGAGCAAGACGCTGCTCAAAAGGTTGAGTTTTACACCACTCTGCATCCATATGGTGGGGGAAAAAATCACCAGTCTGGCCTGCATGAAGTACAATATCCGATTCGGTAATAGTTCGTCCGAGCGTCGTTCTAACGTCACCAACGTTATAATCTTCGTAGTAAATTTCTTGAATCATATTCCTACTCCTCTAGCCCAAATTCAGCATAAATTCTGGCGTTATCGGCACCAATGGTTGGTGAACCCTTTGAGTTTATAGTCACCTCACCGTCGATGCTTATCGGACAACGCGTCGTACGCATTTCTTCTTGCCCTTGTTGCACCAACTGAAAGAAATCGAGCTGTTTAAATGCCTCTGTTGCAAATAGTTCAGGCCAATCTAGCACCGGAGAACACCAGATCTTGTTGGTGTTCAAAATATCCAACCAGTGTTCACTCGACTCTTTAACCAATAAATTTTGCAAATGCGAAAAAATAAAAGTCTTTTCGGTGAACCACAGCCTTGAATCATCCATCAGGCGCAGTTCTTCCAGTCCTAGGATCTCTCCCAGTTTGTTCACCGCCGTATTGGCGATGGCAATGTAGCCATCTTGGGTCTGGTAGATACCATAAGGGGCGGCCATCAATGCATGTGCGTTCGCGTTACTGCACCGCCTTGGTTTCTTCTCCCCACCATTGAGATAATTGGAAAAGACCTCAAACTGCAAATCCATCAAAGATTCGAGTAAGCTGACATCCACTTTTCCACCTAACCCGGTTTTGGCTCTTCTAACTAGCAAAGCGAGTATGCCCTGCACCAACTGATAGGAAGCACTAAGGTCTGCAATGGCTAACCCAAAAGGCGTCGGTGGTTGTTCGCAACTGCTATTGAGCCATGTGAGACCTGAAATACTCTGTGCTAGTAAATCCTGTCCGGGCTTATTCTCAAGCTTTACATTGCCCATTCCATAGCCGCTAACAGACGCATAAATTAATTTAGAATTTAGTTGTTTTATTTCTTCGTAACCCAACCCAAGACGTTCAATAACCCCTGGTCTGAAATTTTGAATCATAACGTCTGCTTGCTGGATGAGGACCTTGGCGTTTCTTAAGCCCTTGGCTGACTTAAGGTCGATGGAAATCCCTTCTTTGTTACGATTAATTGCATGAAAAATGGTACTGTCACCCGCAATTTTTTGTTTGGCCACATATAACTTACGGCAAATATCGCCTTGCTCTGGCTTCTCGACCTTAATAACGCGAGCGCCCAAGTCAGCGAGTCTCAGTGCCGCTGAAGGTCCGCTAAGAAATTGACTAAAGTCGAGAACAGTGAGGCCATCAAGCAAGCCAATTTGCTGGGTCATAATTTGAACTCTTCCTCAATCGCTTGATTGTTCGCGCCTAACAGAGGACTAGATTTCGCACTATATAAGCGCTCTCCATCAATATTGATTGGGCAGCGCGTCGTATGAAACTCATGCCCATCCTCCCGACGCGTCGTTTGGGTAAATTCAAGTTGCTTAAAGCCGTCATGGGCTGACAGGCCATCCCAGTCAAACACCTCTGCGCACCAGTAATCTGCCGGCTCTAGTCTATCCAACCAATGCTGTGTCGTATTGGTCGCTATGTGCTCAACCAACATAGCTTTAATCTCATCTCGGTGATCGAACCAATCATCTTGATTGGTATAACCCATCAATGAAGGGCAATCTAATAACTCGCCAAGCGTGACTACCGACCCCATAGCTAGGGCGAGGTAACCATCTTGGGTCGCATAAATCCCGTATGGTGCGCCTAGATAAGCATGAGCATTATTGATCGCGCTGCGTTTGGGTAACTGATTGCCATCATTTAAATAGGTAGTGATAACCTCAAATTGAAAATCTAGCGTTGACTCAAGCAAACTCACTTCGACGAGGCTCCCCTCTCCTTTGGTCGCTACTTTGAATAGCGCAGCCAATATCCCTTGAACCAAGTGGGCACCGGTTACCATATCAGAGACAGCCAATCCAAACGGCATTGGTGGTTGATCTGCATTGCCATTAAGATGCACCAAACCACTGATTGATTGCGCCAGTAAATCTTGCCCTGGCTTCGACTTCCAAGGCCCTTCGTTGCCATAACCTGTTACACTGGCATAGACAATTTTCGGATTAATGTTTTTTACACAGCGATAGTCCAAACTAAGTTTTTCCATCACGCCTGGTCGAAAGTTTTGAATCATGATGTCCGCTTGAACAATGAGCTTCTTAACCTTGGCAAGGTCGTCAGGGTCTTTTAAATTTACCGCATAGCTCTCTTTATTGCGGTTAATCGTTTGAAAAACGCCGCTTTGCCCCCCTGACGTTAAATTTGATATCGTGAGCTGGCGACATAAATCGCCAACGCCTGAACGTTCTATTTTGATCACGCGAGCACCTAAATCGGCAAGCCTAAGTGCTGCCGATGGTCCCGCAAGAAACTGCGCAAAATCGAGGACTAACATACCCTCAAGAGGTAGAGATTGCTGTGCCATTTCCGTATTCCTTAATCTTGATGAAAGACTTCTTCCATTTCAGCCCACCACTCATTTTCAGCCCTGTCTTCAAACGGCTGGTGCATCGGTTTACAAATATCCCACCACTGTTGAATTTTCGGATCCAACGCTAACAACGCCATGTCTGCTTGGTAGTCACTGCCTCGGTACTCGAAGTAGCTGAATAAATAGTGTTTGCCATCTGGAAAGCGTCGCAAGTAGATCGAGTAGTTATGCAAGCAAGCCTTAGTCAGTGCCGCTGACACCTCTGGCCACTGGTTAGCATGCAGTTGGTTATATTCTTCGATCCTTTCAGGTTTAATTTCTATAACACTACCGACTCTCACACTCCCTCCTCTGGCACCCTGGTAGTACCAATCAATCTGCAATACGTTCTATTTCGACCACTATCTCATTATTGGCAACGCTTCAATCTCGAGCACTGCCTCTGTTAATGTTAGTTATTCTCTTTGTAATAATCGCTCGAACGTGCAAAGAATAAATCCAAAGCTTGAATTAAACGCGCTTTCGAATTAGAGATAAAAGCATCAAAAATATCTTGGCGTAACCTAAAGCTAAATTCCATCCCACCTTTGACACGCAAAGTATTTAACGCCGACTCTCTACGTAGCAAATGCAGTGTTTGAGTCAATTTGAAATACATTTTGTTTCCACTCTGCTGAGCCAACACCAAATCAAAGTTATCAATACAATCCATATAGCTTTCGATAGAGAGTGAACTCGCACTTCTCAACTGTTCAAAGGCCTCTGTAAGCTTGACTCTGCCTTCGTCGTCAATGCGTTCAAATGCCTTCAGTGCCACTTCAGTTTCTATTAGCTTTCTAGCTTCGAACATTTCTTCTACACTGTCGAGCGCATCATGAAACATCCACATCGTGGCATCTTTCGGTGGGGTTGCACGTCGGTCAGTAACAAAGCTACCCTCGCCGGCTCGAATCGAAATCATTCCCACCATAGATAAAGCGCGCAATGCTTCCCGCAATCGGCTACGCGTGACACAGAACGTCTCTGCAAGCTCACGCTCATTGGGTAATTTCTCACCTGGTTGTAGTTCACCACTGGTGATAAGGTCAGCGATTTGACGGATGATCTTTTCCGTCGCAGTCTCTTTACTGATAGAGTTAAATTTACCCATTACTTCCTTCTTTACATCACTATGTTATTACGCGTCACGCTTCAAGCTGTTAAGTACCACAGCGCCAAGGATTAATAGTCCCTTTGCTACCTGCTGCATGTACGGATTGATGTCCAATAGAATCATACCGTTCGTTAAAATGCCAACAAAAAGCACGCCGAGTAAAGTACCCTGTAGGCGACCAGAGCCCCCAAACATGCTAGTACCTCCGATAATGACCGCCGCGATAACATCTAGCTCCCAACCAATACCCAACTCAGGAGATCCTGCCATCAGCCTAGACGACAATATGATGCCAACAAACCCTGCTAGACCAGCGGTTATCGCAAACACAGCTACCTTAATACGATTAACATTTAGACCACTCAGGCGGGCAGCTTCCGAATTTCCCCCTATGGCATAAATCGCACGACCAAATGGCGTTTTATTCATAATAAAAATGCCAACTGCAAAAACCACCACCATATAAATAATTGGGAGCGGAATATTAAAGAAATAGCCAGAACCAAGCTTTAAGAACTCCATAGGCAAGCCACTGACAGGGTACCCTCCTGTTATCAAATAAGTCACACCGCGTATCAATGTCATCATGGCTAGCGTGACCAGGAACGCATGCAGGTTAAATCGCGCTGTGATCCAACCACTAAAAGCCCCCCACATTGAACTTAACGCGACAGTTAGCGGAAGTGCTAGAGACATCGGAACACCCGCCTTAATCAGCATTGCATTCACTACCGCAGCAAACGCAACGACTGAGCCAACACTCAAGTCTATCTGCGCCAGTATAATGACCATCGTCATCCCTACGGCAACGATGGCTTGGAACGACACCTGCCTTAAAATATTGGTAATGTTTGGAACGGTTAAGAAGTTAGGCGTTGCCAGTGTTAAGCCAACAATCAGCAACAACAAAACGACATAGAGTGCATTATTAACCAGTAAGCGATTGATAGTCTGTTTATTCAACTTGTCACCAGTCGCGACAAGTTTTTGAGTGTCCGTTGGCATGCTTATCTCCTTATGCTGCCTTACCTGAGGCCATTGTTGCATAGTTAAGTATTTGCTCTTGGGTTATGGTGCCATCGTTTTTACCGGTATAGGTCACCTTCCCTTCCGCCATTACCATAATTCGATCGCTATACTGTAATATTTCAGGGATCTCGGACGAAATCATGATCACTCCCACGCCGTCTTCAGCTAACTGTCTCAGCAGTTCAAATATTTGCGCTTTTGCCCCGACATCAATACCCCGAGTAGGCTCATCCATAATTAATATTTTAGGTTTCGTCGCCATCCACTTCGCAATGACAACCTTTTGTTGATTTCCACCCGACAGATTTTTCGCTAATTGAGAGCGACCGTTACATTTAATGTGCAGATCATGTATCAACTTGTCGGAGAGTTTATGCTCCACTTGTTTATCAATAACAAACGTCTTGGCAATCTTTTCTAATACCGTCAGATTTATGTTGTCACTGATACTATGATCTAACACTAACCCTTCTTCTTTTCGATCTTCAGTTATGAATGCAATTCCGTGGCTAATAGCCTGTCGCGGCGAGGTAATATCTATCGGACGCCCTTCAATAAACAGTTGTCCCGATTCTAGTTGGTCCGCACCATAAAGCGCACGTACCATTTCAGTTCGGCCTGCTCCCGCAAGGCCCGTAATACCGAAAATCTCCCCACGATGTAATTCGAAGCTGACATCTTCAAATGCACCCTCTGAGCGAAGAGACTTCGCTTCAAAAAATACCTCTCCGACTTCACGTTGGATATGCTTTTCTACCGCCACTTTATCACCTACCATCTGACGGATAATTTCTGATTTTGGCGCTTGTTCGATAGAAAGTGTTTTGATAAAGCGTCCATCTCTATATACAGTGACGCGCTGAGCGATCTGGGGCAACTCTTCTAATCGGTGCGAAACATAAACGATACCCATGCCACCCGCAGCTAGCCTACGCATAACATTAAATAATTTTTGTACATCTTTTTCTGATAAGGACGAAGTAGGCTCATCCATAATAAGCACTTTACTTTGGTAAGAGAGTGCTTTGGCTATCTCAACGATTTGGCGCTCTGCGACGCTAAGATCAACAATTAACTTCTTTGTATCTATCGTTGAGTCAAGCTGCTGCAATAATGCATGTGCTTTTTTATGCATGCTAGCCCAGTCGACCAAGTTACGCTTTGTTTTCGGGGCGTGGCCAAGAAAGATATTCTCAGCGACGGTTAAATCACTAATCAAGCTAAACTCTTGATAAACAGCACTAATCCCGGCCTCACTCGCCTCTTTAGGCGTCTTACAGTGGATTGGATGCCCCTCTAGCGTCACTGTACCACTATCAGCAAGGTGTGCTGCTGTTAGTATTTTAATAAGAGTACTTTTTCCTGCGCCGTTAGCGCCGACTAGCGCGTGAATTTCACCGTGCTTTAGTTCAAAGTCTACTGACTTTAGCACTTCAACCCCGGAAAACTGCTTACAAATATTTTTCGCTCTCAGTAAAGGCAAATTCACAATCACCTCCTATTTGAACACGAGATGCTGGTGTGGTCACCCACACCAGCCTGTTTAATTTAGAGGTAGTCTCTTGAGTCGATATAATCTTTAAGTTCGCTCATCTCACTAGATACATACGTTTTTAAAGGCACAAGAACTTCGTCATCGGTTTTACCCTTAGTCGCTAATTCATAAGCATTTTGTACCGCTTGATAACCGATTTCAAATGGCTGTTGAGTCGTAACAGCTTTCAGCACCGTATTTTTTTGCTGCATGAAACGCGCAACATCAAGGCTCATATCTGTGCCCATCATAATAATGTCTGATGCACCGCGAGCATTGACCGCCGCGTAGGCCCCTAGCATAGAGGTTAGGTTCCAAGCCCAAATCATGTCGGTATCAGGTTGAGCTTGTAAAATCGCTTCCGTTACACTCATCCCTGTTTCTTGGAATTCAGCGTCTTGTCTGGCTACAACTTCAACACCTGGTAGTGTGGTAACTTGGTCAAGAAATCCATTTACTCGCTCAATACCCACCGAATATTTACTCGTTCCAATAACCGCTATCTTCGCTTTTCCATCCATGTGTTTTTGGATGTAATCGACCGCCACTTTGCCAGTTTCTTTACCTAAATCGTAATTGTTTACACCAACAAAGTACTTCATGTTGTCTGAATTGACTTTTGAATTCCAAGTAACCACAGGAATGCCACTGTTTACCGCTCGGTCAAACGCCGCAGCGGATGCTTCATCGTTTTGTGGGGAAATAGTGATTGCATCAACTTGCTGAACCACAAAATTATCCATAATAGATGCTTCTTTAGCGAGGTCTGCATTAGAGTCAGCAATACGAACGTTGACACTGAGATCTTCTCCAGCCTTTTTCATTCCATGCATCACCTCAGACATCCACTCCCCTTTTGTATCAAGTAGGATCGCGCCGATGGTGACGTCTTTGGCCATGACATTGGCTGACATTGCAACCGCCACAACCATCATACCTTTCAATATTCCTCTCATGCCTATCTCCTGTAGAGTTCAGTTTTCACGGTGTTATGGAACCATGGTACTACCAAGGTAGTGTGGGAAATGAACAAGCGGTGTGACAGCGATCACTCTTTGCTGTTTTTTTGACCAGGCATGATATTATTTGAGGACTCCATCACACTATTGATTGATTTATAATCGATACCAATTTCTCGCGTTTAAACGGAAAATTTGATCTTGTTCATCCGCAGATAACTGTGACATGGCATGGCTAAAACTACGAATCACCTGCTGGTAAGAGGTAAATACCGAATCCGTTGGAAAGTTCGTCGCGTACATCAGGCGTTCAACACCAAAATGGTGTAGCAGATGATCAAAGTATTTCTGAGCATCTTGATACTGCCAATTTGGCTGCATTGTGCCTAAACCTCCGAGTTTGCAGGCAACATTGTCGCATCGGGCCAACGCCTCGATTCCTTTACGCCATAATGTGTCATGCTCTTCGCCTAACCAAGGCATGCCGCAATGCTCCAGAATAATTGGTACGTCAGCGTGTTGTGCGGCCAAACGACTGGCTTCCTCCATCTGTTGATCGAAACACATCAAATCAAACGAAAGCTGATATTTACTCAATAATGAGAAATTTTGTCGCCATTGAGGGTTAGCAAGATAATCTTGACTCGCCCAGCAATACCTTGGGTTATCGACAAAATTTAGCATTTGTCGAATACCTCGAAAGTACCGACTATGGCAGTGTTGCTCTAAAAGACACTCAGCGTTAGGTGCCGTCAGATCAACAAAACCGATAATCGCTAAATCGATACCTTTTAACCGACCTTCATTTGCATATGTATCGAGCCAACGTGTTTCACCAACAGGATCGCTGGGATCGTAATCAGCTTGAATATGTACAATACCCTCGAGATCGACCTCATCACTGTGTTCGACGAGATGGTCAATTAAGTATGTGTGAGCAATCGATTCCAACCCTGATTTACCTTCTTCACCACTCAATCCATCCATCAACCAGGGATAATAGTTGCTCTCAAGGTCCCACAAGTGAACATGGCTATCTATGACTTTTCTTGTTCGCATTCCTTGCCCTTTCCTCACGCAAAACTTCGAATATACAAAACATATTTACGCTAAACTGTGATTTAATATAAAAATACACACTCATTTTTGCGCAATTTAATAGTAACTATAAAATTATAGCAACTGTCACTAATCCGTACTCAAAAAGTGAAGCTGACTTTCTTAGTTTTAGCTTTGAATTGGGCTTTGGTAACAAAATATTCAGTTTATAAAATGCGGTATTCTAGCTACTATCAACTGCTTTTTATTTTTTAAGTCAAATGAATACTTATAGGCTCTAAGTCTCACTCAAGATATTACCTACAATAAACAGATTTAGATTAGGGGCTAGCTTGCTCATTTTAAGAACTGCCATATATATCTGACACATTCATTTAAACAAAGCAAAAAACCCCTAAAACTCTATACATTAGCATAGCAAGTGGATAATGACCCTCTATGATGAACAAGTACCTTTGGTCGCCATATTTGTTTTCAGCACTTCGGCTCTACCAACAGATTCATCAACAATTTTAACCCCAGCTCCGCCAACAAAAACACCCATTTTAATGTATTGTTCTACGAAATATAACCTTCCCTTTTCAGTGAAAAGTGTTATTGCATTAGGTGAAAATTCAGATTCAGTACTAATTGAGTGCTCTTTGTCTCCTGCAACTTCTTGATAAAAGAAAACGCCTTTTGCTGTTTCACCTACACATTCACCGTTAATAAACACATCTTTTTTAAGTGCAGCTCCAAGTGATGAGTTAGTACGATAAACATAAATGCCGGCATTATCATGTTCTGGAAGTTCAAATTTTTTAGCTTGATTTGACTCTGTTTCCGTTGTTGTTGGTACAGTGGCACATCCTGACAGCCCTAAACCTAGAATAACAACAAGACCTAATCCAATTTTCTTTAGCATGTAATTTCCCTATAAAATCAATAAATAAATCAGATAAGATTCTATAAGAATGTGACTTGCGTCAATAGAAACAATAAGTTTAGCGCTCTATTTTTGCGAGACGTATCATTTGGCGGAATTGATTTACTATGTTTGCATTTGGTTTAGTCTAAATTAGCTAAACCAAATAACGTTCATTATTCACTTTCTTATTATGCGCTTTAGAATACTAACCACGCTTCTCATTGGCGATCATTTCATAAATATCCATGTACACATAGTTATCGCGAGTACGTGTGGTGTATGCACCAATTTCGATACGCTGGTTAAACTGAGGACCATCAACAACCATTGTATGATACTCCCCTTGCTCACCGCACAGATCGAGTGTTCCCTGTTCGCTGGCATCTTGCAAATCGGCCAATGTTGCCAAGTTCAACTCTCGACCAACCCACGTTTCATCAAGCCAACGCGTATTAATACACGTGATGTACACGCTAAAACCTTCATCAATTAGCCCTTGCAGTAATGATGCTCTATCGCATTCCCATAGCGGTGTATAAACATCAAGATTCAACGGACAACACCGCTCTCGAATCCAATTCGCACTTCCTTGAACCAAATCAATATCACCGGTAACCACACCTTCAATATTCAATTCATCTCGTAACCAGCGTAAACTATCCTCATAGCTTTTATCGTAGGGGGCATCAATGGTTAAAATATAATGCGGTAGCCCCAGTGCCTCTGCCTGCATTTCCATCAAACTAAGTGGATGAGCCAAAAAATTGGGATTTTCCGGCGCAAAGGTGACGAGACAACTAACGGTATAACCCTTTTGTATCGCCTTGTGGAGCGCTAAGGCTGAATCCTTACCCCCCGTCCATAGCATTGCGACGTTTTCCATAATACTCATTTCCTTAACACAGCGAATGCGTTTAATTAGTGACGATATCAGGCTTTTTTTACAAATTTAGCCGTGACCATCATTTCACCCGCACCATCCACTTTACAATCTAATTGATGGTCTTTTCCTTCAACAATTCTCCGGATTAATGCTTTCGTACCAATTTTCAGTACGAGAGAGCTACCTTTAACTTTAAGATCTTTTATCAACGTGACCTTGTCACCTTCATTCAGTAACGTTCCGTTAGCATCTTTTATATTCAAGGCATCTTCATTAGCCAATGCTTCCGATGGATTCCATTCATGACCGCATTCAGGGCAGATTAGATGATCTTGGTCTGGATAAACAAATTCAGATTGGCAATTAGGGCAAGGAGGGAAAGACATACATTTTACTTCATTAACTTAAACCAACAGACATGATAATCGGTCTGTTCAGCCTAAGCGAGCAGATTTTAACGCATTCATTACCGCATCAACTTCTATTGCAATTAACTATTCTGATTCAATGAAACCCTTTATTTCTAGAAATGACATCCACCAAGCTCCCCCTACTCCAAACCAATCAATACTCCATAAACGTTCAATAAACATGCCAAATATTAGTAGCGCCTTTCATAACTAACGCAACTTTCAGTGGTTAAATTGGCACCAGTCGTTTGCTCTTTTTAAATTATTTTTAAATTCACGTTATTCTGTCTATTGACGATAGCATGAATATCCAGCATGATATTCATGGTCTTTTGGTAACGTTATTATCATAAAACGCCTGACCCAACATATCTAGAAGGATGAGTAATGAAAATTTCCATAGAAATTGAAGGTACTGAAAATGAAATCTGTCGAGCCCTCGAAATCATCGCGGCAAACCACGATATCTCTCACCTAGTATCAACGAACATCGAAGCGAGTAACCTTGGTACTCAGCAAATTCTCGAAGTGTTCGAACGTTTAAGTTGGGAATCGTTCTACCTGCTGCATTTTTTGCATGCGCAGGGCGAGCTAAAAGAAGCGTGGCATGAAGGGCAAGATTGGTACGTCTGTTCGTTAGAGCAGCTAGAAACGCACTTATCACTCACCGAGCGAAACATTCGCGCTAGAATAAACGGAGTAAAGAACTCTTGTACATCCCGAGACATCACACCGTTTGTCTATACCCATCAAGGAACAAGTGAACGCCTCTACTGTTTAAATAAATCCGTTGAACCTGTTTTACTCGACAGACTCAACAAATGGAAAGCGACCTACGACGAGTGGCTAACCAAAAGCGACCTGCCACCATTAAATAACCACTAAGATCGCCGTACTAATTAACATGTATTTTAAGCAGGAGGCATTAATGAATCGTCTGTTACATATCACTGACCTACATTTTAATCAAAAGGCTTGTCGTTGGTTAGAGAACGTTACAACACAATTCGATCTCCTTTGCATTAGCGGTGATTTATTTAATGATAGTCACTATGTGGCTGAAACGCTTGAAGAGCAAGCCATATGGTATCGCCGCTTTTTTCAACGACTAGATAAGAGTATCTACCTTTGCTCAGGCAACCATGACTGGGTTGATGGCCAAAACTGGACTGATTCTCTCAAGATGGAGAGGGTGTTTACCGATGGCAGTATGACAAACACAACCCACGGAATAATTGGTTGTGTTCCGTACGGAACCGTTAATTTTGCCCCCTATAAAAATTGCAAAATACTTCTGCACCATGAACCTCCTAAGGGGAGTAAAACCGCTCGACAAAATGGCACTGACTTAGGCAATAAAGACTTATTAGAAGCCCTTGACCTGGGCATCATTACACCTGACTACCTTCTGTGTGGCCATGTGCACCAGCCTAAAAGTAATGGGGTTCGTCGCGGTGAAAATCTTATTATCGTTAATCCGGGCTCAAGTGATAAAAGCCCTAAAACTCAATTAATTAAACTATAAACTTAGTCGTTAAAGAACTTAAACCATTAGTGAAATCCAAAGGAATAATAAAACATGGAAAATTTAAAACCTGCCATCGACGCCGCAATTTCAGGCCTTGTCTCACCATTTTCTACCCATCAACTTATCATCGCGGTAGCTAAAGCCAATCAACATGCTTATATTGAAGCTTTACATGCCGAGCTAAACAACAAACGTCCGTTCCAATCATTGCATGCCAATATTGGCCGCTATTTAGTCACGCTACCACAACTGACGAAAAGCGAAGAACGCTGTAATGACGTTGATATTTGGGGCGACAACTCTGATAACTCGCTGTGGTTAGTTAAATAATCACAAAGTGCTTTCGGTCGTCATGATGACTAACTGTTGGTCGCTAACGCGACTTTTACACCAAAGCCAATAAGCACGGTGCCCATCATCTTCTCGACCGTTTTTTGTGCGCGTAAAAACGCACTCTTTACAGCACTTCGGTTCAAAAACACCGCCACCAACGAAAACCATATCAAACATGATAGCGAGACAATAGCACCATAAATAATTTGAATACTTAACGGCGTAGAGGGGCTGACAAGTTGAGTAAACAAGCTCACAAAAAACAGCGTTGCTTTCGGGTTAAGTGCATTATTAATGAAACCCATACGGTAAGATCTGAAAGCCGTGATCGGTGTGGTACTCTTGTCCCCCTGAATCATCTCTAACCCACCCTTGCTTCGTATGCTACTCATCCCTAAATAAATCAAGTAAGCGGCACCTAGGTATTTAACGATGGAAAAAAGCACTATCGACGTCGACAAAATGACCCCAATCCCCGCAAGAGTATAAAAAATATGTATCCATACCGCGGATGCGACCCCCATCGCAGTAAAGATGCCAGATCGCCTTGAGTAGCTAAGGCTGTTTTTAGCCACCACGATAAAGTCCGGCCCTGGCGTAATAATGGTTAAAATGGTGATCGAGATAACAGCGACTAACTCGGCTACATATTTTGCAAGTATAAATTCCATGAATATCCATCTAGTCCTTTAAATGCACTATTTACCTAGGCATTACGCACCTACCGTCAGGCGTTCGTGGATAACATTATAAGCCTATGTTATTAAACATATCTACAGGTAAATGGCCGTTGGTTATGAAGTCTGGTCTGTCGAAACAAGAATGAACACTTAGTTAAGCGACACTCTTGCTGTTTAAATATGGCGGGGCTTAAACGCCCAGAGCACTGTGCCTTTTTAACCAACGTGAAACCGGCTTTTCGATACCGTAATGAAGAAACCAAGCCATAACGATAGCAATAACAGTGGTTATGGTTACCAATTCTAATTTACCTATCTGTAACGCAAACCGATTCATAATCACATAACCAATTTCTTGATGGAGCAAATAGAGTGGATAAGTGAGTACCCCAAGTCTTATCCAGATTGGCCGGCGTAATGGGTTACTCTTAAACAAAGCGATAATGGCGAATAGCATCAAAAATAATAGGTTGATGATAATCACTGTCGTACTATTAAATTCGGTCCCATACCATTGGGTGAGTAAGGCGGCAAAGTCTACCGATTGCTTTAGGATAAATGCTACCGATAGGCCAACAATAATACCGCGATATGCACTAAACCCTTCTTGCGTAATGACATAGAATGTACACCCTGCTATAAAATACCCACCCCAGTGTGGAAATAGCGATGTAAACATATTTACATTTGCTGCTTGTGGGCTAAGAAGGCTAATTAACGATACAACCGCAGCCCCCATTAGTATATGTTCAATATATTTTAGCCCACCACTGACAGTAATGATCAGCATGAGTAAATAAAACTGTAACTCTATCCACAATGTCCAATATGAACCATCTATAGGTAGGATACCCATGCCAGAATTAAACATGGTTGCGTTAGCAATAAACGAACCAATAGTAATGGTGTGTTGTGCACCAGAAAACCAAACAACGATAGTCGTGGTTGTTATCAACGCCACCCAGTATGCGGGATAAAGCCGAATAAAACGCGACAACGCAAATTTCTTAGCGCTACCATGATGAAGGCTGAGCAAGACAACAAAGCCACTAATCACGAAGAAAAAGTTAATGCCAAGATAGAAATACTTGGTTACCGCGTTAATCATTTCAAAATTGAATTCTGGTGTACGGCCAAGTTTCCAACCAACAAACGTATAGTGATAAATGACTACCGCAATTGCAGATATAAATCGAAACAAGTCTATTTCATAAAAACGAGTAGGTTGCATTTTTTATTGCTATCAAGAAAATGGAAATTTTAATTTATCTCAACATGCATATTAACGCTGGAGTATTTTTTTGAAGTGTCTCGGCTTTTAGCCTGTAATGGGCTCTATGTCTCATCGCCTAACCCTGCCCCTTCCAAGTACCAATAAGCAGCTCATCACGATACTGATTGCCTCTAGAGTAAGAGAGGTATTTCCATAGTTTTTTGTCGTCTGTTACGTTTCGCCAAACATAAAAAAGGCTTTAAGCAATGCCCAAAGCCTTCTTTGTACTGTTTAGCAGCGTACTAACGCCACACTCTATTCGTCTTCAGACGCCGCTGCACCCGCATTACGTTGCAATGCTTTACGCTTATTACGCTCAATCTGCGTTTGAACAAATTCAGCCAACGTTTTCTCAGCCCACTCTTTGGCCTCTGCTTCTGTTGCAAAGCCCGTTTCGCGCTTTGAAACAGTGGTACGTCGTGCTGATAGTTGACGAATGATCTCCGCCGCCCAGCCATTTCTCTTCTCAACTAAGCGGTAATCAAATTTTTTGCCGTTTGCCATGTCATTTTCCTAGGGTAAATCAAGGTGAGAGTGGTTACTCGTCGAACTATACAAATAGCGACCAATGAACCACTGCGCCTTTGTAAGCTCGGTATTAGAACACATTTACTCTCATTTAAGAATAAACAATTCATACCATAAATAACAACGGCAGCGAACGATGCCCTCATTGATTGCGTTTTTCTTTTGATACAAAAGGCATTGTTAGTAGTGACGGTAAGCTTGCTTGAGCGCGGCTGGCAGGAAAAGACGTTAACCCAATAGGCAACTGCTCATCTGACACATAGCCCCTCGCTGTATACGTACCGAACACGCGATCCCACCATGAAACACTGAAGCCAAAATTACTGTCTGTCTCTATAGGCTTCTGACTATGGTGAATACGATGTAATCGCTGCGTAATAATCACCCATGCAAGCCTATCATCGACTCGCTGCGGAATACGAACATTAGCATGATTAAAGAGTGCAAACCCATTTAGCATGATTTCAAAAATCAATACGCCCTCTGCTGGTACGCCTAACAACAGAACAATCACCACCTTAAACAATAAGCTCAGTACAATCTCTAAAGGGTGAAATCGAAAACCGGTTGTCGTATCAACTAAACAATCTGCGTGATGCACGCGGTGTAATTTCCACAGAGTGGGAACACGATGAAATAGCCTGTGCTGCCAATAAATAGCACAATCTAGCGCAGCCACGCTGATGATCATGGTAACAACAGCCGATAATTCAACATGAGCAAACAAGCCAATGCCGTGTTGCTGCGCATACCATGCCACACCTGTCACCCCCATCGGTAAAACCAGTTTGGCTAACAGAGCCGACAACACCACTAACCCGACGTTACCCGGCCAACGGAATCGTCTTAATAACGGACTGCTACGCGCCGGACACGATATCTCCCAAGCCTGCATCAATATCAACACAGAAAAGAACATGCCTAAACGCCATATTACTTCATTGCTAACCATCCGGCCTCCTTCCATGTGCCCTGCACAGCTTCGCTTCAATACAATGTGATGCAACACTTCTACATAGCATCAACGTAACGCCTATATGACTGATGGTAGAACAGGATAGATGCAACACCAACTGCAAACTTGTTTGACTCTTTCACACTTCATCGATAGATTTCATATACCATTGTTACCAAGCCAAAATACCATGAACCTCGACACTCGCTGGTTAGAAGATTTCTTAGCGCTGGCTGATATTAAGCATTTTTCCAAAGCAGCGACGGCACGACACATTACTCAACCCGCATTTGGGCGACGCATTCGCTCGTTAGAAAACGCCGTCGGTCAACCGCTCTTTGATCGTAGCACGACGCCGATTACCTTAACGTTAGCTGGACGCCAGTTTCATAATGTAGCACGCAACATAGTCGAACAGATGTATCTTGGCTTAACGCAGTTAGATCAACTCGATAGCCCTCAGCAACAACCTGTTCGAATTGCATCGCCTCACTCGCTGACTTCTCCTAGTCTTATCGACCTTATTACCTTATTAGAGCAAGACGCAGATCCGATACCGTATTCTGTGGATGTTATGCGCGTCGATGAGGGTATTGACGCCTTAAAGGAGGGACGCTATGACTTCTTTTTAGGATTTGAACACCTTGCATTATTGCAGCCTCCGTTCAATAACCTCTTATTAGGGCACGGACACTTTTTTCTCGTTACGGCGGCCGATAACAATGGAGAGCCCATTTACTCACTAAATAGCTCTCCGCTACCTTTACAAACTTACTCTTCTGAATCCTATACCGCGAGGCTAATAGAACAACATCGTCCCACGGTTAGCACCACGAATAACCCCATTTTTGAGTCCTCTATGTGTCAATTACATAAAGAGCTTGTCCTGCGAAAAAAGGGGATCGCTTGGCTACCTGACTGCATGATTCAATCTGAATTAAGTAACGGCACCCTACTCCCTATTGAGCCCAAAAGCCTACGCATTCCTTATCAAATTAGGCTATATCGACACGCCACACCACTACAAACACATGCAGAAGCCCTTTGGGATGATTTAACACAGCGTTGCGCTTCCGGTTGGCAGTTCATAACGTCAGTGTAGGTAACGTCGCTGTTGCGGGTAGTAAAGGCTGTTTGCAAAGACACGACAGAATCGCTTGGTGATCACACCGTAGGTCGAGATGCACTGAAACATCCGTGGACATAAGCTTCTTCGGTTTTTTACTCTAATTTCTAACGTTCGGACTAATAAAAATATGGTGTGCACGCACTGTCATATTGCATCTGCTTTATAGTTCCAGAGCGCAATACGCCACGTTTATACCAACCAGAATAAATATCTGGTCATTCTTGCTGGTTACAATCGCTGATAGCATCGTTATAGATTTTGTAGGTAGGTCAACTAGCTAGCAGCAATCTATGCCTTGCTCTAAGCGATTTTTCCTGCGCAATTATCTGAACACCTATTTATCCCGATTGGTATTAGTTCACGTGTTTTAGCTGTGTGAACTGCTAATCTACTTAGCGCGACATTACTTCATCAAGTTTCCGTAAAAGAAGTTACTCAGTGCCTGATAATGCTCTTCAGATTCAGGGGTACCAAAAGCTACAGCGTAATCGGCATGAGATTGACCTTCATAGACATTAAGCTCCGCTTCAACCCCTGCACGCTTAAGTTCGCGATGCACTCGTACAGTATCACTCAATAACAAATCACGCGTGCCAGTGATCAAATAAGTTGGCGGAAAGTTCTCAAAGCTGCCGTTAATCGGCGATACGATAGGATCTGTTAGTTCTAGCTCACCCACATAGACATTGGCTAAAGCAGAAGACATACCACGCCAACTACCTAATATGTGGTCTAGTCCTTCATTGACATAACGGCTGTCTCCAGTCATGGTCATATCCACACCCGGTGTTCCAACATAAAGCGCGCTTGGTACAGGTAAAGCCTGTTTATTGATCTCCTGTGTCACTGCAAGCGTTAGAGCCCCGCCAGCAGAAGTCCCCCCCATGACCATGGAATCTGCAGAGCGCGTTTTTAGAAGCGCATTCCACACCTTAACAATATCATTAC
The DNA here is from genome assembly GCF_047250365.1 of Thaumasiovibrio clandestinus. NCBI lineage: Bacteria > Pseudomonadati > Pseudomonadota > Gammaproteobacteria > Vibrionales > Vibrionaceae > Thaumasiovibrio > Thaumasiovibrio clandestinus. The sequence goes on from NZ_JBLBVL010000001.1 coordinate 121,383, forward strand.
GGCTTGCTGGTGCGGGGGCATCTATCGATTTGGTGTAGTCGATCGCTAGTGCTGGAATTTGCATCTTAGAAGCAATGATAGAAGCTTCTGATGTTGATGCTAGACCACTATTCAACATATACGCACCGCCCTGAACCGCGACATAGAGCTTGTCTTTTAGCTCTGGCGCAATCGCCTTTGGCGTGACCCAATACACATCAACGCCACCAATAGAGTCTTTTTCAATGGTTACCCCTAGCGTCTTAGCTAGCGATTCTGCTCGTTCGATGGCTGGCGTGTCACGCGCATCAACGAAAGCGCGCCACTCGCTTTCTGTTTTGGGTAAGTTTTTCTGCAGTGACTCTACATTCGCTGCCGGAAAGTTTTTCGAAAACTCATAAAACTCAGGACTAACTGCCGTGGTTAGAGGTACAGGTTGTGCTGAGAGAGGTAGCGCATCTTTATCGGTGTTAGCCATGACGCCAGTGCTTAAAAAACTTGTTGCGATAAAAGTAAGGAAGAGATTACGTGATTTCATTTTTTTCACCTATACAGTTTGATGTAAAAGCACTCCTTGCTTCGATGGCATTAAGATAAACAAACCGATTGATGATATGTATGAATTAGAGAAATTCATTTTTGCAAGCTACGTGCACTAAAGTGATCATCAACGTCTCACAACAACACGTTATTTGCTAGGATTAAGCAATGGACTACAGGGAGAGTTAGCTATTAACATCAGAGAATTAGATCTAAATTTGCTGCGAGTGTTGCGTGCAATAGTTGAGACTAAAAACTCACACGCTGCGGCGGAAAAACTGGGTATTTCACAAACCAGTGTCAGTCGCGCGATAGCCAAACTCAAAGAAAGCTTCGGTGAACAGCTTTTTATTCGCAAAGCTCACGGGATTGAACCATCAGAATTGGCCATGATGTTGGCTGATGCTTCTGCAGAAATTCTACACCCAATCGAAAGAGTCATTGAGGACTACTCTGCTTTTGACCCAAAGAAGTACTCTGGCAAGGTCAACATATTGGTCAACACCTTTTTGCTCGAGTTCTTTGGCCCACGTCTAATTCTTGCTTTACGAACCAGCTTACCTAGCGCGAGTTTCAATATTTCCCAATGGCAAAAAGACTCTCTCTATGATGTATTACAAGGTGGCGTTGACTATGTAATTCAATTTGAGTCTTACTCCATGCCTCAAGATGTGTTCTGCCGAAACTTGGCCAAAATTGAGAATGTTATATTGGCTAAAAAGAACCACCCAATTCTATCCAAGGGTAGTGATTGGGGATCGATTCACCCATTGCCAATAGTCAGGCTCTATCTCGATGGTATTAACCCAAGAAAAGGAATCCTTGAACACCTGTATGAAAGACAGGGCTACCAAGCAAACTTCTTACTGACTACACACAGTGTCAGGACAGCGGTTGAATTGGTCAAAAATAGCGACGCAATCATGTACTCGAGCAGCTTCGTAAAACAAATTGCACCTGAGATTGAATGCTACTCTCTACCACCCAATATCCAACAACATAATGTTCTCGACATTAATGGCTCTTATCTACAAACACGGCGTGGCAGCCCATTCAGCCAATATCTCCATCAAACTATCCAATCCTTTTTTGATGAAACCTTATTAACCCAGTGAGCGTAGCATGAACAAAAAACTCCAAGATCTCGATTTGAACTTATTAAAGCTTTTAAAAGCTGTAGTAGAGACTCGTAACACGCATGCTGCTGCTGACAGATTGGGAATCTCACAAACAAGCGTCAGCCGTGGACTTTCAAAACTTCGTGATGTATTCGGAGAGCAGCTCTTTATCCGCAAAGCACATGGCGTTGAGCCATCAGAGCTTGCCGAGAAGTTAGCTGAAGCAAGTGATCAAATGTTCATACCACTAATGAAAGTGGTAGAGTCTTACCAGAGCTTTGACCCTATAGAGTTTAATGGCCAGATTAAAATCGCCATGAATATCTTTTTCTTGGAGCTACACGGGGAGGGAATTTTTGACACACTACGCCGTAATTTTCCAAATGCCAATTTTAGCCTAGTTTACTGGCAAGAGCATTCTCTGGCGGAAGTGTTGAACGGCGGCATTGACTATTTGATCCACTTTGAAGGTTATCCCCTACCACAAGAGATTTATAACCATACGTTACAAGAGGTCGAGCTTTGTCTCATTGCTCGTAAAAACCATCCAGTATTGAACCAAACCTCTGACTGGGCATCTATCCATCACTTGCCGATTGCGCGAGTGATCATTGACGGTATTAACTCTAAACGCGCTCCTGTTGAAGAGGTTTATCTCACCAGAGGTTTTCAACCCCGAGTGTCATTGGTTACCCACAGTATTCGAGTTCTAACCAACAAATTAAGCACGTCAGATGCGATTATGTACGGGAGTCGTTACATGAGCTTGCTTGATGATCGTCTGGCAAGTTACCCACTACCAGAGCTACCAACACAGATGCAGAAAATTAAGGTTTGTGGTGGCTATCTGCAGTCAAAACGGGGGTATCCGCTTAACCAACATATTCACCAAATCATCCAAAGTTACTTTAATAGCTTGGAGATCCCCCAATAGTGAATCAGATATAGCAAAAATGCATTTCTCTAATTCATATAAAGGATGAATAAGTCGATATAAGCTTCTCACCAACTTACGGATTTGTCGCAAATGGAAAGGCTTAACTTACGTTGATGAGAACAACCAATGAACAAAACAGTGCTCTCTGTATTCGCTCTACTACCAGTTTCTATCGCTTCAGCTACTGCGTTTGATACTTCACGCTTCTCTGGTGAGGTGTCTTTGAACTCTGGCTTTAGCAGAACTAACTCTAACTTAGATACCAATAGTTCGGCGCAAATAAATCACCTAGGTAAAGGCGATAGTTCTAATCAGAATTTTGTTGCGCCCCTAGGTAGCCTTTACTACGCGCTAAACGAAAACAACAACCAACGAGTCTACCTAGGTACTTCGCGTGATGATTTGGCCGTTGGGACACTTGCATTTGAACTTGGTTATCAATATGACTACCACAATGGTACTAAGCTCGATATCGGCTATCTTCCTACCGTTGTCGCCGAAGAAGTGTGGGCTAATCCGTATCTAACAGGACATAAAAGAGAGACAACCGAACGCCAAGGCCACGCTTATCGCTTGAAACTCTCGAACCTATGGAACAGCGGAGTGTCATTTGATATGGCGTATGCTACTTCTGAGATTGACAATGAAGGTATTAATCACGCGGAATTATTACGAGATAGTAAAACCTATTACATAAAAGGTCAGTACCGCACAATGCTTAACACCAACTCAGGCTACATTACAGCTTTTAGTTATACTGACCATGACGCTGATGGTAGCGCTGCATCGTTTAATGCCTATAAGGGAGAACTAAGTTATTTCTACCTCACAAGCAACTATCAGCTAGCGCTAACAGGAAGCTATACACTACGAGACTTTTCAGCAGAAAATCCGATCTTCTCTAAGACACGAAGCGATGATGTATATCGACTATTTCTTGCTTACGAGTATAGCAACATTCCTGGCTGGGATAACTGGAGTATCACCTCATTTATTGGCAGTACCATTAACAATTCAAACATCGACTTCTATAGTAGCGATAGCTTGCTGATGTCTGTTGGTATGAACTACAAGTTCTAACACCACTTTATGTCGGGTCCATCCCACTAATGGACCCGAAGAGCAACCCTCTTCGCTTATCAAAAGAATCTGTCAACACGAGGCGAGAGCAGCGATGGCACCATATTGTTGAGTAGCCAATTACGCCTAGAAGCGATAAACCAAGCCCACTCGCTTTACGGTGTGAATGAAAACCATATAAATGTGCTGTCCAATAGCGATGCACAAAGCAAAATCCGAGCTTTCTGGGAGTTAGTTGAGGTAACTCGCTAAGAAAGTATCGACATGGATTTATGCCCTAAATACCTCATAAACATTGCGCTTTAAGTTATCAGTCTCATTTAGCATTAAAAATTGAAGTTTGTTCACTAAGCCGTACTTATCTTTGTAGCTTTCATAGAACCCGAAGTTAAGCCAATTATCCGATAAACAACCTGTTAACCATATTTATCTTATAAAAGCTTATCGCTCTCTAAACACGCTTCGGGGCAAAAGCCTTTTCGCTTAACTGCCTCGCCTGATTTGATATAGCCAAAAAACGAGCAAACCTTCTGTCACTGACAAACTTGACTGTCTTTCGACAGTAGCGCATCAAATCTTATTAAGCACTGCTAAGTCAGTGCACAATAAGATTTAACTTAATGCCGTATCGGCATCAGCAAAAGAGAATCGGCATTTCACATCTTATAAAAACACGGTAATAATGCCCACGCAAACGTTTGCTATTGCCTCTACTTTACTATTAAGAGTGTTTCGTTTTATGAAAACCCTTTCTTTACAGGCGTTTTACCAACAATTCCCAAAGCTGGATCTGCATTACCATCTACTCGGTGGTGTACGCCTTACCACGATGCAAGCGCTAGCTGGAAAATATCACGTTGATCTGCCCATTGATGAAGCGCAAGCCTACTATCGCGCATACCAACAACCCGGAATGAAGCGCAAAGGAGGGATTGAAGCTCTCACCTTTCTTTATCAATTAATGCGTGAAACCGCAGACTATCAAAGAGTTTTATGGGAAGTCGCTGAAGATGCAGCCGCATGCAACTTACGCTATATAGAAACATTCTGGAACCCGAGTGATACCGAACTTGATTATCACGCCGTGACAATTGCGATGGCAGAAACGGCAGATAAGGCAGAACGCGAGCTTAACGTTACTGTACGTTTTATTCCCTCCATCAACCGAGAGAAGTCGCCAGAAGAAGCCACTAAGATGGTCGAAGCCATCATCGCACGCCCCCACCCTTATGTGCTGGGGATCGGAATTGACTATAACGAGCAGAACGCGAGTGTTGAGCAGTTCTGGCAAGCGTACCAACTGGCTGCAAACCACCAGCTTAAATGCACCGCGCATTGCGGTGAATTCGGCCTACACTGGCGCAACATCCAAGCAGGCGCAGAGCTACTCAATTGTCAGCGTATTGATCATGGTTATACCATTACTGATAACCCGGAAATGCTGACGACTTACGCCCAACGAGGGATACCGTTTACTGTCATTCCATCAAACACATATTATCTAAAACAATGGCCAGATCATCAAACATGGTGTCGCAATCACCCCATTCGCGACATGGCTAAGGCTGGCCTAAATATCATCCCATGCACTGACGATTGGCACATCCACGATACTAACAGCGCTAACTGTTACCGCGTAATGGTAGAAGAGCTCGGTTTCGACCTCGATGGTATTCGTTTAATGCTGGAAAATGCAATCGATGCCAGTTGGGCAGATAACAGCACTAAAGCACATTGGAAAGCCACTTGGCTGAGCGAATTTGACAACTTGCGCACGCAATTAGCGCAAGAGCCGAACATTGACCCTAATCATCATATTCATTATTCAAGACCTTAATTGGAGACAACATGGACTCTGTGCAACCAACCCCTGCTCGTTCTATTGCGAGTTGGTTTAAGTTCAAGGAAAACGGCACAACGTTACGCAACGAGATCATTGGAGGATTAACAACTTTTACAACAATGGCCTATATGATCGCTGTTGTGCCAGGCATGTTAAGTAAGGGCGGAATTCCGTTTGAGAGTGCCCTCACCGTTACAATCTTAATGACCGTTATTACGACCATTGCAATGGCCGTTTATACCAACCGACCTTTTGTTTTAGGCCCAGGTCTTGGCAGCGTTGCTATTTTTTCATTTACCTTGCTCGGCAATGATGTCCCCCTCAGCATCGCTGCTGGCATTGTATTTATCAGCGGTGTGCTATTTATGCTGGTCTCCTTCCTTGGGGTACGTGATTTTGTTGTTCGCGTTATTCCTCACGGAATAAAAGTCTCTGTCGGGGTTGGTATTGGGCTATTTATCGCTTTGCTTGGGTTCAAGCAAGCGGGCATTGTGGTAGCAGACCCTCGCAAGAATGTGCTTATTTTTGGTGACCTCGCAGCAACGGAAACCTTACTTGCCACTGTCGGGTTCTTCCTTGTTCTGTTCTTTACCGCACGGAAAACACAAGGCGGTATTATCATGGCGATCCTTATTACCACCGTTATTGCACTCTTTTTAGGCATTACTCAAGTACCGTCAAACCCATTTAGTATGCCAGGCTCAATCGATGGCTTGTTCTTTGAACTGGATGTATTAGGTGCCCTGAACCCAACTTACTTACCATTTCTTCTGGCTTTCTTTATCCCTGACTTCTTCTCAACACTCGGTACTCTGCTCGGTGTCGGCGCACAAGCAGGTTACCTAGATAAAGAGGGAAACCTACCGGGGATTGAAAAGAACTTTCATGTCGACTCCTCTGCCACCACCTTTGGCGCGCTCTTTTCTTGTCCTGTAATGACAACCTATTTAGAGAGTTCAGCCGGTGTTGAAGCGGGCGGGCGAACCGGGTTTACCGCCATTATTACTGCGCTGTGCTTCACGGCAACACTGTTTATGGCTCCTGTTGCAGGAATGATTCCAACCGCTGCGACTGCACCCGTATTAATGTATATCGGTATCACGATGATGAGTTCAATTCGCAAAGTGGACTTTAATGACCTCACCGAGTACCTACCGGCATTTGTTTGTGTTGCAGTTAGTATTTTTAGCTTCAATGCTGGCAACGGTATCGCTGCAGCCATGCTCGTGTATGGATTTTTGAAGTTAGCCACTGGACGTTGGAAAGAAGACCACTGGTCTGTTTATCTTATCTCACTCTCTATGATCTACTACTTCTATATTGTGGCGCATTAATTAAGGCACTAAAGCAACAAAAAATCGGCGTCTATTGACGCCGATTTTTTACTGCCTATTGCCGCGAAGATAGCGACCTAAGCCGCTACACTTCAGCAATGATTTTTGTGCTAGCTGGTGCCTCTAGCGCTTTGTTAAAGTCCCAGTTTTTTCTCGCAGCATTAATAATGACACCAATAATAAATTTAATCGCAATATACTCACCAGCTTCAGGAATATAAGGGATATCTATTTTCTCATTAGCCAGTTTGCTCAGGCGCGTAATTAATCTTTTCGCTTCCTGATCATCAATGCCATCGGGAAGGCTCCTCACCAAATCGTATAACTCGTTTGGCAAATTGTCATATAGAAATGTATCGACTTTCACCACCACTTTTAGCAGTATCTTCTCTTCGCGTGTTTCATTAATTAAAGGCACGTTTATCTCTTCGTTTAAACGTGCAGCGAGCCCTTTCACTTCCCGCTCGGTTAATTTGACCCGTTGCTGGGGCGGCGCAAAGTACTCATCTAATAATTCTTTAAATTGGTCTCGAGATAAATCGCTAATGGTATTCATCATACTCTCCTTCTCGGCTATTTAACCAATAAAGTCAACTAACTGGGCTCGCATGCTATCAAGCAACCGAGTTGCCTCTGAAGTCAGACTTGCAATATTTCGCGCAGACGCATCATCCAAATCATCATTCGCGACGTCTAGGCGCACCTGCATACGCAAATAGTTATCGCCTAGAATTTGCTGAAGTTGGTAGTCAGCAGCATCACAAACACCATCAAACATGCAGTTCATCGCGGGTAATGCCCAGCTGGCTTTTCCCCAATCCTTCGCTTCACGATAAGGGATCTTACGTACCAGTTCGCCCGTCCCTAAAGACAGTAACTTTATCTCTTCGTCCGGATAGAGTTTCTTTGCTTCGGCGTAGGCAGAGACCGCCGGATTGTTCACAAAAATACCGCCATCAATAAGTGCATGACGTCTATTCTCAATTGTTAATAATGCAGGTTCGAAATAGGTAGGCGCGGCAGACGTCGCTCTTGCTGCATCGCGCATTTTTACTGATCGGGTCGACTCCTTCCAACTCTTTATAAAAAACGGACTCCGCCGTTCAATATCATAGGTTGTTACCATTACTCGCGTTTTTGCGGCAGCCATTACATCAGAAGAGAAGTACTCCTCCAATACCTGCTCTAGTCCATCCGAAGAATACGTTTCGTCAGCAAGCCCACCCACTGACGACACACCTTGCCAAAATGAACGGGCAAAAATTTCGGTCCCGCGATCACGGTATATTTTGGATAACTCAACGGCTGAATACGGTAAACCCTGTTCTTTGTCCACCGATAGGCCAAGGGCAATAATTCCGCCAGTTGATGTTCCACACATTAAATGGAACAGATCTCGGCTCGCTTTTCCTGTTAGCTTTTCCAGTTCTGCCAATACCAAGGCTGGAATAATGCCGCGAATACCACCACCATCAATTGATAGTATATATTTCATGCTGTTACTCCTTCAATTTCATTGATGGGTAACACACGCGCTGCACAATCTACGTACACCTAACTCACTGATGATATCGGGAGATAACCATCACCCTGTAGCACATAGCATACGTCACCCGCTTAAAATATAGACAATTACCGCGCCCGATGATGGAGATATTGATAACTACTCACATTAAATTTGATTTCTCTCTCAGATGGGACCTTGAAGTGATATCGAACACTAAATCAGGCGAGATACGGCACGATTTATGCGCATATGATTGAATATCGAACATGAACAACGTTCATTCGATCTTGTAAGAAAAATAGCAAAGTAGCTGATTAACTTAAGGTCAGTTATGCTCCCCAATAAGCAAGAAACATCGCTGCACAATGCTGAATATATTGGCGAATTTGTTCATCCGACTCTTTGACTGTATGGTTCAATTGTTTATGTATTACCCCCCGGCCATGACACATCATTAAGAACTGTGTTGTTGCCACATCAATATCCGCATCCGCCTTTATTTCCCCCCGCCGCCAACGCTGCAAAAGAAATTGTTTAAAGGTGTGATTGGTCTTCTCTGGCCCTGCCGCTAAATAAATACGCGCCAGCTCTGGATGGGAATGTGATAAAGAAACCGAAACCTTAAAGATGGAGCATGCTTCTTTTCCGAGCAAAAACTGGTAAAACGCAAAGCCAAAATCAACTAACACTTGCTCTAACGGTAAGTCGCTATCTAACACACTAGGGTTAAGGAAAACTGCCTGACATTTTTCACTAATACAACGCTCCAGCAGTGCATCTTTTGTCGAAAAGTAGCTATATACCGTCTGTTTAGAAACTCCCGCTTCTTTTGCGATATTATCCATCGAAACCGCATAACCCCTATCCGTAAATAGTTGAGTAGCCGCGTCAACGATAAGAAACTCTTTTTTGTTAACTTTCACCATAACTCCATTGCTACATCTTCTCAACAATCAAACTAGACAGTCTAGTTTGATTGAATTATAGTCTGCTTATAACATAAATAGAACCCCCCAATTTTCAGACTAAGTGATAATATATGAATATAAAACTGGCGCAGACACCTGCCTTTGTTCCGTTTATCTGTTTAATTTTATGGGGTTGCAACACGTCCACTTTGCCTTCACAACCAGAAGCGAATATTCCGGTTGCAAATGTAATCGCACTTGATAAACAAACCCATTTTACCGTGCAACGCGAATACAGTGGCACAATCGCACCGGCAAATCATGCTGCTATCGGGTTCGAGTTTGGAGGGAAAGTCGACAAAGTATGGGTCAGTACTGGCGACAAGACAAAGCAAGGAGATCCATTAGTCAGCCTCGATCAAGCCTTGCTCAAAACACAACAACGGCAATTACTCGCCCAACAAAGTGAAATAAATGCACAACAAGCACTAATAGAAGCGAACCTTCATCGACAACAAGCTCTCAAAAAGAAAGGGTTTAGCGCCGATGCTGAGATTGACGCCTTATCTAGTCAAAAATTGGTGCTTGATGCCAACCTAAATCAACTCAAAGCCTCTCTTCAATCTCTATCGTTACAACTAGACAAGTCGACCATTTATGCCCCTTATAATGGCATTATTTCGTCACGAAAAGTCGCGGTCGGCGATGTTGTTAGTCCGGGGCAACCAACAGTTACACTGTTATCAAACGAACAGTTAGAAGTCCATATTGGTGTTCCTGCTGACATGTTCGATACCATCCTCGCGCAGTCTGACTATACCGTACGTATTGGTCAATACCATTATCAAGCCCGGCTGCTGCGTCAAGCTGGGCAAATTGACCTCAACTCTCGCACGCAACGACTGACGTTTTCCCTCAATCAAGTACCTTCACTGATCAGTGGTCAATTAGCTTATTTGGTCGTGGATGAAATCGTCACCCAAAACAATTATCAAGTTCCTTTGTCAGCCCTAACCGATGGGGTTCGCGGCGTTTGGAATGTCTTTGCGGTAAATCAAGATAGCCATATTGAAAGACGAACGGTCAATGTACTTTATACAACAGAAACGGAGGCGATTATTGATGGTGCGCTTACCGATGGTGACATTATTATCGCGAATGGCTTACACCGTTTAGTTCCCGGTCAGCAGGTAACGTGGGAGTTGGGGGTGCAATGATAGACTACATCTTACGCAACACCCGACTATTGGTGCTGATGGTCGGCATCTTAATCGTTTCAGCACTAAGCGCCATTCAAGCCCTTCCCCGAGCGGAAGATCCTGCGTTAATTAACCGATGGGCGACAATTACCACCCATAATCCAGGCACTAAGCCTGAACATATGGAAACCCTCATTACCGAGCCGATCGAGATGGCACTGCGCCAGCTTGATGAAATAAAACAGATTGAATCTGTCTCAAGGACAGGTCTGTCGGTCATTAATATTGAGCTCAACGACTCTTTGACAGATACCGATGCCGTTTGGTCAAAAGTTCGCGACAAAATCGATGATGCTAGTCGGTCTTTGCCCGTTAATACATCTCAACCAGAGTTTAATGACAACCGTTCCAAAGCCTTTACTTCTATCACCGCCCTCATTGCAACTAATGCAGCACAAAGCGATCTTTTGATTCTGAGCAGATATGCTAAAGAGTTAGCCAACCAACTAAGAAACCTACCCGGCACTGAGTATGTGGCCATTCAGGGTGCGCCAGAAGAGGAAGTGGTTGTTGAATTTGATCTTAACAAAACAGCAAGCTTGGGACTGGATGCTGCATCAATCAGTGCTCTTATCGCCTCGGCTGATAGTAAGTCCAGTGCTGGTGAAATCTTTAACCACCAGTATCGCTTTCAAATAGAGGTAACACCGTCACTCGACACCATTGAGCAAGTGGCGCAACTCCCCGTACGTACGTTGCCCGATGGCCAACAAATTAAAGTAAAAGATATCGCCTCTGTTACTCGTCAAGCTAAATCGCCAGATACCGAGCGCGCTCTCATTAATGGGCGTCCTGCCGTTATTGTTGCGGCACGAATGCAAGAAGACTTACGGGTTGATCTGTGGACTGAAAGCATTCATGACCATTACCAACAATACCGTCAGCAGCTGCCGCAAAATATTCAGCTTGAATCGGTTTTTGAACAAGACGGCTACACCACTTTGCGCCTTAAAGAACTTATCAATAATCTATTAATTGGTCTGGTACTCATTATTCTGGTTCTGCTGCTCACCTTAGGCTTTCGCTCAGCGGTTATTGTCGCCTTTTCTCTTCCGCTCACTAGCGCTTTTACCCTCGCATTAATGAACATAACCAACATTCCCATTAACCAAATGTCTGTAACAGGCCTCATTGTTGCGTTAGGGATAATGGTCGACAATGCCATTGTCATGGTTGATACCATTCAAGAAAACCGTAAACGCGGTCTGCGTCGAATTGAAAGTGCCACAGCAGCAATCGTCCACCTATGGCTTCCACTCGCGGGATCTACATTAACTACGATTCTTGCTTTTGCGCCTATTTTTCTTATGCCCGGCCCTGCCGGAGAGTTTGTCAGCGCCATTGCGCTCACCGTCAGCTTTTCTCTCCTTGGCTCTTACTTAATCTCGCATACGTTAGTCGCTGGATTCGCTGCTCGCTTTCTACCCAAAAAGGACACAAACCCACGCTGGTATCACAGTGGCATTCACCTCCCTCAGCTGTCTAAAGGGTTTAAATGGTTAATTTATCAAGCGGTTAAGCGTCCTATCCTCACTATATTGTTTGTGGGGGTCTTGCCCGCATCTGGTTTCTGGGCCATTGGACAGCTCACCGAGCAGTTCTTTCCTCCATCCGATAGAGACATGTTCCAAGTCCAGCTCTTTATGCCACCAAGCAGCAGTATTGATGGTACTCATCTTGTGGTTAATAAGGCGTCGGAAATCATTCAACAAGAAGCAGGGATTGAAGCCGTCAACTGGGTCGTTGGTGGCGATTTTCCTTCGTTCTACTACAACATGGTCGGTCGACAACGAGGCTCTGCCAATTATGCCCACGCGATGATCAAAACCGACACGTGGCTCACCGCCGATACGCTCATCCCGCGCATTCAAAAAAAGCTCGATGACCAACTTCCGCAAGCGCAAGTAATTGTAAGAAAGTTAGAACAAGGGCCTCCGTTTAATGCTCCGATAGAGTTAAAGGTCAGCGGGCCAAATATTGAGACGATTCGCTCAGTCAGTGAATCATTACGCTACCTATTGGCCACTACGCCTTACGTGGTTCATACCCGTGAAACAATGTTACCGGGGGTGCCAGCCATCACCGTGCACATAGATCAAATGGAGAGCCAACTTAGTACTCGACAACAGACAGATATTACTCGTGATCTTAATAACGCACTGACAGGTATCACGGGCAGCTACCTTATTGAAGGAACGGAGCAAGTGCCGATCAGAGTCCGGCTTAGTGACGACAATCGTGCAAGTTTGCAGTCTATCAGCGGTTTTCAATTTTCAACCCAGCCACAAAGCAATGAACGCACTCAGCCTATAGATGCTATCGCCAAACTCTCACTCACGCCCGGTATTGGTAGTATTCCACGTCGTGATGGGCAGCGTATTAATGTCATTGAAGGCTATCTAGAGACTAACATTTTACCCCAAACAGCACTGAATCTGTTCAAGCAACGCCTCGTAGAGGCGGATATTATCATTCCCCCAGGCTACACATTAAGCTATGGCGGTGAATCAGCTGAACGAGATGAATCTGTTAACCAGTTAATGTCGAGTTTATCGATTGTGTTTACGCTACTGGTGGCGGTCGTTGTCCTCTCTTTTAATTCATTCCGCCTTAGCCTCATTATTTTTATGGTCGGTGGGCAGGCAGCTGGGCTGGGGCTCTTCGCTGTATGGTTATTCGGCTACCCATTCGGATTTACAGTTATCATTGGCTTAATTGGCTTGGCGGGGTTAGCCATCAACGCGGCGATCGTCATTATTGCTGAATTGCGCACACGTCCAGAAGCGCTGCAAGGAAACAAGAAAGAGGTCGTTCAAGCCGTAATGAGCTGTACCCGCCATATTACTTCCACTACGATCACCACTGTGGGCGGCTTCTTGCCACTGATCATTAGCGGCGGTGGATTCTGGCCGCCTTTTGCCATCACAATTGCAGGTGGAACGGTATTTACCACGATCATCACCTTCTTTTTTGTTCCAGCGGCCTTCACGTTAAGTTTGCGATTTGGCACGCTGAGCAAAACCCTGCCACGTCTAGCAACAGAGTAAACAACAACGCCTGTCGCGTATCAGACTTCGGTGCGCGTCAGGCAGTTACGATTATGTTGGTTAAGCACCTTGGAAAAGTCGCTGTTAGTGAACCCTTCACCATTAATCACTAACCGATTAGAATCAAACCAGTTTTCTACCGTTGACCCATTGCCATACAAGATATCATAAACAATAAAATCCCCTTCCCGATGCTTATATTGAAGATTTGGCGGCAATCTTATCGGTTGTTTTTGCTCTTTTAGGAATAAGTAAAAGCCCGTTTCACAACCTTTTACCACATAGGATCCCTGCTGACTCCTAACGGCAATATATGGCTCATCGCTTGCTTGAAAAGTAAAATTATCCCACACGCCACTCGCTGCTGAATTTTTTATATCAAACTGCTCCGATGGCAAGTCTGTTGACACTTGTGCCGCAGAAGACATCGACTGTTCTGGCGCCTCTTGCAAAACAGGCACTATCGTCTGTGTGGTATTGTCGGGTTCTCCCTTTTTATCTACAGTGCTTACTTGTGCCTTTAGCAAAGAAGGCGACGAAAAGTCACCAAATACTGTGCCAAATAAGATTCCCCCCCCCAACACCGCTGTCAGCGGTACCATCAAACGGCGACGTCGCTGCACTAGGTTGGTATGCTTTTCCAATTGATAGTGGTGGCGAGCCGTGAGTTCAGCGATTTTTTGTTCTTTTTCTTGCAACAGCGCTCTATACTCATTCAACTGTGTCCTAAGAACGGTATCGTCACTGTTGGGTGTTGAGGCCTTTTCATTGAATTGTCGCTGCACTGCGTCTTTTGCCTGCTCAAGCTGCTGTTGACTGTGCTCATACGCTTCTTTTAAACGACGATTTTCTCTTTCCAGCAATATAATTTTACTTTTAAGCTGTACCGCTTCGGACGACTCTAACGTTATGGTCGTAAAAACTTCTTTACTGCCTTCACCCCGAGCCACAAAAGCATAGGCTTGACTGATCATCTGCATTAACGCATCCGACCCTCCTTTATCAGGATGCACTCGGGTAGACATGATTTTAAAGCGCTTTTTTATCTCAGCGGCCGACATCTCTGCATGGGTGCCAAGTAGCTCGTGAAATGTGGTCATCAATTCTCTCATCCATAAAGGTGTGCATAACTAATATCGGACACACTGCATCCTGACTTTAATTCTAACGCATCTTTTCACGTAATTTGACATTTGTAGCTTAAGTAAAGCATTGTTATGCTTGCTTTAACAATCAGTTAAAATATGAGGTTGCAATGTTGATCAATAGTGATGTCGGAGAAAGCTACGGCGCGTGGACGATGGGAAATGACATTGCGCTTTTTCCATATCTCGATATGGCCAATATCGCCTGTGGCTTTCATGCCTCCGATCCGTTAATAATGATGAACACCCTAAATTTGGCAGCTCAACATCACGTCAAAGTCGGTGCACATCCCGGCTACAATGACAAGCTGGGATTTGGGCGACGTCCGATAAAACACAGCCATGACGAAATACGTGCTCTCATTGCCTATCAAGTGGGTGCACTAAAATCACTCGCAGCCCTGTCTGGTGTTCGTGTTAGCTATATAAAACCGCATGGTGCACTCTATAACAGCATGATGGCGGATCGGGAGTTATTCGAAGTGATTGCTGAAACCGCTGGACAATTGGCTCTGCCGCTAATGGTCTTATCCTGCCCACAACATGAGCAGCTCAGCAACATCGCGGCAAAATATCATACGACACTAATTTTCGAGGTTTTCATTGATCGTCACTACGATTCAAAAGGTTACCTTCTCCCTCGCCATCACCCTAGTGCCCTAATTAATCACTACAAAGATATTCAACAGCGCATTCAAACATTAGCACAAGGCTATATAGAACCCATTGAAGGTGAGCGCCTTTATATCCCCATCGACAGTGCCTGCGTGCATGGAGATAACCTCGCAGCCATTGCACAAATCGCAAAAATACGCCAATGGATTGATACGTATTCATGAAAGTTCATCAAATTAACGAAAACAGTTTGATGGTGACCTTTGGCGACCAGATCGATCTCACCTTTCCCGCGAAGATCAAAGCGCTCAGTAATAAAATAACAGACACCTTTAAACATGATGTAATTGAATTAACCCCATCCTACACCACGTTATTGGTGGAATTTGGATTTAATGTTAAACCTCAAACCGCGATAGCAATAATTGAACGCTTCAACATCGACGTATATGATTCGACACCTGTATGCACTGTAACCATTCCCGTTTTTTACCACACTAGCGTTGCCCCCCATCTTGATGAGATCTGTGAGACACTGCAACTCTCAGTACAAGCATTGATTGACCTCCACACTCGTGCCCCCTATACGTGTTGTGCGATTGGCTTTCTACCGGGATTTGGATTTCTTGCTGAACTACCGCCAAGTTTGCAGTTGCCAAGATTGGCTACACCACGCAGTGTAATTGCAGGTAGCGTCGCTATTGCTGAACGACAAACGGCAATTTACCCTAGCGATTCACCCGGCGGCTGGCATGTTATAGGCCGTTGCCCGCTAGATCTTTTTGATCCCCAGCATCCAGATAAAAGTCTGCTTAAAGTCGGTGACCAAGTGCAGTTTACATCGATCTCCCAACATGAATACCACCAATATCAGGATAACGCATGCTAGAAGTTGTTCGCTCTGGTCCCCTATCTACACTGCAAGACTTAGGTCGCTTTGGTGTCGCTCGCTTCGGCTTGAGCCAAGGAGGACCAATGGACATTCACGCCTTTTGTTGGGCCAACAAATTAATAGATAACCCGCCGAACACTGCAGCTATCGAGATAGCGATTGGCTTATGTCAATTTACATTTCATGCTCCAACCATTATTGCTTTATGTGGAGCACCTGCAAAACTAACACTGAATGCCAAACCCATACAACCATGGCAATCCATACGCATTCAGGCAGGCGATCAACTCACTATCGCTGGTTTTTCTTCCGGTAATTACCTCTACCTAGCACTAAAGAGCGGCTTTACCATTCCAATGTCGCTAAATAGCCTAAGCACCGTCTGCCGAAATGGGCTTGGCGGATTAAATGGTCACGCGCTATCGTCTGGCGACATGCTCCCATATCCTGCTTACACTCAGCACTGCTCAGTTAAGGCTCTCTCACCACGTTGGATCCCTAACTACCTTAAACCCACCGCAATGGGCGTCATTTTGGGCTATCAACATGACAGCTTTGACCCTGATAGCATGCAGACGTTTTTCAACTCAAACTATCAGGTTCAATCACAAAGTAATCGCATGGGCTACCTTCTGAAAGGAGAACCTCTTCGTTACACCAAACAAGGATTAATTTCAGAAGGAATCGTACTCGGCGCCATTCAAGTTCCACCAGACGGCCAGCCGATCATTTTGTTTAATGATCGCCAAACCATTGGAGGCTACCCGAAGCTGGGGACTGTCAGAAAAATTGATCTCGCAAAACTAGCACAATGCCAACCCTCACAGAACATTCACTTTTATCCGTCTTCGTTAACAGTCGCACAAGACAAATGGCATCACTTCTGTCAATTTTTTGGCATTAAATAAGAACTAACAGTAATACATAACGATTACAAACTAGCCAATAGGTGCTTTTTTGTTTTTTTATGCTTTTTTTTAAAGACAAAGGGTTATCAATTTATTACTATCCTTGTCGACAATTTGTGTTCCGATGAAGACAGCTGGAGAGTACGGTTACGTACGCCGAAGAAGTAAATCTTTCAGGCGCCTGAAAAGGCATGGACTGCTGTTGGAGGAACCTCTGGAGAGATCCGTTAAATCGGACGCCGAAGGAGCAAGCCTGTTTAATTACAAACAGGTCAAACTCTCAGGCAAAAGGACAGAGGGGATAAGAGCTGGTGTTAATCCACCATGCATCGCCGTGCGATCTAACATCAGATCTCTGTCTCCTCCTTTCGTATTTTAAAAGGAGGAACTATGCAATCACTTCACTCATACCTCGTAACAATTGATAATTTCGTTTGGGGACCACCACTGCTGCTACTATTAGTTGGCACTGGCTTCTATTTCACCGTACGTTTAGGTGCGCTACAAATACGCCACCTTCCCACTGCATTAAAACTTGTCTTCTCTAAGCCTTTAAAAGGGCAAGGGGATGTATCGAGCTTCGCTGCATTATGTACTGCACTTTCTGCCACTATCGGTACTGGTAACATCGTTGGTGTTGCAACCGCCATTAAACTAGGTGGTCCAGGGGCGCTTTTTTGGATGTGGATGGCTGCACTTTTTGGTATGGCCACCAAATATGCAGAATGTCTACTTGCTGTAAAATACAGAGAAAAAGATGCTAACGGTGCCATGATCGGTGGGCCGATGTTCTACATCGAGAAAGGCGTTGGTAATAAATGGCTTGCTAAACTATTTGCCTTCTTTGCGCTTGGTGTTGCCTGTTTTGGTATCGGCACATTTCCGCAGGTCAATGCGATTGTCGATGCAGCAGATTTAGCTCTCTCTGTGCCTAAATGGCTAACCGCTGCCGTACTTACTACCCTCGTAGCCGCAGTTACTCTGGGCGGCATTCAGTCGATTGCCAAAGTAGCCAGCAAAATTGTACCTTCCATGGCCGTATTTTATGTCATCGCATGCCTTATCGTTCTTGGTACTAACGCCGCAGATGTTCCAGCAGCGATTGCATTGGTGATTAGCAGTGCCTTTACACCAACAGCAGCTACAGGTGGTTTTCTTGGTGCTGGTATCATGCTAGCAATACAAGCTGGTGTCGCTCGTGGTGTTTTCTCTAATGAGTCAGGTCTAGGTAGCGCGCCAATGGCAGCCGCAGCCGCTCAAACAGACTCACCTGCACGCCAAGGCCTAATCTCTATGACGGGGACTTTCTTCGACACGATCATTATCTGTACCATGACCGGATTGACCTTGGTACTCACTGGCGCATGGCAGAGTGATTATTCTGGTGCGGCGATGACAACATACGCCTTCTCTACTGGACTAAATTCTGCCTACTGGGGGCCCTTAATGGTCTCAATTGGTTTAAGCTTTTTTGCTTTTACTACCATTTTAGGGTGGAACTATTACGGTGAGCGCTGTGTGGTTTATCTATTCGGACTGCGAGCAGTAAAAGCCTACAAGGTATTCTTTTTAATCCTAGTGGCGATGGGGGCATTCTTACAACTCGACATGATCTGGGTTATCGCTGACATTGTGAATGGTTTAATGGCAATACCAAACCTCATTGGGTTATTGATGCTTCGCCATGTTATCGTTGCGGAAACACAACTCTATTTTCAGCCTCAAAAACCAGAGTTAAAACAGGCTACCGCAGAATAGAGTGACGCCGTCACAAATCGAGGGATAGAGCGAATCTGGGCTCTATCCCTTTTTTCAACTAAAAAGGCAACGTCACACACTTAACCTTCCATTGACCCTTTGTGCTCACATCTCTCACAAAAATACACCGTGCAATAATGAAAATGTGAAATACCAACCCTTGCACTATGTTACAAACTTATATACTAAACAGATGTACGTGTAGAGGGAAAGCTTAGCTATGAAAACATCAAGGCGACAATTTCTAAAACTGACCGTCGGTGGTGTCATTGCCGTGTCTGCCGGAGATAGCCTCATCGGACGTGCACACGCTGACACGCCTAAACTGGAAGAATCAGATGCACAAGCCAGTGCTCTTAAATATGTGCATCAATCTGACCGAGGAGGAAAAAACTGTAACAACTGCGCGTTACTGCAAGGTAATTCCGGGGATGAGTGGCGCCCTTGTGCAATATTCCCTGGCAAGCTCGTCTCAGCAAATGGCTGGTGTACTGCGTGGGTTGCAAAGCCTTAGTCTGCCCGACAAAACCAGTGTCCATTACACTGGTTTTTATTACCACACCAACAGTGAACGACTGGCAACTTGATGTAACTTAGCTTCAACATTAAACACATCATGTAAGGTTTGCGGTGTTAACACATGCTCTGACGCACCAAATGCATACAATTTGCTGTTGGTCAAAACTGCAACACGATCCGCATTCATCAAACTATCGTTTAAATCGTGACTAACTACCACCACGGTTAAACCTGCCCGGGTTAATTGCTGGGTGATTTTTGTCACCGCTTTTTGATGATAAATATCTAAGCCTGTTGCAGGTTCATCCAATAATAAATAGCGCATGTTAGGATTGATTGTCGGCCAAGCTTGTAAAAAAATACAGGCGAGACGAACACGCTGCCACTCACCACCAGATAATTGATTCACCCGAGAAGAAAACAGATGAGAGAAATGTAGAAAATCATCAAGTATGGCCAATACCTCACGCACGGCGGTTTCCGACGAGACATTTAAACGATGAATCACCGTGTTGATATAATGCAAAACAGAAAGGTCAAATTGAGGCCTTGAATATTGTGCTAAATACCCTCGATAGGTCGCCAGCTCACTCAATGACCATTTATCAATGCGTTCACCGTTACAATGTAACTGTCCATTGAAGGGTTCTAAACCCGACATGACGCTGATCAACGAGCTTTTACCACTACCGTTAGGCCCGACGAAGTGAACCAAGCTGCCTTCTTCTATCTTCATCGTAATATGGCGTAAACGATGTGCCAATCCTACATCATATAATTCAAGCATCACTGTCTCCTCGCAATAAAAGCCATACAAATACTGGCGCACCTAGTGTGGCAGTCACCACACCAACAGGCAGCTCTGCTGAGACAAGCAATAGCCGCGATAAAGTATCAGCGAAGACAAGCAAACCACCGCCAGCCAAAGCTGAAAGTGGTAATAAATAACGATGTTCCGTACCTATCCATAATCGAAGAATATGAGGAATAACAAGTCCAATAAAGCCAATAACCCCGGCTAACGCAACACTTCCCCCAACAAGCACTGCTATCACAGCGATCAGCTTTAAACGCACTGCGCGCGTGTCTACACCGAGCTGGGAAGCCATAACATCCCCCAACAGCAACGTATCAAGCAACCTACCCTGAGTGCACAACCAAGCTACAACAGGAAATAGCAACAATAAAATCGAAAGTTGAGGCCAAGTAATTCCGGAGACACTGCCCATCAGCCAATAGAGCAACTGGCGTAGATTCATGTCTGCACTGAAGTAAAATACCCATGTGACGACTGAATTTGCCAATATCCCCAACGCTATACCAATTAACAGCATTCTCGCTGTCGTTAGTCGACGCCAAGCACTTAAACTAACGAGAATAAAGGTAAATACGAGAGCCCCAGCAATTGCCAAAACCATCATTAAATAGGGGTGGGTGAAGTGAGGAAAGAAAAACATAAGAATAATAACGAATAAGCTTGCCCCTCCAGAAACACCAAGAATACCAGGCTCAGCTAAAGGGTTGCCAAGAACAACCTGAAGGCTTGCTCCTGACGTCGCCAACATCGCACCCACCGCAAATGCAGCAACGACCCTAGGTAACCGCAATTGCCAAACCAATAGAGATTCAAACTCAGACAAACTGCTCAACGGCCAAATCCACTGCTCGCCTGCTGCAACGCCGATAAGACAAACACCAATAAGCGCTGTAAGTATCAGCCAAATAGCTTTGCGCCATCTAGCTGCATGATTCTGATTTAGTTGCTGTAATTCCATAACTCGCCACACTAATGCTATTCATCGACACCATAGCAGAGATGACTCTTATCATGAAGCGTGGTTTAAATTTACCCGCGCGTTTGCTGAACAGTTGTTCATTTTTTCTCAACAACCAGTAATGCAGCGCGTTGGCCGATCGGAACAGAGGGATTAGGAAATACGACCATTTCTCCAGCTTGTGCAGTAATTAACACATCACCGTTAGTCGCTATACGCTGTCCTTCATTTAAGAGGGTAAAATTGGCAAGAGATGAAGGAAAATCAAATTTAAAATTATTGCTCTTACGCGTCAGTACTCGATTCACGACATAAACTAATGGTTGTTCATCACCGTTCAAATCGAGTTTATCTTCAATAAATGCCGTTAACGTCGATCGAAATGGGTGACGCTGTAATAACTCATTCCGTCCAAACGGTGCGGCCTGCCCCAACTCAACCGTGACGGCTAATGCTCGATGGTAATGCGCACTATGCCAACTAAATGTCGATGACGGCGTCGTTGATTCAAGCACCGCTTCAACACCAGCATGAAAGAGAAAACAGAACAATTGCTGAGTCGGCAAGGGCGGCGTCGTAAAAGGCCTAACGGCAAACGCATAATGGTGAGAGTCTCTTATCGCACTATGCAAATCAAGATGCCATCGTTCCTCTGCTGAGACATAAAATTTGCGAATGATCGCTGTCAAGTTTCGCGCTAGCAGGTGTTCTAGCGTGCTACCCCCTTGCCCACCAAACAAACGATTCAAATTAGTGTCAATAAAACGAGTATGGGCTTTTACTGCTTCGGGGTGAGCAAGAATAAATAACACTCGCTTACGCAGTGTCAGCTTTCCTTGCAAAAGGTCATTAAATAAGGCATCAACAAGCTCTATTGGGCCTGTTTCATCACCATGCACACCTACTGAAACAATAACAGCAGCACGTGTGACATTTAAGGGCGCCACTTCAATAACACCAGCGCCCAAACAATGAAACCGATGGCCCTGTTGAACAAACGCTTCGCTCAAATGCGTTAGCTCACGCAAAACGGTTTCTGCAAAGCCATATCGATTTAATGCATATTGGATATCCATCGCACGACTCTCTGCGCTGCAAGCACGCATTGGTACGGGCAGGCTTTGTGCTATATCGGCGAGTCACACATAACAAAAAGCTCCGCATAGCAGAGCTTTTTATGACAGCGCGTTACTCTTCGACTTTTAGGGTTTCCACTCGTGCTTTTAGCTTTTGCCCTGGTCTAAATGTAACAACCCGACGAGCAGAAATCGGAATATCTTCACCGGTCTTCGGATTGCGACCTGGTCTTTCGTTTTTTTCTCGCAGATCAAAATTACCGAAACCTGACAACTTTACTTGCTCGCCTGATTCCAACGCCTTTCTAACCTCTTCAAAGAACACTTCTACCGTATCCTTGGCGTCCCGCTTGTTTAATCCAACTTTCTCAAACAGGTTCTCAGCCAAATCGGCTTTCGTGAGCGCCATAGATAATTCCCTCAAGACAATGTTGAACATATGCGTTATTTGTTAACGCGACCATCCGTTATCTCTATAAAAATAGCTCCATACAATAATTATGCAAAGAAGAATTTAACCTATGAGACAACAACTTAACCCAAGTTTATGTCAACCAGCTAATTTACGCCAATTTTTTTCTTATGAATTACCCATAAAAAAATCATAAATATCAGTGATATTACTCTACTTAAATGCAAACAGTTGAACAACAAATCCCTACCTGACAACACTTTCGTCTGCATAAACTAAAAAAACCAACAAAAGAACCTAAAAATAACACCAAAGCAGTCAACATGACTATTTTGTCAGTATGCGTCATTCGTGCAAAAAAAAAGCAGCCCATTGGCTGCTTTTTAATTAATTGCTTATTTATCAGTCACGTAGGCTTGCACCAAAGCGCTCACCAAGTACGGTAACTATGCTGTCCACCGCGCCAGAGATGTCAGCATCTTCCAGTGTACGTTCAACTGATTGCAGTGATAATGCGATCGCAAGACTCTTCTGCCCTTCCTCTACGCCTTTACCACGGTAAACATCAAACAAGTTAACGCCTGTCAGTAATTCACCACCGTTTGCACGGCATGCTTCAATAACGTCGCCAGCGGCAATATCTTCGCTAACAACAACCGCTATATCGCGTCGGTTTGCTGGGAACTTAGACACCACAACAGCTTCAGGAAGCTCACGAGTATTAATGCTATTCCACTCGATTTCGAACACAATCGTGCGACCGTTTAGGCCAAACTTGCGCTCTAGCTCTGGGTGAACTGTACCAATCACACCAACCTCTTTGCCATCAACAACAATAGCAGCAGTTTGGCCAGGGTGCAGAGCTGGGTGTTTGGCTGGCTTGAAACCAAACGCAACATCGTTAGCTGTCAGCTCAAGTACCGCTTCCAAGTCACCTTTCAGATCGAAGAAATCCACCGTATTGCTTTCGATATCCCAATGCTCTTCGGCACGGTTTCCAGCAATAACACCAGCAAGCATCGGCTCTTGGCGCATGCCATTTTCTGCCGACTCACAAGGAATAAAGCGTAAGCCATATTCGAACAAACGAACACGTGGCTGTTGACGTTTCTGATTGTGGGCAACGGTGTTAAGAAGGCCTTGAATTAAGCCTAAACGCATTGCTGACATATCTGCAGAAATTGGGAACGGCAGAACAAGTGGCTCAACACCGGGAACAATCAGAGCTTGCTGCTCTGGTTCAACAAAGCTATAGGTGATCGCTTCGTGGTAACCACGATCAACAAGAAGGTCACGTACTCGCTTAAGCGGTAGGTTGGCTTCTTTATGATCATTCATGCTCAATGCTGCAACGGGCGCTTGATTAGGAATGTTGTCATAACCGTAGATACGGCCGACTTCTTCAACAAGATCTTGTTCAATAGCAATATCAAAACGCCATGTCGGCGCTGTTGCTGTCCAGCCTTCAGCTGTTACTTCTACTGCAAGGCCAAGGCGCTCTAGGATCTCTACTACGTCAGCATCTGCGATAGGGTGGCCAAGCAAGTTGTCCAACTTCGTGCGACGCAGCGTCACGGTGTTAGGCTTTGGTAGGTCAGCCTCTGACTCAACACCAACAACAGGTGCAACATCACCGCCACAGATCTCAACAAGAAGCTGTGTTGCACGCTCCATTGCACTGTATTGCAGAGCGAAATCTACACCACGCTCAAAACGCATTGATGAGTCAGTATGAAGACCGTAGCTGCGCGCGCGACCACGGATATGGTCAGGTGCAAAGAAAGCACACTCAAGCAACACATCTTGTGTCTCGCTGTTTACACCAGATCCCTCACCACCAAATACGCCAGCAATCGCCAGTGCTTTAGTATGGTCAGCCACCACTAGCGTATCTGCATTTAGCTCTGCTTCAGTGCCGTCTAGAAGAGTCAGCTTTTCGCCCTGCTCTGCCATACGCACAACAATACCGCCTTCGATCTTAGCCAGATCGAACGCATGCATTGGTTGTCCTTGCTCAAGTAGAACAAAGTTGGTGATATCAACAACCGGATCGATAGAGCGGATACCACAGCGACGCAGTTTTTCTTGCATCCAAAGTGGTGTTTCAGCTTTAACGTTCACGTTCTTAACAATACGGCCAAGATAACGAGGGCAAGCTTCAGACGCTGTTACATCGATAGATACCGTATCTTCGATTGCGGTAGCGACTGCATTGATCGTAGGCTCAGTCACGTCAGTACGGTTCAATACCCCCACTTCACGCGCTAAACCACGAATGCTAAAGCAGTCGGCACGGTTTGCTGTCAGATCAACATCCACTGTCACATCTTCTAGGCCAAGGAATTCACGGAAGTCAGTACCTAGTACTGCGTCCTCTGCAAGCTCCATAATACCGTCAGACTCAACATCAATACCCAGCTCAGTGAACGAACACAGCATCCCGTGAGAAGGCTGGCCACGTAACTTTGCTTTCTTGATTTTAAAGTCACCTGGCAATACTGCTCCCACAGTAGCAACAGCAACCTTAATACCAAGGCGACAGTTTGATGCGCCACAAACAATGTCGAGTAGCTCTTCAGCACCAACATCTACTTTCGTTACACGCAGCTTGTCTGCGTCTGGGTGTTGTTCGCAAGAAACAACCTGACCCACTTTAACACCGGTGAATGAACCAGCTACAGGCAGAACGTCGTCGACCTCTAAACCAGCCATAGTAATTTGGTGAGTTAGTTCGTCAGTAGTAACCGCAGGGTTAACCCACTCACGAAGCCAAGATTCGCTGAATTTCATAGTGATTAAACCTCTGGATTACTTAAATTGTTTTAGGAAACGAAGGTCGTTCTCAAAGAACGCACGTAGATCGTTTACACCATAACGAAGCATGGTTAGACGCTCTACGCCCATACCAAATGCAAAACCAGAGTATTTCTCAGGGTCGATACCTACACTACGAAGTACGTTCGGGTGAACCATACCGCAGCCAAGAACCTCTAACCATTTACCATTCTTGCCTTTAACGTCTACTTCAGCAGAAGGCTCAGTGAATGGGAAGTAAGATGGACGGAAACGCACTTCCACTTCTTCTTCAAAGAAGTTGCATAGGAAGTCATGCAGAACACCTTTTAGCTGAGCAAAGTTGACGTTTTCATCCACCAACATACCTTCCACTTGGTGGAACATTGGCGTGTGCGTTTGATCGTAATCATTACGGTACACACGACCCGGAGCGATAAAACGGAAAGGTGGCTTGCCGTTTTCCATGGTACGGATCTGTACGCCTGACGTGTGAGTACGCAGCATTAAATCAGGGTTGAAGAAGAAGGTGTCATGATCAGTACGTGCTGGATGATCTTCTGCAATATTCAACGCATCAAAGTTATGAAATGCATCTTCAATTTCTGGTCCGGCTTCAACATTAAAGCCCAGCTCACCGAAAAATTGTTCAATACGCTCAACCGTACGAGTAACAGGGTGCAAACCACCGTTCTCGATGCGACGACCAGGCATAGTTACGTCAATGCTCTCTGCCGCCAGTTTAGCTTCTAGCTCAGCACGCTGAAGCTCATCTTTACGTGCTGCAATCGCCTGCTGAACTGCCTGCTTTGCTTTATTAATATTTTGACCAGCTTCGCGACGCTCTTCTGGTGGAAGTTTACCCAAGCTCTGTAGCTGAAGGGTTAATTCACCCTTTTTACCCAGATACTGGACACGAACTTCGTCAAGAGCGACAAGCGATTCTGCCTGCTCAATTGCTGCCGTTGCGTTGGCTAGGATCTCGTCTAGTTGTTGCATGATTTCCTCATCCACCCCTTAGGTGGCGTCCATTGGAGATGTTTTTTATGTAGCGTTACATAGTAAAGAAAGCTGCTGCTAATGCCAATTCTAATCTTAAGAAAAACAAGATAATGAATAAAAAAAGTGCAATTGGAACTCAACATAGCCCGCTGATAATCAAAGGAGGTCGTATTTGTTCACTTCTAAACCTCAATACACGCGATATTCCTAAATACTCACTTGCGTGCAGAGATAACACCACAATACATAGATCTAAAAAAGGGAGCCAAATGGCTCCCCTTTTGAATACCGAACTGTAAAAAATTACAGAGCAGCTTTCGCTTTTTCAACAAGAACAGTAAATGTTGCTTTGTCGAATACAGCGATATCTGCAAGGATCTTACGATCGATTTCGATAGACGCTTTCTTAAGACCGTTGATTAGACGGCTATAAGACATGCCGTTCTGACGAGCAGCAGCGTTAATACGAGCAATCCACAGTTGACGGAACTGACGCTTACGTTGACGACGGTCACGGTAAGCATATTGACCAGCTTTAGTAACTGCTTGGAAAGCTACGCGGTAAACGCGTGAACGTGCACCGTAGTAACCTTTAGCTTGTTTAAGAACTTTCTTGTGACGTGCACGAGCTTGTACACCACGTTTTACGCGAGCCATGTGTAACTCCTAACTAAATTTTGTAAGACTAAAAACGAATTATGCGAACGGAAGCATACGTGCAACAGCTGCTACTTCACACTTAGGAAGAATAGCGTTTGGACGTAGCTGACGTTTGTTCTTAGTAGTACGCTTGGTCAGGATGTGACGTTTGGTTGCGTGCTTGAACTTAAAACCACCAGCGGTTTTTTTGAAGCGCTTAGCAGCGCCTTTGTTGGATTTCATCTTAGGCATGATGAGACTCCGCATTGTTAATAGTTAATAACAGTGTAATTAGGCGAAACAAAAGCCTGCTCTTGCAAGCAGGCTTTTATCTACTTGATTGCTCTAATTACTTCTTTTTTGGGGCAATAACCATGATCATCTGACGACCTTCGATTCGCGTCGGGAAGCTTTCAACAACTGCGATTTCAGCTGTGTCTTCCTTCAGACGATTCAACACGTCTACACCGATGTCTTGGTGCGCCATTTCACGGCCGCGGAAGCGGATCGTTACTTTGACTTTGTTACCCTCTTCAATGAAGCGAACCAGGTTGCGCAGTTTTACCTGATAGTCGCCCACATCTGTGCCAGGACGGAATTTAATTTCCTTAACCTGAACTTGTTTTTGCTTTTTCTTTTGCTCTTTAGCAGCCTTGCTCTTTTCAAAGAGATATTTGCCATAGTCCATCACTCGACAGACTGGTGGCTCGGCATTAGGACTGATTTCTACCAAATCAACGCCGGCATCATACGCTGCATTTATCGCTTCTTCAATAGAAACGACACCAATAGCTTCGCCATCAATACCTGTTAAGCGTACTTCTTGTACGCCACGAATTTCTTCGTTCAAGCGATGTGCATTTTGTTTTGCCGGCTGTTGGCCTCTTCTTGCGCCTTTAATATCTTATTCCTCCGAAATGTTCAGCGTTCGACTGCTGACTTCTTGCTGTAAATAAGCAACGAAGTCGTCAATCTTGAATTTACCCAAATCTTTACCTTTACGGGTACGCACCGCGATCTCACCAGCTTCTACTTCTTTGTCTCCACAAACAAGCATAAACGGAACTCGCTTCAAAGTGTGTTCGCGGATTTTAAAGCCTATCTTCTCATTTCTCAAGTCCGCATTGACTCTAAATCCAGCTTTTTGCAATTTTTTCACAACTTCTTGCGCATAATCACCTTGGCTGTCAGTAATGTTCATTACAACAGCATGCTGAGGAGCCAACCAAGTTGGGAAGAAACCTGCGTACTCTTCAATAAGAATACCAATGAAACGCTCTAACGAACCAAGAATAGCACGGTGAATCATTACTGGTACGTGACGTTCATTATCCTCACCTACATACGTCGCGCCTAAACGCTCTGGTAGAGCAAAGTCTAGCTGAACTGTACCACATTGCCATGCACGATCTAAGCAATCATGTAGTGTGAATTCAATTTTAGGTCCATAGAAGGCACCTTCGCCCTCTTGAATCTCATATGCTACACCGTTATCTTCCAATGCTTGCTTAAGGCCAGCCTCGGCTTTATCCCACATGTCATCCGAACCAACGCGCTGCTCTGGACGTGTAGATAATTTAACAACGATATTTTCAAATCCGAATGTTGAATACGTATCATACACCATTTTGATGCAAGAAGTGACTTCATCTTGAACTTGATTTTCT
Source organism: Thaumasiovibrio clandestinus (assembly GCF_047250365.1). Taxonomy (NCBI): domain Bacteria; kingdom Pseudomonadati; phylum Pseudomonadota; class Gammaproteobacteria; order Vibrionales; family Vibrionaceae; genus Thaumasiovibrio; species Thaumasiovibrio clandestinus. Next base: position 150,136 of record NZ_JBLBVL010000001.1, read on the forward strand.
GTACAGAAGATATGAGCATCATCTTGAGTGAAACCACGTACACGCATAAGGCCATGTAGCGCACCTGATGGCTCATTACGGTGACATGAGCCAAACTCAGCCATACGTAGTGGAAGGTCACGGTACGACTTCAAACCTTGGTTAAAGATCTGAACATGACCAGGACAGTTCATCGGTTTCAATGCATACTCACGATTTTCAGAGTTCGTGGTAAACATGTTTTCGGCGTACTTGTCCCAGTGACCTGAACGCTCCCACAGTACACGGTCCATAATTAATGGGCCTTTCACTTCCTGATAATCATACTCAGTCAGTTTGTCGCGAACAAAAACTTCTAGCTCACGGAAAATCGTCCAACCATTGTGATGCCAGAACACCATTCCCGGCGCGTCTTGCTGCATATGGTATAGATCAAGTTGCTTACCGATTTTACGGTGGTCACGCTTCGCTGCTTCTTCTAAACGTACTAGGTGTGCTTTCAATGCTTTCTTGTCAGCAAATGCAGTACCATAAATGCGCTGAAGCATCTTATTTTCACTATTACCACGCCAATAAGCGCCGGCAACATTTAACAATTTAAAATGCTGGCAAAAGCTCATGTTTGGAACATGAGGGCCACGGCACATATCAATGTACTCTTCGTGATGGTATAGACCTGGACGATCATCGCGAGAAACGTTCTCGTCTAGAATCTCCATTTTGTAACTTTCGCCGCGAGCTTCAAATGTGTCTCGCGCTTCTTGCCAGCTAACACTCTTTTTGATAACAGCGTACTTAGTCTTAGCCAACTCTTTCATGCGCTTTTCTAGCGCTTCAAGGTCATCTTGATTTAGAGGGCGATCAAGGTCGATATCATAATAGAAACCGTTATCGATCGTCGGACCAATTGCCATTTTCGTTTCTGGGTACAACTGCTTAATTGCATGACCTAAAAGGTGGGCGCATGAGTGACGAATGATTTCTAATCCATCGTCATCTTTCGCTGTGATAATCGCTAGATTGGCATCGTGCTCAATCAAATCACACGCATCAACACGTTCACCGTCAACGCGACCGGCAATGCACGCTTTAGCTAGACCCGGGCCAATATCGGCCGCGACATCCATCGTTGAAACAGGGTTATCAAATTGACGTTGACTACCGTCAGGAAGAGTAATTACAGGCATGTATAGTCCTTACAGTGGTGCCACCTACCAAGTAGCACGTATAAATTCTTGTTTTTGAGTTCGGTTAGTAGATCGTTAATTTAGTATTAATGCGCAATCTACTCACCACTTCCTATCTGTATGAAATTTGGTACAAATCAAATTTGTCACACAAAACTGGTGCACAATCTTACAGAATTTAGCGTAAAAGGAAAGTCAAAGGCTACGGTTTTTATTCTGATGCTTGGTTAAACTGTACAAGAGCACGTCCGACGGCTAAATAGTATACACTCCAAGTTAAATGCGGGGCTTAACTTGAGTAAAATACGGGCTTAAATAGGGCTACTCTATCAAAGCGAATAAACCCAAAGTGGTTAGATTTCTCTCGCTAAACATGGCACATCGATTCTTGCGAAAAGAAGTATTCACTGCCCAGCTACATTCAATAATAAGAATTCACCAAGAAACGTGTGGTAAGGCACAGTCCCCTAACCTATTCTTAGTCTAAGATAATAAAGCAAAACCACCAATAATTGTAAGGGGTTACTATGTGGCAGGCTATCAGTCAGCAAATAAGCGAAGTTACCGGTTTTCCTTTTACGCTCAAAGAAAAGAAGCCACTCAGTGGTGAGCTTAATGACTGCTACTGTATCAGTAGTTCAGATGAGATCCGTTACTTTATAAAAGTAAACGACAGGTCTCATCTTGCAAATTTTGAAGCTGAAGCGGAATCCCTAGCTCAACTAGCCCAATCAAACACAATAGCAACCCCGCCACTTGTACATGTTGGTACTTGTAAAGAGCATGCATTTATTATCTTGGAATATTTACCCATGCGCCCCATCGACAGCGAGAGTGCTTTTTACCTCGGTCAGCAACTAGCGCATCTTCATCAATCGGCAGAACAAGCTGAATTTGGTTTTGACACGGACAACTATATTGGCACGACCATTCAGCCCAACCCTTGGCATAGAAAGTGGAATACGTTCTTTGCCGAACAGCGTATTGGCTGGCAATTGCAACTTGCTGCGGAGAAAGGCCATCAATTTGGAAATATTGATACCATTGTCAGCCGTGTTGCCAAACTACTCGTACACCATCAGCCAAAACCCTCATTACTGCATGGTGACTTATGGATTGGAAATTGCGCATTAACAGTTGATGGCCCAGTGATTTTCGACCCAGCCAGCTATTGGGGAGATAGAGAGTGTGATATTGCGATGACTGAACTATTTTCTGGCTTCCCAGAAGCGTTCTACAACGGCTATAACAATGTTTGGCCACTGGACGCGGGATACAGTGATAGAAAGGCATTGTACAATTTGTACCATCTTTTAAATCACTTCAACGTATTTGGCGATGAATACAAAAGCCAGATAACACAAACATTGGCCCAATATGACCTGCTATAAATAATTGGGTGTCGCCATTCGCCAGCGTGCTACTTTCAACTTATATTCCAGATACAACAAAGGCCCTGATCAGGGCCTTTGTTTATCCACCGCCTACAAAAGCAACATCAAAAGTGCAAATATTGGTAATGAGCTGTCATCCATAAAGACTAACTGACTTTTTTCTAGCCCAATTCGTGTTTGATAGTCATTGCCATTTTCCACCACAATGCCTTGCTCAAGCCATGCTGGTAACTGTTCAAGTAGCAATACACCATATGTATCAACCAACTCTTTTTGAGCACTTATTTCTACCGCACCAGAAATCACATCTAGCGCAGCAAAAGGATTTTGCGACACCCTAGCAACACCTGCTGGTAGAGTAAAACGACCATCAATAGAGAAGTCTTTATCTTCAAATTTACCACCAAGATTAAAACCCCAAAGATCAATTCCCTGAGTGAAAAGCAGGTCTAATCCCAATGCCACATCATTTTCATCAATAAGACGTTGCTGATCATCCATGCCGTCGGCCAATCCAGCCAGCTGCTTTATTGCCTTATAGTCAAGACCTTGTAGATCAACATCAAGGGTAAGATCGCGCATCACAAGCATATCGTCGACTTCAACCCCTTGAAGCTTCCAACGGTTATTGTGACTAAATTTATATTCCTCTTGAAGGTCATTTAACAAGGAGAAGGTTAAATTATCGAAATGAACACGCTGATACGACGACTCATACGCCACTGATGCCACCGACACCGATTGTGTACCTAACCAGAACCCATCATCATACACGCCCTCAAAACTCACATTGAGATCTTTTAGCATGATACGCTCATCATCTGATGAGCTAATAGAAAACGCCGGCATCATTAACGACCAAGCTTCATTACCTTCAAGGCCGACACTGCCTTGAAGCGTCACCGTGTCGGAAGAAACGATGTCACCACTCTCTTCATAATTCAGTGCATTGAGAACGACTTCAATCTCTGTTTGGCCATTGAGTTGAGAGACGGTTTTGACATGCAACGGCTCTATTTGGCTACCCCAAATATTATCCACGACTAAGCGTTGGTTCTCATCCAACAACAAGACATTGTCGGTCGTAATCGATAATAAGCCATGTTGCACCTGAGAGTGCACCTGCCAACTGATCGGCAAACCATCCTCTAAAAGTGCCTCTGCCGCTGGACCAGTAAAAGTAAAGTTCGTATAGATGTCACTGGATAAGTAACCACGTTGATAATCATATGAATCCACCACGACATTGGCGTTTTCTTCAATCACGACATGGTCTTGATACAGTAGCTGCCCAATTTGACCTACAGCCAAAGGCCAACATGCGGCTAAGAGCACGGCACCGCCTGCAGCAAAATATCGTTTCATCATTATATTCCTTGTTTACTAATTCAGAGTAGTGTAACGGATAAAATTATTTTGTCCTAGTTATCAATCAGTAACATTTCTCTTCATTTCAAATAGACAAATCATCAAAGTTGCAAAGCGAATCAAATTCCAATCGCAAAAATTACCGTACACTTAACCTGTCATCATAAGGAGATGCTGTGAAACAATATGTGATTCTGTGTCTGACTGCAGATACATCATTAAGGCAAGCCCTTGCAGAAAACCTATCATTCTTAAACGATAACTTTGATGTCTGTTTTGCAGATAACTCAGATACCGCAAAAGGGCTTACGCACAATCTGCACCTCAAACAAAAAAAAGTGGCGCTCCTCCTGTGTGATGATCGTGACCAGCACACCATAGATTTTCTTATTTACCTGCAAAAAACCAGCCCAGGCCAAAGCTCTAGCACCATCCTTTTTACTCATAATGAACACTTTAATGGGTTGATTGATATTGTTAATGCTGGGCAGCTCAGCTTTTGTATGACACCTGGTTGGCAACCTCACCTGCTCCAGCAGGTTGTGATCAAAGAGTTAACTCAGTTCATTTTGAGTAAGCCACATAACGAATGGCTCACTTATGCGCCAGTGTTGGATAAACGTCAAATTAATAAAGCCTATCTAGAGCGGCAGATAACCCAGTTTCGTTCCGGGTTTAATACTGCCCCACATACGTTAAATGACGCTTTGCTGGCTGAACAAGTTATAGATGCACTCTATGAATTCTTTAACGACAATGATGAAACCCACGCTTGCCGCACCTATAGCAAAGGCCATGTATTGACACGAGAAGGTGAGCCCAATCATCACCTCTGGTTCATCACGAAAGGCGAAATCGCGCTGTATAAAGCCGATAAATCGGGCCAGCAACATGAGGTTATTCGCCATCAAAGTGGCAGCCTCATAGGAGGGATGTCCTTTGTGAGTGGTGATGCTTCTTTCTCCACCGGAATAACATTAAGCCAAACTCAAGTCATAAAACTCGACAGAACGCTATTCAACAAAGTGATGAATTCGCGCTCTGATTTACTGCCACTATTTACTAACCTGCTCCTTCGCCATTTTAATCGTCGAATTAAAAACGCTATTCGAACGGAGATGCGCCTTCAGCACACAATCAAAGAGCTTGAAGCAGCCTCATCGCAACTGATCGAAAAAGAAAAAATGGCGATGCTTGGTCAACTCGTCGCTGGTGTCGCCCATGAACTGAATAACCCCGTTGCCGCCATATTACGCAATAGTGAAACATTGCAAGAAACCATCTCCAGTGTTACCGACTCCCCTCTTGATCAAGTTAACCAGCAACGAGGAAACGACATTCTGCGCTATGCGATGACATCACGTCCAATATCCACTGCGGATATCCGGCAACGGGCAAAACAAATACAAACCGTGGCTGATGATAGAAATGTCGCCAAAAGAATCGTCAAAATGGGGCTCGACGAAGAGCCAAAATTGAGTGAATGGCTAATACCTCAGGGCAAACAGTTGCAAACCACATTGATTGAGTGGGAGCACTATTACCAAGTAGGCAGTTTCTTACGTTCAATCAGTGTCTGCGCAAAACGCATCGCTGACATGGTAAAGAGCCTTAAAAGTTATGCGCGACAAGATGAAGAAAACATTCAAACCACCGATATCCATGAAGGAATTGAAGACACACTGATCATTTTTGAGAATCGGCTTAAACACCACAAATTGATCAAAAATTATGCAGCATTACCGCTAGTTCGCTGCCGTCCCATTGCACTACAACAGGTTTGGACCAATGTGATTGCCAATGCACTAGATGCAATGCCTACACATGGTGAAATACGCGTAACAACGGCATTAGTGAGTAAAGATGGGCAATCGAATGTACAAATAGAGTTTGCAGATAACGGCGCTGGCATTGCCGCAGATGTTTTAAATAAAGTGTTTGAACTTAATTTCACAACCAAGCGAGAAGGTAACTTTGGGCTCGGGATTGGCTTATCTGTATGCCAACAAATTGTTCGTCAACACGGCGGAGGGATTACTATGCATTCAACCGTTGGCGAAGGCACCACTGTCACCATAACCCTACCCATATTAAAAGAAAGTGAGGAGAATAATCATGAATAAGTATCTTATTTTGTGTATCGACGATGAGCGAGAGGTACTTGACAGTGTGTTAAATGACCTCAGTGAATTTGAATCTCATTTTATTGTCGAGGCGTGTGAAAGCGTTGCTGAAGCACAGCAGGTTATCGACGAAGCGACAAAAGACGGCGTTACCTTAGCCTTGGCTTTGTGTGACCACATCATGCCAAACACCACTGGGGTAGAATTCCTTATCTCGTTGTCGCAACAAAAGGCAACCGCTAACTGCCGAAAACTATTATTAACTGGTCAAGCTGGATTAGATGAGACCATTGAGGCTGTTAATCATGCAAGCCTTGATTATTTCATTACCAAACCATGGCAAAAAGAGGCACTCTGCCACACGATCACCGAACAGCTTACCACCTTCGTGATAGAGACGGAAAAAGAGCTAATGCCTTGGATGTCAGTGCTAAATACTGAACGAATACTGAAAGCAATGAGTGACAACCGTTCCAGCTTTGGCGAATAGCACCGCCTTATTGTCTAAAATCTCATCAAGATTATTAACAACGATGATTATCTATTGTGATTTAGCACTGTTATCAATAAAATAACATCTTAATTTTGGGGAATTTACAGGTTCAACTATGCGTAAAACACTATTAGCAACGGGACTGTTGCTGGCAACATCAAGTGTAGCTACCCTCGCTCATGCACAAACAGCAATGAGCAACTTTAGCTATGACTATATGGAAGCTCGAATCGGCATTAGCCCTGTTACTTATGGTGCAGCTATTAGCAAATCAATCCACCCGAATGCACACTTTATCGCCAATATCGATTCTGAATTTGATCGTGACCTTGATTTGGGCGTTGGTGTTGGATTTCATGCACCAGTCAATAACTGGGCAGACGTTCACGGCGAGCTAAAAGCTCGCATGCATAAAGATCGCTCTACCAGCTCTTCTGGGGACTGGGGGATGGAAATCAATCTAGGTGTGCGCCAATGGCTAGGTCCACAACTAGAAGTTGGTGGACAAATCGGTCATGCAACCATTGGTGGTGAAGATGATACCTTTGGTATGGTGCATAGCCGTTTCCATGCCACTGAATTATTTTCATTGGGTGTAGAGGGCCGATTCAATTATGCTTATGGTGACCAAATACTGATCACCACCCGTTTCTTATTCTAGAATAAGCCGAACAAAAAAAGCCCATGGCTATGAATCGCCATGGGCTTTTTTTAACACCGCTTACTCCCACTCCCAATTTCGTCCATCGTGGGCAGGAGTGAAACGATAACCGCTGATATTCTTATGTTCAACGCCATGCATGAGCTTATGGAACTGCTTGCCCTCTAGGTGCACCAAGTTTTCATGATCTCCCGCTTCAACATAGACCTCTTCTTGCTCCCAAAGCGCATCATCAATAATCATATTAACTTGATAAGCTTGTCCCAATGAAGGAACCGCCCCTGGTTCACAATCTTGAAAGATAGTGGATAGCTCATGCTCTCCAATCAGATAATATTGTTTTCCAGTCATCTGGTTTATTTTATTGATCATGACCCTGCGATTAGAGGGCACAACCGCCATCAACAAATCATCATTTCGATCTTTTAACATCACCGCTTTTGCCACCTGTGATGTTGGAACATGGGCCGAAACAGCTGAACTATAGGATGTATCTGTATGCCGATGTTTTGTCAGGCTAAAATCAATATGATGACTATTCAAAAATTGCCCAACAGTCAATGCCATAGCCATTAGAACACCTCCACCTCTTATGAAATAACATTACATGAGTTTCAACGTTACTTCACAAGTATGGGTGACAATGGCATTTTTGGCGATATTGTCAGTAACAATATCAGCAAGCGCAAATAAAAAGCCCTGAACTATTCAGGGCTTTTTAATCGTTAAGTTATTGCTAGCAATGTCTAAATAAGCTCTTTCAACATCCAGACATCACAACCATTATGAATAGTTCCTTCTAATGGTTTATCTAATTGCTTAAAACCTAACGATTCATACAGCGCAATGGCAGATGTCATACTTTGTAACGTATCTAAATAGCATCGCTGATAACCGTTGCTTCTTGCATACGCTAGACACGCTTCGGTTAGCTCTCGGCCTATGCCTAAACCACGGCTTTCAGGTAACAAAAATAGCTTACGCAACTCACAAACTGTATGGCTGCCATTAAAGGCTGCAATACCGCTTCCACCAACAATATGTCCATCTACACATGCTACAAAGTAGCGACTGGCGTTTTCTTCGCCATAATGCCGACTCATTGCGCTAACTTCTGCATCTGAAGGACCATAGCCTTCACCTACTGCGCCGAACTCTTCCCCGACCTGTTTTATGATCTGACAGATCTGAGCATCATGTTGAGGTTGAATTTCTTTAATGCGATTGCGCACCCGAGTACTCTCCTTGATAACGATACCCATCGTCGGTCACTACGCTAGAATGCTACGGACTTTTTCTAGGTCTTCCGGCGTATCAACCCCTGCCGGTGGCACTTCGTGTGCGATATCGACATGGATTTTTTGACCATAATAAAGTACACGCAACTGCTCTAGTGCTTCTATTTGCTCCAGAGGCGACGGTTCCCAATTCACATACTGGTTAATGAAGCCCGCGCGATAACCGTAAATCCCAATATGGCGCTTCAATGGCTGAGAGGCTGCTGAGTTATTAGCAAACGCATCGCGATCCCAGGGAATCGTCGCTCGGCTAAAGTAGAGCGCAAAGCCATCTTTATCAGTCACCACTTTTACAGCATTTGGATTAAATACCTCTTCTTCATCTTCAATATGTACCGCTAAGGTCGCCATTGGAGCGGAAGGGTTATTAGCGAGGTTTTGTGCGACTTGCTCAATCACCACGGAAGGAATCAATGGCTCATCACCTTGTACATTGACAATGATCTCTTCACTGTCAAATTTGTACATTTCCATCACTTCAGCCAATCTCTCCGTGCCCGAGTTATGATCATTGCGAGTCAAACAGACCTCGCCACCGAAAGCGGTAACAACATCCACAATTCGTGCGTCATCCGTTGCCACAATGACACGAGCCGCACCCGTACATCGCGCTTGCTCATATACCCATTGAATCATCGGTTTTCCGGCAATATCAGCTAGCGGCTTGCCAGGAAGGCGGCTAGATTGATAACGAGCTGGAATAACAATTACAAATGACATTGCTTATCACCTTCATCAACCGATACAAGTCGAGCCTCGGTCTCCAATAAAACGGGAATACCATCCCGGATTGGATAAGCGAGACGGTCAAATTTGCATATTAGCTCGTTGTTATTTTTATCAAAATTAAGCTTACCGTGACACAGTGGACAAGCCACAATTTCAAGTAGTCTGTGATCCATAATGTTCCTTGTACTGACTTAATCGACTCAATAGAATCTCATACATTTCAATATCAATTTCCGCATCTACTGGCAAATACCACCAATTAGATTGTGAAAACTGACGACACTTAACTGCATCTTTTTCTGTCATCAAGAGTGTCTGCTCTGGCGTTACAAGAGAAGCAATCTGAGAGAATTGATAACTCTGATGATCCGCAAAGCTCACCGTTTTACCGAGAGAAATACCCATTGTTGTCAACGTATTAAAGAAGCGAGGCGGATGACCAATGCCTGCCATAGCGACCGCATCACAAACACCAGTAAAGTGTTCTGCTGTCACGCGTTCACCCGTCTTTAAATTGACAAAATGACTCGGCTTTAGCGTCATCGCCCATTCGCCTGCCCGTGGCTCTCCGCCATTGCAAATCAAGATATCCACTTCGTTAAGACGAGAGAGCCCTTCCCGTAAAGGCCCTAACGGCAAATATTGCGCATTCCCAAAACGGCGCTGTCCATCAATTACGACACACTCAATGTCACGTTCCAACGCATAGTGCTGCAAACCATCATCGGTGATAATGACGTCAATATCGCTATCCAGCAGAGCTTGTACTGCCTCGCTACGCTTTGGCGCCACCACAACGGGCACTCCCGTGCGCTGATGAATTAATAGGGGTTCATCCCCCACTTCAGCGGGGGTAGCATCTGACGTTACAGGGTACGGATAATAAGGGGCTTTCGCTCCATACCCCCGAGAGACAACACCTGGTTTCCACCCTTGTGTTTGTAACCACTCCACCATCCCAATGACAACAGGCGTTTTGCCATTACCTCCAGCGGTGATATTTCCAACCACAACAATAGGTACAGGTGCACGAAACGTTGCATTTTTTCCTGAAGAATACCCAGCTCGCCTTGTCTCTGATATTTTCTTAAACAAGCAACTGAATGGCCACAGCAATGGCCATAACAGGTAATGATACCAACGTGGCGTATACCACAGTTTTTCTATCATGCACTCTCACCAAACTGGATATGGTGCAACTGAGCATAAGCCCCTTGTTTATCAAGTAACTCTCGATGCGTGCCGCGTTCGATAATCTCGCCTTCATCAACCACAAGGATTTGATCTGCCCCTTCGATAGTGGATAAACGGTGCGCAATGACAATTGCCGTTCTATCACGCTGTAACTCATCGAGTGCGCCTTGGATGGCACGCTCAGACTCGGTATCTAATGCCGAGGTTGCTTCATCCAATATCAAAACAGGCGCATCACGCAATAACGCACGAGCAATAGCTAATCGCTGGCGCTGTCCACCAGACAGGCTAACTCCATTCTCACCAATAACAGTATCGAAGCCTTGGTCCATATTATTAATAAATTCAGTAGCATGTGCTAAGTCCGCAGCACGCTTAATGTCTTCAATACTGTATTTGCCTTCACTCGCATAGGCGATATTGTTGGCAATTGTGTCATTAAATAGGTGAACATTTTGCGACACGATCGCTACTTGGGAGCGAAGATTAGCCAACGTATATTCGGTTAGTTTATGACCATCAAGTTTAATGCTACCCGCGCCTATATCATAAAAGCGGGTCATTAAATTCGCGATCGTACTCTTACCTGAACCACTACGTCCCACTAGGGCTATGGTCTTGCCTGCAGGAATAGTTAAACTGACATTGCGTAGTGCTGGTGTGTCTTTGGTTGGATAGGTAAACGTAACATTATCAACAACGATTTCACCGGCAGTGCGGGGGGTTTCGTAAGTGCCCGTATCATTTTCTGTTTCTAATGCCATCAAACCAAATAGCGTATTACACGCTGCCATACCACGTTGAAATTGCGAAGTAACATTCGTAAGACCACGAAGTGGGCGCATTAAGCCGAACATCGCACCAAATACCAAAGCAAATGTCCCCGCCGATAAACCAGAGCGGATAGATTCCGTGTTCGCCATAATCAAGATAACCACCATCGCTGAAGAAGCAATGATCTGAATAATTGGGTTAGCGGCAGACTGTGCCGTCGCCAACTTCATGCTCTGTTGGCGCATACGGTTACTAACGTCTTCAAAGCGCTGTTTTTCAACCTTTTGACCACCGTAACTCAGTACAACCTTATGCCCTTTCAGCATCTGTTCCGCGCTACTGGTCACGTGTCCCATTGCATCTTGCATATTTTTAGACACTTTACGAAAACGCTTTGAAACAATACGGATAGCAACAGCAACAACAGGCGCAACTAGAATCATAATCAGTGACAATTGCCAGCTGTGATAAAACATTAGTGCCATCAAGCCAATGATGGACGCACCTTCACGTACGATATTTACCAGCGCTCCACTGGTTGAAGAAGCAACCTGCTCCGAATCATAGGTAATACGAGAGAGCAGTGCACCTGAGGATTCTTTGTCGAAATAACTCACTGGCATGTGCATAAAATGATTAAACAGGCGACGACGTATTTTCATCACAACGTGACCAGACACCCAGCTCATGCAATAGCTAGAAACAAAACTCCCTATCCCACGCATTAACATCAAACCAATGAGATAAACAGGCATCATGGCAAGGAAATTGGACTCATAATTTTCAAAGCCAAAGCCTTCATCCATTAGTGGCTTAATCATAGAGATCAGCAAAGTATCAGCTAATGCAGCCAAGATAAGCGCAATAACCGCCACCACCAATCCCTTTTTAAATTCACTAATATATGGCCATAGCTGTTTGAACGTTTGCCATGTTGATACATCTGTTTTTTCTGTCATAACAGTTTTCTACTTAAAGACGATATTCCAACCATTCTACTTACTTACTCCCTTCGCAACAAATAACTTACGATACCAATAGTTCTGGATGCTGCTTCTTTGTCCAATCCAGTTGATCTGATCTCTATCAAATTCAAGATGCACTTGACCATGCTCATGCGTAGAGAGCCAATGCGCTTTTGCGTGTTCATAACGCTGTTTCACCCTTTGTGATGGCAGGCGCCACGGGTTATACCGTGCCACAGACACTAAAGCATATTGCGGTTTAACCATAGCAATAAACTTCTCTGTTGAAGAGCTTTTACTGCCATGGTGTGGCACGGTTATTACATGATGCGCCCAATCTCTCTCCTCTTGAAGCATTAATAGTTCACCCACACTGTCAATATCGCCAGTCAGCAACACACGGTGATAACCATCTGATACGCTAACCACACATGAATCACCATTTTTAGCACGTTCAACAAGCTGTTTTGGCCATACCACCTTAAACGTCAATGCATTCCACTGCCACTGTTCACCGCTTATGCAAGGTAAAAAACCCTTACGTTCATCGCTACTGCGCAACCATTCGGGGCGCCACGCCTCAACCAAAGATGTCCAACTTCCGGCATGATCATTGTCAGCATGGCTAAGTATTATCCCTTTAATACGTTTAACTTGTTGATATTTTAACACTGGGGTAATCACACTATCGGCGATACTCCCGCTACGCCATGCCCATCCGGTATCGTACAATACCACATCATTGCCCTGCTTAATGATCACCGCCAAACCATGCCCAACATCCAAGACATCCAGCGACCACCCTTTTTCTTGTGAAGAGGTAGACAAGGCAGCGATCATCAATAACAACGCAATTACTGGAAGCATGCGCCGCCAAAGAAAGAATGCACTCAACAGCATGCCTATCCCTGCCACAAAGAGCAGCATAGTATTTGAAGAAAACGCCGCCATTGCATCAGGAACAAGTGCCATTCCCTTCACAATAGGCGCTATTAGCCTATCGGTGGCATGCCAGCAAATAGCGGCCACACTGCTCACTCCTAGGAAAGTAAAGATTAGTGCGACCATCAAGACAGGAATAACCAAAAAGCTACACCAGGGTATAGCCAAAAGATTCAGCGCAGGAGAAAGTAATGAAGTGCCAGAAAAAAATAGTTGCTGTAAAGGCAACATTAAAAGACTTAAACCTAGCTGTACCATCACAAGCTGTTTCAATCGACCATGTTGACGAAACGGCTCAACTCCCCTCCCAATGATGATCAGCATTAGTACTGCGCCAAACGATAACCAAAACGCATTTCCGAAGGAAGAAAAAGGCATCACGACCAAACATAGAAACAACGCATACAGCCATATACTCCAAGGAGGTTGGCGTCGGGATGAAACCAGCCAATAAGCGGCAAGCGTACTCATCAGTAAAGCCCGTTGGGCAGATATACCCCAACCGGATAGCCAACAATAAAGCGTCGCAGTGATAACGCCGCAACAAAGTGGCCAATATGCCTTAAAATGCTTTTCACTGAGTAGCGATAAACAGACTCGCCCTCCCCCCCAGCCCAACATAAAAGTGATGCCAATATGTAACCCTGAGATCGCTAATAAGTGAGAAAGCCCGCTATTGGCCAACTGCTGCCAATCTTGCTGTGTTAATAGCCCACGATAACCAAATGAGAGTGCCAACAGATAACGCTGCATTGGTAGGTGTGCTGTCGCTGCCGCCATGCGATTAAATAACTGCTGACGCCAAGATACTTTCTCGTCCAAAAGCACCTCACTAATAACGCGAGCAGTGCCAACCAACCCATGTAGCAATGCACTCTTTTCAGCATCGTATCCGCGCTGATTAACCCTGCCATTCGGCGGCCGATATTTAATATGCCAACGCAGTATTTGACCCGCTTGTGGAATGCCGCCTGCGAACGAAGACGGGTAGTAGAGTTTAATTTTAGGCCGCTTTGTAACAGGGATCGCTTTTCTGTCAATTTCCGTTACATTTACCACAATAGATTTATCAGAAAATGGGTCAAAAGTGAGCGAGTTTACACGACCTACTATGGTAATATCCCTGCCTTGTTGGGCAACTAAACTCAGCGTGCTCTGATAATGCCATGCATGAAGGTGCGCGCAATAAATGCCGACAGTGATCCCGCAAATAATCCATACTAAGGGGACATTTTTGCGTGACAAGACTTTAATTATCACTACACTGCCTGAAAGCATGATTAATTCAGGCAATGATAGCAACCTTGGCCACCACTGTAACGATGCCATCACAACAGAAAATGCCAGTAAAAATAGTTTCATTGCGTTAATCCAGAGCGACTATGCCAAGAAAATTTATAAAACGTATTACTCCCAGTCACGAGCATATAAAAAAGCAAAAAGCACTCAATGTGTTCGGGACTCTACTCCATAATCCAAATCTATGGTGTATGAATCGTCGCTCCGCATCTGGCGCATTTGCTGTTGGCTTGTTTATGACATTTGTCCCACTACCCAGTCAGATGATTATGGCTGCGGGCTTGGCGATCCTCTTTAGTGTCAACCTTCCTCTTGCTGTGACCCTCGTCTGGATATCTAACCCCATCACTATGCCCATCATGTTTTATGCCGCCTATAAAGTCGGTGCTTGGGTACTTAATACGCCACCGCAAGACTTCCATTTAGAGTTGTCGTGGCACCATATAAGCCACCAATTGAGCATTCTTGGTCCTCCTTTTTTAATTGGTTGCTTAATCTGTGCATGCCTGTTTGCACTATTTGGTTATCTTTCTATTCAAGGGCTGTGGCGATACTCGGTTGTGCGCAGCTGGAAAAAGAGACAGCACAGAAGAATCCACCTTCATATCGATACCGAAAAACTGAAGCGTGTTATCCCTGGACATAAAAAAGATTAAAAAAATGCCCTCCTGATCATCAGGAGGGCATTTTTCGCTAATGAAGCGTTAACGCCTAGCTTAATAGTGAAATTTCACTGGTTTTATCACGCAGCCGTGCAACCAATACAACTATCATCCAACCGCAAGTCTGCCACGCTCAAACTTTCTAACCTAAATCAGTTACTTTCCACTTAAGACCACCGCAGGGTTTAATGCCGCCGCGCGCTTTGCTGGATACCAGGTTGCCAATAAGCTCAATAATAGTGCGGTCATTGTCACGAGAGCCACATCACTCCAGATCAATTGAGAGGGTAAGAAGTCAACAAAATAAATATCGCCAGACAAGAAAGCACTGCCCGTTAAGGATTCAATCCATAACATTAATGCAGGTAAGTTAATGGCAGCAACCACACCCATTAATGCGCCAATCGCGCATCCGGCAAAGCCAGATAACACCCCTTGCCAGACAAAAATCGAGCTCACCAAACGGTCATCTGCACCCATTGTGCGCAAAATGGCCACATCACCAGCGCGATCTTTAACTGCCATCATCAGAGTCGAGACAATATTAAAGCTCGCCACGCCGATCACCAAAACCATCACAATGTACATAATCAAACGTACCATCTGAATATCTCGATATAGGTAACCAAACTCTTGTTGCCAATTTTTCAAATAAACTCTCACCGGTAAGGTGAATCCCGCTTCTCGCACAATGGCCGGTGCATCCAGTACATCGCTCACCTTAACAGCCACTCCAGTGACAGCGTCACCTGCTTGTGCATATGCCTGTGCGTCACTTAATGGTAATAATGCCAAAGCATGATCTATCTGCCCGCCTAGCTCGAGTAGCCCCGTAACCTGTAAACGCAAACGCTGCGGTGACTTTAACTGCCTTGAAGGGTCGGGATCTGGCATCATTACCGTCAACCACTCGCCAACCTCAACACCCAATTGATCTGCCACCCCTTTACCCAAAATCAACTGTTGTTCTCCAGCTCTAAAGTTGCTCCATGCTGCTGGATTGATAAAGTCTGATAAGCGGCTAATCTTATCTTCTGCTGTGGGATCGATCCCCTTGAGCTGTACCGCCTTTAACGCGTTCCCTTTTTCCAACAAACCCGTTAACTTCATATACGGCGCACTGCCAACAATTTTAGGGTGTCGCTCTAGTTGCTGAGACACTTCTCGCCAACGTGCAATCGGCTCATCGACGCCTTCAAGCTCCCCGTGGGGTATAACGGCCAGCACGCGCTGCTCTAATTCACGCTCGAAACCATTCATCGCCGACAAGCCGAGAATAATCACCGCAACGCCCACCGCAATTCCTATCACTGATGATGCAGAAATAAACGAAACCATTCTATTGCGTTTTTTTGCACGGCTAAATCGACTCGCAATCGCTAAGGATAAGGGTTTAAACATCACAACTCCCCGTCAGCACACCGTCATTCATGGTTAATTGACGATCCATCTTGCCTGCCAGTGCCCGATCATGGGTCACAACTAAAAAGGCCGTATTCAACTCTTGGTTTAACTGGCGCATCAAATCATATATTTCAATCGCCGTTTTATGATCCAAGTTACCCGTTGGTTCATCAGCTAACACCAACGCAGGTTGATTCACTAACGCACGCGCAATTGCCACACGCTGACGCTCTCCTCCTGACAAAGCAGATGGGCGATGTGACAAACGATGCGCCAAGCCTACTTTCTCTAGTAGTTCAGTGGCGGAGCGATTAGCCTCGTTGGCAGACTGTCCGCCAATTAATAATGGCATTGCGACATTTTCCAACGCGGTAAAGTCAGCCAGTAAATGGTGAAATTGATAAATGAAGCCGATGTGTTGATTTCGAACTTTAGCTTGTTGATTCGCGGTCATTGCCGTTAACGATTGCTCACCAAATATCACCTCACCGTGAGTTGGCTCATCAAGCGCCCCTAATATATGCAATAACGTACTTTTTCCTGAACCAGACGCCCCCACTATTGCAATCAGCTCACCTTGTTCGATAACAAAATTGACAGCATCCAACACTTTTGTCTGTGTTTCGCCATCAACAAAAGTTTTATCCAGATTTGTGCAAGTTAATAGTGTATTACTCATAACGTAAGGTCTCAGCGGGTTGTAACATCGAGGCGCGGTAAGCAGGGAAAAGGGTTGCCGCAAAGCTCAATAAAATAGAAAAGCTCAATACAGAGATAATTTGTAACGGTTGCAGTAAAACCGTAAGGTGACCACCAACGAGCAAGGTTGTTGCTCCCATAATGGATAAAATCGTATTCAAATTTAGCGCTAACAATATGCCCAGCACACCACCCATCGCGCTACCAATCAAGCCACTCATCACGCCCTGAAACATAAAAATGGCCTGAATTTGCCCTTGTCGCATGCCCTGCGTTTTAAGGATCGCAACTTCCGACTGCTTCTCCATAACAACCATGATGAGAGAGGAGATAATATTGAAAGCGGCAACAGCGATAATGAGCCCGAGCATCAAACTCATCATATTTTTTTCCATCTTAACCGCTTGGAATAATTCGCCTCGTTGTTGACGCCAGTCAGACCACTGCTGAGGCGTGCCTTCCACGAGCTTTGCCATGGCAGGCACAGAAAATGGGTCACGAACAAACAGCCGCCAGCCCGTAAACTCTCCGGAGTTATACCGTAGCAGCCTACCTGCATCATCAATATTCACTAATACCTGCTGGTTATCCACGTCGGTTTGGCTGGCGAATATCCCTGCTACAGTAAAATTTCTTTGGCTAGGGATTCGACCCAGTGGCGTATATTGGCTCGCCGACGTCACCATAACTCGGACTTTATCACCCACCGTAACACCGAGCTGACTTGCCAGTGTCCGTCCGATAACAATGTTATAGTCACGAGGCTTTAGTACGGAAATACTGCCATTAATGATGTAGTCTGCCAAAGGTTCATACGCATCCGGCGAAATCCCCAACATATCCACTGCTGCTAGCGCTCGCGAACTTTGCAGTATTGCTTCGCTTCGGGATAAGGGCGCAACCTGTTCTACCTCTGGGTGCTGGAAAAGGTATTGC
Source organism: Thaumasiovibrio clandestinus (assembly GCF_047250365.1). NCBI lineage: Bacteria > Pseudomonadati > Pseudomonadota > Gammaproteobacteria > Vibrionales > Vibrionaceae > Thaumasiovibrio > Thaumasiovibrio clandestinus. Next base: position 168,243 of record NZ_JBLBVL010000001.1, read on the forward strand.
GGTACATCACCACTCACAGAGTTAGCTTCAGTAACAAGTGCATGCGGCATAACGCCGAGCAATTTTCCCTTCAACTGCTGCTCAAAGCCATTCATTACCGACAACACGGTAATCAAGGACATGACACCAATCATTATTCCGGTCATCGACATGTATGAAACAAAGCGACTAAAACGATCGCCAGAGCGACCTCGCAAGTATCGCCAGCCGATAAATAGTGAAACGGGTTTCAAAATAATACACCACTCTCTGAATTCTTGATTGAAGGATACCTGTCTGACCCTATGAATGCCATGTAAGTTCTGCAATATTAGAGTAAAAAACACCATTCACTTGCTGATTTGACTAAGCTACGGGATAATTGTTCTATCGTTAGTGTTGGATAATCGACATGGAAAAAGAAGAATACTTTTCTGTTCACTGTGCTGTGAACATTAGCTTAGAGCCTCTCTCTTCGGAACAGACCTTACCCGACAGAGAGGCATTTTTAGATGAAATCCCCCCCCTTTTCCGTGTTGCTAGCGAATGCATAGAGCTCGAAGAGAATGCGGAGCGCGAACTCTCTCGATATGGTAGTGAGGAGTCAAAATCGTTAATGAAGTACCTCTCGGTGCAGAATGAAAAGATTAACATGTTGCTCAGTTTTATCCTTCTACAACACAACGCAACAACTCAAAGATACACAACCGAAGCATTTGGTGCTGGCGCGTTAACGCTCCTTATTGCACAACGCGACCTGTTATCTTCAAAACAGTGGCAAGTTGGCTCACTGTATCGCATCAATATCTTCCTAGACTCTCCGGCTGCTGCCGTCTACTGTTACGGGAGTATCACTGCCTGTGAACACATTAGCGAAGAACAAGCACAAATCACGTTACGCTATGATTTGATTCAAGAGGCCGATCGTGACTTACTCATCCGTGCAGCGTTACACCAACAACAAAAAGTCTTACGCCGCCGAGCAGAAGCCAGAACTAACACAACGAACAAATAATTATTATGTTTTCATTCTCAGTACCAAGTAAAGCCGCCGATAAACGCACAATAGGTTGCGCCAATAACGCTGCACTCGCTATCGCCATCACCAACGCCTATGAGCGCCATAATGGGCACTGTTTACTCGTGGTTCAAGACACACAAACAGCGCTCAAACTCCAAGGGGAAGTGAATGCATTCCTTCCCGATAGTGTCCATATTTTTCCTGACTGGGAAACACTTCCCTACGATAATTTCTCTCCGCACCAGGATATTATCTCAGATCGGCTCGCACACCTTTATCGTCTTCCCCAGCTAGACAAAAGCATCACCATTGTGCCAGTTAACACGCTACTACAACGTCTAACGCCGCGTAGCTTTATTCATCAGCACGCGCTAATGGTAAAAACAGGCGATACGTTGTCACTAGAGAAACTACGCCTTCAGTTAGAAAAATCTGGCTATCGCCATGTCGACCAAGTCATGGAGCATGGTGAATACGCCAGCCGTGGCTCGCTAATCGATCTTTTTCCTATGGGCAGCCAACAGCCTTATCGCATCGACTTTTTTGATGACGAAGTGGATACCATTAGACAATTTGACCCCGAAAACCAACGTTCAACTGGGGAAATTGACCACATTGCGCTCTTGCCTGCACATGAATTCCCTACTGATGATTTAGCCATTGAACAGTTCCGCATTCGCTGGCGTGAACGCTTCGAAGCGCGCCGTGAAGCAGAATCAATTTATCAACAGGTTAGCGCACGAACTTGGCCTGCGGGTATCGAGTATTGGCAACCTCTATTTTTCGAACAAACTGACAGTTTATTCGACTATTTGCCCGATAACACTTTGCTGATGACACTGAGCAACATCGAACAAGCGGCAAATCAATTTCTCAGTGATGCAGAATATCGTTACGACCAACGTAAAATTGATCCTCTACGCCCACTCTTGCCCCCGAGTGATTTGTGGCTGCGCGTTGACGAAATGTACGCTGGCTTTAAAACAATGCCTCAATTGCAGTTCACCGCAGAGACGGTCGAAGAAGATAAGCAAGCCAACCACAATCTTGCGTTAGTTGCCTTACCTGACTTACTCGTCAATCAGCAACTTAAAGAACCATTAAGCGCTCTGCGGAAATTTACAGAACAACACGAAGGCAAAGTGATTTTTTCGGTCGAGTCTCAAGGACGTCGAGAAGCACTTCTTGATCTGTTAAATCGAATTAAACTGCGCCCAATAGTGTGTGATTCACTTGAGGCAGCACTCAATAACACGCAGCGCCACTGCTTAATTATTAGCCGCAGCGAACAGGGATTTATAGATCCAGAATGCGGTGTCGCTCTGATCTGTGAAGCGAATATTCTAGGCCAACGCGTCGTACAACGTCGTCGCCGTGACGAAAAGAAAACGGTTAACCCTGATACTATCATCCGTAACTTGGCAGAGTTACAGCCCGGTCAACCTGTTGTGCACTTAGATCATGGTATTGGGCGCTATCTGGGACTTCAAACTCTCGATGCCGGCGGCATGACCAGTGAGTTTGTCACCTTGGAGTACCAAGGTGGTTCCAAGCTCTATGTTCCTGTCTCCTCACTGCATATGATTAGCCGGTATTCCGGTGGTGCTGAAGAGAGCGCACCACTGCATAAACTGGGCGGCGAAGCATGGCAAAAAGCGCGGAAAAAAGCCGCTGAGAAAGTACGCGATGTTGCCGCAGAGCTGCTCGACGTTTATGCCAAACGCGAAATGAAACCTGGCCACAAATTCCATCTCAACAGAGAGGCCTATGCTGAATTTTGTACCAGTTTCCCATTTGAAGAGACCCATGATCAAGCATTGGCTATTAACGCTGTGCTGTCAGATATGTGCCAACCAAAAGCGATGGACCGCCTAGTCTGTGGTGATGTCGGCTTTGGTAAAACCGAAGTTGCGATGCGTGCTGCGTTTGTTTCAGTAGAAAACAGCAAACAAGTGGCCGTACTGGTACCGACAACCTTATTAGCACAACAACACTTTGAAAACTTCCGCGATCGCTTTGCCAACATGCCGATTCGTGTCGAAGTACTCTCTCGTTTTAAAACACCAAAAGAGCAAAAGCAAATCTTGGCAGACAGCCAAGAAGGCAAAATCGACATTCTGATCGGCACACACAAAATTCTTAGTACTGAATTGAAGTTTAAAGATCTAGGTTTATTAATTGTCGATGAGGAACACCGTTTTGGTGTACGCCAAAAAGAAAAAGTAAAAGCGATGCGCGCAGATGTCGATATTTTAACGCTAACCGCGACGCCCATTCCACGAACATTAAACATGGCAATGAGTGGCATGCGTGATCTATCGATTATCGCCACCCCACCAGCCCGGCGTATGGCAATAAAGACCTTTGTCAGACAAAATGATTCTGCACTTATTCGTGAAGGGGTGCTGCGCGAAATCGCCCGTGGTGGGCAAGTTTACTTCCTGCATAACAATGTCGATAGCATTGAAAAAACTGCGGACAACCTCGCCAAGCTGATACCTGAAGCCCGAATCACCACCGCACATGGACAAATGCGCGAACGTGAGCTCGAACGCATCATGTCCGACTTTTATCACCAACGCTTCAATGTACTCGTCTGCACGACGATTATAGAGACAGGTATTGATGTTCCAACCGCTAACACCATTATCATGGATCGTGCCGACAACCTTGGCCTTGCTCAGCTTCATCAGCTACGAGGACGTGTTGGTCGTTCACATCATCAAGCTTATGCATATTTATTAACGCCACACCCTAAAAGTATGACCAAAGACGCACAAAAGCGCTTAGAAGCGATAGCGTCTCTTGAAGATTTGGGCGCAGGTTTTACACTTGCCACACATGACCTAGAAATTCGTGGCGCTGGAGAACTACTGGGTGATGAACAAAGTGGTCAAATTCAGACAATTGGATTTACACTATACATGGAGATGCTAGAACAAGCAGTTGAAGCTTTAAAAGAAGGAAAAGAACCAGCGTTGGATGACCTATTACGTCAACAGTCTGAAGTAGAAATGCGCATTCCTGCATTACTGCCCGATGATTACATTCCTGACGTAAACACACGATTATCGCTATATAAGCGTATTGCCAGTGCCGAAGACGAAACACAGCTAATTGAGTTGCGCATTGAGCTAATCGACCGTTTCGGCTTATTGCCTACAGCCGCTAAAAATTTGCTTGAGATTAACAAACTAAAATTGCAAGCTGCAACAATGGGAATTAGCAAAATAGAAGCCAGCGAGAAAGGCGGTGTGATAGAATTTAATGATAAATCGACGGTAGACCCAATGTATTTGGTTGGTTTGTTACAAAAATCACCACAACAATACCGTATGGATGGCCCAAATCGGGTTAAAATCATTGCAGACCTTAAAGAAGCTGAAAAGCGCTTGTCGTTTATGAATAAACAGCTAGTCGCATTTTCAGAAAACAGACAACCGTAGGATACCCTGTGCGTCAATCATTTTTAAACAAGCTCATTCTTACACTCACTCTGCTTAGCAGCAGTTCAGTGATGGCACGTCAGTTTGACATTGAGGTTATTATCTTCCAACGTAATCTGCAGCCAGAAAACGTTAGTGAAGCATGGCCCGATGAGCTGACCCCTATCAATTACGCCAATACGTTGCGCCTAACTGATAGCGAAGGCATGGCACTGAAAGGTGCCACCCCTCTTGGTCGCGCATCAAAAGAGCTAAACCAACAATACGCTGCTCTGCAGCAACATGCTGGATTCGAACCTCTGGCACATTTGGTGTGGCGTCAGGGCGACGAAGGCCGCCAAGCTGCACCTTCGTTTCATATTGAGTTTGGCAAAAATTATGCTGAACAATATTACGCCAACGGCATGTCTAAAAAGGACAACCCACAATATTTTGATAACTCAGACGTCGCTGACGTTCAGCGTTCTTTAGAACAGACATCGGTTGCAGAACCTGCTGCTCAATTCGACGAGACCGTGCAACGTCATGACGCACCATTGCTCGAAGAAGCACGACCACTTGACCCGAGCCTCTATCAATTGGAAGGCCGTATCCAAGTGTACGTACAACACTTTCTTTTTATTGAGTCTGCTTTCGACCTCAGAATTCCTAGTCGGAAAGAGGTGATAGTGGGAAGTAAAATTACTAACGAAAAGCAGCTTATCGATCAGATTGCGACTGGCGAGGAAATTAGTGAGGAGACGTTGGTTATTCAAGACCCACTCACTGCACTCGACCAGCTCCAGCGTGTTGAAGCGGAAATTGAAGTACAAGACTACCTAAAAACGTACCGTATGGAAGAACGCCGCCGAATGCGCAGTGGGGAAACGCATTACTTAGATCACCCGCTCATGGGTTTGATTATTCAAGTTCGCCGCGTTGATGAAAGTGCCGAGAACACTGAATTGCTGCTGATTGAAGATGACAGCGAACATGATGAGACCTTGTTGCTGGCCGACGAAGATAACGTAGCCGATAGCAATGACATTTTCTCTGCCGATACACAACTAAACTAACGACCACGCATATGACAGTGCGCCACCGAAGGCGCACTGTCATATTTCTTTAAATAACCCCTAGCCTTGCCAATCTATTGACTGTAAAAGTAGCAACTCAGCTACGCCTAAATAGCCAGACTTCACCTTGCATAAACCGTGCTATTTGACTCTCCTCTGACACAAGCGATCTGCCTAACCAGTACTTTCCCCTAATATTTGTATCTGTCTTACCGTCAATTAACGAGTCTTACGCTTTATGCCAGCGCTTCATCAACTTAAGCAATATGTCTTATCTAGAAAAGTACTCTGTACCCTTTCGCTGCTACTTATTGCGGGCATTGTTGGTGTATTACGCTTTCATTCCAGTACGAACCAACTCATTACTTCCCGCTTTGAAGGTGAACTACTTCACTTACCCACCGTGGTTTATGCCAGAACGATGACACTGAAAACTGGTGATGAGGTAGACATGCAAGAGGTAATTAATGAACTAAACAGCCTCAGCTACTACCATGCCAATAACCCAAGCAGTAGTGGTGAATACACCACCAGCGGCAGCACTATCACATTTGTACGTCGCCCTTTTGAATTTCCTAGCGGCGACAAGGTAGCACAAAAAATACAATTACAGTTTCATCGTACCACACTGATATCAATCACAGATCTCGATAGTGATACCGAGCTCGGCATCATAGAGCTAGAGCCTAAAATGATGGGGATGCTAGATAATGGTGCGACTGAACACCGTATCTATCACCCCTATAGCGATATGCCCGAACCTCTCATTAAAGCGCTGCTTCTTACCGAAGACCGAGCCTTTTTTGAGCACGATGGCGTATCTGTTTCTGCTATCGTTCGCGCCTTTTTTGTTAACCTAAAAGCTGGCCGTACCGTTCAAGGCGGAAGCACCTTAACCCAACAGTTAACCAAAAACCTCTTCTTATCAAACGAGCGGCGCTTCAGTCGTAAAATACAAGAAGCGTATATGGCATTATTGATTGATCGTCGCTATAGCAAAGAGGCAATTCTTGATACGTACCTCAATCAAGTTTACCTTGCACAAAACGGGGCGGAAGGCGTACATGGTTTTGGCCTTGGGTCACAATATTACTTTAATCAACCGTTACAAGAGCTACGCCTTGATCAATACGCATTATTGGTGGGTCTTATTAAAGGGCCTTCTTACTACAACCCGTGGCGTTTTCCTGAGCGAGCACTACGACGAAGAAATACCGTATTACAGCTCATGCGTAATGCAGGCTATATTGAGCAAGAAGAGTATGAAGCAGCAAGCGCACGTGATCTAGATATTCAAACACGAGGCCAGCTAGCTAAGCGCAGGCCTGCCTATTTCGCGCTTATACAACAAGAGCTAGAGCAGCACTTGGGCAATAGCTATAAAGCGGGTACCGGGGTTCGTATCTTCACGACGCTTGATCCCCAGTCTCAAGCCCAAGCAGAGTCCAGTATAACGCACTCATTACCAGATTTAGAGGCAACAGCCGGCGTTGAACTGCAAGCCGCCATGGTTGTTGCTGATCATAGCAGCGGCGGTATTCGTGCCATTATTGGTAGTCGCAATCCGGGCTATCCTGGGTTTAATCATGCCATCGATGGCAAGCGCCAGATCGGTTCAATCGTAAAGCCAGCCGTTTATCTTGCCGCACTCGCACAACCAGAGCAGTATCAGCTCGCGACATCTCTGCAGGATACACCACTGACCATTGAGCAATCCCATGGAGAAGACTGGACCCCGCGTAACTTCGACCGTCGTTTTCGTGGTCAAGTACCACTGTATGAGGCGCTGGCAAAATCCCACAACATTCCAACCATTAATTTAGGTATGGCGATTGGGCTCGAAACGGTACAAAGCACATTAGTACAACTCGGGTTAGAGAAAAGCAGTATTCCCCTGCTACCCTCTATGTTATTAGGGGCATTTGAACAATCGCCACTGGAAATGACACAGGTTTATCAAAGTATTGCCAACTTGGGAAAGACTCAACCGCTTTACGCTATCGATGCCATCACAGACAATAACAACCAGCTGCTCTATCTTCATCAACCAACAACGCGCTCAACCATCACACCTCAGGCGGCATGGCTTACCTTAAATGCGCTGCAACATACCGCCACAGAAGGCACTGCGCGTGGCTTAGGCCAACTAGCAAAGACATATCAACTAGCAGGAAAAACAGGAACAACCGACAATAACCGAGATAGCTGGTATGTTGGCATCGATGGGCGTGAGGTGGTAACGGTATGGCTCGGTCGTGACGACAACCGTAATATTAACCTAACGGGTTCAACCGGCGCTCTTCCTGTTTATCGCAATTATATAACCCGCCGTGAACCGTTGACGCTGACCCTTGCGCTTCCAGAAGGCATCCAAACGGCTAACTATGCTCGCCTTAAAAATGGCACACTGACACAGAGATGCAGCGGGACAAACCTAGAACTCTCTGTTTGGGTAACAGAAAGTAGCCAAAACATGAGCTGTAGTGGCGATGAGGTCGGGAAATTTATAAAGCGCCTATTCAACTGGTAAAAGTATGGGGAAATAAAACTAGCGATTATATCCCCATACATCAATTAAGGTAACGATGACCCTAAGCTGTTGCTGTTATTCACTTGATTTAAGCTTGGTCACTTTCACCTAAGATTTCTTTTTTTGCCATCTGGTTAGCTAAGCTTAAAGGGAGCTTAGCTAACATAAGTCCAACAAATATACCGCCAACATTTGCGGCAACCGTTGGCATCTCCAGCGAGTTAACCAAAAACTTTTGTGTACCAAGAGCAACGATCAAACTGAATACCCACCCCAATAGCACAGTACCAAATATCATTACTGGCTTACTCACTCTACTAGTCTTGTTGCTCATTAACGCACTCTCTTTTCAATAAATGCCATTCAGGCTAATTATTTTAACTCTCTGAATTTAAGATAAATTTGGCAGATTTTATTATCACAAACGCTGATTTACAAGTGAGAGAATCGACCAAGTGCAATGTATGTGGTAGTTGGCCGATATTGGCATGTAATCACAAAAGTAGTGACCCTAAAGTCATCCTCTGTTGCTGAGTTAAATGAATGTCGTCAACTTGATCGATTTCTTTGCGATGGAACGTCACTAAGATATTCAACAAACTCAACTTCAAAGCCTTCCGGATCAACAAAATAGATATTTTTACGGTATGGCTCAGGTGCCCCAGCCTTAGCAACAGGAAAGCCTGCTTGGGTTAGCCTTTCTATTACTTGCTCGATATTGTGGGTGACGTAAGCAAAGTGAGCGAGGCCAACTTGATGCCCTGATAGATCGCGATTTTCACCTTCACCATGATCACTCAATGCGATGTATTGGTACTCATCACCAAAATGCAACCAATTACGCGGCTTACCATACCACTCGCCCTCTCCCTTATCCCGCACATACCAGTGTGGAAAAGCAGCTTGATAAAACGCCAACATTGCTGGGATATCTTTCACGACTAAATTTATATGTTCAAGCTGGATCATATCGCTCTCCTTACAATCGTAGCTAACACCATATGAACCATACTAGTACTTAAAGCTAACTAGAGGTAAAGATATATTTTAACTACGTCGAAGAAATTTGGCGCCGCTATCATTACAGATAGGCCTAGCAAAAAGGGTTGTCGACATAGCATCGGCAACCCTTTCATCACTGTTTTGACTTGATATCATCGCGTCAAATTGAACAGCTCAAATATACAGGCTCAGTACTACACCTGCTCTTTTTTGAAGTAAGCGCGTGTAACAGAAAAGACAACAGGGCTGAGCACAACCAAAGCAATCAAGTTAGGAATTGCCATCATTGCGTTCAACGTATCACTTAATAACCAAACAAAATTCAGTTCCATTATCGCCCCAATTGGCAGGACTAAAACAAAAATTAGCCTAAATGGCAACACGGCTTGTTCGCCGAACAAATACTCAGCACAGCGCTCACCATAGACAGACCAACCGACTATCGTCGTAAAGGCAAAAATAGCCAAACAAACCGCCACCAGATAATTGCCAACCCCAGGCAGAACTTGACCAAATGCTTGCGATGTTAACGCTGCACCCGACTCTCCACCAGTCCATGCGCCAGAAATAATAATAACCAAGCCAGTAATGCTACAAATAATTAAGGTATCTAAAAACGTACCTAACATGGCAATCAGCCCTTGGCGCGCAGCATCATTTGTTTGTGCACTTGCGTGTGCTATCGGCGCTGAACCCAATCCCGCTTCATTAGAAAAAACGCCCCTCGCAACCCCAAAGCGAATCGCCATCCAAACGGTTGCACCAGCAAACCCGCCTTGCGCAGATGTTGGCGTAAAGGCGTGCTCAACAACCAGTAACAACGCCCCTGGGATCGCCGTAATATTGAGCAGCAAGATAATAACGCCACTAACGATGTACGCTACGGCCATAACAGGTACCAAAGCCCCTGCAAATGCCCCTATCCGTTTAAGCCCACCGATTATCACGCTGCCGGCCAGCAACATGACGCAAACCCCGGCAACAAGCGGTGGCAAGTTAAAGTTTGCTTCTAAGACCTGAGCAATCGAGTTCGACTGCACCCCATTTCCAATGCCGAAACAGGCAACAGCACCAAATAGTGCAAACAGAGTTCCAAGCCAGGCCCACTTAGGTCCCATGCCATTTTTGATGTAATACATAGGGCCACCAACAAAGACACCCCGATGATCTTTTTCACGGTACTTCAACGCCAACACCGCTTCCGCATATTTGGTGGCCATGCCTACCAGCGCTGTCATCCACATCCAAAATAGTGCCCCTGGGCCGCCAATAAACACCGCAGTCGCCACCCCAGCAATATTCCCTGTCCCAACAGTTGCTGACATCGCAGTCATTAGCGCTTGAAAAGGCGGGATTTCACCTGTTTCAGCATCCCCTTTTCTTCCGTCCCACAGTAACTTAAACGCGCGACGAATATTAAATATCGGCATACATTTCAAACCGAAGGTCAAATACAGCCCCACGCCGAGAATTAACACCAACATCGGTATACCCCAAACGAAGCCATTTATCTGACCTACAAACTGTGTAAGCATCTCCATTAAGTCATCCCTATCTGATCAATTATCTGCTTGGTCTTCGGTGTTGGATCGTGGAACCGTAACGAGCAACACACTCACTACCATTTCTTTACATATCAAGGTTATACCCCGATCGCGAAAAATGACAATTTTTAAGGCAAACAATGGCATTACTTCTTTGGTGCTTCTCATCTTAAAAGCGCCACGTGGAACGTAGGGCGCTTACTCTGGAAGGCAAACAGCTAAGGGATAAAGTAAAACCCGCATGGCGCGGGCTTTGTCTGAAATTTAGCAGGAGAATAATCTTTAAATTCCCATAAACCAATTCAGCTCAAATTAGATACTATGTCTGACCAATTATCTTCAACACAGCGATCATCGTATTTAACAATTTAACTTAAGTATTTGCCCTTGTTTTCTTGCTTGGCTCCAATACATATTATGTGGCTTGATCTCAACATCAAAATGCTCACCGTGATGACGAGGGTTATAACCAGCATCACCAGGTTTTGATCCATGAGGGTGACTTCAATGTCGAATTTTAGTACCAGAATTGGGAGTACCAGAATTGGGTGTCCATGTGGTTTACTGTCAAGCAAGAAGGAACAGGTTCGGCACACCCTAAGGCAAGTGATAAAATCACCGTGCACTACCACGGCACGCTGTTAGACGGCACTGTATTCGACAGCTCGGTCGATCGCGGAGAAACCATCCAGTTTGGCCTCAACCAAGTCATTAAAGGTTGGACAGAAGGGCTACAACTGATGGTTGAAGGTGAGAAAACCCGCTTCTTTATTCCGGCTGAACTGGCCTACGGCAACCGCGCAATTGGCTCTATCCCGCCAGGCTCTGTGCTAATTTTTGATGTTGAGCTGTTCAAAATCAATTGATCTCACTTTGCTTCAGCGATTAATTGTCGATACAAAAAACCGCCTAGATGGCGGTTTTTTATCCCTGTAGGTTTAAGATACACTCCGCCTGTCAGTAGGTTGTTCAACGTTGAGTATGTTGACCTGTGATTATCCTACGACTTCGGTAGCAAAAGCGGGGCAAACTAATTTCTTGTATCCCCCCTTTTAGGCTGCTGTTTTTCTAAAAGGGCCATTAAACTTACGGTCAATAATCAGCATAAATGTACATAATTCTCTTATCTACATTTGGATCACAAGGCTGTTCACCTCCTTCAAACCATACTGAGACTGCTTGTCTAGCAACAGCAGAAGATAGCAATAGCGAGTATGTACTCTTACCTTGGGTTGATGATGTGTCAAAATAATAATAATTGTAGGCAGCATTACATGAATCGTCTTTTGGCTGAAACTTTACTAATTCGCCTTGAGGGTAAATTCGCTTAATTTCCCCTGTGCTAGCCTGTACAGCTGAAGATAAAAAACTTACTAGTAAAATGGCAAAACCAAAGTAATTTTTCATTTTGTCTCCTTTGTCACTTAAAACATAACAGAAGTCTATCGATTCTGACCACGCCCCATAAAAAACCTGATAGTAGCTACTGGTGGGTATAAGATACGTAAGCGAGCCTGGTCAACAATCGAAGGATTTGAGTCCCTGCGAATGCTGAACAAGGTCAGTTTAATTCCTGGCTACGGACGGATAACCCAAAATTCAGAAGCAATAAGCCGTTTTTTAATTAACTGTTCAATGTTAAGATCTGTCAACCCCATCTTTTCATCAGGAAACCAACATATAAAGCTAATTAAACAGTCTATTAAAGACTACCTATACCCGTTATAAAAATTCATAAACCTGTCAGAAAAAATCAGTTACAATATGAACCATACCATTAGCTCAATGACAAGCCACCATTTTTAATAGTGGCCACTTTTATTTATCAACTTTACGGTCAGGAATGAATAAAAGCACCATTAAAATAATTTGTAATACAACTAGAAATATCTTCACATATGAATTTGACACTTCATCCGTAGCAACCATTAACAAAAAGAAAGATACCATTAATTTAAAGACAAAAGCTTTTGTACCGAACTTTTTTGTGTAAACCGTATAACAAAACATCACTAACGCGATAGTTACTATCATTCCTAGCCTTCCTTACTTAAACCTGCTTTCTATTTCATTTGCGTTACCGTACAACTGATAAGCATCATTTACTGTCATAAACTGCGCAGCACTACCATATACTGAAACTGATCCTGGCGTAGCTTTAACCACAGTGCCATACATACTTACATTTTGGTAAACATCCATCTTAGGCCTCGTACTTAATGGAGCTTTAAGTGCTGATATTGATATGGCGATATCCGCATATACATAAGCCTTATCAAGACCCAAATGTCCATACACCTCTTTAGTAGCATTTCTAGGTTCACTTAAACCAATTACGCTACCCAGCGTCGTTATACCTTCCTCGATATTACCAACTCCATGTATCATATTGCCAAGCCCAAAAGAAACCGAAACAGGAGCAGCATAAGGAGCATAAGAAGCAGAACTGACCATTAACGTACCCGCAACAAGCTGTCCTGCTCCAGCAATTACTTTTAAACCTGAATCTCTTGTTTTTATCAAGTTGCATTCAAAATTTTCAATGAAATTATTAGCTTTAGCGCTCATATTATACTCATCATTAACGAGATTTAAGGCACTGATAGTATTTTCAATTGAGCCATATGTTAATTTTGATATAGAATTAGTATAATAATTTATCTCCTCACTAAGATCTCCCGCAACTTCTTTTCTCGTATTGAGCATTCCTACTTCAGCTGCTTGTTTCTCTGGTATGCTAGTTCCCGTCTTGATGTCATTTGAAGAACCATTATGCTCTCTCCCCCCACCATTTGACAAACCATTATGCCCTCCAGTTGGCGTAGTGTTAGAAACCTCACATGTTCCACCATACGTATCTCCCCACGTAAACCCCGTTAGGTCCGTATACTTCATTGGGTTATTCCTAACATAACTATAGCGGTTAAAACTATTTGTCATATATGGTGATTGTACAACAGGATCCGCACTCAAGAACCGGCCCAGTTCTTGGTCATAGACCCGGCCGTTCATGTGGATCATCCCGACCTCCGGCAACTGCTCATGACCGGTATAACCACGGTTGGTCAAGGTAAATTGGCGCAAAGTACTGGCGTCGTCTTCATCTGTCCATTGGATATTGCGAGTTTTACCCCACAAAACAGCCAAGCTGAAGAGTGGCGGTTGCAGGAAGGCGTGGCTAAATATACACAATCAGAGCTGTTCAACCATCGAGGAAGTCAATCCTCGATGGCTGAACAAAAGGTAATTAAATTCTTCGTTACGAATTGATACTCCGAATAATGAAGACAACGGCCCACCTCCATGAATCGATTGTTCAATGTTGAGTATGTTGACCTGTGATTATTCCGCACTTAGGTAGCTAAAGTGGGGCTAGATCATTAGTTGCAACAGCCCCAAATTTCTTGCAACAAGCGCTTACTGAGTACCAGCTTTATATTTTTTTTTCATATCATTTTCTATCCACTTTATAGATTTATTTAGCCAGTCACTTGGGGTGATAAGACGGTTTGCATCATCAATCAATAGTTCATATAGTGTCTCATTCATACCTTCAATTTTGACTGTATAATCTGCATTCATGATAAGAAGTTTATACATTGCTTTATAATTACCAATAAAATAGGCTGAAAAAAGTGGGGTTAACCCTTTAAAAGCTTTTGGGCCTGTCGTATTAATGAAATTTATATCAGCTTTATTAGCCACTAAGAGTTCAATGAGTTCATCATTATCTAGTCCTATAGCCCCAAAAATTGGTGTATTTCCATTAGCTAAGGATACTAAATTTGGCTCGGCACCATGTTGCAACAAAACGTCTAAATACCAGGTGTCTTTATTTTCTGCAGCTTTGTGAATAACCGAACCACCACTTTTAAACGCAACGTTTGGATCAGCACCTTTACTTAATAAATGTTCAAAAGAATTTTTATCTTTCATAGCCCAGAACAAAACCGTTGCATCACTTGTACCTCTATAATTTATATCCACTCCTTCGGCTAAAAGCCTATTAACATGTGTTATATTTCCTCTAGCAGCAGATTCAGCTAACTCTCTCACCCTCTTATCTGGGAACATTGTATCAAGAGTCATAAAATAAACATTTTGTCTTTGAACCTGTTGTTGATATTTTGACTCAGCTGTTTCAAGCGATGATACAGAAGAAAACGCAGCGGTCGTCGCACTAGCGAAAAAGCAAATTACGCTCAATAATACTCTCATTTTATAACCATATTCCCTTAACATGATAAACAGATCCCATAGCTTCCCTTAGATAATCATTTCCAGCTATATGTGCTGCCTTAAGTCCATCCAAACTAAGAGCCATGGTCGGATTGCAGGTGCTCTAGTTTTATATCCAGGAATATTATTTTTAGCCCAAACATCGTTAACACCGTGGTGATTAACCAAGGGAGAGTTTGTTGGTCGGTAAGGTATCAAACTTTTTTACGCCACTTGTAACATTATTGCATCAAAAGTAGCGCAGTTACAACCGTTTAACTACAAAACATGAATATCATCGATAGTAATTACAAATTTCCCAGACTCGTCTTTTCTAACGTCAGCCGACAACGTTAAATCACTAACTTCGCCGTCGTACCACAAGTCAAACTCAACTTGGCTAGCTTCCGTTTTTTCATCATATACATCGTAAATACATGCAGAGTCATAAGCGGATTCTGGGGGCAAACTTATCGTTCCAGGATAGTCCTTTAGCGCAGTCTCAATCTCAGCCTGTGAAAGTCGCCCATTCTCATTCCGAGCGACTATTTCAGCAAAGTTTGAGCGGACAAGAAGCGCAACCAAGTTCTTAAGCAAGTTTTTAATTATGTCGTTCACTTTATTCACTCCTTTATCTATTCCTGTTACCGACTTGCCTCATCGGTGTGCTCGGTGTAACCCCTAAACCTCCGAAGTAATCGTCAGTCCTTTGGATATGAGAACGCGCTTCACTCTTTGATAGCCCTGCCTTACGAAGTGCTTTGTAGCCGATACGTCGTTCAGCTGCATAGGTTCCGCCGCCTCTTTGCCTCTGAACTTGTGTTGCAATGTAATGTTCAGAGCCTTTTGCCGTAGAAGGGCCGTTTAGTTGAACTGCTGGAGCATCCATCCTGTTATAACCGGAAATATTCTTAGCGGCAGCATCCTGGATGACATGATGAGAATCTTTTACCCCAGCATTCTTAAGTTGCCTATGAGTGCCGAATGCTCTGTTTGCAACATTAGGACCAGGTATCCTTTTTTCAACAAAACCTATTCCGATTGATAATGATACACTACCGAGCGTTCCAATAAAATTCTCTCTAGTAGCATTTAAGACTTCATAATAGCCTTGCTCAATAGCCCTTATATTCGTTACGTAATCAATAGCTTCATCAATGACGTTTATAATGGCTTGGCTCTCAACAGAAGGGATTTCGCTATACGTAATCTGTTGTTCATCAACAGGCTCACTGATTAATGAGTTATTCTTTGAAGTATCGCTTCCCTGATGATGACGATCTCGTCCATTATTCCGATTACTCTCTCTTCGCTGGTCTTTAGGCCCACCCAAGTCGACACTCGTACGGCCTAACCCGTCATCTTGACCGCTTCCTTCAACAAGTACAAAACCGGTTGGATCGACATATTTCAGTGGGTTATTGGTGACATAGGAATAGCGATTAAAGCTATTGGTCATATACGGCGATTTAATAATCGGATCCGCACTTAAAAAACGCCCCAGTTCTTGGTCATAGACTCGGCCGTTCATGTGGATCATCCCGACCTCCGGCAACTGCTCATGCCCGGTATAACCACGGTTGGTCAAGGTAAATTGGCGCAAAGTACTGGCGTCGTCTTCATCTGCCCATTGGATATTGCGAGTTTTACCCCATGGGTCGTAACTACGACGTTCTACAATAAAGCCGTAGCAGTCGGTGATCATGTCCACCGATCCAAGGGCATCGTAATGCAAGTAGCGGATCTGCCTATCTTCAAGGTGATTGTCGCTATCGTGTTTCTGAATATTCAGTGCAATCAGCTTGCCATCAGCATAAATAAATTGCTTGTGCTGCACCTCGCCGGTATTCAGATTGGTCTATATAGTCAAACTATTCAATAATGGGTGCAAATAGAACATCATAAACAACCAAGGCCACGCATTTTAGTGAGTTGGTCATTACGATAGCATTAATGATCAAACGCTATTCATTTTACTGGTTGTGCAATGCGAAAATTCGGCAACTCATATTTTTTACTTTCATAATAGAGAACCACCATAGCATCTGATAGACGAACAGCCCATCTCAGTAATGTAAATAATATTGGCAACAGTACCTTCTTGATAAAGATTTAATATCATGAAAAAGATAAGGATAATCACCATCGCCAATACAACGTATGCTTCGACCATGGTGATTTATTATCAGAAAATTAATGTAACTTTAAACTTGGTCGCAATACGCGATTAATGCGCCCAACAAATACCATCAACGCGGTTTTAAATAGCCCATGTAGAGCCATTTGGTGCATTCGATACAAAGAAATATAAACCAGACGGGCTAACCGTCCTTCGACCATCATGGAGCCCTTGGTTAAGTTACCCATTAAGCTTCCGACCGTCGAAAAGTTACTTAACGAAACTAACGAACCGTGGTCACTATAAACATAAGGTTTTTGTGCCTTACCATTCAATTGCGCGACAATATTTTTGTAGGCATGTGAGGCCATTTGATGCGCGGCCTGGGCGCGAGGAGGAACGATACTACCATCACTTTGCTCACAACAAGCCAAATCACCAATAGCATAAATGGCATCGTCACGGCTAGTTTGCAATGTCGATTTAACCACCAATTGATTAATACGATTTGTCTCTAGCCCAGCGATGTCTTTCATAAAATCCGGTGCTTTTATTCCTGCCGCCCATACCATTAGTTGGGCAGGAATTTTCTCCCCTCGCTGGGTGATCAAGCCTGTTTCGTCAGCTTTCGTCACCATTGTCGCTGTACACACATTTACCCCCAAATTAACAAGCTCCTGATGAGCTGCTGAGGATATTCGTGGTGGTAGTGCGGGTAAAATACGCTCGCCTGCCTCGACTAAACTAACATTCAACTTTTTGCTATCGAGATCACCAAAACCATAACTCTTTAGTTCCTTCATCGCATTATGTAGTTCAGCCGACAATTCAACCCCCGTCGCGCCAGCTCCGACAATAGCGATATCAACCGTTTTTTGCTCTACACTGGCATGCAGCTTTAAAAACTGATTGTTCATTTGGATGCGAAAGCGATGAGCCTGCTCTGGGCTATCAAGGAAAATACAGTGCTCCTTGACCCCAGGCGTATTAAAGTCATTTGAGGTAGAACCAATGGCTAACACCAAGATATCGTAACTAACATGACGCTCTGGCATAATTTGCTCGCCTTTCTCATCATGTAAGGCTGCTAACCGTATGCTTTTTCCCTCTCTATCAATAGTCTCTAAGCTTCCTAACTGGAATTCAAAACCATGATTCTTGGCATGAGCACGATAGCTAAGCGCATCCACACCAGCATCTAATGAGCCAGTTGCCACTTCGTGCAATAAGGGTTTCCATAGATGGCTAGACTTACGATCTACCAGCGTTATCTCGGCCTTATTTTTTCGTCCATACTGTCGACCAAACTTAGTGGCTAGCTCTAAACCACCAGCCCCTCCACCAACGATAACTATTTTTGTCATTATATTCCCTCACAAGCTAACAAATTCTGACGGCTCAGCAATAGTGACGCAAACGTTACCACCCTGATCCGGATCACAGTTTAATGTAATGGATTATGATCTAGTTCTGTTATCAAAGAAAGAAGAATTCAACTTTTTCTGTATGTTATAAATAAATGTTTAACCATTAGTGCCTGCAGTCGCGCAAAAAATAGCCGTATTGATAGCCAATTTTCGATGCTTTGCGCTGCGCGATCTGAAGAAACAACAAGCTCAAATCAATCACTCCAGATATTATTCCAATCCAACTTATTTACCAACAAATTAGAACACTAACCTTTACACCTCATTGCAAATAACGCTAAAAACGTGAATAGCGCCGCAACAATAGCGACAATAGACACACCAATTTGATTTTACTCGCCCTTTCTGGAAGATAATAGACGCAGATATTAATTAGACATCAAAGGAATTGTGTCGCACATGATTACATCAACGCCTCAGGAGAGGCATCCTAACGGCGGTGAAAGCCAAGG
The DNA here is from genome assembly GCF_047250365.1 of Thaumasiovibrio clandestinus. Classification (NCBI taxonomy): domain Bacteria; kingdom Pseudomonadati; phylum Pseudomonadota; class Gammaproteobacteria; order Vibrionales; family Vibrionaceae; genus Thaumasiovibrio; species Thaumasiovibrio clandestinus. The sequence continues at coordinate 187,036 of NZ_JBLBVL010000001.1, forward strand.
TAATAAATGGACTTTTTTGGAGCCCGTTGCTGAGGATGGAGATGACATCTTTAGCCTGATAGCAAACTGCCCTCCTCTCGATGTGAACTCATCCTATTGCAATTTTCTCCAGTCGACTCACTTCAATCGCACCTGCATTATTGCTCGGCATCGTGGTGACATTGCTGGATTTATATCGGCTTACCGCAAACCCAATGAGACAAAAACCCTTTTCGTGTGGCAAGTTGCTGTTTCTCCAACGTTCCGCGGTCAGGGGTTAGCATTTAGCATGCTTAACGCACTCCTTAAGCGAAGTACGTTAAGCACGATAACAACAGTAGAAACCACCATTACCGAAGAAAATACACCGTCTTGGGCGCTATTTAAAAAACTGGATGCGCAATATGGTCAATGTGGTCATGTCAGTACATTTTTGGATAAGAAAAACCATTTTAAAGGGAAACACGATACGGAATATTTGTATCGAATCCCGCTAACTCATCTCAATCAATAGGATTTTAAACAGTCTTCTTATGAATATTTTTAATAAGCAAGAATCGAATGTACGCTCTTACTCAAATAACTTTCCTGTTGTGTTTACCAAGGCGAAGGGATGCTGGCTTGAAACAGACACTAAAGAACGGTACCTCGATTTTCTGGCTGGGGCCGGATCACTTAATTACGGTCACAATAATCCTGTATTGAAGCAGGCTTTACTTGAATATATTGAGATGGATGGCATTACTCACGGCCTCGATATGCATTCAGAGGCAAAAGCCAAATTCTTAACCGCTTTAGAGCGTTACATTCTTGCTCCCAGAACATTAGATTACAAAGTTCAATTCACGGGTCCAACGGGTACAAACGCCATTGAAGCAGCGCTAAAGCTAGCACGTAAGGTCACTGGGCGTAGCTCTATTGTCGCGTTTACTAATGGTTTCCATGGCTGCACGGCTGGGGCATTGGCTGCAACAGGCAATCAACACCACCGCCAAGGAGCAGGGACTAGCCTCAACAACATCACACGCCTCCCCTTTGAAGGTTACGCGGAGGTAGATGGCTTGAAATTATTCGAAACCATGCTGGCTGATCGTTCTGCAGGGATTGATAAACCAGCCGCAGTATTGCTGGAAACGGTACAAGGAGAAGGCGGACTTAATGTTGCCTCTAACCGATGGCTGCAACACTTAAGCCATATCTGCAAGGCTAACAATATATTAATGATTGTGGATGATATCCAAGCAGGGTGTGGCCGCACTGGCACTTTCTTTAGCTTTGAACCTGCCGGCATTTGCCCCGATATTGTGACGTTGTCTAAATCAATTGGTGGTTATGGGTTGCCTATGGCAATTGTGTTAATGAAGCCCGAACTCGACATCTGGAAGCCTGGGGAACACAACGGTACATTTCGAGGTAATAGCCACGCATTCATAACAGCAGCTAAAGCCCTAGAGACTTATTGGTCAAACAATCAGCTTGAAGCCCATATCGCGCAATGCTCCGAAAAAATATCGCACGCACTTGGGCGCTGTATTGCACGCCACCCTAGCCTTTTTGTCCAACAAAAAGGCAGAGGCATGATGATAGGAATTGAATGTCACAATGGCCAACTCGCCAGTGAAATTGCAAAAGCCTGCTTTAACAGCGGTATGGTGATTGAAACTGCGGGTCCAAATGACGAAGTAGTGAAGTTTTTCTGTCCACTCATTATTACAAAAACAGAATTGGAGCAAGGATTAGCCATTTTTGAGCAAGCCGTCGTTCACGTAGAAAATATACGCCTCAAAAAAGCATCATAAATAGGGAATATAGAATGATTGTTAGGACACTAGATGAATGCCGTGACAGTGAACGTAGAGTTGTATCAGAGACTTGGGAGAGTATTCGTATGCTACTCAAACATGACAATATGGGCTTCTCTTTTCACATTACAACTATCTACGAAAATACTGAAACGCATATTCACTATAAAAATCACTTAGAGTCAGTGTACTGCATAAGCGGGGAAGGTGAGATTGAGGTAATAGGAGGAGCAACTTATCCCATAAAGCAAGGAACATTATATGTGCTTGATAAGCACGACAAACATTACCTAAGGGCATTTAAAGATCAAGAGATGGTGATGGCATGTGTTTTTAATCCCCCCATCACAGGCAAAGAAACACATGATAAGGACGGAGTCTACCCTCTCATTGATTGAAGCTTAAACAGGGCATTGTAAAATGAGGAAGCAGCCACAAAGGGCTGCTTCCTACTTGGGATTGCGGTTAATTATTGCAGTACACTTTCCACTCTGCTACTTCTACCAGAATGAGTAATGCTACGGGTTTTGATATCCGTTGCATGGCTAACGTCTACAGGCCCGTAGTAAGGAACCCAAGTTTGCCCTCCATCAAGCGAATATTGATTTTGTAATCCAGGGAAACGCGTATTAATGGTCAGCTTGCCAGCATCAATTACCGCTCCAGGCAGTGGTATACGATAATTAACACCAACTCCATCACTAACCTGTTCATAAATATCAACAGGTTGTATGTACTCTAATTGAGCTAAAGCGTATTGGCCCAAAGTATTCGAGAACACATCCCATGCACGATCCATCGCAGTCTTACCGTTTTGATCGGGTAAATCTTCGACAGGCATATCTGTTACCCATGCTCGTTCAGCCACACCCAGAAGTTTTGGAAACACTAAATATTCCATTATCTCTGGTGATTTCGCGTTTTCAGCAAAGAGTTGCCCCTGCAAACCTGTTACGTTCTTTTTCCCTTCTTCAGAAAGGTGGACCCAAGATGGGTTCCATGAAACAGGATTACCCAACTTGTCTATTTTACCATTTGCGTAGATATTAAATGGCCGATACTCAAAGGTCTTTTTGGTGTCAGTATAACCCGCCCAATGATAACCAATTTCGTCTGGGTGTTTATTGTATGCGAGATCAAAATATAAGTTAGTTGCATGCGATAACACCACTTTATAGCCTTGATTCGCAAATTCGTACGACTTATGTTCATTCCCCCACCCCCAAACGTTGTTCCAAAAAATCGGGTATATTTCGCCATAATCCACATTTCCTGTGCCGTTGTGGGTCAATACATCACCCCAACTCGCCATTTGAAACCCATTTTGACGAATAATGTTTGCCCACTTAACAAAAAAGTAATCAAACAACTCAGCGTCTGTTTTACCCGCTGTTTCAGGGTTACTTTGAATCGCTGGTGATTTCGCCCACCACTCATTTGGCCCTAAATGAGGAAGCTCGTCACCACCACCATGCAAACGTGTTGCCTTTGCACCCGGCACCGCGTCGTACATTGCCTTTGTTTCTTTGATAACTTTATTAAGAAACTCATAAGTGCCAGGTAATGATGGATTCACTATGTTGTCGGTGTAGAACTGGGGAGTATAATATGTTGATTCGTCTTGTGGATCGATTAAACGATAGCGGTTCGCTTCGACAAGATCACTGTCTTTATACTTATTATAACGGTATTCCATTGCTTTAATTGCAGCACGCGCGTGTGCAGGAAAATCGTATTCAAGAATGACATCTATATGGCGATCTGCTGCATATTTTAGAATGTCTTTAAAGTCTTCTACCGTATAATACCCCCACCCTTTACCAAGGAAGTTCTGTTGCGCAATTTCGAACCCTTGGAACTGAGGCGCAACACCATTGTTCGCTTCAACCACGTTACGAGGTTTACCCTCTATTCCATCTCCGGGTTGAAACTCATTACTTGACCCCATAAAGGTATGTAACATAGACGTTTCTTCAATATCATAACCACGCTTAGATCCAAATTCAGTTAACTCGGGAATACCGGGGATTTCGATACGCCAGCCCTCATCGTTGGCTATATTAATTTCAAATTTGTTAATCTTGTAAAAAGCCAGAAGATCTATCAGCTTAAAAATGGTGTCTTTACTTTGGAAGTTTCGGGCAACATCCAGCATCATCCCTCGATATTCGAAACGGGGTGCATCGTATGCGCTCATCGCCGGTAAGACAGCATGTTGCATTTTGTTCCCCGTTACCGAGGCTTTATAAACATCTTGCGGGATCAACTGCCTTAGGGTCTGAATACCATAAAACACGCCACTGGCGTCTTTACCTTCTATAACAATGCCATTAAATGGATCAATATCTAACCGATAGCCTTCACTATCTGGCGTTCCGTCTGAATCCGTGTCTAAGTTTGAATTCAATTTGAGCGTAATAAGGTTTGCTGTATCTGCTCGCTCTGAATTGATAGGAAACTCCCCAACCACAAGGTCTTGCAAAGCACTTTGTAAATACAGTGCTTCCTTGTTGAGGCTATCAGGTGCATTTATTGCCCCCATCCAACCAAGTAGTGTTAAAAATGCGCCGTCTTTATTATGTGCAGATTGCAATTGTGGCACAACTTTGTTTTCAAGGGCCAGTTCCAACGTCGGCGTAGTGTTTTCATCAAATCTAAGTGCTGGCGTTTGCACCGGCATAATATCGTATATGCTCTGTCTGGTTTGTTTTAAGTCTGACGGATCCATATGAACATCCACAGATACCGCTCTTGGTGTTTCACCATTAAAAGAAATATGAAATCCTGATGGCGAATCATTTTTCAGCATTTGCCAATATTGTGCAGTAATGAATATTTCTCTAGACTCACCAGGATAAATTGGCTCAAAACCAGCAACAGGCTCTAAAACAAAATAGTCACCACTTTTAGATATATCTGCATTCCTTAACACCAAATTTTGAGCGGCAATTTCGTTACGTGCCAAATTTCCATCTTCACTATCTAACGGTAACACAGAGGCTGGCGGGCGCACAGAGCTATAATATAGTGACCAACCACTATCTCCGAGAATTTCAGAGCCATTGTTCGTAATCGTTAAACTGCCAAGGAACTTATTTTCACCTATATTATGATCGATAACCTTCCATAATAAATCTAGTTCTTTAGCTTGAGGATGATACATTTCTGCCAATGTAAATGATGACATTGCCATATTTGCTGCTAATGCGATAGTTAGCATTTTCAATGGGAATTTTATTTTGTTCATTCTATTCCACTCCAGAATTAAATGCACATGAGAGGTCCGTTCATGTGTGTACAATTAAGATTAGGGATAAGCCCGAACTGACTAGCGAAGGTACATATATTAAGTAAGATGTACCTTGCTAGTTTTATATCAACACTGAATACCGTATTGGCTATCTACGGTTAATCATTCGCTTAAACTGATGGCGACGGCCACGTAACGTAAGGCCAAGTCGCATAATGTTTTCTGGTGGTGCAATGCCGCTATACCCTCCATCACCTATATGCACAATATCAGCGCCTGCCGCCTTAGAAGCCATTGCGACTTGCTCAATATACGACTCTGTTGCCCCCTCCTGAGATGTACCTATTGCCAACATCCCTAACATGCCACTGTTATGTACCGCTGCCATCATTTCTTTAGCCATATCAGCACAAACACCCGGAGTGGTATAAGGTGCTGGGAACATCATAATGTCCGCCCCTGCTTCTGCAAAACCAGGAACAATATTGAGGTTATAGTCGTTACCGACACCACCCGCGTGCATTTTCCCCGCCACGACAATGATATCTTTCGATACATTTCGCACCAGCCCAATGGCTTCCATGATGGTTTCTTGTGTAACGCAATTACCAGGGTTACCCGTTAACATGACATAATCTAAGCCTAGCTCAACCGCTCGCTCAACCGTTTCTTTTGTGACCGTACGACCAACGTCGACATGACCGACATTCGCAGGCACAGGCTCTAAATTACAGCCAATTAATCGACCTGTAAGCGCCTTAACTTGCTCGATTGTCATATATTCATCAGCAATCTCTGACAACACTTTAATTTTTGGATCCATAATATCCAAGCAGTTAAGCGTAATCATGTCTGCACCAAACGCGGCCGCAATTTCAGGCCCTGACACCAAATCAATTGGTGGGGTAATCGATACCACGTTTTCCACCATGATGGTACGGCCTTCTGAGTGACGAATGCTATTTACGACTTGTTCTCGAGATGCATTTCGAACATCTTCCGCGGTATAATCAAATATACGCTTCTTCATGGTTCTGACTCCTTTGCAACTGATAATGAATGGCTACAATTTCCTCCGCTAATTCACGGCACAACATAGTGGTCATTATATGGTCCTGAATATGAGTCAGAATTAATGTCATGGTGACTTTTCCTGCTCCCTCATCAAACCCAATTAAGGATGTTTGAGACTTGTGCACGTCTACTAGCGCACTGTCACCCGACTTAAGAAAAGCTTCTGCTTCTTTGAATTTGCCTTGTCTTGCTACTCGCATCGCTTCCATAAAGGCAGAGCGAGCTTCACCGGCTTGGCATAACAATGTCATCAAAAACTCTTCCGAAATATCTGATTCGTTATTAATTTCTAACTGCATCAAGATCGCCTCCATTCACCGTTGTTGTCTCCGGTTTCTTCTCTTCCATTGCTTGTTCTTCTGCCAGTAATTGGCGCTCATGAACTTTAAGGAAGGGATAGAAAATAATGCCACTCACAACAACACTGCTTAATACGACCAGCGCAGCTGTTCCTGAGTTAGTTGCGATGATGGCACCGATCGGCGCAGGCATTGTCCATGGTGGGATTGCGATGATCTTTGCAAGGAAGCCAGTTTTAAAGGCCATCCAAACAATGACTGTATTAACGGTTGGCGCAAGCATCCAAGGGATAAAGTAAATTGGGTTCATCACTATTGGCGTACCAAAAATGACGGGTTCATTGATATTAAACGTCCCCGGGACTATCGACATCTTACCAATGGTTTTAAGTTGAGTTGCTTTAGAGCGCATCATTAACACGACTAAGCCCCACGTACCGCCAGCACCGCCAACGAAAATAAAGAAATCCATAACCGGATTAATAAAAATGGCAGGAAGGGGCTCGCCAGCGGCCAGCGCATCTTGGTTTAAGCCAAGGTTAATAAGCAGCATAGGACCGATAATACCACCAACAACCGAACCACCATGGATACCACTGAACCAAAGCATCTGAACTAACAACACGGCAATTAAACACGCAATGAAACTATCCGATGCTACAACCAGCGGTTGAAACAATTGCATAATTGCAGAAGGAATTTGCATTCCGAATTGGTCCAGATACACGTTCACAGACATAACGATAATCGAGATAAAAACAATAGGTATCAGCAAATCAAATGATGCTGATATCTTTGGAGGCACAGCTGCCGGCATCTTGATTCGGATGTTGTATTTAATAAGTAACCGCTGCATTTCTGGTACGAATAAGCCACAAAGGATCGCCGTGAATGCGCCTGTGCCACCAAGGAATGCACCAGGCAACACACCACCAATATCAACGCTAATCATAGGTGCTGCTGCCAATAAGAATGCAAACATAGAAAGCATCCCCGTATTCATTGGGCGTAACTTATACGCTTCAGCTAAACTAAACCCAATCCCAAAAGCTGCGTACAAGGCAAATATGCCCATACTAAGCTGGAAAGGAGCCATGATGTTATCGAACCCGATAACAGCAATTAAACCATGCCACGCATCAAAGAAAGCATTTCCTTCAGAGGGTGGGAAGGCTAAAACCAATAACATCGAACCCACAATCAAAAATGGCATGGTCGATACAAAACCGTCCTTGATTGCATTAACGTGTTTTTGAGCCGATATTTTTCCCGCCACAGGAGCCACTACATTTTCTACAAAACTCAATACTTTATCGAAAATAGCCATTATACTAACTCTCCATCGTTGCCTGCGCTTGATACAATTCCATTGCTTGCACTAACACCGCATCACCTTTCAATAGACCGTAATCCATCATATTGATCAGTCCGCAGCCTTTGCCTAAAATGGCGGCTCTGGATTTAAACTCTTCGTATTTAAATTTGACTTGAGGGGCAACGAGACACACATCACTCCATTGAATACACTCTTCAAACTCCGCAATTGAATGGGCTGAAATTTCACAATCCACACCTTTTTCGCGCGCTGCCTGCTCCATTTTTGCCACAAGCATGCTTGTCGACATACCAGCCGCACAGCATAAAAATATTTTCATCTATTCCCTCTCCATAGGTCATTTACTACTCTGAGAATCAATATGTAATCGGTTTAAGTAACCGCTTACATATAACCACGATCAATACACTGACCGCAGAATATTAATGTTAATATGCAACAGGGATCTATTTTTACGTAGATAATTAAGACGCAAAACAAGACATGGATCACTGTTGACAATATGGGTGACAAGCCAGATAAGTCGAAATATATAGAGAACATGACATGAAGTATTGATAAAAATAACAATTCGGCAAGCTTTACTAGATTATACAAGGATGTTATTTTACGATGAAAAATAAATATTTTGGGAGATTAATAATATCTAGAATAATAAAAAGGATGTTCTTGTAATTTCACAGTTTTCTTTTTCGCCACTCATCCCTATTAAGACCATAAAGCGATTCGGCTTGAAATAGCATTACAAAGTAAACTAACAAATAAGGCGATACACTTAATATGCTAAAGACTTTACTTCACAGTCAGTTAAGTAACGCCATTGCCCAACATCGACATCAAGACTAACGTCACCAATAGCCTCACGATGAAGCGACACCACACGGTTACCCACCGCAGAAAACATGCGCTTTACCTGATGAAATTTACCCTCTGTAATAGTTAAAAGCACCTCATTAGAGCGAATAATTTTCAAAATTGCGGGTCGCGTTAATTGCTGCTCCCCTTGTAATTTAATGCCGCTTTTAAACTTAACGACGACGTCGTCTGCAATCGGTCGCGACAAGGTCACACGATAAACCTTTCCACACGCTCTTGTTGGTGCCGTAATATTGAATGACCAACGTCCATCATCGGTAATTAAAACCATGCCTGTTGTATCTGCATCTAAGCGACCTGCAATATGCAGTTCACTTACATTATAAGCATCCAAATAATTAAACAGCGATGGGTATACTTCATCCACATTGGAACAGATCGTTCCCGCAGGTTTATGCATAAGAATGTAACGAAAATCACGCGCCTTCAGCTTTACGCCATTCAATAATACTGTATTATTTTCATGAACTTGAACCGCTTCATTCATTACGACATCGCCATTAACCCGAATGTCACCCTGTTTAATTATTTTGATGGCTTCACTCTTTGTTAACTCGGTGCTTTTACAAATAAACTTATCAAGACGCATTTAAATCACTTTTGAAAACGAGAAATAGTCACGCATTATCCTGTGTTGCTTCGAATAATCAATGATTTTCGCCACCTGTTGACCGAGCGCCGAGAATTTTTCTAAGTGCTGGTATGCGTATTACTTAAATGGTGCGAGATCTATCCCTTCGATGTCACACACAGCCTTGATCGAGGGGTTTAAACAAAGGCGCTTCAAATACGCAGCTAGATGCTCCAAAGTCAGTGGCGATTTTTCTATTGGCAGCGACCATTCCGCAAGCATAAAGAGGAAGTAGTCACATGCTGTTAGGGTATCACCAAGTAAGTACGCATTGTGCTCTAACTGGTCGTTGATGATTGATAATGCGTCAGCAACTCTTTCGTCCTGCGCCGCTACAACATTTGGAATGGTAGCTTCATCATTGGTGTGACGATGAGGGTAATAGCGAACCATGAGTTCGGCTTGCAGCGTGTTATTTAGAAATGCTAACCACTGATAAAATAAAGGGCGCAGAGGGTTGCCGATAGATGGCATTAGATCTGATTCAGGGAACAACTCACAAATATGTATACAGATAGCCAAACTTTCGAAAACTGGCTGTTCATCCACAACTAACGTGGGTATGCGACCTGCTGGATTAAGTCTAAGGTAATCCGCTGACTTCTGGGCGTTTGATTTCTTATCAACTAGCAGTAGCTCATAGTCTGCATTCAAGTGATGAAGCAAAAAATGAGGGGCTAGACTTGCATTGTTTGGATAATAGTAAAGCTTGAACAAATTTTCTTCCTTGTCTCTAAAATTGTAAGCACTCATAGCGTCTGCAATAAGGTCTCTACTTATACCATAAAAAGATAAAAAACTATTGCTTAGAGCATAAACCTAATAGGAATTAATTGTTTTAAGCCAATCCTCAAAAGATAATAACTCTGAATTCTCTTCACGCAACGAATTTATATCAGCACACCAGCCATCATTTGCATAAAAGGTAAACATTTGCTTCATAACTTTAGGAAGTATGTATTTGGTAAACTTTGGAAACCTCATTGGTGAAACCTTTACATTCTTAATTTTGTCAATTTTATCGAAAATTTCATTTAGCGACAATTCATCTCCTGCAATTTCCATCTCCTTCCCTAAATATTTATCTGGATAGGAAAATGAAAGCGACACAAACTTACCTATATCCTGAACGGATATTAACTGAAACCTGTCATCACCTTTAAGGTATAAACTCAACATACCTGTCATGACCTTTATGGTTTTAGGGTTAGCAAATGTTTCCATATATCCTACAGGCCGTAATATTGTATAAGGTTTATTGATCCTCTTAAGATAATTTTCTATTTGCTTTTTATCTTTGTAATGTTCAACTTCAGTATATCTATCAGCGCCTCCTACCGAGGAATAAACTATATGTTTAACATTCGACTCCTTAGCGAGGTCTAACAGTACTTTTCCGTATTCAATCGAACTTCTTGTAAACGGCAGCGCAAAAAACAACCCATGAGCATTATTTAGTAGCAATTTCAATGATGACTTGTCACTTAAGTCCCCTTTGAATATCTCAACGCTCTGATCAAATGTGGTTTTTGCGCTTTTTGGGTTACGAACTAAAGCTCTAACTCGATACCCCTGTTTTATCAACTTTCCAATGACCGACTGGCCTTGATTGCCAGTAGCTCCAACAACCACTATTAATTTATTTTCCACCAAAATAATCCTTTTAAAAACGCACAAGTTCTCTCAATTATTGACGAAAGAAGGTGTCTTCTTCACAAGATCGTATGTAGCATGGCAGTCGACTTGAACAATCTATTATAACTCTTCAGCGATTGCATCAACCTCTGTCTCAACCAGCCACGAAGGGTCTATGAATCCCTTTACTTCAACAAACGTGCAGGCAGGACGTTGCTCTCCGAACATCTCCCCGTGAGCCTTTGCCGCTAACTCCCAATCGCGAATATCTGTAAGCATTATTCGTGTACGAATTACATCATTGATAGTGCCACCCGCCTCTTCTATTGCACGAAGGGATATTTGTAAACAGTACTTAGTTTGTTCATAAACCTTACCTTCAAACACCGTTTCACCATTATCGATCGGTGCAGTACCTGCTACCGCAATATAGTTACCAATACGACTCGCTCGGGAAAACCCTATTGGTCCTTCAAGATGAGAGCCTGAACTTACTAACTTTCGCATATTACTTCCTTGTGAGATATAACGCCGAGCGTGTAGTGCCTATTAACAGATTGGTTTGAAATTATATATACACCCGAAACCAGAAGCCGCAGCGCGTTACAATCAATTAAGCCAACACAGTTTTCGCTCGACACTCTATAGATACAAATGATCTCCGTTGCGTATAGCACTAATATGCATAGTATCCCAAGCTCCATTTCTTTTAATTTTAAACTGTTCAATACTAAAGTTAAGTAGATTTTCAGCATATGGGAATGGCTCCGCAACTTTCATTAATTGAAAGTGCAAATGTGGCTGAATTGACGTACCTGAATTACCTACCGCACCCAGAAATTGTCCTTCAGTAACCATGTCGCCTTTATTTACCATGACAGAGCCAGATTTCAAATGCGCTAATAATGCAAAGAAACCACCATCTTCACTTTTTAACACTATATAATTACCTCCAAATTTATTAAACATTGAACCACTTGGATGGCGCTTTACTAAAGATGTAATTAAATCTTTTAGAAGACTTATCTTCTGGCGATCATTTTCACCATCATAGCAATCAACCACCTCACCGCTAAATGGAGAAAAAACTGGTTGATCCCATGCAAAAACCGAGGTCACAGGAATACTGACAAATATATGTGGTAATAACAACAAAGCAGGGTAAGGATTCTTTCTGTCATCCACCGCTAAAAAATCAAAGGCTAACTCTGGATGACCAGGAGCATTTATAATTGCCCACTGCCCTTTTAAAGGGCTCTTTATTACAATACCTTCCACATTATCCTCCATGAGATCTAAAGAATGAGATTAATTCTCGTTCACAGACACCTGATAAACGTACCTACTTATTTTATCTATATTTTCACAAAGAGTTTTTAATGTTCCTTTATCATCCGCACCTAAAACCACTAATAGCATAACACTATATTACGCTTGTAGTTCCATTAAGTATTCATATCCCGAGTTTTTGACAACTTCGAAGCCTAGTTGCAAATACAATTTTTTCGCGGGGTTCGTATTGATAACACTTAAACCAACTTTAGATTTTGTTGTTTCTGCTTGGACAATAAGGTTAAGAATTAGCTTACGACCAATTTTTAAACCTTGAAACTCTGGTGTGATCTGAATTTGAACCAAGTACCAATAATTAAGTTCTTGATTATATTTAGCTTTGAACAGACCAATAGGCTTACCGCTGAGCTCAACGATTTTTGCATGAGCAAACTCAAAGCGTATTCTCTTTTCATATTCATCGGTAGTTATTGGCATACCTGCTTCTACGAGATATTGTCTCATTGTTTTATCTCGCAGAGACAGCAAAAAAGGAATGTCTGATTCATTTGCTTGTCTAAGAGAAATATCCATCTTTCCTCCAAAATTCTAGCCGTGTTAAGGGGCGATAAAACGCCAGCACCTGGCCTAAGCCACGGTGCTAGGACCACTAAAATCGATTCAAACACAAAATACCAAGCGTTGAGTTCACAGCAAAGGTGTTAAACCACTCTCAATGAGCTCATCGCCAACGTTGTACTCTTCTAACTACCAAGTGACCAGCTATGCTATTGCTTCATGATTTCTCATAGATTTTATCACAAAATAATAATATATATAGGAAGATGCAAGTATCAAATCTACCGCGACGATTAAATACATCAAATTTATTATTTCATGACTTACTAAGTAATGAGTCGCAACCATTGCCCAAACAAAACGAACAACACCATTAAATAATGCAATTTCAATACGCGATGAAACATTCTTAGATGCATAAATGAGTATCATTCCAATAAGAAATAATGCTAAACCAGCAGTATTAAGAAATAACATATTCCCTCCATCATTTGGAGGAATCCAATCATTACCGCCAAGCCCTAAGAAGGCATTTAACCAATTAAACAAATTAATATACGACTCATGTAGAAATGGCATTGAGAATGGAAATGCAACAACACAATTAAAAACACCGCCCCCCATAACCCAACGTTGCGCCGCTCTTTTACTATCCATAATAATCTAACAACCTCCTGAAAATTTGTCGCTTATTGCCTAAAACCAACCATAAGAAGCTCCTACCGAAACTACTAAGCGCACTATACTTCTTGTAACCCCTATCATTCGATGGTTAACACCATGAACGCTACTGAACTACTTCCTTTATGAACAACACCTTACCAACCTGACGCGGCAAGGTAAACGCCCGGCAACCTTTGATGCCTATTCTCGTGCAGTTCGTCGAATAAGTCGGTTTTTTAACTGCTGCTCAGACACATTAACCACCGAGCAGCGCAAGCAATACTTCGCCAGCCTGATTAAGACCCACTCATGGAGTACCGTCAAACTCGACCGCAACGGATTGCAATTCTTCTACCACCCACAACGCAGGCAGTGGCACGAGAGTAATAAGGGCTTCCTCCGGGACCGCTCCCCACCGAGTGGGTAGTCGACTGTCGTAACGTTGGGCGGGGCTTACCGGTTGTGCAGTTCTTGTGGCTTATCTTGCAACATGTGCTGCCAAAAGGGTTACAGCGGGTGCGGGATTATGGCTTGCGCCATGGCAGTTACCTGAACAAACCAAGCCCCAGAAAGCAAAACAGGACTGCCCATGTTGCCAGCATGCTATGTGCTGTGTCGGCGCCACCCGACCGAGATAGCCGCAAGGCAAATTGAATAAGGATAATGGCACTCAACACCTACGAGGAGAACGCCAACGTAATACCGAACTCAGGCAGTAAGACACTGAAGTGAATAGCATTGTTATCACTTCTAGGCTGCGCTCGTCTTGAGCAAAGTCGCGGGCGCAAGGCCTAGCAAACTCCCTCCGAGCAATTTACTTAATAAGGTTATTCGGGCTTGTCCAACAACCGGATAGAAGTGTCGGCTGCGCGACACGTATCCTTATTTGTTAGGCCAAATGTCGAAATATAAATTGCACACAGTAATATCAAGGGTAACATCATCCATTTTACAGCAGCAACCATAGAATGAAACCAAAACACCTCATTAATAAATTCATTAGGACTTCGTAAAAAAAACACCTCCATTGTATTCTCTAAGCAATCCAAAAAGCCAGCAAAGAATGGAACAAATACTATTAGGTTTAGTCTTGGGTCAAGGTAATAACACTTTTTACGAAGAAGATAAGCTAAAAGTGATGAAAAGAACAGAGAGTATGAGGCTGCATAAATATAATCTAAATAAATCCAATCTAAGAAGTAAGCAACTCCATCACTACCCCAGCTATTTATGATATTCAAACCGACAGTTTGATCAAACGCTAGTTGCAATTTAATAACACTAAATCCATCACTAGAATCAATGTTTGGATTCAAAACAAACATAACAAGATAAAACATAATCACTGTGACCACTGTAGAAACCGACAATACCGACACTTTACTTAAATAGTTAATTAAACTTGAATTGGTTCCATTGTTGTTGTTAAAATTTCCCATTGTAAGCACCTTTACATTCTGTTGATATAGAAATCCTATTATATTATTATGTCGCCAACAAGAATGCACAAAAAAGTGCCATACACACAAAATGTATACCATTGGAGAAATAATGAATAATGATATCAGAACTTGTAACCCTGACTGCCCATACGAAGTTGCATTGAATATCATTGGTGGAAAATGGAAAGGTTTCATCATTTTTCATTTATGGAACAGCACAAGACGTTTCAGCGAATTACAACGACTCATTCCCAATGTCACGCAAAGAATGCTCACCAAGCAACTAAGAGAGCTTGAAGGCTATAAAATTATCAAAAGAACTGTATATTCAGAAGTTCCCCCGCGGGTTGAATATTCTCTCACAGAGACTGGAACATCAATTAAACCTGTATTGGAAGCAATTGAAAAATGGGGGATCAAATACATTCAAGAACAAGAGAAGTCCATGTAGCCCAATTAAGGTGTGAGTAACGCTACCACGTAACTTAACCTTACCACCGTAAACACTGTACTCAAATTTAGCACCAAAAATGCCAAGCATTAGGAATCCGCCTTAAATGCCTTGTATGCGTATTCTCCCACACGCACTAGACTGAGTTTTTCACTCTCTTCTGGAGCTTCAAAATACTGAGTCACATGATGAAATACAGCCTCCGTGTCAAACATAGCTCTTTCGGGTTGTTCAATTCGACGTTTAGCAATTTGGGATAAACATTGCTCATCTGTTAAATCTAAATACCAAAGCTCATGCTCACTACCTACTTCGACGCACAGTGATACGAACCAAGCTCTTTGCTTGATAGTATTCGCGGGAAAATCCATGACAACGTTAACCCCGACATTCAACAAACTTTGAACATGGCTTTTAACAAAAGGCTTAATGAGATTTGAGTACTTAATGTAGTCGTCAAATGTTTGAATTTGCGAAGGATAATGAGCTGACAACCAATCGTCTTCTGAAATTAGGACTGCATTATTTTCAGCAACCACACCCTTAGATTTCGTCGATTTACCTGCTCCCATCTTGCCACAGAAGAAGAACAGCTTTCCCTGATTTTCCATGTTTCCTCCATTTACGCATAACGAATGACATGGATTCCCCTCATGAAGATCTGCCACACTTAGGTGGTAGCTGTGAGAATGCTGGAGGTAACCATATCACATTCCATCTGTTATTGCGGTGTTGACCTTGCTAAACACCACTTCAGTTTACACGCCACCGACGAACGAGGCGCTGTTCTCATTCACAAGCCCACGGCAATCGCATGAACTTCTGCGTCATGCAAGGGCTCTGAGTACCTTGCTTAAATAATTTTCATCCATCGCACACTTCATTCTCTTGCGTTGAATGCCTCCTTTAAAGGTTATTTCTTGCTTCAACATATTCAAACAGACCTGCCTGATCCTTGAAAAAGCCTCTGCACGATCGTCGACCCTAATACGGCATGCATCTTCGCGAAACGCTACATCGAGCAGCCAATGCATCGATTCTACTCCCCAATGCGCTCGCGTTGCATCGTGAAGTTCTTTGCTCGTATAAGTTTCACCACCATCACTGTTCTGAAGCATTGATGGCTACAACTTCACCGTCCGTCAAGTTATGACAGTCTTTCATCCACGCAATAAACGCATTTTGCATTGCTTTCAAACTAATCATTCCCATCACCCGGGCAATTGTATCTGCCGACGGAATTCCACTTTTAAAGTTACCAAGCTCTGAAAGAAAATCTACGCGAAAAACACCAAAGTCATGAATGCCTTCCAAGTATCAAAACCTGACAGAACACCACAAACAGTCAGTAAAATGATGTCTGACAATTCATGGTTCACTTTACCTTTTTGGCGATAATCTTTGATGACTGAAAAATGCATAAATGGATTCGTAAACTCGCTCATAATTAGGCCTCCTTGGTAGGAAATCATTAGAAAACACTGAAAATGATCAACAAGGTGATCCTAGATTTACGACAATTTCATTTGGAAAATGCGACAGAGAGTACATCTAAATTGCAATATTAACTAAACTCTAAAGCCTTGTAATACGGGGATGTTCATGCGATTTCCCTGGGCTTCGCAGCGTTTAATCCTTATTTGTTATACACCTTTTAATTCGGAAAACTGCCCTTTAAGTAGCAATTCTTTATTAATTATATTTTTACTGTCTATGAGTTTCACGGCTCTTGCCCCAGCCCCCATTCCAGCTTCTGTAAATGCCCTAACTTCAACATTTGTATACCCACCTTCATTTTTACCAAATAAATGAATGTACAAAATAGGTGGAGTATTAAGAAGTTTTTTAGGGCATAGCTGACTGAGGGTTTCTTTAAAACATTTCTCTACACTAAAGAAATCACCCATTAATGACCTTTGATGATTCAAACCACTACAAGCAGATTCAGTTGAGCGATCAGAGTGTAATTCAGTAGCTTTTACCTTACCCTCATAAACTTCCAAATATATAGCCGATTTAGTAAAAAACATCAGATTATCCTAGGTGTGTAACGCCTGCTTAAACCGCAGACAACGCATAAATCAAGCCGCCGCATTACGCCTTAAACAATAAAATCACTGCAAACTAAAAATGCCACGCGTTGTATGTCGGTTTGAAGCTTTGTTAATTGTTTATAAGCACCTTTTGATAAAAAATTTTATCCACGTCTTTTCTCAAATAGTCCTTATAACGACCAATTTCCTTGAAACCATGAGACTCATAAAATTTGGGAGCTTGAAACGTATACGTATCAACTGCGATATTACTTATTTCTCGCTCTTTACATATTAGTTCTATTTTCTCCATTAGCGCACTTCCAACCCTTTGATTCCTTAGCTTTTCTGATAGCCACAAAAATCTAATTTGAACTGACGTAATATAGATAAAACCAGTCAAACCACCGAGAATTTCTCCTGATTTATCCCGAACAAAAATAGCAAAAGACTCATCTGTTATTTCTGGTACAAATCTTTGATTAAAATCGCCTAACCCTTGATAGATGCAATCGATGTCCTCAGAATTTGGCGAATGAGTAAAAATGATATCCAATGATTTCTCCGTAATCTGATTAAACAACTAACGCCCGCTTAAGTTGTGAGTTACGCACCACTGAAGCCAAATTTTAAACCGTAATCACCCAAACCAAAATTAACTCCAAAACCGCCAAGCGTTACGCATCACCTTGATGCCTTTGTTGAACGAAGCCGCTCTGCGGCAGAGTAAAGCGTAAGACCACCATACTCTTTATAACCCATCATTCGATGGTCAACAAGGAGTCAGCACCATGAACACCACTGAACTTGCTCGCTACAACTTCCCTTATTAACAACACCTTACCAACCTATCGCTGCAAGGTAAACGCCCGGCAACCATTGATGCCTATTCTCGTGCGGTTCGTCGGATAAGTCAGTTCTTTAACTGCTGCCCTGATACATTAACCACCGAGCAGCTCAAGCAATACTTCGCCAGCCTGATTAAGACTCACTCATGGAGTACCGTTAAACTCGACCGTAACGGATTGCTGCATGTCCTGCTTCTTGGCCTGTTTTATCAACTGCCGCGACTTAACCCTGTTACCCGAGCGAAAGCCACTCGCCACTGCCCATGCTGTCAGCATGAGATGACCTGCGTTGGTATCTCACGACCGAGGTAGCCGAAAGGTGAACATAATCAGGATAATGACAGCGTTCGCCTTGAGAAAACCATCACGGCGATACCACATCTAAATATGATCGCACAATTTACTTATATAGAGGCATCGGGCTTGTTCAACAATCGGGATTTAGCGCTGGCTTCGCAGCGTTTAATCCTTATTTGTTAGCGTACTACTAAATTAAACAAGAAATTCTTTGGGGTCCTTTGACTTCCAATCCTTTTTCCTCATTACCGTAATAACTATATTTTCTTGATGCTCATCACCATCAACGTGAATCTTATTAACAGCGCAAGGCATATTTATATGCGAAACCGTACACCTAATATTAAAAGTATCATTATGACTCAACTTCTTAAGTGCCCCTACATGTAATGCTGTTAACCTGTTAAATATAGAGTTAAGCTCAGCAATCATTATCAATGGATTATTACGTGTGTCATTCATTCTATCTTTAACAAAGTGCTTAGATAACTTAAATGACATTTTATGGCGACGTAAAATCTAATTTACTGAACTTTCGAGCGCAGCTATTTGAGCTTGTGGAATCATGTTCACCCCTCCATAAATCTACGATAAAGCTCTTCAAGCTTCGAGTTCAATTCAGAGTCACATTTCGCAGAAATTGAGCCAATCAACTCTGATTCACTTATATTTCCTAGCCTCACATCAAAGTTTTCATTATCAAAACTATCAACGAAAATATAAATTTCACTCCCCTCATCAAAGAATGAAGCAAAGTTATCATTAACAGACATATTAAATTTCATCTTTTCCTCTTAATAATGTTTATAAATATCATGTTGCCTTAGCGCGCTAACGAATGACATGGATTCCCCCTCATGAAGATCTGCCACACTTAGGTGGTAGCTGTGAGAATGCTGGAGGTAACCATGTCACATTCCATCTGTTATTGCGGTGTTGACCTTGCTAAACACCACTTCAGTTTACACGCCACCGACGAACGAGGCACTGTTCTCCTTCACAAGTCCGTTTCGCGTGCTAAGTTGCTAACAACAATAGCAAATATGCCACCTATGCGTATAGGCATAGAAGCTTGTAGTGGCGCACGTACTGTTATTGCTAATATTGGTGAAAAACAGGATAGGCTCAGTGCATGGGGTCGAAATATTCTTGAGCGGCGTGGGATGAATCGTGCCATCTTTGCTTTAGCGGCTAAGAACGCCCGCATAATTTGGGCAATGTTACACAACCAAAGCGATTATCAAGACGACGCCGTTAACTAAGCGTCAACGGCGTAGGGAGTAAAAGCCAACCGGGTCATTGCAGACGCAGCTGATGGAGATAGGTTCAGACCACTTGCGGATAGCCTGTTAATGCGGCGGACAATAACATGTCTTCTAACGCCTACCTGTTTATAAATAGGGGCACCACCGTCGCGTAACGTCATCAGGGTCACGACGAGAGTCGGATAAAGACGGTATGTAGAGCGGCAGTCAAAACCCATCACCTAAAGTTTATTTCGCTTTAAACCCACGTTTTAGTAACTCTTCTAATAACTTATTCACTCAAAATCCTTTTAGAACGATATAGCGCATAACGCCTGGGACTTACGAATCCCCACAGCCCTGTTATACATGTGGTAGATTTAGCCGATTAATCTCCGATTGCTAACTTCCAATCTCTAAATAGTTGCTGCGCTAATCTACGCTCTACTTCTGGAATTACAGTGCATTTGTTGCTTATCATACGATCTGCTATTTCTTTTGCAGTAATATCAAGGGGTTGATCCCAGTACTGACTCGCATCTTCATTGACTGTCGCTCCAAATACTACCGTATCAATCTCAGCCCAAATACTCGTAGACATACACATAGAGCACGGCTCACACGTGCTGTATAAGGTGCAACCTTTTAAAGAGTGATTACCTAACTTTTTAACAGCCTTACGAACAGCATTAACTTCACCGTGACATGTAGGATCACCTTCTTTCATTACCGTATCATAAGCCTGAGCAATTAAAGTGCCCTCTGCATCATAGATAGATGCACCAAATGGAGACGGGTACTTAGTCTTAAGTGAAGATGAGGTATACTCAATAAGGTCTTTCATTCTCTCTGAGTGCAGTGTTTCAATTGGATTTGTCACTATGTTTCAGCTCTATCTAATAGTTGAAATGCAATTATATATGATCGGGATGGAATAAACATAATATACCCGAAGCAATCCAGCACCACACAACGGCTACCGCATGGCGCATTAAGCACAGTTAAATTGAAGTCGCAAAACCCATCGCTTTGGCAGCAAGCTGCACAATATCACACCACTGCCCTCGTCGCCTTTCACGTCGATCGCAATCCGAGGCAACTCTAAAATGTTATGTAATACATAATCATATCAAAACTGATGGTGCAGCTTGTCGCAACATTGAGGTGATATGCGGCTCAGAGCAAAAGAGTGCGTCAGGCTAATATGTCTATATTGATCTCTAAACTCTGCGTATACATCGGTCAAAGGGAATTAAAGGCGTGCCGTTATGCTTAAAACACAACAAGTAGCTGCATAACGCAGCCACTTTATCGAAGGGAGGGAACTAACTTTGCTTAAACGCTTTTACTCGCTGCAAATGATGAGAGATTTTTTTAAACTTATGCGACTCTTGCTCATCCCAAACAATGTCATAATACTCCGAGAGCGTATCAGCTGACTGTTGGTTATTTAACACCTCATCATTCACAGATAAGAACACAAGACACTGCCCTTGATTCTTTTTCCTAAAATCAGTCACACACTTGGTTGTAATATCGGCGTACTCTTCAGGGCGATCAATCTTACCCACCATATTTAGCTCAGGGCGCAAATTTGGGTTAAAAATGGCCTGCTTAATGCCGCACAAAAAGCCAATTCTCTCCGACCAATATCCCCCTAATCCAACCCCACAAATCAGAGGAGTTGGATCACTCGTTTCATTAATAAGCTTTTGAACTTCTTTTAGTAAATGCTGCATGTCATGCTTTGGATGCAGCGTACTGTAACTAACAAACCGCACATCGTCATCGATGAACTGCAACTGCAATACTTTCTCATGGTTACCCGGACTCGTTGAATCAAAACCATGCAGATAAATTATCATAACCATTCCCTGTATAAGGATAACGCTAAATTCAATTTAGCATGAATTCCACCCCCAGTCAGTAACAAGATGTCAACATAATAGTAATGTCGTCACTGCGCGATACAACGGATTCTTTATGTTATCGTGCCTTGCATGCGCTTATCATCACGCTGATTCATTTCACAAGATCATCTGTATGCTTACCAGCGAATGAAGGGCTCATGCCCTCTGTTTGTACTCGAGGAATCTGCCTAATATTGCCCTGATACGAATGGCCTGTAGTGATTGTCTGTTTTTCTGTTTACTCAATAAAAAAGGATGGGGTCAATACCCATCCTTTCATTAGCATTAAATGGAAATGTTGAATGCTATAGGCCAAGAAGTGAACGAGACTCCTGCTTACGGATTTCTGTTTCGTCTGCCCACTCAATTAATCCAGTTTCCAAGTCCATTAGGCGCATCGTCATCTTATAATAAACATCGGTATCCTTACCGGCGGTCTTAACGATGCTAGACAAGTTGCCATAAAGCATATATTGAGCCCCGACCATCTTGCCAAACTGAATGGCGGTACTTGGATTTACCAACTCATCATCGTTTTGGAAGTTAAGCTGATCACGTACCGCTTCAATACGACCCATATCAACAAAGCGGAACTGACCGGAATTCAGTAAGCGGGTGCTAATAGTGTCGGTAATTGACTCGGTATCTATGTGCTCACTGGTTTTATTTTTCACGCGTTCAACAAACACAATCGGACGTTGATCGCGTGTAATTGCCGCTACCGAGCCTGAAGACAACATGCTATCCGTCATCTCAACGGCCATTTTTTGCAAATCTGTTGAGCCAAAACCGACCGTTGTCGTTTCAGTTGCTTGTGCATCGCCATAACTCACTTTTTGCGCACAACCACCTAGCAAAAGGGCTGAAATACCTAAGATGACAATTGCTGTTCTTTTCATATTTACTTCCATCATAATTTTACTTATCTGCCTCTCTAATCACGACACGATACTGGGTAGCTCGGATATCGATGGCCATGCCCTCTAATGTAACGCGATCTTTGCCGTAAATCGTCACCAGTCGCCAAGGAGAGTCACTCCCTTTCAACTCTAAACCATGTTTATCATACCAATAGAATCGATACTGAAGTTGAAGTGTCTTATTGGTTTTACTTGTTAGTGGCACCTTAGCTTGCATTAAGCCATTAATGTGCTCACTCATAGCACGATCAATCTCCAGTTGCCGCGACAAACTGAAATCATTAAGAACCACAGATTGAGACTGACTATCAATACTCAACCCTGTTGTTGACTTTGCGCACCCTGCCATCGCTGTAATAGCAAATACAATGAATAGCCATCTCATCGGTTTTCTCCTAGTACTTTATACCAACCTATCGCGCTACCCGACTGTCGAGACACCCACAGCAGCGTTGTACGGCCAGCTCGAACTGGCACTACCCATTCATGTCGATCTGATGTTAGCTTAACATCTCCTGCTTCAACCTGCTGCTGAGAAACCATCACCATTGAGGGTAATGATTGCCAGCTCCTCGTATCCGCTTGCTCAGTTAGCACATTAAAAATATTAATGACCACATTGCTCAACTGCTTATAATCATTGCTCGTATTGCTGACAGCAGCCTGACGAACTTGCTCCTTCGCAATAATACGCAGCGCCTGTCGTGTAACGGTTAACAGCATATTTTCCTTTAATGCTTGGTTTGCCATAGTATCGACATTGCTCAGTTGAAATTGTGTCATCGCAATATCGTTCAAGTGTAACGGGGAGTAATAAGAAGGCGGCTGATTCGGATAGTAAGGTAGTGATAAATTATATATCACGTCGTAGCCATTACGATCCCATAAAACTAAAGGCACCTGCCACGAATCAAGCGCTTGTATCACCTTCTGCTCATCAATAACAACAATTGTACCTTGATGAGCATCAGCCTTTTCTCTTGGTCCATATCGCTGTTCGAGCAAGCGAAGATCATCGGTCATACCAAGTCGACGAGCCAGCCTTAGATTCGCATCAATAACAACCGGGTTATCAGGTATAACCGCCAGCGCTCGTCGATATTCTATATAGGCACTATTAAGGTCATTGTCTGCCTCGTACAACAATGCAGACAAAAACATCAGGTAACTATTTTGTGTCGCAGCCAGTAAATCGCCAGCATCCGGGTAGCGTGAAATAACCGCGCCAACATTGCTGGCAAGGCCTTCTTTTTGCAAACGTTGTTGCGTGGCATTAAGTTGCTTTTGCCGATCTAGTAGCGCCCTCTCTTGTACTTGGTTTGCCCGGCGAACCTCGACCAACGCGCCTTCTAAATCATTTTGCAATAAGTAGGTATAAGCCAAATACAGATGAAGGTAGCCAACTTCATAACTGGGAGGCACATAGTCCAATACGCTATCGTTTAAAAATAACGCTCCAAGCTGTGACGCTCCCTCAGAAACGCGAATTTGTGCTTGTCTTTGCTGTTCAACTAAAGCTTCATCTGCCTTTTTTAATAACGCTTGGCCCTGTTTGATCTCGCCAGTTAGCAGCGTTAAGCGTCCCATTTCGGCATTTTCAAGAAAATCCCCTCCCAATCCGGCCTGATACTTATCCAGCGCTTGGGTATAATCTCCCTTTACTAACTGCTGATAACTGGTATGGTTCGCCGCTGAGTAGTGCTTAAACATGCGTGTCAGCGCTGTACTTGAACAGCCCGAGATAAAAAGCACCAATAACAATACAAGCGCATGCGTTTTCATGAATTACCATTACTTATTCAAAAACAACGGCCCCTCGATGGAGCCGTTTCTATAGTCACAAAATGGTTTTCTTTAATGCCAAATAAAAGCCGTACCAGATAACAGGCAGCTTCTGATTCACGGCAACTCAGTCGCCGAGCATATTAACCAATCAGCATTGGACCCAACGGTTTACCACCCACTAAGTGCATATGAATATGATACACCTCTTGACCACCATGAATGTTGCAATTCATGATTAAGCGGTAACCATCCTCGGCTATACCCTCATCTATCGCGAGCTTTTTGGCCACCGTAATCATACGCCCTAACGCCAGCTCATCATCCTCTTCAACATCGTTAATCGTTGGAATGAGCTTGTTTGGCACAAGTAAAATATGGCTTGGTGCACGTGGGTTAATATCTCTAAATGCAGTCACTAACTCATCCTGATAAACAACATCAGCCGGAATCTCTTTTCTGATTATTTTACTAAATATTGTTTCTTCAGCCATTTTTAACTCCATTAACTCGTTTAAACCCGTCAGATTATGCGATAGGAACCACAGATGAGCAACTAGGTTGCCATCAAGTGATGGAAAAACATCCACAGCATGATTAAGGATGCCCCAGATTACTAGGACTGTCATCAATACCAACTTAACCAAAGATTAAAATCTTTTATTTCGCGCAACGCAATAAGTCAACTTAATTTGTCAAAACCTTTGCTAAGTCACAATATATAACATGCGACTTACCTCAAAACAGTAGTAGTGATAGGGTTGTTATTTGGACTTAATTTATTACAAAAATTAATATAGCTAAAAAGCATAACTTGCCGCTTAGTAAACAATGCACAAGGGATGATGTGCTTTAACCTGTTGTTATAGCTGTTTTCCACAAAGAGTGCGACAAACCAGTTAGGGTAATTATATGAACCAACGCCGACAACCATCGATTATTTTCAGAATGAATATTGGTTTTGTTTTCTTAGTCCTCGTCTTCGTTGCTACGACATACTTAATGCAACGCTCATCCAAGGAAATTTATCAACAACTCAATACCGTTAACTTAGAGGCCTATCCCCTACTCTCTAAAGCTAACCTTGCCAGCGTTCGTTTACTCGCCGCCGATAAAGTCTTTAAAGACTTTTTGACCACCCAAGACCCTTCGCGGATGGAAGCATACCAACAGCAATTTTCTAAAGCAGAAGGGGAGTTCCAGCAATCTCGGCATCAACTTAGTGGCGCTGCAGCGCAATATACTGCACTATCAAACCAACTTATCGCATTGGAAGAACTGGAAAATACATACTTTACAGAAGCCAAGCTAGCCATTGCGCATTACCAGAACAAATTGTTTGCAGCACAAGAGCGCGCCATTGCCGTACGTCGCTTTCAAATTCTCTATTCCAAGCTCCATACGACGATGCAGTCTTATATTAATGACAGTGATAACATCGCAGTACAGATGTTAGCAAAAAGCTATTTCGCTAAGCTAGAGCAAACCGAAATCACCACCTCGGACGCACTGGCAAGCGAAGATGCCACCATTGTTGAACAAGCGCTCAGAGATAACAAACGCAGTGTGACCCAGTTAAACTATGCCTTTAACGGTATCGTGCGCCAAGCACCCGAAATTGGCGAAGCATTTCAGGAATCTGTTGATCAATATACCCGTGACATCGGCCATGCTGACGGCATCTTAGAGCAACATTTTGACTACCTCGTGGCTGATCAACAGTTATATGCCAATATTGCCATCCTGGCCGCAGAAGTTGATCGCGCCATGATAATCCTCGATACTTTCGTCACTGAAGCCAATACGATTATGCTACAAGCGCTAACGGTAGCAGAAAGCAACTATTCCGATGGAAATAGACGAGCTTTACTGTTTGGTACCCTCGCCATACTGTTATGCACCATCACGGGTTGGTATCTCTCGACCCGCATTCGAACCCCGTTGACAGCCGTACTCGCTACGCTGGAGCAACTCACGCAAGGTAATATGACGCAGCGCTGCAATAGCTCGCACTTTCAGGAGTTTGAACAGTTAAGTGGCCACATCAATACACTGGCACAAACCTTACAACAGATTATTCGTGATTTAGCGAAAACCTCTCAAAGCCTGTCTCATGTTGCCACGGAAAACCAATCCATTACCTCTAACGCGCAACAACAGCTTAAAGAGCAAGGGGAGCGTATTGTTTCCGTCGCCACCGCGATGACAGAAATGGATCACTCCGTAAAAGATGTATCGCAGAACGCAGAAGTGACCAAAGAGAAAGTACATTCTGTAGAAGTTGCTGCTGATGCGGGCCGAAATATCATGAGCCGCTCGATATCAACCACCCAGCAACTATCCAGTCGTATTGACGAGTCAGTGGGTGCCGTTAATCAATTACAAGAGATGAGCCATACCATTGGTTCTATTCTTGATGTTATCCGTAATATTGCTGATCAAACCAACCTACTCGCACTGAATGCTGCCATCGAAGCAGCTAGAGCCGGTGAGCAAGGGCGAGGCTTTGCGGTTGTTGCTGATGAAGTACGTGTATTGGCATCAAAAACCACCTCATCAACAGAAGAAATTGAAGGGATGATTCAACGACTACAGCAAGGTTCCAGTACAGCTGCAACGATGATGGCCAGCTGTGTTAAAGAGATGGAAAACAGCAGTAGTCAAGCCTCAGATGCCAACAGCGCCATGGAGGAAATACTATCGTTGATCCTTGAAATTAGTGAAATGAGCAGCCAAATATCTCAAGCAGCCAATGAACAAGCTAACACCAGCTCCGACATTGCCCGTTCACTCGAAGATATCAGCCATATTGCAGATACTAATCACACGGCAATGACTGAAGTCGCCTCTGCCAGTGAGCAACTGGATGAACTTGCTCATACTCAAAGCCACATCGTCAATCGTTTCACGGTATAGTTCATACTTTTAACCTACCCAAAATCATACGCCACCACTAGGTGGCGTTGTCGTTGAAACCATCCCGAGCGCTATACTTCAAGTACTGCTCCGCTTTACTTGAGTCCACTATGCTGCGTTGGTTACTGCTCTCTCTTCTTTTATTATTACATCCTGCACATGCGGCGATTACGCTACAAAGCGGAACAGACTCACACCCAGCAAAGAAGCAGTTGGTTCAGCAAATCAACAGCCACATAGATTTCGTTAATACACATTATCTATTGCCATTTACTGTCACCGTTCGGTTAGACCAAGGTGAAGGTCCATTATTTGATGCCATTCTCAACGAGATTTGGATTCCCTATCATTTTGTTCATGAAATAACTGCCGTATTCACCACTATGAACTATTACCCTGACCAACGCGACAATGCCGTAGCAGGCGTCATCGCGCATACTTTTTTTCATGAATTAGGCCATGCATTCATCGCCAATCTTCAATTTCCTCTGCTTGGCATGGAAGAAGACGCCGTGGATACACTCGCAACCATCATCATGATCAATCAGCGCTATCCGCAAGATGGTATTTTTATGGCACTGGCAGCAGCAGATGCATTTGATGCTGAAGATCGCATGGCAAACCATCGCTTATCAAACGATAGTCACTTCTATGGTAACCACTCCCTTGATGCGCAACGCTATTATCGCACCATTTGTCTTATCGTAGGGGCTGACGCCGTAAATACAATTAGCATCATTGAAGAGCTTGACTGGGAAGAAGCAAAGCTGCTGGAGTGCAGTTGGGAGTACAAACATAAAACGCGTTCCGTCAATACACTGTTAGCGCCCTATATCAAACAGCAGTAACGCAATTTCGCGGAACAGTGCAAATACGCTATCATAGCGACAAAACCCTAACAGCCAGCCGACATGCACTGTCGTAGATTATCATGACCAAACCTTTTTGTTATCGGGAAAACGTTGCGGCAAAAAACCAAGACCGATTCATCACTGAACACTTAAACGCTCTGTTTCCTTTTAGTAAACACGATTGGTCTCAGCTCATTTTGTCTGGCCATGTCACGCTAGATAGTCAACCCGCGACCACAGACTCTCAACTTAAAACGGGGCAACAATTACAAGTTCTATTCGAGGATTATGCTGAGCCTAAAGTGGACACTCAATGGCGCTTACTCTGGCATCATGGTGACATAGCCGCGGTGTATAAACCAGCCACTCTGCCGGTTAGCCGCACAACCAGAAATATTCGTGATACCTTAATAAGCCTAGTACAACGAGAAAGCGACTGGGCTGACGCCCATTTGTTGCATCGTTTAGATCTAGAAACAGCAGGCATCGTCTTAATCGGCAAGTCTCAGCAAGCAGCAGCGCGTTGGCAGCCCCATCTGAAAAGCCTGATGCAGAAAAAAATCTATGAAGCTGTCGTCTATGGTGAACCTGATTGGCAACAAACAGAGGTCGAATGTCAGCTCAACACTCGCTCCAATAGCCCAATAAGGTGCCAAATGCATGTTTGCGCAGCGAATGAGAAAGGCAAGCAGAGCCATACTCGCTTCAGTGTCATTCGACGTCATCAAGGGTTTGCTGTAATACGTTGCGAATTAATAACCGGCAGAAAGCACCAAATTCGTGCCCACCTCGCCAATTTAGGCCATCCGATTGTTGGTGATAAAATCTACGCTAATCAAGGTCAGTACTACCTAAACAGATTAAATGACTGCCTTTCTAAACAAGATGAAAAGCAATTATTAAGTCCACACCACCTTCTTCTAGCAAAAGAAGTCACACTTAATATCGATGGGCAGGCCTTTTGCATAACGACACCCCACTATCCAAAAGCTTGGCAAACATTCTGTGCTCAGTCGTAGTTAGCCCTGCGTATTAACCCTTAGGTGGCTGGTCTATAGACTGGCCACTCACACGCATAATGAGCAAATAACAAGCATACTTTTATCAACCTTAATTAGTACCTTTAATTAAAACATCATACTCGCTACTTATTTCATCACACCTTTATCATCCTTAATACAATCACAAACAGCACATCAGCACCTAAAGGATAAACCCTTAAAAATCAACACTATAACTATTTATCGGCAATGTTTCACTTTTAAGACGATATATTCCCTCCCCCCATGAGAACACTTGTTATCCTTTAATTGTCGGCATTCAAACAGTAGAAGAAAGGAGAACTATGGCGTTATATTTTTCAGCTCAAGCACACTGATAAAAATGCAATTAAATCTTGTTCACTAAGCTCCAACGATATAGATATACACTAAATGGACACTTTGCCATGAACACTTATATCCAAAAGCTGCCTAACCGTTTAGCGCTCTCTGCTATTGTTTGCACTATCGGCTACCTCTCTTTTGCCAGTGCCAACGCACGGGCGGAAGCGTATACGTTTAATCCCATTGAAAAAGCCTGTATGGCAGACGCATATCTGCTCGAACCTGGCAACTCGCTACCTAAAGATGCCCTCAACTGTACTGCGAACGATGTCGAAATAACACAAGTTATCCCAACCGACCCAAATGCAGAATGTGTTTTGGGGACAACGTTCTCATTTGAAGCAGATGTTACCGTCAGAACTAACGCCAATGAACGTTACGATACAACCTTTTACTTACCGCTAACCGAGCAAAGCCCACAAGTCGTACAAGGGGTAGGAAGCAAAAACTGTAGCCTCATTTTACCCGTTCCTGGCGGTAGTGGTGAGGTGGCTGATGTCGACCTTGATGGCGATGAATGTGGCGACATCTCAAAAGCATCAGGCGTGGATGAATATACGTTACAAAACGAAACAATAACCATGCTGTGTAGTGACGAAGATGGCGACAGCCGTGCCGATTTCGTCTATTGTGCCGCATGGGATAATATCGAAAGAAACAACTGTACCGTCAGTGAAGACCCGTTCTCTGGCCAAATTCCAAACACCAAATCAAAATGTAATTGTGACACCTTTAATATTGATGTCTTCATTAAGCCACCTGCACCAGCAATAACAAAAGCCTTAGTAGGGACAGATACTTATTCAGAGCCAGGTGGTGAATTTACTTTTGATATCAGTTTCACTAACGGTAGCTCAGTCAGTTCACTTTTCCTAACTAGCCTCACTGACGAAATTGATATAGACGGCGATGGTACTTACGATCACACTGTTGATCTTTGGGGTACACCTGCCCCCGCAGGCAGTGCGGATGGCATCTACCTGACTGCCACGAACTGTCTATCAGGTTCTCCTTATGAAATTGCCCCCAGCGCGACCTATAGCTGTCAAATAAAAGTGCATATTGTCGACAGCGATCTCCCCAATGTTCCAGCACCAGCCATCTACGATGATGTCATTAAAGCCGTACTTGAAGATAAAAACGGCACAGACATTGGCGATGGGTCAACATGTCCAAGCGGGTTAGGCGCGGGCAACGGCGATAACTGTTCAAGCGTTAAACGGGTAACGATTACAAACCTACCACCAACAGTGAGTGTTGATAAAACAGCAGATAAATCAGAAGTACTTGAACCGGGCGAAAATGTTGAGTTTACTGTCACCGTCACTAACACCTCAGGTAGTTTCGACTCACCCGTAACCTTAACCAGTCTAACTGATACTATCTACGGTGATATCCTTGGCAATTGTCTTAAAACAACATTAGCCAAAGATGAGTCCACCACCTGTACCTTTACTGAATTTGTTGCGGGAGACCAAGGTGAGAGTGAGCTCAATGAAGCCACAGCCATCGTTACCGATAATGAAAACGACACAGGTACAGACTCTGATACACATCTAGTGAACATACTTGATGTCCCATCTATGATCGAATTGGTAAAAACCGCGTCTCCAGAAACTGTCGAAGAAACTGGCGATGACCCTAGCCTATTTAGACAAGTTGATTATACCTTTACCTTTAGCGTCAAATTAGGTGGTGGCTTTGGGGTAGATGATGTAACGTTCACCCAACTTGACGACACCATTTTTGGCGATATTACCAACGAATGTAATGTAACCAGTAAAAACGGTGCGCCACACGCCAGCACGCCACTAACAAATGGCTTTGTGCTGCAACCAGGCGAATGGGCTAGCTGTGTCATTACCAAAGGGCTCCAGGGCGACTTTGAGGATGTGCATACCAATGTTGCTACCATCTATGGTACTGACGACGACGGTATACCATTAACTGCCTCTAACGATGCCACGGTTACCTTTACTAACGTGCCACCAACGTCCACATTGGCCTTTGCGCTTAGTGGTCTTGTGGTTATCGAAATCACCAACACTGGCATTGAGAATGTGACTCTTGATACGTTAACACTTGCTGGCATTAATGTGGCCGATGGGGCTGGCAATACCCAGTTCACCATATTAAATACACTCGGTGGTGATTATGATGGTGTTAGTTACGATGCCTGTAACCTAGGTGAAGTGATTGGCTATAGTGGTTCAGCGACAGATACTTATGCCTGCGCCTTTACCGTTGAGCTAAAACCTGGGCTAGAAAACACAGATGCTGTGAACTTCTTGGCGACCAGCACAGAAGCCGTCACCGTCGGTGTTGCTGACAACGACGGCAACAGTGCCGATAATGATGTAGAAGTCACGGTGATTACTGCCGAATAACAGCGCTTAGTCGTGAGTTAATCCACCAAGTAGTACTCAACCGTTGACACCACCCGCACCTTTTTAAGGTGCGGGTTATTTCTATCTCGCGCAGCAATAGAAAATTGCCCTTGGCTGGCACGTTTTATTTTCCCTAAACGTGAAACGGAGTCTTCGGCAAACTTCTTAGCCACCTGCCGCGCATTTTGCGTTGCCTCCTCAACCATCGCAGGCTTAATCTCGTTTAAACGAGTGAACAGGTACTCGGTCTGATTTCCATAATCGCCACCACTTAATACAATGCCCTGTTTACCTAATTGGCTTAATTGTGATTGCGCCTGACGAACCGTCGCGATATCACGGCTATAGACGGTAACGGTTTGTCCAGCAGAGTAACGGAATAAGGCTGGCTCGTAGCCACCATACTGCTGTGCTGATTTATCAACAATCGACGGTTCAGCGACAGAGATGGTCTTCGCATCTATCTCCCACTCAGACAAAAACATCTGTACCTTACTATTGTTATCCTCAAGCTGTTGGTACAAATCATCAAGTTCATTACTCGCTACCGTATATTGAATAGGCCAAATCACAACATCTGCTGCGAACTCGCGCTCAGATAACCCTTTCACCGTCACAGTTCGCTCGTACTCTTTTACAATAACAGCCGCATAAACGAGCAAGCTACCTAGCCCAATTAAACCAATCGCCAGACCAGCACCAATCACCCACTGCTCAATACGTGTTCTCAACATAATCCCCTCCTCCAAATCCTTTATATGCAGCATAACGCGTAATTATCAAAATGGCAGCAAAACACCGCACCGCATCACTTTTTATCGTCAGTAACAGAACTCAAATAAATCATTAGAATTACTAATCCTAAATCACCAATAAATATCGTGTTTCAGGCAACGCTTTATCATTGCATGTCGATAGGCAAGCCACTACACTCCGCGCCAAGACATCAAAGATAATGTCGGTTTTAGCGATTAATTAGCGCGTATAACTATAAAAAGTGCCTAAAGCATACAAAGACCTTAATAAGGCCATTAGATAAAGCAAACGAACATCATTTTCAACATAAGCAAGATTGAACGGATTACGAATGATGAAAGCGTCAAACAGCATGACCAAACTATTAATTTTGGTAATCATTATGGCCGGTGTTGGCCAAATGACTCAAACAATGTACGTCCCTGCCATTGGAGAAATGGCAATAGCATTCGGCGTCCCTGTCGGTCAGCTGCAAGCGGTTATGGCTGCATACCTCACCTCTTATGGTTTAACGCAGTTTATCTATGGCCCACTCTCCGACCGATTTGGTCGCAAGCCAATTTTAATGCTAGGAATGAACATCTATCTTATTGGCGCGATTTTCGCTCTGCTAGTCAATGACTTTAGCCTTTTCCTGGTTGCTAGTTTCATTCAAGGCGCAGGTACCGGTTGCTGTGGGGCAATGTGCCGCACTGTCACACGTGACTGTTATGAGGGTGCGGATCTACAAAAAGCTAATAGCCTTGTTAGTATGGGGGTTATTTTTTCCCCCCTACTCGCCCCAGTATTGGGTGGACTACTAACGACACTATTTGGTTGGAATGCGGTGTATATTTTCCTCTTTGTGCTCGGTGTCGCTGCAACCACTGTTCTGTTTTTCCAATTTGACGAAACATTGCCAGTAGAGAAACGCACAAAACAACCGGTACTATCACGGTATAAAACAGTCTTATCACATCGTCGTTTTCAGGGTTATATCTTGTGCCTCGTGGCAACGTTCTCTGGCGTCGCTATTTATGAAGCGGCGGTTGGTGTGCTTTTAGGTGGGGTACTTGGCCTTTCCCCGCAATGGGTGAGTTTTCTCTTTATCTTACCTCTACCTGGCTATATGGCAGGTTCTTGGTTATCGGGCTACTTTACCCAACGTTGGGGCAATGACAACAGCATGTTTATTGGTGGCATCGTTCTCCTTGTTGGCGCCATCACCATTATTTTCGCAAGTATGATCAGTGGCGTAAGCGCTTGGAGCTTAGTGGTTGGCGGCATTCTTTACTTCTCCGGCGCTGGATTGGTCTTTCCTATTGCGACGACACAGGCACTTAACCCGTTCCCACATCAAGCAGGCACTGCCGGCGCCGTGATGGGAGGGATGCAGAACTTAGGTGCAGGGGTTGCCACCTTATTGGTCGCGCTGTTTCCGGTTGAAGATCAGCTAAACTTAGGTGTTGCGCTACTAACGCTAACCTTACTTGCATTCTATGGCTTACTTTACGTACGTAATAGCCCCATTGAACAAGATGTGGTAATCGCCTAACGAAAAGCAACGAATTAAACCACCTGCAAACGATGGCCTAAAGTCAGTAAAGGCTTTACAAATTGGTTGCAGGTACTTAATATCGATTGATTTTTTTACTTCAGGGGAACCAATAATGACGACGCTAACAATTACACGTCCAGATGACTGGCATTTACACCTGCGTGACGGGGATGTTCTTCCTGATACAGTGAGAGACAGTAGTCGTTACATGGGCCGCGCGTTAATCATGCCTAACTTGGTGCCGCCTGTTGTCGATATAGAAAAAGCGCTCGCTTATCGTGATCGCATTATTGCAGCACAAACACACAGTAACTTCACTCCATTGATGAGCCTGTATTTAACGGATAATACAACCGTAGAAGATATTCGTGCAGCAAAAGCCTCTGGTCATGTCGTTGCTTGTAAACTTTACCCTGCAGGTGCAACCACCAACTCTGATTCTGGTGTCTCAAACCTAGAAAATATTTATCCTGTACTAAAAGCTATGCAAGAGGAAGGGCTACTTCTACTTATCCACGGCGAAGTAACGCACAGCGATATCGATATTTTCGATCGTGAGAAAGCATTCCTTGATAACATCATGAGTAAAGTCGTTGCCGACTTCCCCGATTTAAAAATCGTGATGGAGCACATCACAACGAAAGATGCTGTTGAGTTTGTCAACAATGCTAGCGACAACGTCGCTGCAACCATAACGGTGCATCACCTACTCTTTAACCGCAACCATATGCTGGTTGGTGGTATCAGACCACATTACTTCTGCTTGCCAATTCTAAAGCGTAATACCCATCAGCAAGCATTAATTGAAGCTGCAACTGGCGGTTCGAAGAAATTCTTCTTAGGCACCGACTCTGCACCTCACGCTCAAGACCGTAAAGAGTCAGCATGTGGTTGTGCGGGTTCATATACTGCCCACGCGGCCATCGAACTGTATGCTGAAGCGTTCGAAGCGGCGGGTGCTTTAGATAAATTAGAAGGGTTTGCTAGCCACAACGGCCCTGACTTCTATGGTTTACCGCGTAACACTGACACCATCACGCTAGAAAAAGCAGAATGGACTGTGCCTGAAAGCTACAACTTTGGTCCAGATAAAGTTATTCCAATCCGTGCCAATGACACGATTAGCTGGAAAGTAACAGACGGTGAGTTTGCGTAATCGCCGCACGGAAAAATTTGATAGATAACATTAAAAAAAAGGCCGTCGACTCCATCGACGGCCTTTCTGTTTCCACGCTTAGTGAGGGTCATGTCACTATCGGGGTAACGGGATCCGGTGCAGTAAGCGATACAAAACAGGCACAACGATTAAAGTGAGTATGGTCGCAAAACCCAAGCCAAACATAATTGTTACTGCCATTGGTTTAAAAAAGACGTCGGGTAGCAGTGGCACCATGCCTAATATCGTCGTAATTGCCGCCATCGAGACTGGTCTGACTCGGCTAATTGCCGCATCAACAATTGCATCATACTTATCTTTACCACTCTTGATCTCAATTTCGATTTGATCCAGCAAAACAATGCCGTTTTTCACCAACATGCCCGACAAGCTTAAGAAGCCAAGCAGCGCCATAAAACCAAACGCGGTATCCAGTATCAATAGCCCACTTGACACCCCAATCACAGCCAGAGGCACGGTAGCCCAGACAATTATCGCTTCCTTAACCGCATTAAACAGCAGTATTGTCACAAGGAACATAAACAAATAGCCCATCGGCATGGTTGAAAACAGCGAAGCTTGCGCGTCACCTGAAGACTCATATTCCCCCCCCCACTCCAAGGTATAACCCGGAGGGAGCGTGATGGCTTCTATTTTGGGTTGTATGCGCTTTTGCAGCGTCGCCGCAGTTTCATCACCAAGTAAATCTGGATCAGCCATCACGGTTAACACACGTTTACGGTTTTTCCTCTCAATGATAGGATCTTCCCAATCAATTCTACTCGAGAATAAAATCTGTTGAATCGGCACATAGTTTTGTAGCACCGGGCTCCAAATCTTCATTGCCTCTATCGTTGTAACATCGACCCGTTCCTCCTCTATTAAACGAGCGACAATAGGCAACATGTTGGTTCCATCACGATACAAGCCAATCGCTTTTCCTGAGAAAACCATCTCTAAGTAAGAGTCAACATCTTGTTTCGTAATGCCATACCGCCTCGCTTGGCTTTCATTGAATTCGGGTACAACCACTTTTACCCGTTCGCGCCAATTATGGCGAATATTAAACGCTCCGGGGTCTTGGCGCATTATCTGTGTCACCTCACCCGCAAGTCGTCGCAGCTCATCTGGGTCTGCCCCTATAAGCCTCGCCTCAATTTTAGCGCCCCCACCCGGCCCCAACTCGATCCGATTGAGTTTATATTCAATTTCTGGGAACTGTATATCAAGCTCAGTGCGGAGCCGTTCCAGCATTGGAACAACGCGTTCAAAGCTATCTAGCCGCACCATTATTTGCCCATAACTGGCATAACTCTTTTCTGGTGCGTAAGTCAGCATAAAGCGCTGCAGTCCGCGCCCAGCAGTGGTGGTAATATGATCAACCCCTTCCTGCGTCGCTAACCAAGACTCAATCTCAGCCAATTTCTTATTTGTTACCCGAATATCAGTGCCTTCAGGCAACCACACGTCAGCCATAATTAATGGCGTGGTAGATGAGGGAAAGAACGCTTGCTTTATATGCGTGAAACCATACATTGCTCCACCCAACATAAGAACCAAAATCACCATCGTCATCAAAGCTCGGTGCAAACAGAACGTCAGAAAGCGCTTATAAATAACAAACACTAACCCTTTATAAGGATCTACGTCCTCAGCATCACTCGCTACCTCATCTGGGATCTGCTCTAACGATTTGAAAAACAGGTTTGCAAAGAATGGCGTTAAAGAAATCGCCGTGAACCAACTCAACATCAAGGAAATTAACAGAACAGAAAATAACGTTCCACAATACTCTCCTGTTGCATCAGGTGATAAACCAATCGGTGCAAACGCCGCCACCGCAATAATTGTTGCGCCCAATAACGGCCACTTGGTCTGCGTGACAATGTCACGTGCCGCCTCTAAGCGAGTTCGGCCTTTCTGCAGTCCAATAAGAATGCCTTCAACAACAACAATTGCGTTATCCACCAGCATACCCAGCGCAATGACCAATGCCCCTAGGGAAATACGTTGTAAATCAATGGCCATCCACTTCATCATGACGAACGTACCCAGTACCGTCAGCAATAGAATCAAACCAATGAGTAGACCTGAACGTAAACCCATGAAAAACAGCAGCACAACAATAACAATCCCTACCGCCTGCGCTAAGCTGATCACAAACCCTTGCACGGACGAGTCAACCTCTGTCGGTTGACTATAGATAACCCCAATATCGATACCAACAGGCTGTTGCGATTTTAATTCTTCTAGCCGTCGGAAAACCTTGGCGCCAATCTCAACGACATTAACCCCAGAGGTAAACGACACACCAACATTTAACGCTTTTTGCCCGTTATAAGTAATAAGGTTTGTTGGTACCTCTTGGAACCCTCTTGATATTTCGGCAACATCGCGTAAATAAATTAGTCCTTCACTCGCATCGCTGGTAATGATCAAGTCACCCAGCTCTTCAACTTCCTTAAAATCACCAGTGGGATGAATA
This sequence comes from Thaumasiovibrio clandestinus, assembly GCF_047250365.1. NCBI lineage: Bacteria > Pseudomonadati > Pseudomonadota > Gammaproteobacteria > Vibrionales > Vibrionaceae > Thaumasiovibrio > Thaumasiovibrio clandestinus. Next base: position 224,832 of record NZ_JBLBVL010000001.1, read on the forward strand.
CGAATATACTCATCACCAATACGCACAGCGCCGGCACTTTCAACCACATTTTGTGTGGCTAACTGATTAAAGAACGTCGTTGGTGCTATATCTAGTGAGCTCAGTTTATTCATGGATATTTCAATAAATACCTGCTCTCTTTGCCCTCCAGATACAGAGACTTTACCCACCCCATTGATAACCTCTAGCTCTCGCATCAGGTAATCTACGTAGTCGTTCAATTCTCGATAGGTATAACCATCACCACTGACGGCTAACAAAATACCGTATACATCACCAAAATCATCGTTTACTAGGGGCGGATTGGCGCCAGGAGGCAAAGACGATGACATATCATTCACTTTACGCCGTAATTCATCCCATATTTGCGGCAAATCATCAGGGCCATAGCGGTCTTTCATGGTGACGGTCACCTGTGAAAGTCCCGCACTCGATGTCGACTTCACCTCATCAACATACAGCAACTGACCAATCGCTTTTTCTATCGGATAAGTCACCTCTTCTTCCACTTGTTGCGACGTGGCACCAGGGTAAGTCGTAATGATCATGGCATCTTTTATCGTAAATTCAGGGTCTTCTAACCTACCCAACCCAAAGAACGCCATCGCTCCACCAACAAGGAAAATCAGAGCGATCATCCAACTCACTACGGAGTTTTGAATAAAATAACCAGAAATATCACGATTCATTGGTTTGCAACTCCTTGCTAGCGATTACAGCACTCACCGGCCACCCATCTCTTAGACGGCTCACCCCAGAAACAACAACACGCTCTCCGGCTTGTAACCCATCAATGATCCTAACACCGTCAGACACCAAAGCCCCCAGTTGAACACGACGTTTAACCACCTGACTATTGTCATCAACAACCCAAACAAAGCTATTATTCGACGCTAGAGAGTCACCATCTTCATTAAAAATGGCATTGAGTGGCAACACGATATCGGTGATTTGATAGTCGTTGTATTCCTCTTCCTCTAATTCCACGTCAACGGGCATTCCATCCAAAATAAAACGCCCTTCCGGCATCGGCATTGTTAAGGTCACTACATACGAACCCAATTCAGGGTCCGGCTCTGTCGTAAACTCTTTTACTGACGAGACATACTCACTGCCATCTTCCAAAATGACAATTGGCTTAGGCGATTTTGCTTCAACCTTACTGGCATATAAGGTATCGGGAACTTGAACAATGATTTCAACATCGGATGTGCGATGAAGGTTCACTATCCACTCCCCTGGTTGTATCGATTCAAACTCCTGAACCCCAACTCGGGATATAACGCCACTAAACGGTGCCCTCAATTGGGTAAACGTTAAACGTAACTTGGTAAGGTTAAGCTGTGCTAACGCAATTTGCCGTGTGGCCTTAATTTCATCAAATTGTGATTGGGGAACATATCCCTTTCCAACCAAAGGTTTTGAACGTCGATATTGACTGTCTGTAACATCAAATCGCGCTTGGGCATCATCCTTCGCAATCTTTAGCTCAATGGGATCTAACTCTGCGATTAACTCACCTTTTTCCACCATCTGTCCTGCCACAACATAAATTTTCGTCACCTCACCCCCGACACGAAAGCTCAAGTGCGTACGATCAGCCGCCCGCGCTTCAGCGGCAAAATGAAAAGCGGCATCAGTGCCATTATCTCCTGCTACCATCGTTTTTACCGTTGTGATCGGTATGGCGGGTTCAACTGCCGCTTTTTCACAACCGGTTAAAGTCAACAGTGCCATCAGAGCGAGTAAATAATTCATATTAAATTCCCCTTTCCTTCACCCAAGGGTAAACGCTGGCCCCTTGGGTGAGCTGCTCGACACCTGAAGTAACAATAACATCGCCATCATCTAAACCAGTTTTAATACGCCCGCCTTGATCTAACGTGATAAGCACCTTCTCAATCCGTTGATCGTCACCTAAGCGCCACACGGCCAAATCACCCCCGTCTTCTATTAGGGCGGAACGCGGAATAAGGGTGTTCGTTGTACGAGGAAGTTGAATAAGAATATTGCCCGACATACCCGGAAGAATATTTTTGTCTTGAGGTTTTTCCATTACCATTGTCACTTTGTAGCTTGACGTACTGCTGGTGACTTCCGTATCTATCTCTTTAAACGTGGCACTGAACCGCTCACCAGGAAACGTATCAATCTCAACTTGAGCAAAAATATCACCACCTTCAGCATTAAATCGACTCAACAACGTTTCAGGCAACTGATAAACCACGTTGATTAAATCTTCACTTTGAATATGCATAATCGCTTGTTTGGCGGAGACATATTCGTAATTTTCAACAAACATTAAAGAAATATTGCCACTGTAAGGGGCCATTATTTTTGAATCACGAAGGTTACTGTTGGCTTGATCAAGTGCGGCTTTAGCCTCATTGCGGTTTGCCTTTGAGGTATCGTACTGCAGTTCAGAAATCACGTTGGTTTTCAGTAACTGCTTATCGCGCTGGAACTGCACATTGGTTAAGTCGTAATTCGCTTTTGCTTGCCGCGCTAACTGCGTTAATTCATCATCGTTTAATGCTGCCAATAACACATTCTTTTCAACATGCATACCTGCTCTTACATTCAACTCAGCCACAACACCTGCAACACGAAAGGCTAATACAGCCTTATCTCCCGCTTCTAGCGTGGCGGGAAACGAGCGCATAACCGCTTGGTTTGCGTTAGAGATAGTAAGCGTTTTAACTGGCCTAGATCCTGGCTCAGCAACGGGAGGCAATGGCTCCTTACAACCCCAAAGAAGAACAGCAACAGCACCGAACATGGCAACACTTTTTATCATCGACGTTTCTCCACATCCCTTAAAAACGGTTCTTGCAATACACCACGCGTGTTATCCAGTGTAGTAAAGAATCACAAACTTACGTTTAGGACGTTGGTATTTAACATTGACAATAACCACGCATTAACCCAGTAAATAAAAGAGATGAGCAAAACATCGCAAGCAGTGACACCTATTCTCACTGTTAAGAACATGTCGACTTCATCGCCTTGAAGCTGGCGACTCGGCTATAATTTCTCTTATTATGCAGCGGTATGCTTATTAAGAGGTTAAACATGCACCCACTTACACTCCCTACTTTACTACTCGTCACTTTGCCTTTAGCAGTATCTGCCCAACCTCCTGCAGGAAAAGGCAAGAACAGCAAGGTTGAAACAGAAAATAGCTTTTTTGACCCACTAACAACGTTCGATACAATACGCTGGCAAGCAGCCGATGGCTGGGCTAACCACTCTCCCTTTCTTAACGCGTGGTCTGCAGAGGCACTCCAGTTTGATAACAATGGGATGACAATAAACCTCACTGATACGCCACTACTCAATTATGACTACACCTCTGGAGAATTAAGAACTTCAGGCTTTTATGGCTATGGCTGTTATGAGGTTGAAATGAAACCTGCCGCTGTCAGTGGCGTCGTCTCTGCCTTCTTTACCTTTATGGGTCCCTATGACAACCCTCCTGGAGGTAATGGGATGCACAATGAGATAGATATCGAATTTCTAGGTAAAGATGTTAACAGTGTTCAATTTAACTTTTGGACCAATGATGACCTTTATAACAATGGGCATGAAACGATTGTAAAACTCGGTTTTGATGCCGCTGAAAGCTTTAACCATTATGCGTTTAGCTGGTCAGAAACCGAAATCAACTGGTATGTGAACAAACAGCTAGTGCTAAGTGTCTTTGATTCACAACAAGACCCACTACCAAAAGTGACAGATGGGGCACATAAAATCATGCTAAATACTTGGCCTGTCGATAGCAGTGCATCAGAATGGGCCGGACCTTTTACCTACCCGGGACACACGGTAGAGGGACATTTTCGTAATGTTAAATTTAGCAAAGATAGCACTTGTCAGTTCAATCTCACCCCAACAACTACCCCCACGCTGCACTTAAGTGATTTTAGCGTTGCACTGAACAATCGCCGAGCCACTCAAGCGGTAGCGATAGTGGAAGTGTCTGACGAGAATAACCAATTAATGCAGAACGTTACCGTTAGAGGCATATGGTCTGGTGCCATTTCCAGTGGGGATAACGAAAAACAAACCGACTCAACCGGATCCGCAGAGTTCTACTCGCATCGCAGCAAAAACCCTAACGGGTTCTATGAGTTCTGTATCACTGAGTTATTTATTGAAGGTTATAACTGGTCGATGGCAGACAATTCCCAAGTCTGCTCGCGCGTTGATATTCCATAACCACCACGCCACTGGGACCAAACGAGACCTTAAGCCAGCTATGCGATTTATAGCTGGTTTCTTTTTTAAGCCAATCTCTAGCAAGGCTTTTTAGCTAACAAAAAAACCACCCATTGCCTACACTTCTAGACAGGTAATCGATTTTTATTCTATGTATGCTGCTATTACTCTTGAAATAAGCCCTCGCCATAAGGAGAAGTTATGAATCCATACCGCCTTTTTACACTGGTGATTGTTTTTCTCTGTCCTTTGTTTCCGTTATCTGCGACGCAAACACAGTCTCTGCATTTCACTAGTTATGCCGATGAAAAAAAATGTGATTTTATTGGAAACCGCGAACAACAGCGGGCAGTGATGATGAAAAGTGTGACTCGAACAAAGCAAATCAAGAAAGGGCGTTACCAGTGTTTAGTGCAACTACCGCAGACGATGTTCAATCAATGTTACCTTGCTGGCATCGATATGACGGAAGGACGCGGAAAATGCGATGTTACCGTGAAGAAAAGTCAGTTTAACCTCGCCATCACCGCCGCCGATGGCGTGGTGCAATGCTCCTTTAACTGTGTTGCCGTCGCCAATGAGAATTAACGCGTTATCACACCTCTTTGTCAGCATCGGCTTGCAAGTACTGACGCAACGCACGCATAAAACGCGCAGCCTCCCCACCAGTACAGGCGCGATGATCAAATGTCATCGATAGTGGCAAACAGTCTTGTTCTACTATCTGTTTATCCGGTCCCATCGCAAGCTGTTGGTGCAAACGGCCTATGCCGATAATGGCAACTTGGGGAGGGGTTATTACTGGGGTCGCATAAAGGCCCGCAATGGCACCAAAGTTACTCAACGTTAGCGTCGCGTGCTGGCGTTGATCGTGGCCTAACCGCCGATTTCGTATTCCAACCACGGTCTCTTGTAACCAACCACGTATTTCACTGTCCGACAAGGTATCCGCTGATTGCAACACCGGCACATAGAGTCCACGCTCGCTGTCCACGGCAATACCGATACTAACTTGCTCGTGCATGCAACGTGTCATGGTTTCTTCATCAAACCATGCATTCAATGCTGGCTCTTGCTCGCAAGCAAAAACCATCGCTTTAATAACGGCAACCGTAATGTCATGTCGGTGTTGCTTTGCTAACACCACTTCTTCCGTTAACGTCACCGACGCGACATGATGATGAGACTCCGCCATCGCCTTGGCCATACTTCGCCGTGCCCCTTTCAACACCTCCGTTCCCGGTAATTGATAACGCAACTGATTGTAAACATCGGCTTCGACAATGGTGCCATTAGAACCAGAACCAGTAATTTCGAGCAAATCAACACCAAGCTTTTCCGCTAAGCGGCGCGCAGCGGGCAGTGCGACGATACTGTTACCCTGTTGCTGAATTTCATCATCCAGCCAAAATTGATCCACGGCGACATTGCTTGTCTGCTGTGACACATTGCCAACCACTGTCCCTGCATCGCTATTATCACCAGTGTCATTCTCTGCGGGGTCAATGTCGACTAACTTGACGCCAATATGCAATATATCGCCAATGCCACCATAGCAGTGCATTATCGTACCGCTAAAAGGCGATGGGACTTCGACCAGTGCTTTGGCCGTCTCGACGGTAAGCAACACCTGGTCAACATCGACATGATCCCCTGCACTGACATGCCACTCGATAATTTCTGCCTCTGCAAGCCCTTCACCAAGGTCTGGTAATCGGAATGTTTTCATTGCCAATTCTCCATTAACGCCCGCACTTTTAGCACAATGTCTTCCGTGGCGATCAAATTATACGCCTCATTCTTAGCGTAAGGCATGATGGTATCCATCCCCGTTAATCGACTCGGCGGGGCTTTTAGCAAGCACATCGCTTGCTCTGCAACACGGCTAACAATTTCTGCACCAACACCACAGGTTTTTACCGCTTCATGCACCACCAATAAACGGCCTGTTTTTTCTACCGAACGCAATACTGTCCCCATGTCTAATGGCTTTATCGACGCCAAATCTATCACTTCTACGTCAATATTCTCCGCCGCTAAATGCGTTGCTGCTTGCAATGCTTCCACCACGCAAGCTCCCCATGTCACCATGGTAACATCGCGCCCTTTACGTAAGACAAAACTGCGCCCTAACGGTAACGCCACGCCATTATTTATCACCGTCGATTTCACCGTTCGATAAATACGCTTAGGTTCAAAGAACATCACAGGATCATCACTACGAATGGCGCCTAACAGCAGGCCGTAGGCTCGCTGTGGTGATGAAGGAATCACCACTTGCAGCCCCGGAGTATGAGCGAACAATGCTTCAACACTCTCTGAATGATGTTCTGGTGCATGGATCCCCCCGCCAAACGGCGCACGATAGACCAATGGGCAAGTCAACCTTCCTCGGGTTCTATTGCGCATTCGTGCAGCGTGGCAGACAATATGCTCCATCGCCGGAAAGACAAAACCCTGAAACTGAAATTCAGCGACTGGGCGCAACCCCTGTGTCGCCATCCCCACCGCCGTGCCAGCAATCAAGGCTTCAGCTAACGGCGTGTCCATCACCCGTTTAAATCCGTACTTCTCTTTTAGTCCTTGCGTGGCCCGAAAAACCCCCCCATTCGCACCTATGTCTTCGCCCAGCAACACCACATTCTGGTCTCGGCCCATTTCATAATCGAGCGCAAGCGTAACCGCTTCTAACAAGGTGATTTCACTGGTCACGGTCTGCCTCCATACGCATAGCTTTGGTAATAAGTCGATCGCGGTCTGCTTCTAACTCAGGCGGTAACACTGAGTACAGGTAGTCGAGGCACGACTCAGGGGCTTGACTATTTACAGACTGATAACGTTGTACCGCTTGCTCCACTTGTTGTTGGCATTGCTTATACCACGTTTCATCACGCTGCTCTGTCCACAGACCCACAGAGACCAAATAGTGTTTAAGTCGAATGAGTGGCTCGTTACGCAATGCGTGCTGATACTCTTCTTCATCACGGTAGCGAGATGCATCATCGGCCGTTGTATGATCGCTCAAACGGTAACTGTCCATCTCAATCACTGTCGCACCAAGACCATGATAGGCCCGCGAAAGCGCATCATGAACACTGCTATACACAGCCAATACATCGTTACCATCAACCCGCATAGCAGGGATTCCTGCCCCTAACGCTTTATCTGCTAAGTGTTTAGCGGCTGACTGCAAGCGGCGCGGAACCGAAATCGCCCATTGGTTATTGTTAATAACAAACACCAGAGGCAGTTGCCACACGCCCGCACAATTAATTGATTCAGTAAAGTCCCCTTTAGACGTAGCACCATCACCAAGATTTACGACAACTGCACGGCGTTGCTCACGGATTTTAATGGCCGCAGCCACCCCGACCGCATGGGTGCATTGAGTCGCAATAGGAACGCAAAAAGGGAGATCTTTACTGCTGGATGGAAAATCAGAACCACGCTCATCGCCTCCCCAATACAGCAAGTTAGACTCCATAGGCACTCCCCTCACCCACTGCACTGGCATATCTCGATAGTAGGGAACAAGTACATCATCCGTCGCCATAGCATAGCCTGTGCCAATCCCAATCGCTTCCGCTCCCATATGAGAAGGATATGTACCTAACTGCCCAGTTCTTTGCAGTGCAATGGCCTTACTGTCATAGAGGCGAACTAATACCATTTGCTGATAAAATTCAAGAATGCGCTGATCATCGATTCCTTTCGGTTTATCACGCAATAGCACCCCTTGTGCAGAGAGAAATCGAATCAATTCATTCATCTGTCTTACTCCAACGCGTCAAGCAGAGCGGGTAATACATCAAACAGGTCCGCCACCAGCCCATAGTCAGCGACGGAGAATATTGGCGCGTCGGGATCCCGGTTGATAGCAACAATCACCTTCGACCCTTTTATCCCCGCAACATGCTGAATTGCACCAGAAATACCGATAGCAATATACAATTGGGGGGCCACCACTTTACCTGTCTGCCCGACTTGAAACTCATTACCAATAAATCCTGCATCCACCGCTGCTCGCGATGCACCAACAGCCGCGCCTAGCTTGTCTGCTAACTGCTCTACGAGGGCAAAATGGGCTTTATCTGCCAAGCCTCGCCCCCCAGCAACAACGATGTCAGCCGAAGCCAACTCTGGTCGTGGTGAATCTACCGTGTGCTCGCCAAGCCAGGTCACTGCGCTAGTTGGTGACGTTAGCATTGGACGTTCGACTATTGCGTTCTTCTCTCTGTTCGAAGTCGTGTGAGCGATCTCAAAAGCGCTCGCTCGAACGGTTAATACAATATGGCGCTCATTGACCTGCACGGTTTCAATGGCATTACCGGCATAAATAGGACGCTCGAACTCATTGGGACTAACCACCTTGGTGACATCAGAAAGCATGCCAACATCAAGCATTGCGGCTATACGTGGTAGTACAGCAGCTGCGTGTTGGCAGGCAGGCGCGATTAAGTGAGAATAGTTAGCCATCAGAGCGAGGAGGAGTGTGGTGACAACATCGGGCATTTCATTGGCTGCCTGCTCGTCATCTAGCACGATAACCTTGTCAATACCGCGCTGCTCTGTCACCGCCGTTACTACCGTGGTCTCAACATTGGCCCCCATGATAACGACATCAACCGGATACCCCACTGCATTCGCGGCGCTAATTGATTGTAAGCATGCCCGAGATAGCCCTCTTTTTAGGTGATAGTTATCTGCAATTCGATTCAAATAGAGCAAGGTTCTCATAGCCCCTCCCGCAACGAGTTAATTTTGTCGATTAAGTCTTCAATGTTGGCCAGCTGCTCTGCGGCTTGTCGTTGAGGAGGTGCCATAATAGCGATACGTTGCGCGGACGTGTGATAGGGCAAGCCCAATGCAGATAATGAAATCACTGCCAAGGGCTTACTCCTCGCTTGCATAATATTCGGTAACGTAGCGAAGCGCGGTTGATTTAAGCGTAAATCAGCACTAAGCACGGCAGGCAGAGGAACCGTTAGATGTCGCTCACCAAGATCAGCTTCCTCGATGACATCAAGGTTATTCCCTTTAACATTTAAAGACGCTAAACATGTCGCCTGCGACCAACCAAGCAACGCTGACAGCATGGGTGCGACTTGACCATTATCAGTATCGATACTTTGTTTACCTAAAATCACCAATTGGCAATCATGCTCTGTTGCCATGGCACGAAACACCTTGGCCACCAACAAAGGTTCGAAACGTCGCTCGTCCTCCAACAAAATCGCTCGATCCGCGCCCATAGCTAAGCCTGCGCGTAACGTTTCTTGGCTTTTGCTCTCTCCAATACTGAGAACAATCACTTCATCCGCCAACCCGGCATCTTTTAACAATAGCGCTTGCTCAAGGGCGATTTCGCAAAATGGGTTAATCACCTGCTTAATGTGATCGACATCAACCCGTCCTTGCTCCCCTTTTCCTGAGACCACCCTGATCGGCGTATACGGATCAGAAACGCGTTTTAGTCCCACTAATATCTTCATCTTCATTCCTTCTTCAACGAAACAAAAAAGCGATCGTTATAAGTATTGATAGGTAGCGGAGCGGATAAGGCTATTTATAAGACTAGGTAAGTTTACGTTAACGTCAACGACGAAAAGAATGAGCTATACTGAGCAAAACGTAAACAATCGATGACACTTCAATCGTTTTGGAGGCAATAATGAGTGACGCACTGACCTTTGATGTCGTAATTGTTGGTGCTGGGCCGGCCGGCCTTGCCGCGGCTTGTCAGCTGAAAAAGCTCGCCGAACTTTCGTCAATGACACTCACCGTTGCAGTGATAGAAAAAGCCGATCAATTGGGTGGGCACATTATTTCTGGTGCCATTTTTGATCCGCGCCCACTCGAAGAGATATTTCCAAATTGGCACCTAAAAGGTGCCCCACTCCATCTCGTGGTTGAAGAAGACAGCATGATGCTGCTACTGAATAGCAACAACTCGCTCTCTGTTCCTCATGCTTTACTGCCACCCAGTTTAGATAATAATGGTCACTACATTATCAGTCTTGGCGAGTTATGCTGCTGGCTAGGTGAACAAGCTCAGCAACTCGGCGTCGAGATCTTTACCGGCTTTGCAGCGCAAGCTCTGCTCTATAACGATAAAAACGAAGTAATCGGCGTATTAACCGGAGAGAAAGGAAAAGACTGCAACAATCAACCCACAGCGCTTTATCAACCAGGCGTTGAGCTACACGCTCGCTATACCTTACTAGCGGAAGGCTCGCGAGGTCACTTAGGTAAAGAAGTCATTAAACGCTTTGAACTTGATGATGCATGCGAGCCGCAACACTATGCGCTTGGTTTTAAAGAGCGTTGGCGTATTCCAGAGCAACACCATCAACCCGGAAAGGTGATGCATACTGTTGGTTATCCCCTTTCTCAACGTGCCTCTGGCGGGGGGTTTTGCTACCACACCCTCAATAATGAACTCTCTGTTGGCTTGATTGTTGATTTGAATTACCGAAACCCCTATCTCAGCCCTTATGAAGAGTTCCAACGCTTTAAGCAACATCCGCAAATCCGTTCACTTCTCGAACAGGGTGAGCGCTTGAGCTATGGCGCCCGTACTTTGACCAAAGGTGGCTTCTCTTCATTACCAAAACAAGCCTTTCCTGGTGGAGCGATTATTGGATGCGATGCCGGCACATTAGATGTCTCTCGCATCAAAGGTAGCCATTGCGCGATGAAGTCCGGTATGATTGCAGCCGAAGCGATCATCGATGAAATGAAATCTACCCATCCGTCACCGCTTATCGAATATGATGACTTTTTCCGTACCACCTGGCTTTACGACGAACTGGCCGATACCCGCACTTTCGCGGCTTCAATTCATCGACTCGGGCCCTTAATTGGCGGGGGCCTTGCCATGCTTGAGCAACACATTTTCGACCACCAGCCGCCGTGGAACATCAGTGATCGTATTGCTGACCATCTTGCGCTGGAAGCAAAAGAACTGCACCGCGAAATCAGCTACCCACAATACGATAATATCGTGAGTTTTGATAAGGCTAGCTCGGTTTATCTCTCAGGTCTTCAACATTCGGAATCGCAACCTTGCCATCTACTTTTGCGTTGTCCTAATACACCGCAAACAATCAACATTCCAATCTATAACGAACCCGCACAACACTATTGTCCCGCAGGTGTTTACGACGTTGTTCACACCGCAAATGGAAATAAGCTGCATATAAATAATGCCAACTGTATTCACTGTAAAGCGTGCGATATTAAAGACCCTACCCTCAATATACGTTGGGTGCCTCCGGAAGGGGGTTCTGGGCCTAATTACCGAGGAATGTGACAACATTCTCATCCCCAACTAAGTAAGCGTTTAGCGCCCTATTTACGCGCCAAATGCAAACGGTTGCGGCATGTTTGGTGATTTGGATCACAGAAAGAAAAGCAAAGCTAAAACGAGCTTTACGTGCCAGAATGAATGCATAGAATGTGCAGCAATCTATACTGCGGAGTTACGCTGAATGTTTAATAAAAAACTACTTGTAGCAGCAATTGCTGCAATTTCATCTTGTGCATATGCTGCCGAACCAGCAGATGTCATGATCACCAATGCGACCATTCTAACCATGGACAGCGACAAAGCTGTTTATGAGCAAGGCACTGTTGTGGTTAAGGATGATATTATTGTCGCCGTTGGTAGCGCCGCACTCGCCAAACAATATGAAGCAGAAAAAGTGTTGGATGTTGATGGTGACATCGTCATGCCAGGCCTAATCAACACCCATACCCATGCATCAATGACGGTATTCCGTTCACTCGGCGATGATGTACCTGATCGTCTACACCGCTATATTTTCCCGCTAGAAGCGAAACTAGTGGCGCGCGATATGGTACGTATCGGTGCGCAACTGGGCAACGTAGAGATGGTTAAAGGTGGTGTAACCACCTATGCGGACATGTATTACTTCGAAGATGAAGTCGCAAAAACCGTCGATGAAATTGGGATGCGTGCTGTCCTTGGGCAGACGGTTATTCAGTTCCCTGTTGCTGATGCAGAAAATGCGCAAGCTGGCATTCAATACGCGTTAAACTTTATTGATGAATATAAAGACCACCCGCGTATTACTCCAGCATTCGCACCACATGGACCATACACCAATAGCACAGAGACGCTACAACAAATTAGTAAATTGTCTCTAGAGCACGATGTACCTGTACTGATTCACCTTGCTGAATCTGATCGTGAAATCGAAGTAATCGCTGAGCGTAGTGGCGGCCTATCTCCTGTTGCATACATGGCAGAGATCGGTGCACTTAACCATAAAGTCGTTGCTGCGCATGTTATTGACGTTAATGACGAAGATATTGCACTGCTGAAAAAGCACGATGTTGGTGTTGCACATAACATGAGTGCAAATATTAAATCAGCGAAAGGCGTTGCTCCTGTGCTTAAAATGCAACAAGCAGGTGTACGTATCGGTTTAGGAACTGACGGCCCAATGTCTGGCAACACCCTAAGTACGATTGATGAGTTTAATCAGGTCGCTAAAGTACACAAGCTAGTGAATAACGATCGCGCAGCAATGCCACCAATCGATGTTATCGAGATGGCAACCATTGGCGCTGCACGTGCGCTACACATGGAAGACACTATCGGTTCTCTAGAAGTGGGCAAACAAGCCGATATCATTGTTGTTGATGTAAAAGCACCGAATATGGTACCAGTATATAACCCTTACTCTGCACTAGTTTACTCTGCTTACGCAGCAAACGTTCGTCACTCTATTGTTGCTGGTGAACTGCTAATGCAAGATCGTGAAATGCTTACCGTTAACGAAGATGAGATTCGTAACGAGTTGCTTACATATACTGAGCTAGTGCGTAAAACCGTATTAGACAGTGGCGAAGAAATTAAATAATACTTGCCTGTTAAATAGCATCTTATTGCGTTAAATAGATAAGGACAGCCCTACAAAGGCTGTCCTTTTTATTCTCTCTGCAATCATTACATCGTCTTTAATTGTGCGAGTAATGGCTAGCTTAGAGTGACAACCAGTGCCGTAAGGTAAGCAGGGCGCGATCAGAAAAGTCCATCCCTTCAATTAGCAATTTAGTCTCTAATGCTAACTTGGGTTCATCGGTAATAATGCCATCCACCCCAAGTAACAACAATCGCTGCATCGCTGCTGAATCGTTGATAGTCCAAACAATAACCTCTTGCTCACGTTGTTGTATTTCTATTATGCGCCATACATTGAGCCACTGTTCGCTCACCATTAGCAAATCGACGTCCCTTTCCAGCTTAGACTCACCAACACTTGCTGCATAGATCAACGCATAACGGAGCTGTTCAGGACGGGTGGCCTCCATCTCACGCATTAAGGTTGAGAGAAGATCGACATCAAGACTCGACACTATCATGGCTTGCTGATAATTAGGCAGCAGATCTGCCATTGCGAAAGCGAGATCTGCGCTTTGATTGTAGCGTTTTAGTTCAACATTTAATTCGATGTCTGTGGCATACTTATCGAGCAAATGAATTAATAAAGGTGGCGGCACGGCACTATTTTGCTGATACGCGGCAACAATATCTGAATAATTTGACTCTTCAATCACCAAGGGAACACCAAGCATACGGCCTAAATCGCGATCGTGAAACACCACCACTTTACCATCTTTAGTTAGCTGCACATCGATTTCTGCACTTTTGAGTCCTAATGAAATCGCGTACTGTATGCCCGCCTCGCTATTCTCAGGGTACATAAAGCCACCTCCGCGATGTGCAGTAATATAGCCTGTCGTATTCGTTTGAATATGTTTGACGAAGTGGCGAACATCGTCATAACCTTTGTTTGCTGCAAACACAGTGAACAGCAACATCGCAATTCCCAGTGAGACGCGGCGACGTGTGCTTCGTTTTAACCCAACAAAACGCTCATGCGCATTTACCAATTTGAGACGTTTGGTTTGTAAACGCAATACGTAGTATTGACAACTCGCGTAAACAAATCGGTCCACAAAACTAAGCAGTAATGCAACACCAAACAAAAGAATAGCTGCAAGCATTAGCCATGGATAATGCTCTGAGTCGGACGTCGCCCAGAGCAATATCGGATCAAGTGCAAATAAAAGGCTTCCGGCGAAAGCCGCTGTAATAACCACCCGACCAAATAGCCAAACAATATGCCCAACAAAAATGTGCGGTAAAATAGCGTTGCTTAAACGTCGAGCTTGCTTAAAAAGCTGCCACTGCGAACAATCTTGAAATAGGCTCAGCGGCAGTGCTAGCCACCAACTGGCCCAGTATCTAACCATCCAAAATACACTTGGTAAACAGATCAAGATCAGTAAACTAAGTGCAATCCACAGTGAGCTTATTTGGTTATTAATGTAATAATTAATGTCCCAGTCATTCAGCATGAGCCCATAGATCCAGCGCCCACTCCAAAGTAAGGTAGCAAAAAGCAAGCTTACCCCTAATGATTGTGCAAGCACGACTTTAACCACCCGCCAACTGCGCTGCATTATCAATCCAAAAGCATCTAAAATAGACCGCTTACCCAAATCATGCTGAGCCAATAAGATACTTATTGCAGAGTGCTCCACAAAAAACGAAAAGCTCAGTTGCGTAACAAACCACAAGCTAAGTAAAAATCCCACCGGTGAAAGAAAAAATGCTAGCAACTCTTGGTTAGCAATTGCGCTTACACCATAAAAGCCCATTAATTTGGAGCTAATCCATAAGTCAAATGGGACAAATAAAGTTAATAGTGCACTTCGCACGAGGATAAAACAGATCAGCATTTGCAAGCCACTGGTCTTCAGTCTATACCACATGAAATACAAAATATGTCGAATACGATGGAAGACTGCGCTACTCAAATGTTTGTTTCGCCTACGTTGTGTTTGCTTACTTTACCATTCATCATATTCGGATTTTCCTCTCTTTACTCAAATAACATCCAGTCTTTTGCAAAGGGTCTCAATAAATACGTCAGCATGCCCCCAGAAGTACTAAACAATGGCATGCTTGTATATAGAACGCCCTAATAAATAGAGTAAAAAGTCAAATTTTATTTAGATGTAAAAAAGCCGCTCAAATTGAGCGGCATTATCATCAGAAAACAGTGAAATTAACTTTCGTTCATCTCGGCAATTTTCACACGCCACGTATCAGGGCCGATTTGGTGTGCATTCGCACCAGACGAATCAACCGCAACGGTCACAGGCATGTCTTCAACCTCAAATTCGTAAATGGCTTCCATACCCAACTCTTCAAACGCTACGACACGAGATTTCTTAATCGCTTTCGCAACAAGGTATGCCGCACCACCAACAGCCATCAAGTAAACCGCTTCGTTTTTCTTGATCGATTCAATAGCGGCAGGGCCACGCTCTGCTTTACCAATCATACCGATAAGGCCTGTCTCTTCCAGCATCATATCGGTGAACTTATCCATGCGAGTTGAGGTAGTAGGGCCAGCAGGACCCACTACTTCATCACCAACAGCATCGACAGGGCCGACGTAGTAAATAAAGCGTCCATTAAAATCAACACCTTCTGGTAAACCTTCACCATTGGCTAGCATCTCTTGAATACGTTTATGTGCTGCATCACGTCCAGTTAATATTTTACCGGATAACAACACCGTCTCCCCTGTCTTCCAGGTTTTAACGTCTTCTTTACTGATTTCATCAACATTGACACGGCGGACATTTTTACCCACTTCCCACGTCACTTCTGGCCACTCTTCTAGCTTAGGTGGTGTTAATTCAGCAGGACCCGTTCCATCCAGTGTGAAATGAGTATGGCGTGTCGCCGCACAGTTCGGGATCAAGCAGACAGGCTTCGAAGCAGCATGCGTTGGCGCAGTTTTGATTTTTACATCAACAACTGTGGTCAAACCACCTAAGCCTTGTGCACCAATTCCAAGTTTATTCACACGATCGTAAATATCTAGGCGCAGTTCCTCTTCAGCGTTTTGTGGACCACGCTCTATCAGCTCATGGATATCAACGTGCCCCATTAGTGACTCTTTGGCTAGCACTGCTGCTTTCTCAGCGGTACCACCAATGCCAATACCAATCATACCCGGTGGGCACCAGCCCGCCCCCATTGTCGGTAAGACCTTTTCCACCCAAGCCGCAATGTCGTCAGACGGGTTTAGCATAATCATCTTAGTTTTATTTTCAGAGCCACCGCCTTTTGCTGCGATCTGAATTTCAACTTTATTGCCTGGCACCATGTCGATATGTACCACAGCAGGCGTGTTGTCCTTGGTATTCGTACGAGCACCTGCTGGATCTGCTACAACAGAGGCACGAAGTGGGTTATCTGGATTGTTGTAAGCGCGGCGTACCCCTTCATCAATCATCTCTTGCACCGTCAGGTCACTGTCCCACTGGACATTCATACCAATTTTCACGAAACAAGTAACAATACCGGTGTCTTGACAGATAGGACGGTGTCCTTCGGCAGACATACGCGAATTAATTAGGATCTGTGCAATCGCATCTTTCGCGGCTTGGTTCTGTTCTTTGTGATAAGCCTTTTCCAGAGCTTGTACAAAATCCAACGGGTGATAGTAAGATATATACTGTAATGCATCCGCGACACTCGCGATTACATCTTCTTTCCGTATGACGGTCATTTCATTGCCTCGCTAATTCTCATCCATGGTGCCGGAGAAGCCGACTTAATCTATAATTTTAGCTTCCTGCCAACATCGAAAAATACTACGGGTATGATACCCTTAGGAAGAACTCTCTGCTATCCCGCAGACGATCATTTATTACAAAAATCACAGTATGAGCACCGACATCAACAATTCCATCACAATTCAATCACTTGAATACAAAAGCACTGCAACAAGTCAGCTATTTAACGCAATAGAACATCAACCTTGGGCAATGTTGTTAAGATCTGCCTCAAACGCCCATGTGAATAGCAGATTTGATATTTTAGTGGCAGATCCCATCGCGACATTAACGACAACTGGTAACATTAGCACTATTTATTGTCCTACTGGAAAAGCCACCAGTAAAGAAGATCCATTTACATTACTTAAACAACTGCAAGAAACCTGGCTGCCTTCACTGCCGGCTCATCCGAGCTTACCTTTTCTGGGTGGAGCTGTCGGTTACTGGGGTTATGACTTAGGTCGGCGAATTGAAACCCTACCACAAACAGCCGAGCACGATATCACCGCACCAGATATGGCAATTGGACTCTATGATTGGGCCATTATTGCCGATCATAAAGAGAATAAACTCTGGCAAGTGAACCTTAACCCTACTATCGACCGGTATACGTGGTTAAAACAACAAGTCCCCCAACCCAAAGTACCATTCCAATTAACGGGTCCATGGCAAAGTAACATGACACGCAACAGCTATGGCGAACGGTTTAATGCAGTAAAAGAATATATTTTTGCTGGGGATTGTTACCAAATTAATCTGGCACAGCGTTTTCAAGCCCCTTATATCGGGAGTGAGTGGAGCGCATACCGCAAGCTCGAGCATGCCAATCAAGCCCCTTTTTCAGCCTTTATTCGTTTAGCCGAACACAGCATTCTATCGATTTCCCCGGAGCGCTTTTTATCCTTACAGCAAGGTAAAATCGAAACCAAACCAATAAAAGGCACTCGCCCTCGCTACGATGACCCTAGCGCTGATGAAAAAGCAATTACCTGCCTGCAAAATACGGAAAAAGACCGAGCAGAAAACTTAATGATTGTCGATTTGCTCCGCAACGACATTGGTCGAGTCGCCTCTCCCGGCTCAGTTAAAGTGCCTGAGCTATTCGCTATAGAGAGCTTTCCTGCAGTGCACCATTTGGTTAGTACAGTAACAGGGGTATTATCACCCGAATATGAAGCCGCCGATCTGCTTCGCGCTGCGTTTCCTGGGGGATCGATTACAGGCGCTCCAAAAATTCGAGCCATGGAAATCATTGAAGAGATCGAACCACATCGGCGCAGTATCTACTGCGGCAGCATTGGCTATATTAGTAACTGCGGTAACATGGATAGCAGCATCACTATCCGCACCTTGATTAGCCAAAATGATCAGTTTTATGCTTGGGCAGGAGGTGGATTGGTTGCCGATAGTGAAGTAAATAGCGAGTACCAAGAAATACGCGATAAACTCAGTCGCATACTTCCCCTGCTATAATGATCAAAAATGGCAAGGAGGCCAATATGATGATCACGCCCTTTCCAGAACGCTTTCTTCTTACCCTGACGGGACGCTATGATGATGGGGTTATTGACAGTATTTCCAAACGAGTACCGGAAAATACGACATTCAAAAAAGCCGCCGTGCTTATTGGTTTAGTTAAACGAAGTGATGGCTACCACATCCTCCTTACCCAGCGCGCGTTTCACCTTAAGCACCATCCTGGACAAGTTGCGTTTCCGGGAGGGCGCTTTGAAATACATTCAGACGATGATTTAATCGACACTGCTCTTCGAGAGACAAAAGAAGAAACTGGCATAGAATGTGTGAGAAAAAACATACTTGGTAAACTGCCTTCTCTACCAACCGTGTCTGGATACATTATCCATCCTTATGTCGCACTCATCAATCCAGACTATCAAGCGAAGATTGATAGTAATGAAGTTGCCTCTCTGTTTGAAGTCTCTGCAAATCATCTACTAAACCCCAAAAACATAGATAAACACGCCTTTTTGATAAACAACTACCCTCATATTGTTTACTCAGTTCGTCACCCCGAATATGCAATATGGGGCGCAACTGCACAAATCATTAAATTACTATCCATTCAGGTGTGGCATGAATAAATCTTGGCGCAGGCATTAGAAATGCTAATATCACCAGAATCAATAATATGATCCAAATCACTAATTGGATATATATGTTTCATCAACTTTCAATATACGATCCAGATCAAAGTTACGTGCCACAGAATATGGAGAATACGCCCCGTTCCTAATTTCCGTTTTGTAATTTACTTTGGATATACATAATGCAAACAACTTCTAGCGCTGTTGAAACCTCAACAAAGAAGAACAAATGGACATACCAAGATATCACTTGGGCTCTATCTCTATTTGGTACCGCAGTGGGTGCAGGGGTTCTATTCCTTCCAATTAAAGCAGGTGCAGGCGGCTTCTGGCCTCTTGTTATGCTGGCTCTAATCGCAATGCCAATGACATGGTTTGCACACAAAGGACTAGCTCGCTTCGTTCTTTCTGCTAAAAATCCTGAAGCTGATATCACTGATACTGTTGAAGAACACTTCGGTAAAACTGGCGCAAACCTTATCACCTTTGCCTACTTTTTCGCCATTTACCCTATCGTTCTAATCTACGGTGTAGGTATTACCAACACTGCTGATTCGTTTATGATCAACCAGCTTGGCATGGAATCAATTCCTCGTCCGTTACTATCTGGTGCGCTGATTAGCCTTATGACCTTAGGGGTTGTTTTTGGTAAAGAACTAATGCTGAAAGCAACGTCAGCGATGGTTTACCCATTAGTATTTATCCTACTAGCTCTATCTATTTACCTGATTCCAGATTGGAACATGTCTATGGCAGCAGTAAGCCCTGAATGGTCAACTATGCCGTCTATTGTTTGGCTAGCGATTCCAATCATTGTTTTCTCGTTCAACCATAGCCCTATCATTAGTCAGTTTGCAAAAGAGCAACGTCGTGTATACGGTGAAGAAGCATCGAAGAAAACCGATATGATCACTGGCGGTGCTGCTGGCATGCTAATGGTATTTGTTATGTTCTTCGTATTCTCTGTTGTACTGTCACTAACGCCAGCACAACTTGCAGAAGCAGCAGACCAAAATATCAGTGTTCTATCTTACTTAGCGAACGTACATGACTCAGCACTAATCTCTATTCTTGGTCCTGTTATTGCCTTTGCCGCAATTACGTCAAGCTACTTCGGTCACTTCCTAGGTGCGCACGAAGGTATGGTTGGTCTAGCGAAGTCTCGTACTAACATGCCGGTTAAGAAGCTTGAAAAATTCTCTCTTGCGTTCATTGTTGTAACCACTTGGATCGTCGCTATCATCAACCCAAGTATTCTGGGTATGATCGAAGATATCGGCGCACCAATGATTGCAGGTATCCTGTTCCTAATGCCTGTATTCGCAATGTACAAAGTGCCATCAATGGCGAAATACCGTACATCACTACCAGTTAGCATCTTCACTGTGCTATGTGGTTTTGCAGCAATTTCATCTGTTATCTATGGCATGTTATAATACCGCCTGCCAGATATTATGATGTTTTCAGTGACCTTGGTAATGATAAGGCAACCATATGGTTCCCTTATTAACAAAGTCCAGTAAAATAGAATCAGAGCAGGGATTGTCTTCGGACCGCCCTGCTTTTTTAGTTTTTTAACGTTCTCACCACGGATGGGGGAAGTTTAATAAGTAGATGTCAGCTTAGGTTTGTCACCAAGCTGCTTCCTCTCACTGGGTTATTCGAATGATAAGTGTTTTTGATATTTATAAAGTTGGTGTTGGTCCATCCAGTTCTCACACCGTCGGTCCAATGAAAGCAGGTAAAGAGTTCATTGATGATCTTCGTGCTTCTAACCAGCTTAAATCGATTACGAAAATGACTGCTGACGTTTATGGTTCGCTTTCACTAACGGGTAAAGGTCACCATACTGATATCGCTATCATCATGGGCCTCGCCGACAACCTGCCAGATACCGTTAATATCGACAGCATCCCAGGCTATATTGCACGCCTAGAAGAGACAGAAACACTGGTAATTGGTGACAACGAGCACACTGTTGCCTTCCCTCGTGAAGGTGGCATGAACTTCCATAGCCATAACCTTGAACTGCATGAAAACGGTATGCAAATTCATGCGTGGATTGGCGATGAGATAGCATACTCAAAAACGTATTACTCTATCGGCGGTGGATTTATCGTTGATGAGGAAAACTTCGGTGTGGAACAAGAACAAACAGTAAAAGTCCCGTATGAGTATGGTACTGCGCACGAACTGGTTGAATTGTGTAAAGACAACGCCATTTCTATTAGCTCTCTTGTTATGGCTAACGAGCGTATGTTCAAGCCACAAGACGAAATCAAGTCTCAGTACGCAAAAATATGGGACACCATGCAGAAATGTATGGAACGTGGTATGAATACTGAAGGGCTTCTACCTGGGCCACTACGTGTTCCACGCCGTGCTGCAAGCCTTCGTCATCAACTTGAAACCGCTGAACGCCTTAGCACCGATCCTATGACCGTCGTTGATTGGGTTAACATGTATGCTTTTGCCGTTAACGAAGAAAACGCGGCTGGCGGTCGTGTGGTAACAGCCCCGACTAACGGTGCTTGCGGCATTATTCCTGCTGTTCTAGCTTACTATGACAAGTTCATTCAGCCTGTTACAGAAGCACAATACATTCGTTACTTTGCTGCATCTGGCGCGATTGGTGGACTATATAAGCGAAATGCGTCAATTTCTGGTGCAGAAGTCGGCTG
Organism: Thaumasiovibrio clandestinus; assembly: GCF_047250365.1. NCBI lineage: Bacteria > Pseudomonadati > Pseudomonadota > Gammaproteobacteria > Vibrionales > Vibrionaceae > Thaumasiovibrio > Thaumasiovibrio clandestinus. The sequence goes on from NZ_JBLBVL010000001.1 coordinate 246,505, forward strand.
TCAAGGTGAAGTCGGTGTGGCATGTTCAATGGCAGCGGCTGGTCTGGCGGAATTGATGGGCGGTAGCCCAGAGCAAGTGTGTATGGCGGCTGAAATTGCCATGGAACACAACCTTGGCCTAACCTGTGATCCTGTTGCTGGTCAGGTACAAGTACCTTGTATTGAACGAAACGGTATTGCTGCAGTGAAAGCCATCAACGCAACGCGTATGGCACTGCGTCGTTCATCTGCTCCACGCGTATCATTGGACAAAGTTATCGAAACCATGCTTGAAACCGGTAAAGATATGAACGCGAAATACCGTGAAACGTCTCAAGGTGGACTGGCGATCAAGGTTATTTGCTAAGATAACAACGGCAGAGATCTGTACTTTCTGAACAATAAACAAAACGCCTCGCAGTTGCGAGGCGTTTTTTTATGCATATAAATAAATTCACTATGTAACTGCACCAAGTAGACGTTCAATATCATCAGACAAGCTTTCAGCATACTGCAGCGTCGTTAACCAAGAAATTGGAATACCCTTTTCTCCACCAACACCATAGCAAGCACCAGCAATCGCACCCACTAACATAGCACGACCACAACTGTCGCCTGACGCCATGATATTTTGAATAATGGCCTCTCGATAGTTTTCTGTATTTTGCAGTATCCAAGCGGACATGGGTAAACTATCCACTAAGTGACACGCTTGGTTAACGACCGATAAGACATGATCAAGATGATTATCTCTATCAGCCAACGCGCGCAGTTCAATAATTCGATCCTGAATCGGCGCCGGTGACTTTACCTGTAACACATTTAATGTCGGCTCTATTCGTTGCGATTGTATCGCTTCATTTAATGCACTAGCAAAAGCCTTGGCGCTCGCTAGCGCTAGCGTATTATTGTGAGTAATACCAATATAGCGCTCAAGCGCGTCATTTAATGTTTGAGAATCTGCCGCCACGCAAACAAGAGGAGGCACCGCACACAATGCCAAGTTCTGATCATCATCACTGCCTGAATCTTCTGGCCATTCGTCGGGTGTGCGAGAAAACAAAGTTAATAACAATGCTTTGGTCGGCGTATCCACATAACCGACAAAATCGCCCCCAGGACCAAAGTAGTCCAATATCTCCTGTTGAATGACACCAACCGATACCTCCTTTTTTGCCAGTAAACGGACATATAAGCCAAGCCATTCACCATAAATGCTCTGCTCTCCTGCCGTTTTACTGGCATGAGCAAAATACCCTTCCACCCCTTCATAATTTCTATGATCAGGTTCAATAAACGGAAAGTGATCCACCGATGATAACTCGGCAATACGCTGTGGTGAATATATCCAATGCGTACCTAAGGCAGCAGCATCAGCCACCAACGCACCAAGCAGTGCTGCAGTTCGATTTGGCATAATGACATCCTCTGTTTAAATGCATCTACATAAAAGTACTGCAGTGCAGGAAAATTTATCACAAGTGTAGACGAGATATCATCTCCTTGAAGCTGAACTTGAGCCGCACAACCTCGATGAAGATAAAATCATGAGGCACTACCAGACCTTACAAATGGTGTTACTGTCTTATTGTCCTCATCAGTGGCTTTTTTGCTCGGATTTAATTGTAAATAGCACTGTTCAAACTCAGATGCCGGGACTGGCTTCGAGTAGTAATACCCTTGCACAATGTTGCACTTTTTCTGGCGTAGAAAATTGATGTGATACTCTGTTTCAACCCCTTCAGCCACCACGTCCATATTAATATTGCCCGCTAAATCAATGACCGCTGATGTTAGCGCCCGATCATATTTATCATGTTCAATATTAGCTATAAAGCTGCGATCAATCTTTACACCATCAAAATGAAAGCGACGTAGATAATCCAAGGATGAATATCCGGTGCCAAAATCATCCAACCAAAGCTTCAGTCCTAATTGGCGTAATGACTGCAATGTTTTTTCAGCCATCATTTCATCTTTCATCAATAAACTCTCTGTTACCTCTACATGAATAAACTGTGGAGGGACACGATATTGATGCAATAAACGGAAAAATACCTCTGCAACGTTTTGCCGATACATCTGTTTTGCAGACAAATTGATTGCAACATGAAAGCCTGGTGGCAGATTCTTTAACCAAAGACCTACCTGACGACAAACAGAATCTATAATCCACTCGCCTATTTGAAGAATAAGCCCTGTATCTTCAGCAATTGAAATAAAGTCTTGCGGGTAAATATATCCCTTTGTAGGGTGGTGCCAACGAATCAAAGCTTCAGCACCAACAATAAGATTACTGGTAATATCAAACTGTGGTTGATACCAAATTTCAAACTGGCAATGTTCGGATGTCGCTCGACGCAGATCGCGCTCCAAATCCATCTTTAACCTTAACCCTTCATGAAGAGATTCATTAAAGTGACTATATGTATTCTTCCCCTTCCTTTTCGCTTGATACATTGCAATATCCGCATTTTTAATTAGTTCTGATGCAGTACGTCCATCTTCAGGGTAACTCGCAATACCTATACTGGCCCCAATGGCAACATCATCACCTTCAATCAAGACAGATGTTTTAACAATATTGACTACACGCTTTGCAATCGCGGATGTACTTTCTCTTCGAGTGACAAACGGAATGTAAATTAAAAATTCATCACCACCAATTCTAGCGACAACTTCCTGACTCACTGAAACATCAAACGGACAATTTAGCTCTTTCTCTACTTTTAATTGCATAGATATTCGTTCTGAAATTTCACACAACAAATAGTCTCCAGATTCATGTCCATAATTATCATTAATATGTTTAAATTCATCCAGGTCAACAAACAACACGGTAAAACCGATAGCCTCAATTAAATTATTATCAATGCAATTATTCACATGATCAATAAAGTAGGCTCGATTGGGTAACTTTGTTAAACTATCGTGATATGCCAGAAAAGCAATCTCTTTATTTCTTGATTCTAAATTAGATCCCATATCCATAAATGCATTAGCTAGCTCACCCAACTCATCATCTGTTCTATTTCCGTTGGTAATATTAAAATCACCTCGACTAATCCTTTTTGTATGTGCCACCAGATCACGAATTGGTTTTACAACCCGAGTTGAAACGAAAACAGACAGTAAAACCCCAACCCCAAATGATGTTAACGCAAGAGCGACCGTAATAGACGATATACGTTTAAATACATCATCATTTGCTTCTGTTATTACCTGATAAACAGCATCTATCTCTTTCTTTATCCCTGCCAATGATAACCGTATAGATACTCCCCCCAAGATCTCATTATGCATATATATAGGTTTGGCTATATCAATGTAATATGGCGTCACATTTCTATATGCCACACCTTTTTTAAGAACTGAGGTTAATTCATTTTCATTGGGGAATAATCTTCCAAAGCTATTTAGGTATTTATCTCCATTATGAAAAATGATACCTTCTCTATTGTAGATGTAGACAGATAGCACTTCATTATTCAGTAGCACAGGCTTAATTAATTGACGCGCTTCTTCATAGTCATACTGATAGAGCGGGTTAACCATTAAATCTGCCAAATAGTCAGTAACAACGCCTCCTCTCACCTCTAGCTGTTTAATTAAACTGGACGTCACTTGGCTATTACTATAAGAGACAACTCTATTTTGATTAATATCCAAAAAAAACAAATAGACAGATGAAAGGACAGCAATGACTACAAAAACAATCACTGCATTGACTATAATGTACTTACGCTGCAGACCTAACCGTTTATTCACCGAAATCACCCGACGCTAAATAGTTTAATAAACGCTTCAATAAAGATTTTTCATTACAACATCCTGTAAGTCTTTAACTAAGGTCATTCCATTATCATTAAGTGAAATCTCATCATAACGTTTTGTCTTCTGATACTCGTACAGTGCTTCCTTTCCCTTTATCGATTCATGAGCACGAAGTAGAAGCTCTTTTATTTCCAACTTTATCTTCGGTTCTAACGTTGTTCTTACCAGTTCAACGGAACGTGGGAACAGTTCACTTTCATATATAATTTTAATATCTTTCTTAAATACGGGTGGCATATCACTTTCATTTTGCCAATCAATATTACTTATCGCGCCAGCATCAACCAATCTTTTGCTTAGCCATGCAGCAATATTCACTTCCTTGTTAGCAAAAACATAGCCGACCTTATTGTCAGGCACAGTATCGTTAAGGCTATCTAACCGAATTAAATCATAACCATACTGAGAAATAATCGCAGCAGGTACATAAAAAGAGGTTGTTGAACGTCCATTCTGAAACGCAATTTTCTTACCTTTCAAATCAGACAACGAGTTCACTTCCCCATCTTTATGGCTAATCATTACGGTTCGATACTCTGCCGTTCCTTTTTTCCAACGCCGCAAAAATATTTCTGCTGCGCCTGATTGATGAAAAGTAAGCGCTAGGAATGGCGATTCAGAGATAAGATCAACTTTACCCAGTTTTAATAGCTCTATCATCTCATCACTATCTTTCGCAAAGACAACCTTCCCTTTTTTAATGCCAGCGTCAGCCATTTGAGCGGCTAGGTAATCAACCATTGGCTTAAGGTGCTGATAGTGCTTTTTTGGGTTCGTACTCACACGCCCAATGATCAATGTTTCGCCACGCTCACTAACCACTGGCAGCACGTCAGGTACTGGTGCCTGAGCCGCAGCACTGCCGATATAAAGGAGCATTAATGCCCATAAATACGTTGAAATGCGCTTTACAAATATCGATTCATTATCCACTAAATTGCAGCTCATAACCCACCCACTAAGCAACTGTTGGCATATAAAGCATAGCAAAGGCTTTTTACACCCGCTCAATAAAGCGCATCTATTTATAGAATTAATATTAACTCGTTATCAAGCTCAAAGCGTAATCGATAATGTTCATATAAAACAATAATTAACAAGCACATGGCAATAATAAAACTCTCCGCCTTTGCTCATCAGGTAAACAAACAATGAACCTGATTACAGATTTCCTATTACTATTTGCAATACCGTAATCGGCTTCATACTATCTGTTTAAACCATCAGGAGAATAAAATGATAAATCAGGTTGTGACTGCCGCTAACGGATTTAAACTGTCTGAAATTATTCAGGGATATTGGCGCTTAATGGCATGGGATATGTCTGCTAAAGATGTGCTTAATTTTGCCAAGCAACATGTGGATTTGGGGATTACATCGGTCGATCACGCTGATATCTATGGTAACTACGGTTGTGAGTCTGCTTTTGGCGCCGCGCTAGCATTAGACCCCGCCTTTCGCCATCAGCTACAGATCATCACTAAATGTGATATTAAACTAGCAACAGACAAGTACCCTAGCCGTAAAATCAATCACTACGATACTAGCGCTACCCATATTACTCAGTCTGTTGACAACTCGCTGGCAAACTTGCGCACCGATCATATCGACCTTCTTCTTATTCACCGCCCAGATCCACTCATGAATGCAGATGAGGTCGCTGAGACTTTTAAGGCACTAAAAGCCGCCGGAAAAGTCCTTAATTTTGGCGTATCTAACTTCTCAGCTCGACAATTTGAGCTACTGCAATCTCGTCTAGACGCCCCATTAGTGACGAATCAGATTGAAATCAACCCGATGAACATGAGTGCGCTAGACGACGGAACATTGGATCAGCTGCAAACCGAACGTGTTCGTCCAATGGTTTGGTCTTGTTTGGCTGGCGGAGAGATATTCTCTAGTCAGACGGAGCAAGCGCAACGTTTACGCGCCGAACTGCATGCTATTGGCGATGAACTCGGTGGGTACGATATTGATCAGGTTATTTATGCTTGGCTGTTAAAGTTACCCGCAGGGCCATTGCCAATTTTGGGAACCGGCAATATACAGCGTATCGAAGCAGCTGTTGCAGCAACACAATTGTCGCTGACAAACGAACAATGGTTTCGAATTTGGGTTGCATCTAAGGGGCACGGGGTGCCTTAAACCAACCCTTAATCAACAAAAAACCGCCAGGTGGCGGTTTTTTACTTTTTACAGCTCAAAGTCACTGAAAGTATCGTCTGCCAGCGACGTTTTTTCTAACATCGCCACCAAATCGTCATGGCCACCAACATAGCGCCCATCAAGAATAATTTGCGGAACCGTATTTACAACGACGTTGGCAATATCTGCGATAAACTCAACCATCGTCGCCTTATCTAAATCACTGTCTAACGATAATGTCACATAGTCTACACCGCGTTGATCCAGTATTGCTTTTGCTTTCACGCAATACGGACAGCTCGACTTGCTGATAACTAAGTTTTTATATTGATGTAAGGTCATTACCCTTCCCTATCATTTTCTAATATCAAGATACGCTACGCCCTCTTCAAGCCTAGATCAAGTCATTCCTATTGCTGAATATACCGATAGGTTAAGTTAATTCTCGGCTCAGTCACGCGCAGTGCTTTTGGCAAGGCATGCTTCCAATGCCGCTGACACGCCCCTTTCATATAGAGCAAACTCCCCGACGTTAACCATTGAGTCCACGTTTCTTTCGTTGTGATATGTTGAAAAACAAATCGACGTTCAACACCTAAGCTTAACGAGAAAATGTTGGGGTAGCCTCCAAGCTCTGGTTCGTTATCTCGATGAAACCCCATGTAGTCATGCCCATCTCGATAGAGATTGAGTAGACACGCGTTCAATGGGCACTCAAAACGTTGCTCTAATACCTGTTTATACTGCAGTACCAGCGCGTGCCAAGGCACTGGTGACATTTTTAACCCCGAATAAGTGTAATCAGCTTCTCCCATCCACACCTGTAAACGGGGCTGAAGCACCGTTCGCCCGAAAAGTTGAATCGGATATTGCTGCCAAGGTAGTTGCTGCCTAAGGGTATCAAACGCGGTCCCTGCTTCCTGTTGGTCAAGCCAATTTGGAAACCACTCAATATGCTCCGACAGAGGCAACGGTGGCTGATCATTTAAATTATCACTCTCCCTTCCCCCTCCGTTCGTCATATCCATAATGTGCACCTATTGAGCAAAAAAATAGTATTGAGGCAAAAAATCATGAAACACAATGACTGCAACGACACAGCAATGCCTTAACACTCGAAAAAAAGCAGACTAAACAGGAAATTCTTTCCGACTTAACTAAAGATAATCGGCAAAGAATAACAAGCGAACTTCCCGAGTTGTTCTTTTTTCATGACAAATAAATTAAGGATACAATAGTATGAATCCAGTTCAGGATAAAGGTGCGAGTAAGGTAAGGAAAACCTTAAAACTCAGCGCTATTACCAGTGCTTGCATGCTTGCGTTCAATAGCTATGCCGCGATTGATTGCTCAAATGTTAACGCATGGGATGCAGGCTCTGTTTATACAGGTGGTGCGAAAGTTCAACAAAGCAGCACTGTCTATAAAGCAGCATGGTGGACACAAGGACAAGACCCTTCAACAAGCTCTTCTGAGTGGGGTGTATGGCGTGTTGAAGGAGAATGTGCCGGAGATGGCACAGCGCCACTTCCAAACGAATTGCCTATCGCCACGCTGACATCACCTTCTTCTAACCAAGTATTTCAAGTCGGTGATCTCGTCACGCTTACAGCAGATGCTTCTGATAGCGATGGTGACATTGCCCGCGTCGACTTCATGGTCGATGGCAGTGTTGTCGCGTCTAAAACCGTATCTCCTTATAGTGCTGCGTGGACAGCAACGGAAGGAGCTCATACCGTTTCCGTTATCGCCGTGGACAACTTAGGGGCAAGTTCTGCTATCAGTAGTGCCGCCGTTACTGTTAAGAAAATCGACGGCCCAGTACCACCAAGTACCAGCCTGACACTCAGCGCAAGCCGCGTCAATGTAGGCGAGACAGTTACCGTCACAGCGGTTGCAGAAGACAGCGTTAGCGCTATCGAAAAAGTTGAGTTCTTCCTCGACGGCGTTTTAGCCAAAACACTCACCAATGCACCATTTAGCTATGACCTTCTCACTGATGCTGTGGGTAGCTATAACATTTCTGTTGTCGCAACAAACAGCGAAGGGTTAACCAGCAGTGACAGCGCGTCACTACTTGTTCTCAGCACTGCGGTTGATAATAACTGCCGCCCAAGGGGTCTATACCAAACGGCTGGCATCAATGTTCCATATTGTACTCAATATGACCAAGATGGCCGAGAGCTGCTCGCTAACAATCTTCCGCGTCGTATTATTGGTTACTTTACCAGCTGGCGTGCAGGCAACGACCCACAAGCCGCTTACCTCGTCAAGGACATTCCTTGGGAGCAGCTTACTCACATCAACTACGCGTTTGCTAGCGTTAAAGCTGACGGAACAATTAACATCGGGGATGTGAACGATCCAGCAAACCCAGCGACAGGACTAGAATGGCCAGGCGTTGAAATTGACCCAGCACTTGGCTTTAAAGGCCACCTAGGGGCACTCGCTACCGCAAAAGAAAAACACGGTGTGAAAACCTTAATCTCGATTGGTGGTTGGGCTGAAACTGGCGGTTACTTTGGTGAGAATGGCGACCGTGTTAACGATGGTAGTTTCTATACCATGACAACCAATGCCGATGGTAGCGTCAACCATACCGCCATTGACAACTTTGTTCGCACTTCAGTTGAGTTTATGCGTACTTATAAACTCGATGGTTTAGATATCGACTACGAATATCCAACCTCTATGTCTGGCGCGGGTAACCCGTTGGATGTTGAGTTCTCTGAGCCACGTCGTCCTTATCTGATGAACTCGTATGTCATCATGATGAAGAAACTACGTGAAGCGCTAGATGCAGCGAGTGCAGCAGATGGTAAACATTACTTGTTAACCATCGCATCGCCTTCCTCTGGCTACCTGTTGCGTGGTATGGAGACAATGCAAGTAACGGAATTCTTGGATTACGTTAACATCATGACCTATGACTTGCACGGTGCATGGAACGATCATGTCGGACCAAATGCAGCTCTGTTTGATACTGGTGAAGATTCTGAACTTGCAGCATGGAACGTGTATGGTACGGCAGCCTATGGCGGCATTGGTTACCTTAATACTGACTGGGCATATAACTACTTCCGTGGTTCAATGCCTGCAGGTCGAATCAACATTGGTGTTCCATACTACACTCGTGGCTGGCAAAACGTCACTGGTGGCACTAATGGTCTTTGGGGACGTGCAGCATTGCCGAACCAAGCAGAGTGTGCACCTGGCACTGGCGAAGGTGAGAAAAACAACTGTGGTAACGGTGCCGTGGGTATCGATAACTTATGGCATGACTTGGATGAGCAAGGCCGAGAAATGGGCGCCGGCTCTAACCCAATGTGGCACGCTAAGAACTTAGAAAATGGCATCATGGGTAGCTACTTACCTGCCTATAATGTATCTCCTGAAACCAACCCTCAGCATGCTTTGGTTGGCGATTACCGTCGCTTCTACGACGCTGTTGCGGTTGCACCATGGCTGTGGAATGCTGAGAAGAAAGTCTTCTTGTCTACGGAAGACGAGCAGTCAGTCAACGTCAAAGCAGACTACATTGTCGATAAAGGTATCGGTGGTGTGATGTTCTGGGAGCTGGCGGGTGACTACAACTGCTATATCGTTAATGCCAATGGACAGCGTGGTTTTGTTGATGCAACAGAGCAAGCCTGTTTAACGGGTCAGGGCGAATACCACATGGGTAATACCATGACAAGCGCCTTCTACAACAAGTTTGTGAGTGCTGCTCCTTATGCAACGCATCAAAGTGAAACCGCGACACCACTTGAAGCCGTTGATATCAGTGTAGCGATTCACGGCTTTAAAGTGGGCGATCAAAACTACCCTATCAATCCTAAAATCACCTTCACCAACAATACTGGTGTTGATCTTCCTGGTGGTACAGAGTTCCAGTTTGATATCCCGACCTCTGCGCCTGACAATGCCAAAGATCAGTCAGGTGGTGGGCTAAAAGTTATCGCATCTGGTCATAGCGGCAACAATATTGGTGGTCTTAAAGGCGAGCAACATCGCGTCGCGTTTACTTTGCCAAGCTGGGGGCCGCTGGTCGCTGGAGAGAGCTATGAGCTAGACATGGTCTACTATCTACCTATCTCTGGCCCGTCAAGCTACAGTGTTAAGATTGGTAATAATAGCTATGCATTTGCCTTTGAACATCCAGATCTACCACTAGGTGATATTAGCGGTGATAACGGTAATGGTGGAAATGGCGGTGGTGGTGCAGCTGACTGTACAGACACGACTGGCATCAATACCTATCCAAATTTCCCGCAAACTGACTGGCAAGGTAACCCAAGCCATGCTAATCAGGGTGATAAAATGATCCACAACGGTGTGGTATACCAAGCAAACTGGTGGACAGCATCTATGCCTGGTAGCGATGGAAGCTGGGCTGTTGTCTGCTCACTGCCATAACGGCAACCAGTAACACGCAGCAATAATAAGCATAAAGAGCCCCATTTACGGGGCTCTTTTTTGACCTACATCAACAATTTTTACATCTATCAAGTCACTTTAATCTCTCTATTAATCAATAGATTAACAGTTTTTATTTTCTTTCGTTAGGTATGCTAAATTTAAGCATATCCTATCTCTTTGAATGTGCTTGATTTTTAACTAGCACAACGGAATACGCACAATCAACACACGTGCCGCATGAATGGTACACTCACTGGTTATTGGCGTAGATTATGTTAGAGTATGTTTTTTGCTCACTTTAAACGACGAATTGCGTAAGACACCCAAAAGACATGAATACGATTACCAAGCAAATTATCACTATTATCTTCTTTCTTTTTCTATCAACAGGTTATGTAACTGCTTCTACCGCTAGCCCGAGCTTAAACTATGCCAGCAACGCAGCATCTGACATCTATCGTCAACTCAAGCTAGAAAACAGGCTTGACTATGAGGTGTTTGAAAATGCGGTAAATGCCTATAACACCCTCGATGGTAAACGCAGCCAATATCTATCAATTATCGATTACACCAAATCTTCAACTGAAAAACGCTTTTTTGTTATCGATATGAAAGAAATCAGCGTATTATTCAACACTTATGTTGCGCATGGAAAAAATAGTGGTTCAGAGTTCGCGACCCGATTTTCTAACACCGTCAACTCTAAAAAAACTTCGTTGGGAGTGTTCATTACCTCAAGTACATACAATGGCAGCAACGGTTACTCATTGCGTTTAGATGGACTCAGTCCAGGACAAAACGACAATGCGCGTGACCGTTATATTGTGATTCATGGTGCTAACTATGCGGAAGAGTCATTTATTCAGCAGAATGGTCAACTTGGCCGCAGCTGGGGTTGCCCCGCCGTGCCAATGACCCTTGCACGCAATATTATCGATACCATTAAAAATGGCAGTGTCGTCTACGCGCACGGCTAAAAGAAAAGCACGACTCTGTATCAGGAATGACATTCAATGTCTTATGTCTAATACATAGATATCACATCACATCCTATTGTTTACTGCTAAAATTGAGTTAAACTCGCTACTTAGAGACACAAGTATCAGGGGATTTAAGTGAAATTCATTATTGTGGCATTGCTGATCGTTATCTTTTATTTTTTCGTCCAACGCACAACCGGACAAAAAAATGCAGAGAATAACATTCAAATTGGAAAAGAATTCTTAGAGAAAAACGCCGTCGAAGAGGGAGTGATCACCACTGAATCTGGCCTACAATACCGTGTGCTAACCCAGGGTAAGGGAGAAACCCACCCTATATCATCAGATAAAGTCCGTGTTCATTACCATGGAACATTAATTGATGGAACGGTATTTGATAGCTCGGTAGAACGCGGAGAACCAATTGTTTTTGGTCTTAATCAGGTGATCAAAGGCTGGACAGAAGGCCTACAGTATATGGTTGAAGGCGAGAAAACCCGCCTATTTATTCCAGCGGAGCTCGCTTACGGCAGCCGTGGCGTTGGGAAAATACCACCGGGTTCGACCTTGATTTTTGATGTCGAGTTAATAAAAATCAACCCTTAGCTCACTATAGAAAAGCGCATAATTTTATGCGCTTTTCTCATTGTATACTCTGCCACTTAATGAGGATATTTTGCCTGTATTTGGTTGAGCTTCTTAATAAATTCTGCAATTTTTTCTTCTTCTATTTCCGCTTTTTGTGCTGGAGTATGGTTAATATTCTGTTCTGCCTCTACAACATGAAAATGGTAAGTATTGTGAAAATTAAGGTCAACGGTCACCGTTCCATCACTCAGGGTTAATGAATATCCATCCCCCGTATCAACCCCAATCACATCGTCCAGCTCAATACCTCGCTCGGTATAGTGCCCATGTCGACGCACTGTTTCATACACATCCAACAGTGAACGTACGTTGACTTGATTCTTCATAAGACCCCCTCTTATTATGTACTCTCTATAAGAATACAACCCAGCCACATAAATGCAGGAAAAAGCAAACCAGTTTTAATCTGTATCAACGAATATAAGAATAGGCGTGCAATCATTCACACCTATTCTCATTTCAAAGCACCTCTAATTTCAAAGCACTAAATTTATGGCTCTAATGCCGCGGCAATTTCGTTCAAACTAGCCGGGTCATCAATAGTCGAGGGGACGGTATAATGTTCGCCATCTGCAATTTGACGAATAATTCTCCTCAATATTTTTCCAGAACGGGTTTTCGGCAATCGGTCAACAATAATGGCACTTTTGAAACAGGCAATCGCGCCAATTTCATTTCTCACTTTTTGCAATAACTCTGCTTCGATTGCGCCATTAATAGAAGTAAACCCATCCTTTAACACCACCAGGCCGAGTGGGATCTGCCCTTTCAGCTCATCATGTACACCAATAACGGCACATTCTGCCACCGCTTCATGACTACCAACCACCTCTTCCATCTCGCCGGTCGATAAACGATGACCTGCTACATTGATCACATCATCAATGCGCCCCATAACAAAGATATAGCCATCTTCGTCAATATACCCACCATCACCTGAGACATAGTAGCCCGGAAATTGTGAAAGGTAACCCGCTTCGAAGCGATCATGGTTGCGCCAAATGGTTGGCAAACAACTTGGGGGTAATGGGCGCTTCAGCGCAATATATCCCTGTTGCATCGCCTCCACTTGTTCACCCACTTCGTTCAAAATATCAACCTGGTAGCCAGGTAGCGGTTTGGTCGCTGAACCAGGCTTCAACGCAAAGCACTCCAAGCCTATTGGGTTGCCAGCAATAGCCCAGCCTGTTTCCGTTTGCCACCAGTGGTCGACAACGGGACGTTGGGTATAGGTTTGAACCCATTCCAGTGTCGGCGGGTCTAAACGTTCTCCCGCCATAAAAATGGTGCGCAACTTATCCAAGGAGTAGTGTTGTAAACACTGCGCCTGTGGGTCTTCTTTTTTAATCGCTCTAAACGCGGTTGGTGCAGAAAATAACACGCTAACACCATACTCATCGCACACTCGCCAAAACGCGCCTGGATCAGGCGTTCTTACGGGCTTTCCTTCATATAAAACCGTCGTACAACCATGTATCAGTGGCGCGTAAACAATATAAGAATGACCAACGACCCAGCCCACATCAGATGCAGCCCAAAACACTTCGCCAGGCGACACATCATAAATCGCCGACATACTGTATTTCATCGCAACAGCGTGCCCGCCATTGTCCCTGACGACACCTTTCGGTTTTCCCGTCGTTCCTGAGGTATATAAAATATAGAGCGGGTCTATCGATTTTACAGCAACACAAGCATGTGGGCTGGCAACACATTGTAGCGCCCCCCAATCTTTATCTCGCGCAAAATCCAATAACGCCGGACATTGGGAACGCTGATAGACAACAACATGGTTTGGCTTCCAGCGGCTATCCATGATCGCTTTATCCACCAGCGGCTTATAGGGGATCACTTTTTCAACTTCAACCCCACATGATGCCGTTAATACCACCTTGGGTTCGGCATCTTCAATCCTTATCGCAAGCTCATGTGGAGCAAAACCGCCAAATACCACCGAGTGAATGGCCCCTAGCCGAGCACACGCAAGCATCGCCATTACCGCTTGCGGAATCATCGGCATGTAAATGACCACCCGATCCCCTTTTGCGACCCCAAGCTCCGCCAGCATACCGGCTGTTTTCGCGACCTGATCACGCAATACTCGGTAGCTGTATTGCGCTTTGCTGTTTGTCACCGGAGAATCATAAATCAAAGCGACTTGATCACCTCGCCCGTTTTCAACATGGTAATCCAATGCAAGGTGAGCGGTATTGAGTTCTCCGTCGTTGTACCAGCGCTCTATATCATTCTCATCCCGACTTAATATCTGTTGGGGAAAACGAAACCAATCTAACGCCTCTGCCTGTTTCTTCCAAAATTCAATCGGGCTTTCCGTGGCTAACGTATAAGCAGTGTTATAAGCAGACATACTGTCTCCTCACTCTCGTCGGTTTGCAAGAGGTAACGGGGAACAGCCTATCCCCGCCAACAACTTAGTTGATGGTTAACAAATCCATAAATTCATTAACTGGAGTCGCTTCAAGCGCAGTCTGATCAAGGCATAACGCCATCACCTTCTCGCACACACCCTGTGGGAAGCGGGTTTGCAAGTTGCGCATAAACTTACGTTCTAGTACGGGGATCCCCTCTTCACGGCGGCGACGATGTCCAATCGGGTATTCAACCGCCACTTTCTCAGTTGCACTACCGTCAGTAAAGAAAACCTGTATCGCATTGGCAATAGAGCGTTTGTCGGCCTCTAAGTATTCGCGGGTATATGCTGCATCTTCCGCAATGTGCATCTTTTCACGTAACTTATCGATACGCGGATCATTGCGGTGGAAGCTGTCTTCATAGTGCTCAGCCACTAAATCGCCATAAAGTAGAGGAACCGCTATCATGTACTGCAAACAGTGATCGCGATCTGCGGGGTTCGCCAAGTCGCCAACTTTAGAGATAATACGTATCGCCGATTCATGCGTCGTTACCTCGATGCGCTCTATCTCGTCTATTCGTTGTATCACCTGCTTATGTAATGTCACCGCACACTCGACAGCAGTTTGGGCATGGAACTCGGCTGGAAATGAAATTTTGAACAGCACATTTTCCATCACATAACTGGAGAATGGCTGGTTGACTTTAAACGCTTCACCCTTAAACAGCACATCGTAATAGCCCCATTGTGGCGCAGTAAGCACCGATGGTAAGCCCATCTCTCCTTTCATGGTGATCATCGCTAACCTTACCGCCCGAGACGTTGCATCACCAGCAGCCCAAGATTTACGCGAGCCTGCATTCGGCGCATGGCGATAGGTACGCAATGCACAACCGTCAACCCAAGCTTGTGATACAGCATCTATGATTTGTTCCCGTGTTCCACCCAACATCTTCGTAACCACGGCTGTCGAGGCCACTCGGACAAGAAGGACGTGATCAAGCCCCACACGGTTATAGCTGTTCTCTAATGCTAATACCCCTTGAACTTCATGGGCTTTAATCATGGCAGTCAGAACATCACGCATGGTTAGTGCTGCTTTCCCTTGAGCAACCGCCACTCGACTTAAATAGTCCGCTGTGGCTAATATCCCACCAAGATTATCTGAAGGATGCCCCCACTCGGCAGCTAACCAAGTATCATTAAAATCTAACCAACGTATCATACAGCCGATATTAAATGCGGCGGTTATTGGATCTAGTTCATGCGATGTGCCCGGTACTCGTGCCCCATGTTGGACGGTTGTTCCCGGCACTAACGCGCCCATATGTTTAGTGCATTCTGGAAAGCGTAATGCAAGCAGCCCACACCCTAAGGTATCCATTAGGCAATTTCTGGCCGTATTATAAGCTTCTGTTGACGCTATCTCGGAACCACTAACGTAGTCGGCAATTTTGATCAATAGCTCATCGGGCTCTGGGCGTTGGTTAATATCGACATTGGCACTCATTGTCTCTTCTCCTTTCGGTTATTTTCGCGCATCCAGTGGCAACCAGTCTTGATGTTCTGGCCCGGTATAGTCGGCACTCGGACGAATGATTCGATTATTGGCACGTTGCTCAAAGACATGTGCCGCCCAACCCGTTAAGCGGCTCATGACAAAAATTGGGGTAAATAGTTTTGTCGGGATACCCATATAGTGATAAGCCGAAGCATGATAAAAATCGGCATTGGGAAATAACCCTTTCTCCCTGCGCATCACGGCTTCTACTCGTTCAGACACCTGATAGAGATAACTATCTGCTGCACCATGTGACAATTTTTCAGCCCATTCTTTGATAACGGCATTGCGTGGGTCACTCTCGGTATACACGGCATGACCAAAGCCCATGATTTTCTCTTTATTCTCTAGCTTCTTCATGATTCCAGCTTCAGCATCATCGGCATTGTTCCACTGCTCAATCATGGCCATTGCGGCTTCATTTGCACCACCATGCAACGGCCCTCGCAAACTACCAATGGCGGCTGTAATACAAGAGTGCAGATCGGAGAGCGTCGAGGCACAAACCCGCGCGGTAAACGTCGATGCATTAAACTCATGCTCGGCATAAACAATTAACGAACAGTGCATCACCTGTTTTTGTAATGCTGTGGGGGCCACGCCCGTTAACATTTCGAGAAAATAGCCCCCCGTACAGTCTTGATCGCTGCGCGTATCAATCCGAACACCATCATGACTATATCGATACCAATAGCAGATAATGGCAGGCATCATTGCCAACAAGGTATCGGTCTTATCTAGCTGCTCCGAAAAGTCGTACTCTTGATCAAGATTGCCTAACATAGAGCAACCTGTACGCATTACGTCCATAGGATGAGCCGTTGCAGGAATCGTTTCTAACACCGTTCTTAATGCCGTTGGCAATCCCCGACGCTCAATCAAGTTCGTTTTATACGCATCGAGTTCACGTTGGTTAGGTAGCCGACCTTTCAATAAAAGGTACGCGACTTCCTCAAACTGCGCATAACGCGCTAAGTCAGTAATATCGTAACCACGATAGGTGAGGCCAGTCCCAGTTTTTCCCACCGTACAGAGGGCTGTTTCGCCAGCACTTTGACCCCGCAGTCCTGCCCCGCCGACTTTTTTGGGTTGAGTACATTCAGCAGTGATAGTAGACATAACTTTCTCCTTTTTACTCTCTTTCACGTAACGGCGGATTATTATTTTTGTTGTCCGAACATTGAGTCCAAGTACTGCTCATAAGCATGATAATCAAGAAACTTATATAGCTCATCTCGGGTCTGCATCGTATCAAGCACCTCACGCTGGTGACCGTCACTGAGCAGGTGTTGGTAGACATTCAGCGCCGCTTGGTTCATTGCCCTAAATGCCGATAACGGGTACAGCACCATCTTGACGCCGCATTCTGCTAGCTCTGGAGCAGAATAGAGCGGAGTTTGCCCGAACTCGGTAATGTTGGCCAAGACGGGCACCTTCACCGCATCAACAAACTGCTGATATTGCTCGAGAGATGTCATGGCTTCTGGAAAGATCATGTCAGCACCCGCTTCAACACAAGCTAGTGCACGGTCAATTGCTGCGTGCATACCTTCCACTGCCAACGCATCCGTTCTTGCCATCACCACAAATTGGCTATCTGACTTGGCATCCACCGCCGCTTTTACTCGGTCGACCATCTCTTGTTGAGTAACGATGGCTTTATTAGGGCGATGCCCACAACGCTTCTGCGCAACCTGATCTTCAATATGAACCGCAGCTGCACCTGCCCTTTCCATTGCTTTCACCGTGCGAGATATATTGAATGCACCACCAAAACCAGTATCGATATCGACCAGCAGCGGCAAATCGCACGCAGTCGTGATCCGCCGGACATCTTCCAGTACATCGTTTAATGTGGTAATACCGAGATCTGGCAAACCGTAAGAAGCATTGGCGATGCCACCTCCAGACAGATATATCGCTTGATGGCCGACTTGTTGCGCCATCATGGCGCAGTATGGGTTGATGGTGCCAACAATCTGTAATGGCTGACTCTGCTCAACAACGTGGCGAAAACGTGCGCCGGGCGTTCCCTGGTTCATACTGTCTCCTTATCTAACTGCTGTTCAATTAGCTGGCGACTACGAGCAATGTGTCGACGCATTAACATTTCTGCCAACTCGCCGTCCCTTTCTCTCATAGCCTCAAGTATTTGCTGGTGCTCATTCAGTGCACTAACAGGGCGAGAATGTGAGCGAGGTGACTGATACCGATACATACGAAGGAGGTGATAGAGCTCATCACACAACAAACTGATCAGTTTGTGATTGCGGCTGGCTTTAATAATGCAGTAGTGAAAATCAAAGTCGCCATGCTGATGAAAGTATGATGCCCCATCAACTTGCTCAATATGGGCGTGATGTGCCTGTAATAGCGTCGCTAAGTTGTCTAACTCAGCCGCGCTAATATGGATTGCAGCAAGGCGAGCCGCCATCCCTTCTAATGCTTCCCTAACGCTGTAAACTTCCGCTAAGGTTTGCATATTCAGTGTGATCACTCGTGCGCCGACATTCGGTGCACGTTCAACTAACCCAAGAGAAACCAATCGCATCATCGCTTCACGCAATGGGCCTCGGCTAACCCCAAACCGCTTTGCCATCTCGGCTTCCGATAGCTTCTCACTCGGCTGATACACACCAGTCACAATCGCCTCTGTGAGCTGTTCAGCTAACGTGGCGGGGCGCTTTTCCGATTCACCCTGCGTGCTGTCTACAAAATTCAAGCTGACCGACATATGAAATCTCAATTGTCTACAATTAATATTGAATGCTTTAGGTATAGACCCTCTCATCACGCATATCAATGTATATTGCAGACAATATTCATTAGACTTTAGTCTTGCTGTTGACAATCACTGAATATTTACTTGTCAGCAAATAGCATTAAGCCTGTTTGTTCAGGGATAACGTGCATGGCTTCAATCAGAAACAAGTTAAATACTTGAAGTTGATATGAAACTGGAGTAATACTTATTCATCTGCGTCGAAGATAGGAAAAGGACAATGCTTAAAAAACGCTTTTTTAAAACCAAGAATGAAGTAGAAATCACTTTCGAGATTCCCAAAGGAGATTTGGAATCAGCTTACATCGTGGGCGAATTTAACGATTGGCAAGCCGAACCAATGCGGTATAACCGCAAAACAAAGAACTTTACTTTTAAACTAAGGCTACCAAAGTCGAAAGAATTCCAGTTTCGCTATATCGTAAACGAAACTGAATGGCATAATGACGCTGAAGCTGACAGTTATGTCGGTAATGACTACGGCAGTAGCAACTGTGTTGTTTCAACCTATGAATCACAAACAGCATAACGACTCTCCACAATGCCCAGCGACACGTATGCTGGGCTTGTTGCTCCTCCCACAAATAATCTACCACCGCACTGCAACAGACATCTTCCGACGGTGATCAGCCACACATCCCCTCCCTTCGACGTTGGACATCGCCCTAATATGCACTAAGTTGTACCTGCTTATACCAGCAAGGAATGAACGCAATGGAAAAGAACAATGAAGGTATCTATACATGGGTGGGAGAGACGTCCCCTTTAGGTGCAACCGTAAAAGAGAATGGTGTCAATTTTTGTCTCTACTCAAAAGATGCCACGCTGGTCTGTCTTCATCTCTATGACCGCGCTGACTCAGATCAGCCAACGCATAGTTTCGAGCTCGACCCGGTCATCCATAAACGAGGCCATTACTGGTTTATCTTTATCGCCAATATCACACATGGTCAATATTATGCTTATCAAGTTGATGGGACATGGGCGCCTGATGCTGGCGCACTCTTTAATCCCAATCAACTGCTGATTGATCCTTACAGCCACGCTATCGACATTCCCGCTTCGTACTCTCGTTCAGCGCCGCGTCCTACAACGCCAAATCATGCTGAATGCATGAAGAGCATTGTGGTTGATCATCAACATTTCGATTGGGAAGAAGATTACCCCCCTAAACATCCCTTCAGTGACACGATCATTTATGAACTCCACGTTGCGGGGTTTACCCGCCACCCTACATCAGGCGTAGACCCACAACGGCGAGGTAGCTATCTTGGGGTTATCGATAAAATCCCTTACTTAAAGTCTCTCGGAGTCACAGCCATCGAGCTCATGCCGATCCAACAGTTTGATCCGGACGACGCACCTGCAGAGCGGAAAAATTACTGGGGCTATAGTCCAATCAATTTCTTTGCTACCCATGCTGATTACGCCAGCGATGGTCACCCCTTAACTGCAATCTCTGAGCTAAAAACATTGATTAAAGCATTACACAACGCCGACATTGAAGTGATATTGGATGTTGTGTTTAACCATACCGCCGAAGGCGGCTTACAAGGACCTACATTCTGCTTTAAAGGCTTTGGGGCTGATACTTATTATCTACTCGAAGACAATGCAACCCGCTTTGCAAACTACAGCGGATGTGGAAATACCTGTAATGCGAATCAAAGTGTTGTGCGCCGAATGATCATCGAAGCACTGCACTACTGGGTAAAAGAGATGCATGTTGACGGTTTTCGTTTCGATTTAGCCTCGGTACTGTCACGAGACAGTAACGGCCACCCACTCGCTGAACCCCCGCTGCTTTGGTCAATTGACTCCGATCCTATCCTTAGTGGCGTCAAGATTATCGCTGAAGCGTGGGATGCAGCAGGCCTCTATCAAGTCGGTTCATTTGTTGGTGATCGTTGGGTTGAATGGAACGGCCGATTCCGAGATGACGTGCGAGCATTTTGGCGTGGTGACAGAGGCTGTGTTAGTGCCTTTGCTTCTCGTTTTCTTGGCTCTCCAGACATATACCATCAAGCTCACCATGCATCACATCGCTCCATTAATTTTATCTGTGCGCATGACGGCTTTACGTTAAATGACTTGGTGAGTTACAACAACAAACATAACCTCGAAAATGGCGAAGATAATCGTGATGGCGACAATCACAACATCTCCTATAACTACGGTATAGAAGGCCCCAGTGATGATGCTGAACTGGAGCAACTTCGCACTCAACAGTGCAAGAATATGCTCGCTACCATGTACCTAGCGATGGGAACACCCATGCTAAATATGGGGGATGAATTCCGGCGCACACAAGCTGGTAATAATAATGCGTATTGCCAAGATAACTTGATTAGTTGGCTTGATTGGGACTTACAACAGAAACACGCAGATCTTCACCGTTTTGTGCAAGGGCTAAGTCAAATAAAACGTTGGGAACCTCAACCAGAATGGAACACTCACTCGTCATTAAATACCACTTTAGCCAAGTTGAATATCAATTGGCACGGCGTCGAGCCGTATCAACCAGATTGGGGAGAGCACTCCCACTCTCTGGCGTTAACAATACGTCACCCTGTCACCAAGCATGAGCTCTACCTTATTTTTAATGCTTATTGGGAGCCGTTAACTTTCACCTTACCGGATCACCATAAGAAAGCATGGTGCCAGCTAATAGACACCGCAGCAGAAAGCCCTGATGACATCTTTAGCATAGAAAATGCCCCGCGCTATCATGCAGATACCGTAATTGCCCAGGCGAGGAGTGTTATCGCTATGGTGATAAAAAATTAGACATGGAGAGATTAAAAACGATGTGCTTTACGAAATAAAGGCAGCCGCGACTGACCTTAAACGATCAGCCGTGGCGTGTTTTGTTTAATCATTTAATAATTCAGGAATGGCGTTAAGCAAGTTATAGACTTGTTCTTCTCCCCGATAGTTTCCAGCCGCACTGACCAACACCGCCTGTTGTTGGGGCAATACCCATATATACTGCTCACCATCACCATGAATCACCAACCGACCATCTTGTACGTCTTCGATTTTGGTATGAAGCAACGAACGTGCTTCATTGTTTTCATCTAACGCCATTGCCGACTCAATCCAATGCGGCTGTATTAACGGATGTTCGTTCCACTCCCCTTTTTGCAACAGCAATTGCCCCAGTTTGACCATATCGATCACGGTCAGCTGCAAACCCGCATCACTGCTTACCATCGCGCCATTCTGAAAACGCAGCCAGCGCTGTGAGCTGATATCTAACGGTGAAAAAAGCTTTTCCTTGGCCAATAATGGATATTCTGAACCGTAAATCTCTGCCAAAGCAGCGGCGATTAAAATCGTACCACTACCACTATAGCGATACTCACTACCTGGAGCCGATTTAAATGGCTGTTGATAAATAAATGCTAGCACATCCTCCGACTGGTTCATTCTATTCCAATCGTTATTAATATGCTGCTTGGGTAGCGCTGCCTCATCGAGTGCAAGCCCTGTCGTCATTTCTAGTGCATGTCGAAAGGTAATTTTTTGCCAACGTGTGGGCTGCTGGGGCAATGACGGCAAATAGTTTCTAATGGGCTCATCCAGCGACGCAATTCTTCCTTCATCTACCGCAATAAATGTCAGTAACGCTGCCACTAGTTTCGTTGCTGAGTGCAAATTAAAATGCTTATCTGCGGCTCCCTGAATCATCGATGCAGGTTGAAATCCTGCCATACCGGGAGCAGAGCCATAATACTCCAACCGCGTGACACCACGTTGCCAAACGACCAAGCCATGCAAATTACCCACAGTACCATCACTGATACGCTCAATCATGGGAGCAAAACGTGGCTCCACTTGGCCATCTAACTCTTCAGTCCCTTGCTCACAAGCAGTCAATAACAAAGAGCAACAAATAATATACGCTCTCCATTGTTCCATTAAGCTTGCCTCCTAAACTCTGAACGTTGAACATTAAGCTACGACAATTAATAAAAAGGGTAACTGGACGAAAAACAAATAGTAACCGAAGCCTATGCACTTACGTGCATGCAGGTTTAAATATGGGTTATTTTTAAGCAATTGTTTTATAGTGATCGCAATGTCAAATGCAAACATGATAGAGAATCAAGTTTTCTTTGAGCCGAGCGATACAATTTTCAAATCGATGGACTCATGATCACACTATACACACGTTCTCTTTTTCTCTGCTCCCAGTAGATAACATTACTCTCTTAATTTGGAATGCCGAAGCAGTGTAATTCTAGCCGTTGCCAATACAATTAGCCCTCCACCAAACCACTGCCACCCCGTTAATGCCTCGTCAAAAAAAACAACGGCAAAAACAGCACCAAATATCGGTTCAGAGCCCAGTAATAGGTTAACTTTGGAGGGAGAGAGATGTTGAACAGCATAATTCTGGGCATAAAATGCAAACAGCGTACATGCTAAGACTAAATAAAGTACGATTGACCAAAATTCCGCACCAACTGCTACCAATGTGATTAAGCTATCCCCTTGCCAAATAAATAGCATCCAACACCCCAATGCAACAACGCCAGACTGTACTGTTGTTAACGATAAGGCTGACAACTTCCTTTTTCGATACACCCGCTGGGTCAGTACTACCATAATCGCCCGCAACACCGCTGCACTAAGAATTAAAAGATCACCTCGATTTAGTGTTAAGGCTGAGAAATCACGTAACGTCAGCAAACCAATGCCAATCAAACTCACCACACCGGCCCACACAATATGGGTTGGTGGGCGCTTTTGTGTCGTCACCCACTCAACAAATGGGGTAATCACCACACACAAACTAATAAGAAAAACAGCGTTTGAAGCAGACGTGTAATAAACCCCGTAAACTTCGCAACAAAAAATCCCCAGTAAGATGATGCCCGTCGGCATCGCACACAACATATCGTGACGTTGACCGACGCGATACTCTGCAATACATTTGGGCAGTAACAACAAAAAGGTTAACGTAAAGCGAATAACAAGAAAGGCTGTAATAGAGACATACACCAATGCTTGTTTAGTAAATCCGTAACTCGTACCCCAAAAAATGGCCACCAATAACAATAGTACTTCTGGTGGAAACCGTTGCGTCATGAAAACTTTGCTTAATCGGCCTGCACTTTCCTGTTTCAACATCTCCAACCCCTATAGTTGTGATGGGTGGGTAAAGGCGATCACTAAGACATCTCTGTAAGCAGTACCAATCCGACCATTTTCCACACTAATTGGACTAACTTGATGCATCGTTTTTTCATCATCAGCCACCACAAGCTCAAAGGGGTCACTGAGTTCAATGCTCGCAAGTTCCTCTCCTTGCTGATTGGTAACTGTGGTTCTCCCTCCTAGAATATTGTATCGACGAATCATTATTGACGTAATGAATGTCACACCATCTCGATGTAACCCCTCAGGGGTAGGTAACCCCAACTCATTGTCTGTTGCAATAATTCGATAAGGGTGGACACGTACACGCCAATTCACTGCTGCACCCCACTGCTCATCAAATTGCGAGGCTAAATAAGCGGTTAATCGTTGTAATACATAGTGATCCTTAAACCCCTCTTCCAAAGGCTCAAAGTAACGTGCTATTCCTCCGTTTAAGGCATTAATAAGGTGAGATTGTACATAAGCTTGATGCTCACACCACACCATCAAACGCGACGCGGACCGAAAATCACACTGACCATAACGCCTAAAACGATATGTCCCCTTATCCCCCATGTATTTATCAAGAAATAATCGGTTCCAATAGTCTGCAAAATCAACCATTTGATCTGTACTTATCTTTAACGACTTTATAATTTCTCGGCTCGGTATATGCATGTACCCCTGACCAAAAAAGGACTTTTCACTGTGTTCTGAGCGACGATGTTCAACATTTTTTGATGCACATAGCGACATATCCGTTCTCCTCTACGCCCATGTCTTGTGCCAGATGTTCTGTTCATGACGCAACTCGCCATCTTCTCGGCGACAAAGTAAGGCTGCTTGTTGCGCCTCCCACATATCTCTATTTTTCAAATAAAGTGGGTTTTCAGCAAGAATCGCGTTTACAGCCCAACCACCGCGATGCAGTTGAAAGGTCACTACCCCACAAACATTGTCTGTGGTTGCATTGATAAAATCTCGTGCTGCGGTGTGCGTTGTACTCCCCCAACGCCCTTCCACAGCTTCCATAACCCACTGCTGCTCCATAATCAGTTTTTGTTGTAACAACGATGCTGGGTGTACCGCCGTTTCTAACTGTCGATACGCGTCCATTAAGACGGCAGCGGCCGGTGCCTCTCGCACTTCAAGCACTTTTTGTCCCCCTTCTAAGTGCTCTAGCCCGGCATACTGACCAATCTGATACGCACCAACGACACAGTTCAAATAACCTATCATGCGCTCCAGCGGCATTGATATTCCATTGATGGAAACAGGAACACCATGACGAAAGGTGATACTTAAGATATGACGTTCACTGCTAAGTTGAAGGTTTGGTTGATACACACTCCATTGAAACAAGCCATCAGGCACAAAAAAGCACTCAGGGTTATCCAAAATGCCAGACTCATACTCCCGGCACCATAAATTGCTGTCTCCACTGACGCAGCGCCTAGAAAATCCATGAAGCCCCAATATACCGAGCGCTTGTTTTTTCTGTTCGCGCGACAGCACCGTTAATTGATATGGTGAACCATAAAATCCGCTATATTCGCTACTGCTAATCGCTCCATTTAGTCTGCGCAAACTATTTTGTGACAAATTAGCGGTATGCAAAATCGCTCCACAATTACGGCGTTGTGCGATTTCCACCGCTTGTTGTGCAATAATTGGGCGAGACAACGATGAACTAATCGGGAAAATACCCAAATATTTTGCTTGCGCCTGAAGAGCCGGAATGATGGCATTATGAATAAAGTTTGAGCGAGCATTGGCCACAACCAGCTCTGCACCAAAATGTTCACATATCTGGGCAAGTCGCGGCTGATCAATATCGTCACCTAAATCAACAGCCAATGCTGTCACCTTTACAGGTAACTCACTTAACATTGCCAGCAAATAGCTGCTATCCAGTCCTCCTGAAAATAACGTCAAAACATGATCGGTGTGTTGAGCAATACGTATAAGATCTTGAGCACTACGTACTAATTTCATCTCGTCCATCGTCTGCACCCTGCCTGTTATCTCTATTTTCATTAACAACTACCACTACATTAATGCTAACTTATTCCTAACAAGTTATAATATCGCTCTTTGGAATAGGACTTTTGCGCTATGGACACAAATAAACTCCTTCCTTTACTCTCTGACTTGGCTGTCTTTACCACAGTTGTTGATACGGGCAGCTTCACCGCTGCTGCCCAAAAGGTTGGCGTTACGCCTTCTGCTATCAGCCGCCAAATATCACGTCTTGAAGATGCTCTGGGGGTAAAACTATTGGAGCGAACGACGAGAAACTTAACCTTGAGCGAAGCAGGAAGAGTTGCGTATACCTATAGTGTCAATATGCTTGATGCAGCAAATAAGGCTTGCGATATATCGAGTTCAACTGTCAATGAACCACGAGGATTTCTGCGTGTTGCTGCTCCCAAAGCATTCGGTAAACAAATCCTATCCCCATTAATCCCCCCTTTTTTGAAACGATACCCGCAAATAAAACTTCACATTAAAATCAGCGATCATTACGTTGACCCAATTAGTGATCAAATTGACGTTATTTTTAAATTAACTGATCACCCAACAGAAGGGTTAGTCTCTAAAAAGCTTGGCGATATACGGTTGGTTTTATACGCGAGTAAGCACTATTTCAGTGATAAAGAGGTACCCACCCACCCTAGCGACTTAATACAGCACGAGTGCGTATTTCTGGGTGAAAATGTACTAGACAATGAGTGGGAATTTTCGTTGGCAGGCAAAAAAGTAAAAGTTTCTATTGATGGGCGCTATCGCGTTAATCATACAGAGATGCGCCTAGATGCCATTAAATCGGGTATTGGGATCGGTGTGTTACCTGAATTTGCAGCTCGTACCATTATGCATGACCCAGACTACATTCATGTATTACCTGATTGGCAGCTAGCAGGAAATTATCGCGGTCAGGTGGTAATGCAATTTGCCCAAACAAAATACATGCCAACAAAACAGCGTGTCTTTGTTGACTATATTGTCGAGTGTTTTAGTAAAAATCCCGAGATGATGAAAACACTAAACCATACTCCCTTATCTTAATGAGACAGAAAAGGGAGATACCATACCGCAAGCAATCACGAATAAACCGTTTAGCCATTCACTTCGTCATTATCATCCGCTGCTGCTGGCTGAGAAGCATTGGTGATATAACATTGACGCAATAACGCCGTAATTTCACCCGGTTTACCTGAGCCTATCGTCCGTCCATTCACAGCAATAACGGGTAATACAAAGGTTGTCGCGCTAGTAATAAACGCTTCATTCGCTTGATAGACTTCATCTAAGGTAAATTCGCGCTCTTCAATATCGAGCTTTTCTGCTACCGCTACTTGCAAAATACTGCGACGAGTAATGCCTTCTAGCAGCGCATTGCTTACTGGTCGCGTTACCAGCCTTCCTTGTGCATTAACAATAAACACATTGCTCGAGCTGCCTTCAACGATATACCCTTCGTCATCAACCCACCAGCTGTCGTCGGCATTCAATTTCTTTGCCTCTTCCTTCGCTTGGCAAGCGGCGAGTAGTGCAGTTGTCTTAATATCGCAACGGCGCCAGCGAATATCGTCTTTGGTGACAACACGAATGCCATCTTCCGCTTGAGGATGCTGAACTAACGCACGTGGTTGCGTAAACGCAACAATGGTGGGTGCGATGTCATCACAAAGAAAATCTCTATCTCCTTGATTACCTCGTGACAGTTGAAAATAGACACAGCCCTCTTTCAGATCATTAAGGGTAACTAGCTCTTCATGCATATCGCAAAGCTCTTGTTGTGTATAAGGAAGTGGTAATGAGAGCTTGTTACAAGACGAATTTAAACGCCGCATATGCACATCTACATCGACTAGCTGACCATTGACCACCGCAGTAACTTCATACACTGCGTCAGAAAACAGAAAGCCGCGATCAAATACAGAAATACTCGCCTGAGACTCGGGTACATACTGACCATTAAGAAAAACTGTACGTTCCATGTTCCATCCTTCAGTCTACTGCAAAATCAAACATCTACTTTAATGCATCGCTTGCTGTTTGCCAAATTGGCCGTACGCACAGCATTAATACTGACCACAAACAAAAAGAGGCATTAACCATATTACGGTTAACACCTCATCAAGTGCTTATGCTCGATACGGCTAGCGGAAGCGTCGGTGCCGCACTAACAATCCAAACAGTATCAACAAGGACAATAAGCCAGTTGAACTACCATGCTGCTCCTTTTCATCCTCTGTTTCTGACTCTTCACTATCGTGAGCTTTCTCTGCACTTATAACTGCCGTAACATCTACTGCTGCCACTCTATTACCAACCACACCAGCATCAGCAATTTCATTTGACGTTAAACGGATATCTGCATCACCAGCAATTAACGGCATAAACTCAAAAGTCACCACTACATCACCTGAGATATTTTGCGGTGCTAACGTACTCGCTACGAATTGAATATTGCCATTGCCGTTATGCCACGACTTAACTCTATAATCTGAATGTTCCGCAACAGCACTAACAAAACGTAAACGCTCTGAATCAAAGAGTAGCTCTGCTTCCAAGCCCAACGCCATTTGAGATAGCGTTAAACTGAGCTTAACAGATTCTCCAACAAAACCCTTTCCATTACTAAGTGAGACATCAGCTTCCTCGCCCAAATCTTCCATGGCATGAGCAACTTTCCACCACGACTGATAGTCTAACCAGGTTACACATCCATCGCTGTTAATATCTGCCGCGGCAAAATTACCATCTTCATCACTACAGGTACCAAGATCCGCCAACACCAACAAACCGTCAGCCTCATCGACAACACTGCTTCTGTCTACATCTTGAGGTATCACCTCTTCACTCAAAGCAAGAACAAGCTCAGCAAGAAGTTGGGCATCTTCTACATCATACTCACCATTGTTATTCAAGTCGCCAGCCCCAAATAGCCCATCAGTATATCGTCCCACTAAAGTTTGCAACATGATCACATCATTCTCGTCTAATAGGCTATCACCGTTCACATCAACCCTTTCAAGGTAGTCACCTGTCAATGCAACATAGGTCTCCTTGGTGATGACTTCTCCCTCTTCTAATGTTTGATTAATCGTAATCATGTTGTCGCCTACTCGAAAGCCTCCTTTCGCGTGTGTACCTAACCCTACAAACTTGACACTATACTTACCTGGAAGTGGGTAAGGAATCGCCAGCATGTCAATAAAACCATTGGGGGTTACGAATGCACTAGGCACTTCAGCAAAAACTTCATCACCGAGTGTGCCAACGCGACGACCAACCGGATCCGTCACAATAACATCGACAGGGTCAAACCAACCTAAAGCCCACTCTGCTATCCCTTCAGAACCTTGTCCGAAACGCATCACATGCTCTAACCATTCTGGAGATAATAGTGGTAACTCATAGGTTTTCAGTGTCGGCAATGTATCGCCTTCTTGGAACTCTGGAATGGTTAACGCGAACGACTCATAACGGTTATCAATAAAGCCTTGCCCAGAACGGTGGCCAGCTTGCTCTGCTGCCCATTCCACCAAACCAACACAGGTGTAAGTATTGTCATCGCCTTTTTGCGCAGCAGGACTTAACCACTCCTCTAGCGTTGCGAAATCAAAGTAATCTGAGGTGAGGTAATTAAACGTCGCGCCCTGTGCTATCGCAGAATCAGCGGCTTCAGCCATCTGCTTGGCAAGATCGTCACTAATTTGAATTTCATTTGTTTGCGTAACTTTTGTCTGTCCCTTAATTTGCGAATAGTACTTAAATGTTTCAAGTATATGTTCTTTTTGCACCCCATTCCTACGCTGCACATAAGTGGTGCTCTCGCCATCTTCAGAAACGTAAATCCCCGGATAATAGCCAGGATGACTTTCGTACACCTCTCCACTATAGCTAAAGCCGACATGGTCATACCCCGGAACTTCATCATCAAGAAAAGACCAAAAACCGTCTCGACTCCCGGCTTCTTCCTTCTCTCTAAACACCACGGCGTTTTTTAACGGGACAAAAGAAACGTTATCTATTGCATACCCAGAAGGCTCATGAGCAATTGTTTCAATCCTAAAGCGGTGAATTACGCCCTCAAATGAGAAGTTCTGTATCCCGATTTGGTTGGCAATTTTTTGACCTATTCGGTTGCCTTCCTTGTCGAAAACACTGATCCTAACAGTGCCATACTCATCAAAATAACCACCATCGATAGAAAACTCCGCTACCGATGTTTTCTCATCTGTATCAGGAACGACAAAATAGCCCTCTATTGCCCCTTCATAAAGAGGGCTTCCAGACAAAACAGGAGACGTTGGGTTAGCACCATCGGGGGTAATAAAAGGTGCATCACCACCAAATACGACGCCTTTATCACGATATTGACCTGTAATACTTGTCCCTGAAGAGAACTCAGAAAATGTAATGTTTATTCGATTTGAGTCATCACGCGCTGCCATATTTTTGGCAACAGGGGCCTTATGTGTTACTGGTGCATGACTAGTCGATGGTTGCTCCATGGCCACTGCACTAAATACCGTGCCAAGACTAGCGGCTAATAATATATGATTCATTCCCTTTCCTATTTTATCTGATTGCATATTACTTGCAGTTGCCCGTCTATCGCCCTTAATGTGCATTCACTTTTAGGCCCATATGGTCCACGAGACATAATTGAGGCGAGCTCAGCACCTTGTTCACATATTTCCCATTTAGTTGAAGGAGGGTAATTACTTAGACGATACTCAACGTTTTCATCAGATAGAAGCTGCTGTATTATGGTTGAGTACGCTATGGTGTTATCTTTTTTAAATATTTGGCAATGCACTTCTAAGCTTTCTTCGCTGCCTTGGAATAGTTGCAAAAAAAATAAAGCGATCAGCAACGCAGACAATACCAAAATATAAGCCAACAATTTAAACACCACTCCTCCAAAGCTGTATACTCCACGAGTCAACATATAAACCAAAGGCCCTGCTAAATTTGCGCATATTTTATAACAATGGTGAAAGTGCACATTGACTGTTAAATAAATCATTCGTATTTTGCACGATTAATTGGACATATTTCACGTTTAATTTATTGATAAATTCCGCAGTTACACACATGTTTTGCATGCGCATCAAAATAACACAACACCGCAACCACAAGCACCAACCCAACAACATCGCAGCAACCTCACACTCTCCCCACTGTCATCGTTACATGATCAATAACAACATGGGAATGAGCTGCCTATAAAAAGATAACACGCAGTTAGAAAATATATACCTTAGCCGCATTCAAACCACCAACCTAGCTACAGCGCACTTACACTTGCTTAACATTAAGTGCTACAAACAACCCTTGCGTCACACTTTCAGTTAACCAGAAAATTCATGTCGCCACATTTGATAAGAATCAATCAATAATCATTAAAAAATGCGAGTATCTACACAGATTAATATCTTGCACTTTTTAAAGGAGTTCTACCGTGCTTTATATGCAGTTCATTTTTCTTCTCGCGATTCTATATACAGGAAGTCGCTATGGTGGAATCGGCTTAGGGGTTGTTTCTGGTATTGGCTTATTAATTGAAGTCTTTATTTTCAGAATGCCGCCGTCTTCTCCGCCTGTTACTGTCATGCTAATTATTTTGGCAGTTGTTACCTGTGCTTCAATTCTTGAAGCCGCAGGCGGTTTAAAATATATGCTTCAAGTCACTGAACGTGTATTACGCCGCAATCCAAAGAAAATTACCTTTTTAGGTCCTATCGCAACATGGCTTATGACCGTTATGCTAGGTACAGGCCACGCAGTGTACTCTGTGATGCCAATCATTGGTGATGTCGCACTGAAAAACGGCATTCGTCCAGAGCGTCCAATGGCCGCTGCATCTATCGCTTCACAAATGGGGATCACAGCCAGCCCAATTTCAGCCGCTGTTGTCTACTACTTAGCACAAATAGCAGAGCTAAACTCAAATATCACCCTTTTGACAATTCTTTCAGTAACCATGACATCGACGTTCTGTGGTGTCCTTTTGGTATCGCTATACAGCTTACGTCGCGGTAAAGAGCTCGATCAAGATCAAGAATATCAAGCACGTCTGCAAGATCCTAACTGGGCAGAGAAAATCAAGAACACAACCGCATCATCGCTAGATGAAACACTACCAGCATCTGCACGCCATGCTGTATACCTGTTCTTAGCCGCATTGGTTACTATTGTCTTTATCGCGATGGTTCCTGCTGTAAGAACGATTGAAGGCAGCGCCGTCTCGATGTCTAACGTTATCCAGATGATGATGCTAGGTTTTGGTGGGTTGATTCTTTTAATTACTCGTACCAACGTTCAATCTGTGCCAAATGGCGTGGTGTTTAAATCTGGCATGGTTGCTGCCATTGCGATTTATGGTATTGCTTGGATGAGTGACACTTACTTCCAGTTTGCGATGCCAGCATTCAAAGGTGGGATCATGGACATGGTTCAGTCTTACCCTTGGACATTCGCACTAGCACTGTTCGTCGTTTCTGTTGTAGTTAACAGCCAAGGGGCGACCGCTGTTATGATGCTTCCCGTTGGTATTGCAATGGGTCTAGAACCTTATCTACTTGTTGCTCTAATGCCAGCGACTTACGGTTACTTCTTCATCCCTAACTACCCTTCTGATATCGCGACGACTAACTTCGATGTGTCAGGTACTACAAAGATTGGTAAATACTACTTCAACCACTCATTTATGATGCCTGGCTTAATTGGTGTTATCTCTGCGTGTGTTATCGGTATGGCGATTGCAAAAGTAATTATTGGCGGTTAATACAACCACTAAACCAATATTATAAAGGGCAATAGCGCAAGCTATTGTCCTTTTTGCTAAATGTGCTATTCATTGAACAATAAACAATCAAAGCGACATCAACCCTACCTCACAAACAGTGCCTTCTCCAAGATAGCCAGTAAGGCTTGTCGGACGGGTCCCTCTTTATGTCGCCGAGTTTGGATAATATCAACCGGGGTTACCCATCCATTGGGTTCAAAGGCGAGATCAAGTATCGCTAATTGACCTTGCTGAACATACGGCATCGCCAAGCGCTCAGGAACGATTGCCCACCCTAGTCCCTGCGATGCCAACTGCAACAACAACTGATGTGTATTGGCATACCATACACGTGTACTAACCGCATAGCTAAACCACAACTCTTCGGCGCTAGAGGAGCGATGTACTATCTGGCGATAATTTCTTAGTTCATCATCACTCAGCCGCGGTTTATTCGCCAGAGGATGTTCTGGGGCGGCTAACGTAATAAATCGACTATGCCCAATCGTTGCAAACTCCGTCTCTTCCGCCATACTACCATCAGCAAATACAATACCAACGTGGGCTCTCCCTGCACTAACCATCGTATGAATATCGAACGTTGATACAGACAACACTTCCACATTTGTCATCGGAAATTGTTCGCCAAGTTTCGCGATTTCCCCTAACAAATTTGGATCCAACAGGCTCTCTTCTATTGCTACGACAAGCTCATGTTCCTCATTTGCATCCAATGCTGACACTTTTTGTTCCAAACGCTGTTGCTGTAGCAGTATTGAGCGGGCAATCGGTAATAACGCTTCACCTTCAACCGTTAATACTGGTGTGTTTCCAGTACGATCAAACAAGGAGTGATTCAGTGCGATTTCTAGATTAGAGATCGACTGGCTCACACCAGACTGAGCACGTTTGTGCTTTCGTGCCGCGGCTGAAAACGATCCCGTCTCACACACAGCAACAAACATCTTTAATTGTTCAAAACTGTACACTGCCGCCTTCACTCCTCGTCTTATGTTTCTTGCTTATTAGGCTATCACACTTCGTGATAGTTACTAACTTTGCTAACAAATACCCCACTGTTACTCTCAGCCTTCTCGCTAGCACTAACAACAGACAGCCGAATAAACAATATACAATCGCCAGGAGTTATCATGGATATAAACCACGCCTTTAACCTAATTCAACGCGGAGTAGAGGCCATTACGCCAGAATCAGCGTTACGTGATAAGCTGCAGAAATCCCGTCCGCTGATCGTAAAATTGGGCGCAGATCCAACCGCACCAGATATCCATTTAG
Organism: Thaumasiovibrio clandestinus; assembly: GCF_047250365.1. Classification (NCBI taxonomy): domain Bacteria; kingdom Pseudomonadati; phylum Pseudomonadota; class Gammaproteobacteria; order Vibrionales; family Vibrionaceae; genus Thaumasiovibrio; species Thaumasiovibrio clandestinus. Next base: position 280,474 of record NZ_JBLBVL010000001.1, read on the forward strand.
GCCATACCGTTATTCTAAATAAATTACGCCAATTTCAAGATCTGGGTCATCACGTTGTATTCTTAATTGGTGACTTTACGGGAAAAATTGGCGACCCTAGCGGGAAAAGTAGCACTCGCCCTCCACTCACCACCGAGCAAGTCGTAGCCAATGCAAAAACCTATCAACAACAAGTGTTCAAGGTGTTAGACCCAAGCAAAACGCGCATTGCCTTTAATTCCGAATGGTTATCGCAGCTTGGTGCTGAAGGCATGTTGAAATTGTCAGCAAGTCAAACAGTTGCAAGAATGCTAGAGCGCGAAGATTTCAAAACACGGTTCGCCAACCACAAGCCTATTGGTATCCATGAGTTCATTTACCCACTATTGCAAGGCTATGATTCTGTCGAATTAGAGGCTGATATTGAATTAGGTGGCACCGATCAGACCTTTAATTTGCTCATGGGACGAGAGTTACAAAAGCAGCATAACCAAGAGCCTCAAGTGGTGATTACCATGCCGCTATTGGTTGGTTTAGATGGCAACATAAAAATGTCCAAATCGGCCAATAACTACATTGGCATTACCGACTCACCGGATGAAATGTTTGGCAAAATCATGTCAATATCAGATGAATTGATGTGGAATTACTTTGAACTTCTGTCGTTTCGAGACATGGCAGAGATCGAGCAATTCAAGATTGATATTGCGAATGGACGTAATCCCAAAGACGTCAAAATAGTATTGGCCAAGGAAATTGTCGCTCGTTTTCACCATGCCGACGATGCAGACCGCGCAGCGATACAGTTCAACCAACGTTTTCAAGCCGGCCAACTTCCTGAGGATCTAGATAATATCGCTATTATGCACGGCCTAACAATTAGTCAAATACTCAAACACGTAGGATTAGTGGCATCGACATCGGAAGCATTACGCCTCATTCGTCAGGGGGCAGTAAAGATCAATGGCAAGAAAATAAGCGATGAAAAATGGGTTCCTGAGCTAGGAGAAGCCATCTATCAAATAGGAAAAAGACGATTTGCAAAAATCCAGGTGTGTGCCTCGCAAAATGATGCGCTTAGCTAATTCGGCGTTTACCCACCTAGCTTGCCATCATAGTTGCAGCCTAAAACAAACAGGCCTAGCTATAGAGCTAGGCCTTACATACTCTGCGATAAAGAGATGTTTCGTTATCTCGAACTAATAAAGTCACTTTTCTTCAGTTAGAAGAAGCCCACTTTAGCGAAAGCTAATAGTACCCGAGTTATCAGTGTTCACCACGACGCAGTGCATCGATGCGCTTGTCTAACGGCGGGTGGGTCATTAGAAGCTCAGTAAGGGAGCGCTTGCCATTAATACCAAAGGCCATCATAGAACCTTCTAGTTGAGGTTCGTGGCTTTGCTTTAAACGCTCTAACGCTGCAATCATTTTCTCTTTACCGACAAGGTGTGCTGAGCCTGCATCAGCCTTAAACTCACGGTGGCGGCTATACCACATGGTCAATATGCTCGCGAGGAAACCAAATAGCACTTCCATCACTGAGGAGACAAGAAAATAGACCATGTAACTTCCGCCACGGTTATCATCATTGTTGTTGAGTCCGCTAACGACACTCGCAATAATACGAGAAATAAAGATAACAAAGGTGTTCACCACCCCTTGCATTAACGTCATCGTCACCATGTCACCATTGGCAACGTGGCTGACTTCGTGCGCTAATACCGCCTCTGCTTCATCGCGCGTCATGCTTTGCATCAAGCCTGTTGATACTGCGACTAAAGAGTCATCACGCTTCGCTCCTGTCGCAAAGGCATTAATGTCTGGCGACGAGTAAATGGCAACCGTTGGCATACCAATCCCTGCCTGTTGTGCTTGACGCTGCACGGTACTCAGTAACCAGTGCTCTGTCTCGTTACGTGGTTGTTCAATCACCTGTCCGCCAACACTGCGCAGGGCCATCGATTTCGACATCATCAATGAAACCAATGAGCCACCAAAACCAAACAGTGCAGCAAGCACTAATAGCCCTGAGAGACTTCCCGGCTGCATGCCAGTAACAGCATAAACAATATTCAAGACAATGCTGAAGACTAACATCACCGCAAGGTTCGTTGCTAAAAAGAGTGCAAGTCTCTTCATATAATACATACTCCAATTCAAATATGGCCTTATTACAAATGTATGGTCTGCCATTTTATTTACAAGGGAAAGAAAAAAATTGTTACCGCGAGTATCGAGTGTTGCGCATATTTACCACATTAGACTTTGGTCGTATTGTCGAATTCGCATTCGTCAGCTATTTTTATTCTCGGGAAGGATATTATACAGGGAGTGCCTACAATGGCAGATAAAGAGAATTACCAGGTTGCTATCGACATTCTTCGATGCCACTTAGGTATGAGTGAAGAAGAAGCTCATGAAGAGCTAGGTATCAGTAATAGTGAACAACAAACACAGCCCAACATCGTGGACACACAACAAGCGCTGCTTGATGTTAAGCCCGCAATATAATAATAAGTGCTGTTGTATCACTGTTTCATAACTAAAAAACCGCATTATCGTGCGGTTTTTTTGTCTTTCTTGGCCTACTTATTGTGTTGCTCTACCTATAGCTACGCCCTTCCAGTTAACACGCATGTTAGACAAGCTCAAAGCGCTGTATCGGTACGTAACGCGATCCACCCTGTGGCTGCGGGTCGCTTGCATACAATACAAACTGCCTACATTGCTCTACAACATTAATTTTCTGCTGCAAAAATGGTTTAATTGTATCTCTATAGTGAGTACGCCTCGTTCGACCCAATGTGATATGGGGGTAAAATCGGTGAACTTCAGGCTCTATACCTGTAATAACCGTTGCCCACTCAACCGCATGCTGAAGTCGCAATAATGAGTGACTCTCGGCGATTCCTGCCCACAGCACATGGCGACCATGCGACGTAGAAAATGACCCAACATGATTCACTACGATCTCAAAACAAGGAAGGCGAATTAAGCGTAACTGAGTCAATAAACCCTCTGTCGGAACGTTACCGATAAAGCACAAGGTTAAGTGAAAGTTGGCTATTGGCATCCAACGAACAGCAGGTACCCTGATCTGCAAAGATGCAAGAGCATGGCACAAAGACTTTGATAATGGCAGCGCAATAAAGCATGAAGGGTTATCAACCATGACGCCTCCCATGTCAGTCATCATAAATCAGCGATACATATGAATATAGCGCATCAGCTCTGGTACACGGTCAAATGACGCATTAATGTAAACCCGCCAATAATAAAAAAGCCCACCAAAATGGTGGGCCAAAATTTATCATTTATTGCGCTAGCGTGACTAATTTAAGCTTTTTCAGTCACTTTTTTTGCTGACTTAGTCGCAGGCTTTTGGTCATCTTTCTTCTTGATAACTGAAGTGCCCTCAAACGTGTCACCTTCTACATATGCTTTACCGTAATACGCAGCAAGAAGCACATCTTTCAGCTCAGAGATCAATGGGTAGCGTGGGTTAGCACCAGTACATTGATCATCGAACGCTTCAACAGACAAGTCATCAACCTTAGCTAGGAAGTCAGCTTCTGGAACACCCGCCGCTTGAATAGACAATGGGATGTCTAGGTCACCTTTCAGTTCTTCTAACCATGTAAGTAGACGCTCAATCTTCTGAGCCGTGCGATCTCCAGCTTGGCTTAGACCTAAATGGTCAGCAACTTCAGCGTAACGACGACGTGCTTGTGGGCGGTCGTACTGAGAGAACGCTGTTTGCTTAGTTGGGTTGTCGTTCGCGTTGTAACGTACAACGTTCGAGATCAGTAATGCGTTCGCCAGACCATGTGGTAGGTGGAACTCAGCACCAATCTTGTGTGCCATTGAGTGACAAACACCTAGGAAGGCATTCGCAAATGCAATACCAGCAATCGTTGCAGCGTTATGAACTTTCTCACGAGCGATTGGGTCACTCGCACCGTTCGCATAGCTTGACGGTAGATATTCTTTAAGCATCTTAAGTGCTTGAAGCGCTTGACCGTCAGAGTATTCGTTCGCTAGAACAGATACATAAGCTTCTAGTGCGTGAGTTACCGCATCATACCCACCGAAAGCAGTCAGTGACTTAGGCATGTTCATCACAAGGTTCGCATCAACGATAGCCATTTGTGGTGTTAGTTCGTAGTCAGCTAGTGGGTACTTAGCACCAGTCTTGTCGTCAGTAACAACCGCGAATGGTGTCACTTCTGAACCCGTACCAGACGTTGTAGTGATACAAACTAGTTCAGCTTTCTTACCCATTTTAGGGAACTTGTAGATACGTTTACGGATATCCATAAAGCGCATTGCTAGTTCTTCAAAATGCGTTTCTGGGTGCTCGTACATTACCCACATGATCTTCGCTGCATCCATTGGTGAACCACCACCAAGCGCTAGAATAACGTCTGGCTGGAAGCTTTGCATTGCGTCCGCACCTTTCTCTACAACAGACAGCGTTGGATCCGCTTCTACTTCGAAGAAAGTTTGTACTTCCATACCTTGTGCTTTTAGCAGCGCAACGATTTCATCAGCATACCCGTTATTGAATAAGAAACGGTCAGTAACTAGGAACGCACGTTTCTTCCCTTCTAGGTCACCAAGCGCGATTGGAAGGCTGCCACGACGGAAGTAAATTGATTTAGGTAGTTTGTGCCACAGCATATTTTCAGCTCGCTTCGCTACAGTTTTCTTGTTGATAAGGTGCTTAGGACCTACGTTCTCAGAGATAGAGTTACCACCCCAAGAACCACAACCCAAGGTTAGAGACGGTGCAACATTGAAGTTGTACAAGTCACCGATACCACCGTGAGTAGTCGGAATGTTAACAAGAATACGCGCTGTCTTCAGCTTATCACCGAAGTAACGGATACGGTCTGCATTGACATCTTGGTTAGTATACAGACCAGATGTATGACCAATACCACCAATCTCCACCATTGTTACTGCTTGAGCAACAGCATCTTCGAAATCATCGGCACGGAATAGACCCAGAGTTGGAGACAACTTCTCGTGTGCAAACTCATCGTCATATGACACTTTACCAATGCCTTCACCAACAAGAACCTTCGTATCAGCAGGAACTTTAACACCCGCCATTTCAGCGATTGCTGGTGCTGGTTGACCAACGATTTTCGCGTTTAAGTTACCGTCGATAAGAAGAACTTTACGAACTTTTTCTGCTTCAGCCTTAGTCAATACATAAGCCTTGTGAGAAGCAAAACGCTCTTTAACTTCTTCATAGACAGAATCAACAACAATAGCAGCTTGCTCAGAAGCACAAACAACACCGTTATCGAACGTTTTAGACATAAGGATTGACGCAACTGCACGTTTAATATCGGCAGTTTCATCAATAACAACAGGAACGTTACCTGCACCTACACCGATGGCTGGCTTACCTGAAGAGTATGCAGCTTTAACCATACCTGGACCACCAGTCGCAAGGATAAGGTTAATGTCATCGTGTTTCATTAGCGCATTAGAAAGCTCAACCGATGGCTCATCGATCCAACCGATGATGTCTTTTGGTGCACCAGCAGCAATTGCAGCGTCTAGTACCAATTTAGCAGCATCGTTAGTTGAGTTTTTTGCACGTGGGTGCGGAGAGAAAATAATACCATTACGGGTCTTCAATGAGATAAGTGATTTGAAGATAGCCGTCGAAGTTGGGTTAGTAGTAGGAACGATACCGCAAATGATGCCGACCGGCTCTGCGATGGTCATTGTGCCAAACTCGTCATTCTCTTCAAGAATGCCGCACGTTTTTTCGTCCTTGTACTTGTTATAAATAAATTCTGATGCGAAGTGGTTTTTAATTACTTTGTCTTCAACGATTCCCATTCCTGATTCAGCAACTGCTTGCTGTGCCAGTGGAATACGCGCATTGTTGGCAGCAAGTGAAGCTGCGCGGAAGATTTTGTCCACTTGCTCTTGAGAGAAAGTAGCAAATTCTTTTTGCGCGGTTTTAACGCGTGCAATCATTGCATCCAGTTCAGCCATATTAGTAACAGGCATAGTTAACTCCTAACTTTAAATATAAAAACGTTTTAGTAAGGCGATCAAACAACACGTTGACGTATAACATTCTAGAAGCACAGTCTAAACAATTTTGTCGATGTAGCACATCATCTTAGTAAAAAGTTTTCGTTGATGATTATAACCAGCAGGTTAACAAAAATGTTGATACAGATCACTTTACGAAGTTTTTTGAAAGAAAAATTACAACCGTTTTTATGATACAGCATCAAATGGCTATTAACTAAACAACGCATTATCACCACATTTATGCCTACGTATCACACAGTTAGGTATAATTACAACAAATTTAAAAACAGATAAAATGTAGAAAAATTACATTATTTTTTTAAAAGCTAAACCCTAAATTGCATTCCTCAAATCGACTCAGAACCCCCGCAATGTCGCAACACTTATTAACAATACCCATTACATACCTGAACGGAATACCAAACCAAAAGTGCGGAACTTGTAGCACTTATGTCATCTATTAGAATTCTTATCAGTCATAAGCAAAAAAAATTCACTAGCACTACGCCTATCATCCACTAGAATGGCCGACTTTTACGGACTTAATCTGAGTACTGTTATGCACGCGTTAGAAACTGCCATTTTTGTACAATTTTTCGTTGGCCTGATTGCCGCCGTCAACCCCATTGGCATTATGCCTGTTTTTGTTTCCCTGACTGGGCATATGACACCCGCTGAGCGTAACAGAACCGCCTATATCGCCAATATTGCCGTGGCTATCATTCTGACTGTCTCTCTGTTAGCAGGGCAAATACTTTTAGATCTCTTTAGTATCTCTCTGGACTCATTTCGGGTTGCTGGTGGCATATTATTACTCAGTATCGCGTTTTCGATGATGAGCGGTAAGCTCGGCGAAGATAAACAAAATAAGCAAGAAGAGACAGAGTCGATAAAACGTGAGCAGGTCGGTGTCGTACCATTAGCAATGCCACTCATGGCGGGACCTGGTGCCATCAGTTCCACTATCGTTTATGGTGCAAGGTACCCAGGGGTGTTGAGCATTACCGGCCTTATCGTCACAATTGCACTCTTTGCGCTGAGCTGCTGGTTGCTATTTAGAAGTGCGCCGATCATTGTTCGCTTTCTTGGTCAAACCGGCATCAACGTTATCACCCGTATTATGGGATTAATCCTCGCAGCACTTGGCGTAGAATTTATTGCTACAGGGTTAAGAACGCTCTTCCCTGGGTTGGCTGGATAATAATAAGGAGTAACATCCAACTCGTTTAAGATAATGGATGCAAAGCTGCGACAAGAGCCCGCCAAAGTGCGGGCTTTTTTTTGTGCCGTTGATCACTTATTTAGTGACAACATTAACCAATACGGTTTCGGCATTATAGAAACAAAACAATTCAAATAAGCACTATTTGAACAAGAGTGCTTTCAGTCCACCATTCGGGTCGCTATCAGCAAATTCTTGAGGATTTTCTAAGCGTTCAACAAAAGTCAGTTGCGGGGCTTCGCGTTGCATTTCAGCAATCAAAAAGTCTTCACTCAAATGTGGGTCGTTAACGCACGCTAACACCTCTCCTCCCGCCTCTAGCAATTCTGGCAGTCTTCTCAAAATGCGCTGATAATCTTTGGTCAGCGCAAAACTCCCTTTTTGAAACGTTGGTGGATCAATAATAATCAGATCATAAGGACCGCTTTTCCTAATTTTGCCCCATGACTTAAAAATGTCGTGCCCCATAAAGCTGACCTTGGACAAATCATGCCCATTGTGGCGGTGATTATCGCGACCACGGCTGAGTGCCGCTTTCGCCATATCCACATTCACCACTTTGTTTGCCCCGCCTTCAATAGCGGCCACAGAGAAGCCACACGTATAAGCAAATAAATTAAGCACCTGCTTTCCGTGGCTGTGCTGACGAACCCAGTCGCGCCCGTTACGCATATCTAAAAACAGCCCACAATTCTGGTTTCTGCCAAGATCAAGCTCATACGTTAAGCCCGACTCGGTAATTAGCTGCTGTCGGCTCAACTCACCCCAGATCACTTCGGTTGGTGTGCCGGGTTGATCACGATACTGCAGCAACAGCGCTTGCGGCGACACCGCATGCCAAACGGTCTCTTGAGCTAATTGCTCTAACTGATCGCGTAGGGTTTGAATAAATGGTTCATCGGGGGTTTTAAAAATAGACACCAAACACTGACCGTTCAACCAATCTACCGTCAACTGCTCTAACCCTTCCCACTGTCGACCACGGCCATGAAATAAGCGCTTTGCCTCTGTTGGCTGTTGTGCCAGTTGATCGACTAAGTGCTGATATAACGTCGAAATTGCTTCAACCTTCATTTTCTATTTCCTGATTTGATCACGGGCCATGGCAAATCCCACGGTTGTTTCCATTGTTGCAACGCATCTGCCATCGATGCGCTTGTCCATGCGTTTCCTGCGGTCGGTATCGACGTAAAACAGTGTTGCTTATCACCAAACACGAACTGTAGAACATAGGCATGCAAATAACCGCGATCTGCATTTACCGCGGCACTGCCGTAGATTGGGTCTCCAATAATGCCTGAACCAATACTCTTTAGCGCGACACGTATCTGATGCGTTTTTCCAGTATGCGGTTTGCACAAAAAAAGCCGCTGACCGTTTTCACCCGCTAATGAAAAGAACTGGGTTACTGCAGGGTTCTCTTTGCTCGATAATAACTTCCAACTACTTCTTCGTGAACGAGCCATATCGCCGACAATTAAACCCTGTTTCTTAGTTGGCTTTTTCTCCCCAATGGCAAGATAGTATTTACTCACCTGACGCGCCGCAAATAGCCCTGACAATGTCGCTGCTGTCGTCGCATCTCGTGCCAGAAGTAGTAAACCTGACGTCATTTTATCTAACCGATGTACGAGGTAGAGCTGCTCATCGCCAATGCTGGCGGCCACTTCTGCCACCAGCATGGTATCGCCGTCATCCTTATGCACACTCACATTGGGATGTTTGTCTATTACAACAAAGTGCGGATTAATGTGTACGATTGAAAACATATCGAATTCCTAAAATATAGCGCGGCAAGTGTACACAACCCCCATAAAAAAAGCAGCCATTGCAGGCTGCTTTACTAAGGGGATTACGCTAATCTTCTATGCAAAGAAAACGAATAGCATCATAACCGGACAAACAACGCGCACATACCAAGGCCAAACTTTCCAAAATAGCCCTTGCTCTAGTTCAGGTGCACCTTGGCGCATTTCCTGCAGCAGTCCATCACGTTTCCATACCCATCCGACCAATAACGCATAGATCAGACCGAGAATAGGTTGTGCATACTCAGTAGAGGCAATAATAACCGCATCAAACATCCAACCGAAATTAAAGATAATCAGCGCAGAAAACAGCGCAATCACGCCACCGATGATCCAAGTCGCTTTGCTTCTTGATAAATTCAACTCTTCCGTCGCTGTTGCTACTGGCACTTCCAGTAAAGAGATTGAAGACGTTAGCGCTGCAATCACCATCAATGCAAAAAAGACAATCGAGACCAACAAGCCTGCACCGCCCATGGTATCAAACATCGCTGGAAGCACGTCAAAGACCAAACCGCCAGAGCTCTCAAGTTGCCCTGCTTCATTAAAAATTTCTACACCATTGTTTTGCGCCACAAACATTGCAGGCAAAATCAATAGACCGGCAATAAACGCAATAAACGTATCAATACACGTCACTTGCGCTGCTGTTTTAGGGATATTGGCATCTTTTTTCAGGTATGACCCATAAACCATCATGGTACACGCCCCCAATGACAACGAGAAGAACGCTTGCCCAAGAGCACTATGGATTAACCCAGCATCAATATGGCTAAAATCAGGGATAAGGAACATTTTCAACCCATCCATCGCCCCTTCTTGGGTAAAGATGTAGCCAATTAACACAATAAATAGTGCAATGAGGATTGGCATTAAACGGGTAGACCAACGCTCAATCCCTTCTGCTACACCACTTTTAACGATAAAGATGGTGGCATACATAAATAGCCCCATCAGCAAAAGGTTTCGTGCCGTAGAGAATGATTCGAGCCAAGCTGCCGCATTATGCATACCCAATATTTCGAGAATTGGACTAATCAAAAATCCGACTAACCAACCCGCCAAAATAATATAAAAGCTAAGAATGCCTGATGCGGTTAATAGACCAATTAAAGCCAGCCCTTTACCTGCGCCTTTAAAACGCGATGGCAATATGTTGCTCGATGATTTAACCGGGTTGGCTTGGCTATAGCGACCAATCGTTAGTTCTGCAACCAGCAGTGGATACCCCAACAAAAACACCATGAAAAGATATACAAGAAGGAAGGCGCCGCCACCATTGCTGGCTGCTTGAGTTGGAAAACCCCAAATATTTCCAAGGCCAACCGCCGATCCCGCTGCGGCTAAAATAAAACCAATCTTGGAGCTAAACTGCGCTCGAGATTCACTGGCTATACTGTTTGTCATGTCTCTCTCTCTATTATTCTGTCTGTCAGTATACATGTCGCTACACCTGTAATTTATTATTTACACCTTAGCGGCGTTATTTAGCGACTTATCACTAGCAAGTAAACCAGTTTGAAACTAAAATTGAAAGAGGCAAGTTCTAAATTAACCCAATTTGTTGCGATTTTTTGTTGTTAAACTCAAAATCACCTCCATTTACAACCACCCATTAACATACCCGCCACATTTCATTCCATCCGTGTTATGAATGTTCTAGCCGATATCAGCAAAAACTTGTACATTATCAAAAGGAAGAACAGGATTATTTAATGGACAACTTATACTCATTCCTTGCTTGGCTTAGCATCATCGTGTACTACATCTTAGCCGTCGGTATCTCTATTCGAGTCGTGGTTAAACGCCGAGTGGTGGGAGTATCTCTTGCGTGGATGATGGTTATCTATATTGTTCCATTTGTCGGAATTGCAGCCTATCTCACCTTTGGCGAGCTCAACCTCGGGCGGAAGCGTGCTGAGCGCGCCCGACAAATGTATCAGCCATACGCAAACTGGTTTAGTCAACTCGACAGCTGTGAAGCCCACCAGCCAGCTATGATCAGCCAAGCGGCGAAACCGATTCATTTACTGTGTGAAAATAACCTCAACATTCCAAGTTTGAGTGGTAATACGTTAACCTTACTCACTGCACCCGATGAAATCATGCAGTCTATATTGCAAGATATCCGCGCCGCTCAACACTATATCCATCTAGAATTTTATATTTGGCATCCCGGTGGAATGGCCAATGATATCGGCGCTGCATTAATTCAAGCAGCTCGACGTGGCGTTGAAGTCAAATTGCTACTCGACTCAGCAGGCAGCCATAGCTTCTTTCGTTCCGACTGGCCAAAAACCTTTAGAGCGGCAGGTATCAACGTGGTAGAAGCATTAGCGGTAAAAGCTTGGCGAATGTTCTTTCGCAGAATGGATCTCCGTCAACATCGCAAGATTATTGTTATCGATAATGTCATTGCTTATACCGGCTCAATGAATTTAGTCGACCCTCGTCATTTCAAAACCGACGCTGGCGTTGGTCAATGGGTCGATATCATGGTGCGGACAACCGGCCCCAATGTTGCGGTACTGAATGCGATTCAAGCATGGGATTGGGAAGTGGAAACAGGGGAGCGCTGCTTACCTGCGATGCCTGAGTGCACTATTGGTCCTTCGCTCACCGATTACGACGCAATACAAACCATTCCGTCGGGTCCAGGGATGCCGCCAGATATTATCCATCAGGTGCTAAGTCTCGCGATCTACCAAGCTCGTGACAGCATTGTGATAACCTCACCTTACTTTGTACCAAGTGAAGCATTACACCAAGCGTTGATCAACGCCGCTCAACGCGGAGTTAACGTTGAGATCATTCTGCCAAAACATAACGATTCGTTAATGGTTAAGTGGGCCAGCAACTCTTTCTTTTATGAGCTTCTCAGTGCTGGTGCCACTATTTACCTCTTTGATGGTGGGTTGTTACACACGAAATCAGTAATTATTGATAAGAAACACTGCCTAATCGGCACAGTAAACCTCGATATGCGCAGTTTGTGGATTAACTTTGAAGTCTCTTTAGCAGTGGATGATCGCGAGTTTACACAGCAAATGGTCTGGTTATTGGAGTCGTATAAAACACAATCAGAAACTATCGACTATTCACGTTGGAAGAAGCGGACCCTATTCGACCGAGCACGTGAACATTTTTTCTACCTTTTTAGCCCTTTACTGTAGGTCTAATTTCAATCGCATTGGATGCCCCGCAGCAATCACTGCGGGGAAAAACTGGCTAATCTACTTATTTACTTGTCATAGTGAATAACTGAACGAATACTCTCACCGCGATGCATTAGATCAAACGCCTCATTTATCTGCTCTAACCCCATGGTATGAGTAATAAAGTCATCCAACTTAAACTCGCCCGCCATGTACTGCTCTACGATGTCAGGCAGCTCTGAACGCCCTTTAACTCCCCCGAATGCACTGCCGCGCCAAACACGCCCGGTCACTAACTGGAATGGACGGGTTGATATCTCTTGTCCTGCGCCAGCCACCCCGATAATCACAGACTCACCCCAGCCTTTATGGCAACACTCTAGGGCACTGCGCATCACGTTAACATTCCCTATGCACTCGAAGGAAAAATCAACGCCACCATCGGTAAGTTCAACAATCACATCCTGAATCGGCTTATCATAGTCTTTCGGATTAATACAATCTGTCGCGCCTAGCTTACGTGCTAACTCGAACTTGCTCTCGTTTAAATCAATCCCGATAATGCGCCCGGCCTTCACCATTGTTGCACCAATGATTGCCGACAAACCAATACCGCCAAGGCCAAACACCGCCACGGTATCACCAGGTTTAACATCCGCTGTTTTCAATACCGCGCCCATGCCCGTGGTGACACCACAGCCCAACAAACAGACTTCTTCTAGCGGTGCAGATGGGTTCACTTTAGCCAGAGAGATCTCAGGGAGTACCGTGTACTCTGAAAATGTCGAGCACCCCATATAATGATAAATCGGCTGACCGTCTTTATAAAAGCGTGTCGTACCATCGGGCATTAAGCCTTTTCCTTGCGTTTCTCGGATCTTTTGACACAGATTTGTTTTACCCGATTTGCAGAACTTACACTCACCACACTCTGGTGTGTATAACGGAATAACATGATCGCCAACCGCAACACTGGTCACCCCTTCTCCAACCTGTTCAACAATACCGCCGCCTTCATGACCCAGAATTGATGGAAAAATCCCTTCAGGATCATCGCCAGATAAGGTAAATGCATCAGTGTGACACACCCCCGTTGCAATAATTCTCACTAGCACTTCGCCCTTGCGTGGTAACATGACGTCGACCTCTTCAATCGACAAAGGTTGCTTTGGCCCCCACGCTATCGCTGCACGAGATTTAATGAATTTATCGGTCATAACGGTATTCCCCTAAGGTCATCGGTGGTATATCTCACATCGCAACCAAAACATTGCGTTCTAATCGTATCTACCTATTCAGGTTAGATGTGATTTAGTCGAAGTCAAAAGCCTTGTTAGATTCCGATTTACATGGATACCTCTAAGCGTGACAAACTGTACATACATACAGACCCAATGCTAAACTAAATCAATACTTTGTTACCAACACGTCTCGCTATGTCCAAAATCGACTTTAAGAAAACACTCAAACACCTTTATCGCCCATCGGCAAAATGCGTTGTCGAAGTCGACGTACATGAAATGCAATTTCTGGTCATTGATGGCACTGGTGGCCCGGAAGATCCAACCTTTCAAGAAGCGATAGAAGCGCTGTATTCTGTGTCCTACACACTAAAGTTCATAATCAAAAAAGGTGACCTTGGCATCGACTATGGCGTACTTCCTTTGGAAGGGCTTTGGTGGGCCGATGAGATGAATGACTTTATTGATGACAATAAGTCCAATTGGGAATGGCGTTTAATGATAATGCAACCCGACTTCATTACTCGCAAACATATCAACGCAGCAATAGCGACAGTAAGAGAGAAAAAGCAATTAGCGGCGATTGATAAAGTGGAGTTCGCGCTCTTTCATGAGGGACGTTGTAGTCAAACGCTACATGTGGGGCCATTTAGTGAAGAGGGGCCAACGGTACAACGTGTCCATCAGTTTATTAAAGACACCGGAGCTGAGTTAAGCGGCAAGCACCATGAAATATACCTATCAGACATCCGTAGAGCCGCGCCAGAAAACTGGAAAACCATCATTCGCCAACCAATGCGTTAGTCGCTGCGCTTATCGGCACATTAATTAATACGCGAGTTTGCCGAACTTAAAACCCCAGGAGCAATAAGAAACAAGACTATCTCATGAAGATCCCCTGAGGCTGGATTGCACTCAGGGAGATGGAAATTAACGATAGCGCCCGCGACGGCTACTTTGTGCCTGTCCCGACATGGCGATAAGGGTTTTGTTGGTATGTGCATGGCAAATTGCCACAGCCAGCGCATCCGCAGCATCAGATTGCGGGGTCGCATTTAGCTTTAACACTGAGGTCACCATATGCTGAACTTGTGCTTTGTCAGCCCCACCGTTACCCACTACAGCCTGTTTAATCAAACGCGCCGCGTACTCGCTCACGGGTAAATCAGCATTGACCGCGGCAACAATCGCACTGCCACGGGCTTGCCCCAATTTTAACGCCGAATCCGCATTACGCGCCATGAAGACCTGCTCAATAGCAAACTGCTCCGGCTGAAATTGCGTGATCACTTCACTCACACCTGCATAAATTTGTTTTAACCTTTGCGGAAGGTTATCCGCAGCGGTACGAATACAACCGCTGCCAAGATAATCAAGGTGACGACCACGCTGGCGAATCACGCCATAGCCCGTCACCCGTGATCCAGGGTCAATACCAAGAATGATCGACACTTAAAGACCTGCAGCTACGTCATCAGAGATTTCACCATTATGGTAAACCTCTTGGACATCATCGAGATCTTCCAGCGCATCAATCAGACGAAGTAATTTTGGTGCCGTATCCGCATCCAAATCGGCTTTGGTAGAAGGGATCAATGACACTTCTGCATTTTGTGCCTCAAAGCCCGCCGCATCTAATGCATCTTTCACCGCGCCGAACTCGGCAGGAGCGGTAAATACATCGATAGCCCCGTCGTCATGTGTTTCAACATCGTCTGCCCCACCTTCCAATGCCGCCTCCATCACCGCATCTTCATCAAGGCCTGGCGCATAAGAGATAACCCCTTTTTTATCAAACAGGTAACTCACACTGCCATCCGTGCCTAAGTTGCCACCAGATTTAGAAAAGGCGTGACGAACCCCAGACACAGTACGGTTACGGTTATCGGTCATACACTCAACCATAACAGCAGTACCACCCGGGCCATACCCCTCGTAAATAACGGTTTCAACGTTATCATCGCCTTCACCGCCCGCGCCACGGCTCACCGCTCGGTTAACGGTATCTCGCGTCATGTTATTTGATAGTGCTTTATCGATCGCAGCACGTAAACGAGGGTTATTTTCTGGCTCGCCGCCGCCCTCTTTCGCTGAAACAACAATCTCACGAATTAACTTAGTAAAAATCTTGCCACGCTTAGCGTCCTGCGCCGCTTTACGGTGACGAATATTGGCCCACTTACTATGACCTGCCATATCAAACTCCATTCTTTGCAAGGGTAAGACACCACCCTAACCATACGACAAAAAAACGCCCTACTCGGGCGTTTAAATTCTATTTCAAAAGCGCAATCATCGCCCCACAATACGAGTGAGTTATTCTGCGTCTTTTTCTGCCAGTTTAACGGCAATCGCCAGCTCTTCTAACGCTGCTGGGTTTGCAACATTAGGTGCGTCTGTTAGCAAACACGCGGCCGCCGTTGTTTTCGGGAATGCGATAACATCACGAATATTCTCAGTACCACATAATAGCATCACCAAACGGTCTAGACCGAAGGCTAAACCTGCGTGTGGTGGCGTACCGTACTTCAATGCTTCTAGCAAGAAGCCAAACTTCTGCTGCTGCTCATCGGCTTCAATACCTAAGATATCAAATACCGCAGACTGCATCGCTGAATTGTGAATACGTACAGAACCCCCACCCACTTCATAGCCGTTAATAACCATGTCGTAAGCGTTCGAATTTGCGCCTGCTGGATTCGCTTTTAGCTCTTCAGGGCTTAAGTCTAGTGGTGCAGTGAATGGATGGTGCATAGCATGCAAGTTGCCTTCATCATCTTCTTCAAACATTGGGAAATCGACAACCCATAACGGAGCCCAAGCTGATGTATCAGTTAGCTCCAAATCGGTGCCCAGTTTCAAACGCAGTGCACCCAACGCTTCCGTCACCACTTTCGCGCTATCAGCACCAAAGAAGATAATATCGCCTGACTCAGCACCTGTACGCTCAAGCAATGCTTCAACCACGGTTTCATCAAGGAACTTCGCAACCGGCGATTGAACACCTTCGAAACCAGCAGCACGATCGTTAACCTTCATCCATGCTAAGCCTTTCGCACCATAAATACCCACATACTTGGTGTATTCATCAATCTGCTTACGTGACAACGCTGCGCCACCAGGAACGCGGATAACAGCCACACGCCCTTTTGGATCATTAGCAGGACCAGAAAAAACTTTAAACTCAACATCTTTTAAGATGTCAGCAACATCGACCATCTCTAATGGGTTACGTAGATCTGGCTTATCAGAGCCGAAACGACGCATCGCTTCTGCAAAAGGCATAATTGGGAACTGGCCCAAATCAACATCTAGCAACTCTTTCCACATCTCACAGATCAACGCCTCAGTTGTCGCGCGAACTTGGTCCGCTGACATGAACGAGGTTTCGATATCGATCTGGGTAAATTCAGGCTGACGATCAGCGCGCAAATCTTCATCACGGAAACATTTTACGATTTGATAGTAGCGATCAAAACCAGACATCATTAACAACTGCTTAAACAGCTGTGGTGATTGTGGCAATGCGTAGAAGCTGCCCTTATGTACACGGCTAGGCACAAGATAATCACGTGCACCTTCTGGCGTTGCTTTGGTCAGCACTGGCGTCTCAATATCTAAGAAGCTATGTTCATCCATAAAGCGACGCACAAACGCAGAGGCTTTGGCACGCATCTTAATGTTATTACTCATTTCCGGACGACGCAGGTCTAGATAACGGAACTTCAGGCGCTGCTCTTCTGTATTCTTCTGGTTGAAATCCAATGGCAGAACGTCTGCACGGTTGATGATTTCTAACCCTTTAGCAATGACCTCCACTTCACCGGTTGCCATATCTTTGTTGATTTGGCTTTCTGGGCGAGTGCGAACTTCACCGGTAATACGAATACAGAATTCATTACGCAGTTGGTTAGCCAGCTCAAAGATCTCTTTGGTGTCTGGGTCAACCACCACCTGAACAATACCTTCGCGATCTCGCATATCGATAAAGATCAGACCGCCTAAGTCACGGCGTTTATTTACCCAGCCGCATAGTTCTACAGTTTGTCCCGCTAAGGACGCGTTCAGGTGACCACAATATTGGGTGCGCATATCAAAATCCCGATAGAAAAAAGTTGCTTAAATCCTACCTGCTGCCATGTTTATGGCATACAGGGCTTCCATTTCGTCGATGTTTTCATCAATATCAACCACGAAATGGGATTATTCATTCATTGACCTCGCATTATAAAGGAAAATACCGACAGAGTGGAAACTCTGATCAGGAATCTTTTATATCGACGGCAAAGTTTACTTTAAGACAGCCAAAGTGAGTTAGAAAACAACCGCCTTGTCATATTTACAAGATTGTTTTTTCATCAAAAGTCAGTAAATTGTCAATTCTTTGTCCAAATGGCCTATAAACTAGCTATAGGTCACTGCTTGATTGCAGACATTGATAATTTAATCCAATACAATAGCGCGCTTTATGATTCAGGCAAATTCCAGCCTGTTGTAGCTCAGGTAATACTCAATGGCACAACGAGATACAATTTTCTCCGCCCCTATCGATAAAATGGGCGATTTCACCTTCGATGAACGCGTTGCAGAAGTGTTCCCGGATATGATCCAACGCTCTGTGCCGGGCTATAGCAACATCATTTCGGCCATCGGTATGCTGGCTGAACGGTTTGTAAAACCTAACACCAATATTTACGACTTGGGGTGCTCTCTTGGTGCCGCGACACTATCAATGCGCCGCCACATCAATCACGAAGGATGTAAAATTATCGCTGTTGATAATTCCGAAGCGATGGTGGAACGCTGCAAGCTACACGTTTCTGCCTATCGTAGCGATACCAACGTCGAGGTTATGCATGCTGATATTCGTGATATCGACATCCAGAACGCATCTGTTGTCGTGCTTAACTTTACGTTGCAATTTTTAGCACCAGACGATCGCCTAACACTGCTGAAGAAAATCTACGCAGGGCTACGTCCGGGAGGCATTTTGATCCTCTCTGAAAAATACGTCTTTGCCGACAACAGCGCTCACGAGCTGCTTATCGATCTACACCACGACTTTAAACGTGCCAATGGTTATAGCGAACTCGAGATTAGCCAAAAACGTAGTGCGATTGAAAACGTGATGCGCCCCGATAGCATTGCAACTCACAAAGAACGTTTAGGGGAAATTGGCTTTAGCAGTGTCGAAGTCTGGTTCCAATGTTTCAATTTTGGTTCAATGTTCGCCATTAAATAATCAGCAATAGCGTAAGGTAATAACATGACATTTGATTTTTCGGATTTCTATCAGCTGATTGCTAAAAACCGTTTAAGCGGATGGCTTAACAGCCTGCCGCAACAACTCACCGATTGGCAAGCGGCAGAGCATGGCGACATGCCAAAATGGCTGCGGGTACTCAATAAGATCCCGACGACTTGTCCAGATAATATTGATCTGAAGACTGCGGTTCACGTTAGCAACAACACATCATTGCCGCTGGGTGAGAAGGCCAAATTAGAGAACTTATTACGTACCTTTCACCCATGGCGAAAAGGCCCTTACCACCTACACGACATTCACATTGATACTGAATGGCGCTCTGACTGGAAATGGGACCGTGTGTTACCACACATCTCACCGCTAAAAGGCCGCTATGTCTTAGATGTCGGGTGTGGCAATGGCTACCACATGTGGCGCATGTTGGGTGAAGGCGCGGAGCTGACTGTTGGTATCGACCCTTCACACCTTTTTTTAGTTCAATTTGAAGCCATACGCAAACTCATGGGCAACGACCAACGCGCCCATTTGTTGCCATTGGGCATTGAGCAGCTACCTGAACTGCGCGCGTTTGATACCGTGTTTAGTATGGGGGTGTTATACCACCGTCGCTCACCACTTGACCACTTGCTGCAGTTAAAAAACCAGCTAGTCAAAGGGGGGGAGCTCGTATTAGAAACCTTGGTTATCGATGGTGATGAGAACGCGGTGCTCGTTCCAACCGATCGTTATGCGCAGATGCGCAATGTGTTTTTCTTCCCGTCTGCACGGGCTCTAAAAGTCTGGTTAGAGCAAACAGGCTTTGAAGACGTACGTATTGTCGACGAATGTGTTACCTCGACGGGAGAACAGCGCTCAACTGGCTGGATGACACATAACTCTCTACCCGATTATTTAGACCCAAACGATCCATCGAAAACAATTGAAGGATACCCTGCACCGAAGCGGGCAATTTTGGTGGCCAAAAACCCGCATTAACTTCAGCTCTGAACCCATGCGTTGCGCATCTGTGCAGCTAAGCTAAACTAACCTTATAAATCAAGAAGTAATCTGTCAGGAGAGACCAATGATTCGCCACAGCTTGCCGTTAATACTTGTCGCCCTTCTTTCCGGCTGTGTGTTGACTCAAGAGAATTACGACTTAGCTCATGAAGAAACACTAGCAACGATCTACACCGTTGAGAGTCATTTAAATGAGCAACTGGGTTCAATATCTTATGATGTTGAATCGCAAACAGCATTAATTAGTCAACTTGAACAACAAATCGCGGCACTAAGCTATACCCTAAATCGACAAAACCTATTGTTAACTCGGCTCGCGGCCAGTGCAGACAGTGAAACCCTACGTAAGCCAGAAAAAACAGAGCCTGTATTATCACCGACTATCTCTGAAGATTCAGTAGAAAAAACCCTACTTGGCGCACAAGAATGGGTGTGGCTCGACATGGTCGACAGCTATTTTAAGGCGCGAGTCGACACTGGCGCGACAACCTCATCCTTAAATGCCACCAATATTCAACAATTTGAGCGCGAAGGAAAGACGTGGGTTAGCTTCAATCTTAACCATACGCAAGACGATCAAGGAGGCAAAGAAGAGCTCGTCGAAGCTCGTGTGGTTCGGTGGGTAAAAATACGCCACTCCAATACGCCGGAAACCGATCGCCGCCCTGTTATTGAAGCATGGGTTCGTATTGGTGATTTACGCGAACGAACGCAGTTTACCTTAGCTGACAGAACAAAAATGGAATACCCGATTTTACTCGGCCGTGAGTTTTTCCAAGATATTGCCGTCGTCGATGTTGGCCGCACATATCTGCAGGGCAAACCCCAAATTAATAACAATCAGTAACACCCCTTGAGGACACTATGGTTTCAAGAACTCCATTTTACCTACTGATCACACTGCTGATCTTAGGTGGTTTAACCCTGACTTGGCATCGTCATAATGTTTATGGCGTCCCACTACTACCCGACGGCAATGCGCAAGTTTGGGAACTAGAGGCTCGTGTAGAATTTGATGCTATTGGTGATGCTGTAAAAGTATCCATGGCAGCGCCGAGCACGCAAGAAGGCTTCACACTTATCAACGAAACAAGCTCATCGCCTGGCTACGGTGTTTCATTTATTGAGAACGAGCAAGGGCGTCGTATTGAGTGGACGATTCGAGAAGCAGAAGGTCGACAAATCCTCTATTACAAGACTCAAATGCTCGTTGATGACAAAGCATCCTTTACTGCCGTTCCACCAAAAGCAACGCAGCAAAGGCTGATGTTTGACGGTCCTCAGCTAAAAGCAGCGACAGCACTAATAGAGACTGCACGACAACAGTCTGCTGACGACATTAGCTTTACCCGTCAGGTTATTTTGCAATTTAACGATATTAATAACCAAAACGCATCATTATTGCTTAACTACTTCCAACGTGAAGATTTGATTGCTACGCTGCTCGCCATGGAGTCAATCCCAACTCAAGCTGTCGGTGGACTCGTCCTAGAGGACGGACGTCGCCGTCAACTTGTTACTCACATGATCCAAATTTGGGATGGTGGGAAGTGGTTAATCTTTGATGTGACCACCGGCGAAGATGGCAAACCGGAAAACCTCTTTATCTGGAATAAGCAAGGCGGTTCAATGCTCGATGTCATGGGCGGTCAGAACAGTGCCGTGACATTCTCGTACATCTCTCAAGACATTACACACCAAGCTGCGACGGTGCAAAAAGTCGAAGCAGATAACCTGCTTAACTTTTCAATCCACTCCCTCCCCATCGAAGAACAAGCAATGTTTAAAGGCATTATGCTCGTCCCAATCGGTGCATTGGTCGTGGTGTTCTTGCGCATTTTAATTGGTCTTAAAACGTCGGGAACGTTTATGCCTGTTTTAATTGCCATGTCATTTGTACAAACGCAACTGCTCACGGGCATTATTGGTTTCTTATTGATTGTTGGCGTGGGCCTTATCATTCGCAGCTACTTATCTAAGCTAAACCTTTTGCTGGTATCGCGAATTTCTGCAGTGATCATTACAGTAATCCTGATCATTTCAGCCTTTACCGTCATCGCCTATAAAATTGGCCTCGTGGAAGGATTAACCATTACTTTCTTCCCGATGATCATTCTTTCTTGGACTATCGAACGTATGTCTATCCTATGGGAAGAAGAAGGTGCCAAAGAAGTCATGATCCAAGGCGGTGGTTCACTACTAACCGCAGTATTGGTTTACCTTGCAATGACCAATGGCATCGTGCGCCACCTGACATTCAACTTTATCGGCCTACAGTTCTTAATTCTGGCGCTGATCCTTGTTCTCGGTAACTATACCGGTTATAGGCTCAGCGAACTTCGCCGCTTTAAGCCGTTAGCGGAGGATTAATATGCTGCTGTCACAATTCACCTCACCCTTTAAACTGAAAAATAAAGGAATAATGGGGATGAACCAGCGCAATATCAGCTATATCAGCCGATACAATGATCGTACTAAGTATCCGCTGGTTGACGACAAGTTGCAGACAAAAGTCATCGCCCAACGTCACGGCGCGACGGTGCCTGAACTGATTGGCGTGGTTGATAATCAGGCTGAAGTAAAGCGCATCCACAAAATGGTGAAATCGTGGCCGGGCTTTGTTATTAAGCCTGCGCAAGGCTCTGGCGGCAAAGGCATCTTAGTGATTACCTCACACAAAGATGGGGTCTACACCAAACCGTCAGGCAGCACCATCAACGAGCAAGACGTAGAAAGGCACATTACCAACACCCTCGCTGGGCTATTCTCGTTAGGTGGAAAAAATGATGTCGCGATGGTGGAAAGCCTGATTGAGTTCGACAATGTCTTTGATGGATTTAGCTACGAAGGCGTACCTGATATACGGGTTATTGTCTTCAAAGGTTACCCTGTCATGGCAATGATGCGCCTATCCACTGCAGCGTCGGATGGTAAAGCCAATCTGCACCAAGGGGCTGTTGGTGTCGGCATTGATATCGCCACAGGTAAAGCAATTAATGCGGTGCAATTTAATAAGCCGATCACCTATCACCCTGATACGGGTAAGGATCTTCAGACCTTACAAGTCCCCCATTGGGAGCAGCTACTCACACTGGCTGCCAGTGCTTGGGAGATGACTGGGCTTGGGTACATGGGAACAGATATGGTGCTCGACAAATCTCTCGGGCCAATGGTGTTAGAGCTTAATGCTCGCCCTGGCTTAGCCATCCAAATCGCCAACAATTGTGGCCTGCTGCCCCGTCTGCGCTTAGTTGAAGGGTTAGGCGAGCATCTCGAGTATCCCAAACCTGCCGCACGAGTTGCGTGGTCTGCCAAGCAATTTGGTGGGTACTAGTATCCCGTAAAATCCTAAACCCCTGAACGTCTATGCCCCAGTTTACTCCCATAAGCTGGGGCATTCTTGTTACAAATCCTCACCACTCAGCGTCCATTGGGTGCTTGCGCTTCTTTTTTAGCCACTTAACCACGACAACGCAATTTACCGCTAAAGCTATAGCCTTTCTTGACGATAACCAAAGAGAACATCCCTTTTTGTCTAAGAGTCAATGAAAGTACATCAGCTAGATAAAGCACAACTGATCAATGAAACCCAACTCGGGGACCGATTAAATCAATCGGTCTCTTGCGGGTATCGTGCTGACTTTTCGTTGCTCCTTGCGATGCTATCACCCGACATTCGTGAGCATGAACCACTCGATATACACCAAGATAGCCTCCATTGTGATGCTGTGTTGCGTGAACAACTAGAGCTTCCAGCACCGCAAGCCTTACATGCCGATGATAGCAGCTATGAGCGAGGTGCTTTAGAAGCCAACGCCTTTCATCGCGGCGGACTTAACGCCGCCCATTTGCAGCACTACACCAGCCCATCAGCCCTCACTCATCTACCCCAAGATACGCATGGCTTTCCTGAGCAGGTTTACCACAACCTGTCTGGGCATCAGCGTCGTCGTCTTGAGATAAATAGCCCCCAAACACCCTCACTGCGGCCACAACGACTTCTGAACGCACTGACTTTATCGAAACGTGCGAATGAGTTACAACTTACTGCCTGAACACTTACAACGATTGATATCTGTGACCTACCTTATGTATCACGAGATTATTTATGACTTAGTTCACTATCTCACCATATGATCGCTGAATCATCGTAGAACTCAACCACACTAAGAAGGCATTTAAAACAACCCGTATAGAGTCTTCATGAACATTAGCCAGTCAATTATCGTTATTACAGAAGCTGGTAGCTCGCTTGGGCGTGAGCTAGTATTACACTTCGCTGCACTAGGTGCTTCTGTCGTCCTTATCGATGATGATGCTATTAACCTAAGCATTAGCTTCCAAGCATGTGACAGTATCAGCCAACGCTGCCACAAAATTTTGCTCGACCCCAACAAACCACAACAAATAGAACAGCATTTTGAGCAAATACATCAAAACATTGGCTGTGTGAATGCTCTAATCAACTGTTGGCACGGCGTTGCCCTACCGGGTCTATTTGACGATAGCGGCGTGGAGAACTACTGCAAGAATATGAGTCAAGTCATCTCTTCACGTTACTCTTTCACGTCAACAGCAACCCAGCAAATGGCTAAACTAGGCCAGCCCGGTGTCATCATCAATATTGCTGATAATATTCAACTAAAACCAAGTCAATCCATTAGTGGTGCGCACTCCCTTATCGCTAGCATCACCCAAAGCTGGTCTCAAGACCTCATTCCATACCGAATTCGAGTTGGGGGCATTATTGCACGTCGGCTAAGTACGCTAGAAATGGAAGCGGTAACCAACGAGCTATATGCACAACTCCATTATGAAATGGTGCGCCATGCCGAATACATTATTAGAAACGACACCTTCAACGGGCGGATGCTTGAAGCCGAAATGACAATATAATTACCCCACATAACACAGTATTCAATCGCTGGTGAGAACTGGTAGACTACACCTTTCTGTTTATAATGAGATCGTTGTTATGTCGACGCTTCTAAGTTTTTATCAATCACCCGCTAATGTAACTGGACTGCTTCCCGCTTACCAAAGTCTAGGTTTTATTACTGCAATGGCCGCTGCACCTAATGTTATCGATCCCGCTGAGTGGATCAGTTTCTTTTGGGGAGGCGAAGACCTTGCGCCCTTTGATAGTCCAGAACAATTAGAGCAATTTGCCCAAGCGGTAGTAACAAGCTTCAACCAAACTCGCGACGCATTATTAAGCCACGAATGGCAATGGCCAGCAGCGTGTCAACTCGATGACGCCCAGATAGTCACTGAAGCGTGTCAGGCCTATTGTGAAGGGATGTTGCAAGGCTGGCAATTAGCACGTGATGACTGGGAAACGTTAATGCCAGAACACAGTGAAGACAACGCACTGCTTGGCGGCGTCCTGCTGTCAATTAGCCTGCTATTTGACCCGGAGACCGCCATTAGCGAGCTCGCCTCACAAGGGCTCCATGGGTTAGAACAATTTGAAGAGATCTACTCTGCTATGCCAGCAATGCTCTGCGGTCTAACACTAAAAGGCCAGCAGCTCGTCGCAATGCAAAACTGTCGATAAGATAGGTTTCGATAGTAAGCCGCAAATAAAAAAGGGGAAGCACCACGCTTCCCCTTTTCTCTTGCTCGCTTCCAATTTACGCAATAACTATTTTTGCAATTGCGCGGCAAAATCAAGCATGCGATTAAGCGGGATCAGTGACTTTTCGCGAATAGATGCATCAACAAAGATCTCATGCTCTTCCCCACCTTCACGAAGGGCAGCTTCAATGGCCTTCAAGCCATTCATCGCCATCCACGGACAATGCGCACAACTACGACACGTCGCACCTGCACCAGCCGTTGGCGCTTCGATAAGTTCTTTCTCTGGCACAAGTTGCTGCATCTTAAAGAAGATACCTTTGTCGGTCGCAACAATCAGCTGTTTATTCGGCAACGCTTTCGCTGCTTTAATCAACTGACTGGTCGACCCAACGGCATCGGCCAACTCAACCACACTTGCTGGTGATTCTGGATGAACCAGCACAGCAGCATCAGGATAGACCGCTTTCATATCGCGCAATGCTTTTGCAGAAAACTCATCGTGCACCACACACTCGCCCTGCCACAAGATCATCTCTGCGCCAGTTTGATTCTGGATATATGAGCCTAAGTGGCGATCTGGCCCCCAGATAATTGGCTTATCTTCACCATCAAGATGCTCAACAATTTCCAGTGCAATACTCGATGTTACCACCCAATCTGCACGCGCTTTAACCGCGGCAGAGGTATTCGCATACACAACAACGGTGTGCTCAGGGTGTTCATCACAAAACTGCGTAAACTTGTCCGCAGGGCAGCCCAAGTCAAGCGAACACTCCGCCTCTAACGTCGGCATTAGTACACACTTTTCTGGCGTAAGAATTTTTGCCGACTCGCCCATAAAGCGAACACCGCAAATAATCAGTGTTTTCGCTGGATGTTGATTTCCGAATTTGGCCATTTCAAGTGAATCGCCAACGAAACCGCCTGTTTCTTCGGCCAGCGCCTGAATCTCTGGATCGGTATAGTAGTGGGCGATAAGCACCGCATCACGCTCTTTTAATAACGCGTGGATGCTTGCCTTGTACGCTACTTTCTGCTCATCTGACAATTTTTCAGGCTTAGCCGGAAAAGGATAAATTGTTTGGCTTGGATCTAATTGTACGCTCATGGTCTTGCTCTATCAGGTTCCTGATCAATCCAGCCATTATACCGGAACTAGACCAAGATGCATGCCTATGGCTAATGAAATGAGAGTGAATAACGTAAATTTGAAATGGACGGGTTGGCAAAAAGACAAAAGCCGGCATCTATACCGGCCTTTAAAACAGATGATACAACAGTATTACAGTTTATCGAGGTTGGTTTTTGCCTGTACTGCACTGGTGCTGCCAGGATACGCATCAATCACTGCCTGATAACGCTGTTTCGCTTTTTCCGGTGCGTTTTCGCGTTCGGCAATCAAGCCCAGTTTAAACATTGCGTCTGCTCGCTTATTCGAACTTTCAAATGTAGCAACAGACTCAAAATGCTGTTGAGCTTTCGCATTCTCAGATTGAATAAAGTAGAGCTGTCCTAACCAATAATGAGAGTTAGCACTATAGGTGGATTCTGGGTATTGAGTCAAAAAGGCTTCAAAGGCACCAATCGCTCCAGCGTAATCTTTTTCTTGTAAGATTAACGCAACTGCCGCTTCATACGAGCTGTTTTCGTCCATATCGGCCGAAAATGCAACATCAGGTTCATCAAGGTTTTTTTGTTCTTGAGGGGGGGAGGTAACGGCAGGCTGGCGACTTAGCGCGTCGACTTCACGGTAGAGATCGCGCTGTCGATTCAGCATTTGACTTAGCTCATAGCTATTTTGCTCAACCATACCTCGCAATTCATCTACTTCTTCACCCAGCTGACTTAACTGCTGCTGCATTTGGATTTGAACCTGATTACGCGAAATAATCAATTGTTCAAGTCGCGCAAGATCAGAACTGCCACTATTCGTTAAGTCCGTCACTGGCGCAGGGGCTGCAATCGCAGCCCCACTCAGCAACATCAGCACGCCAATACGTACCAAGTTACTATTCATAAAAATTTACCTAATTAGTAAACCAAAACTGCACGACGGTTTTTCGCATATGCCGCTTCAGTTTGACCCATCATTAATGGCTTCTCTTCACCGTAGCTAACAATTGAAATCTGAGATGCATCAACACCTAGTGCTTGTAGGTAGTTTGCTACAGCACTCGCACGACGCTCACCTAGCGCAATGTTGTACTCTGGCGTGCCACGCTCATCAGCATGGCCTTCTACCAATACTGACATGCTGTCATTCTTAACTAGATATTCAGCATGTGCTTCTAGCATCGCTGCATAGCTTGCTTCTACATCTGAATTGTCAAACGCAAAGTATACTGTCTGTTCTTGACGCAACTCTTGGTTGCGCACTTCTTCTTCAGTCATACCTGCATTTGGATCTTGAATTGGAGTCGTTACTACCGCACCAGTACTTTCTTCTACAGGGGTCGTCGTATCTGCATCACCAGCGCTAGTGGCTGTGTCAGTTGAGCTACACGCTGCCATAGTCATTACTGGTAAAGCAATTGCCAGACCTTTTAGAATTTTATTCAGTTGCATTTGTATATTTCCTTTTAAAACTTGCTCAGTGGCAAAAATTACAAGAATGGTGACCAGGCCGGCGCTCGCACTCTGCCGCTAGTAACTGGTAACCGAGCCTTAAAACGTCCATCTATTGACACTAACGACAATACGTTAGCTTCGCCATAAATAGAACTGTAAATAACCATACTTCCATTAGGAGCAATACTTGGTGACTCATCTAACAGCGTCTTTGTTAATACCTGCAACGCACCTGTTGCTAAATCTTGCTTTGCAATATTAAAACCTGACGCTGATTGATGAACAATAACAAGGAACTTACCATCAGGGGTAATCTGTGGCCCCTGATTTTGTAACCCCTGCCACGTAATACGGTTTGTATCACCAGTTGCTAAATTTACTTGATAAATCTGTGGTTTACCACCCCTATCAGAAGTAAACATCAGTGAGCTGCCATCTGGGTGCCACACTGCTTCTGTATTATTCGATCGACCACGCGTTACTTGCGTTAAGGTCTTTGTCTTCAAATCGTGAACATAAACATGCAAGCTGCCACTCTTGGACAGAACCAACGCCAGCTTGCTTCCATCCGGAGAAAACTGTGGTGATCCGTTATGCCTTGGATAGGACGCGATTTTCTCAACACTTCCTTCATAGATGTTCATAATAAACACCTCAGCTTTGCGGTTCTCAAAACTCACATAAGCTAGCTTACTGCCATCTGGCGACCACGCTGGTGACATCAATGGCTCGGGTGATTGCAGAACCAAGCGCTCGTTATAACCATCATAATCTGCGACGCGAAGCTGATAAGGGTATTCCTCTTCATCATCAACGACCACATAGGCAATACGAGTTAAGAATGCGCCTTTTTCACCCGTTAAGCGTTCATACACAACATCAGCAATACGGTGCGCTTGCGCTCGTAATTGCGTCGCACCTACCGTTGCTCTCGTATTGAGTAGGATATGATCATTCGTTTTAATCAATTCGCCATCAACCAAACCACGACTCTGACCATCGGTTAGTTGACCACGAACAATATCTACCAGTTGATAGTGGATAACGTAACGATCACCGTTCTGCGTGATCTTACCCGTTAACAACGCATCGACACCCATCGCCGACCAAGCGTCATAGTTAATATCGTCTGGGCTATAAGGCGTTTGCGGCATCTGATTAACCGCCACAGGGTTAAACTTCCCACTACGGCGCAAATCTGAGGCAATCACCGCAGAAACGTCTTGAGGCAACCGCTTCTCCCCTTCCCACTGAAAGGGAACAATGGCGATCGGACGTGCTGAATCAACACCACCGGTAATCACCAACTCCAGTTGAGCAAACGCCATTTGACTGACTAGCGCCAATAACGTTGAAAATATAAACAATCCTTTTCTCATCACTCTTTCACCCTATTGCGGTTGAATCGTTAGGCTAATGTCTCTCAACTGTGCGGCGACATCTTTGTCTTCTGGCATTGGAAACTGAGAAACTTGTGTAACCGCGGCAGTTGCAGCGCGGCAGACATTTCTATCCCCACCTCGCTCTACCACATTGATCACCAAACCAGAAGAAGCCAAAGACAAGTCTAGCCGGCACTGCTTACCAATGAAGTTACTATCAATACGTAAGTTCTGTTCAATCATCTGCGTATAGATAAGTGCATAACGACTAATTTCGCTATCAACATAACGACTATGCGCACCTGAACGACGTTCGGTTTCCGCTTCTAGTCCTTGAAACATATCAGCTAGC
Source organism: Thaumasiovibrio clandestinus (assembly GCF_047250365.1). NCBI lineage: Bacteria > Pseudomonadati > Pseudomonadota > Gammaproteobacteria > Vibrionales > Vibrionaceae > Thaumasiovibrio > Thaumasiovibrio clandestinus. The sequence goes on from NZ_JBLBVL010000001.1 coordinate 310,089, forward strand.
GCCGCCTCCTGCTGGCGCTGTTGTTCTTCGGCTGCACGTGCTTTACGTTCTGCTTCTTTCTGCTCTTCTGCTGCTCTCTTCGCTGCAGCTTCCGCCTTTTTGCGTGCTTCCTCTTGGGCAACACGCTCTGCTTCTGCCTTCTTACGCGCGGCTTCCGCTTCACGCTTGGCTTGTTCCTGTGCTTGACGCTCTGCTTCAGCTTGGCGACGGGCTGCTTCTGCCTCTCGTTTAGCTTGCTCTTGCTGTTTACGTTCGGCTTCCGCTGCTTTTGCTTGCTGTTGCGCTTTTTTAGCCGCTTGTTCTGCCTTCGCTTGCTCTTTCGCCGCAATGCGTTGTAATTCCGCCACTCGCTCACGCTCTTTTTCAGCTTCGCGGGTCTCTTTTTCAGCTTTTAATTTATCAGCCTGAAGCTGTCTTAATCGCTGCTCTTCAGCAGCACGCTCACGTTCAACCGCTTTTGCTTGCTCTTCAAGACGGCGTAATCTGTCTTGTTCTGCTTTTTTGGTTGCTTCACGCTGCTGCCGCAATTGCTGAGCTTGTTGACGAACAACAGCAGGGTCAATCACCACCGCTTCAATCGAGTTACCTTGTGGTACAACCGGACGATGCGTCGCGATATCCGCTCCCCAAATAAGTAATCCTATAACCACACCATGGGCAAGCAGTGAAATAATAAACGGAGCCGAGCTGTCTTTTTTCTTCTTCATCCGTGTCAACGCCTACTACTCTCTCGCTTCTGTCATCAAACCAACTTTTGAAACACCAGCCTGATTTAATGCATCCAACGTTTCAATAATGAAGAAGTAAGGCGCTTGTGCTGCCCCACCAACCAATACAGTGGAGCTCGGGTTAATCTGTAACTCAGCACTGACTCGGGTCAGCATCTCATTCAAATCTAGGCTGATAAAATCGCCATTATCGACACTTAAACGATGATTCCCATCCGCATCAACTTCAACAACAATGAAGGTACTGTTGTTTTCATCCTGAGCCAATTCAGCGGCACTTTTAGCATCCACAGTTTGTGGTAAATCGACATCCACCCCTTGCGTCACAAAGGGCGCTGTTACCATAAAGATAACCAACAGAGCGAATGAAACATCGATGTAGGGAACTACATTGATTTCTGAACTAATTTTACGACGCTTACGGTGATAGTACATCGACTAGCCCTCCTTTGATGCAAAGGCCTGTCGGTGAAGTATGCTAGTGAACTCATCCATAAAGGTCATATAACTGTGTTCTAGCTTTTCCACCTTATTGGTAAGGCGGTTAAAAAATACCGTCGCTGGAATCGCCGCGATCAAACCCATCGCTGTCGCAATCAATGATTCTGCAATACCTGGTGCCACCATCGCTAGTGTCGCTTGTTTCACCGCACCCAAAGCGATAAATGCGTTCATAATGCCCCATACCGTACCAAACAAGCCGATGTATGGTGACACCGAGCCTACCGTTGCCAAAAACGGCAAGTTAACTTCTAATTCATCAACTTCACGTGATAGCGCAACACGCATCGCACGTGACGTCCCTTCCATAACCGCGGAAGGCTGAGGTTCGTTAACTTGATGTAGACGAGCAAACTCTTTAAATCCATGGAAAAAAATCTTTTCCGTGCCACTCAGGTCATTTTTTCTTGCCTGCACTTCATGGTAAAGCTGTGATAAATCAACACCAGACCAGAAACGATCTTCAAAACGCGTAACTCGGCGATTCGCTTCCGATATCGCTTGGCTGCGTCGAATGATAATGGACCAAGACATCACCGATGTTATCAACAATCCAAACAGGATAATTTGAACAAGTGGACCTGCCTGTAAAAACAGGTCAAGAATAGATAAATCAGCAGCCACAATTTTTCTCCAACATATAGCTCGTTACATACGATAGCGATGTAAGTTGTAGCAAGGCTACCGTAATGGTATCAAAGCACAACGTTATGCTATCGTTATTGACTAAAACCTGACAAAAATGCCAATAAGCCAGCTCAATGTCGCCATTTTTGCTTAAAACAGCATCAAAATCGACACTCACTTCGGCACAAATTCCTGCTTGAAACGACCACAATAAAAACAATAAGTTCCTTGGCTTAAGCAGGAAAAACCCACTAAATAGTTTCAAACCGACTTGAAACTATACCCTAGCAAATCATCACTGTAACCCAGCAATGTCGACCAATTGTTTTTTTTGCATGTGACCGCAACTAATTCATCAACAAATGAGTAAATTATCACCACCTGGTTACAAGTATTCGATACAAACAAATAATATACGACTCCGCTGTCTTCAAATCGACATAATAAGTTCATCTCTTAATAAACCAGAAAGACAAAAAAGCCCGCAAACGCGGGCTTGTACACACAACAGTCTCTGTGGTAGCAAAAGACGCTTAAAAAGCCTCTTGAATGCCAACATAAAAGCCATTGTTGTCTTCGTTACCAACCGCAAAGTCAAATCGGAAATGAACTTTTGCTTGTGGCTGAATCGCATAACGAACACCAGCACCAGCTGAATAATAAAGAATGTCGTTGTCGAAGCGACGCGCGGTTTCGCCACGCAATGTGCCTACGCCACCAAAACCAACTAGCTTCCATTTTTCTGATATATGGTGACGATATTCAGCTTGTGCTGCATACAACTCTTCACCCATATATTCGCCTACGCTAAAGCCGCGCAATACATTATTGCGCCCCAGGAAAGATTGGCCTGATACAGGCACGCCTTTCTCTACGATATTTGCGACCGACTGAAGGGCAATGACATCGTTTTGATTAACATTGACATAATGGCGCGCATCAACACGCAGTTGTTTTGAGTTATACTCACCGCCTAACGCCTTCATGCTAAACGATGGGCTGATCTCGATCATCGTCCCCTCAAGCGGGTAGAAACGATTATCGCGTGAGTCATACGTTGCGGCTAAAAACAGGCCAGCAGTATTGGTTCGACCCATGTCTCGTTCAGAGACAAAATCGCTACCTAAGTCATTTTGTCCTTCGGCAATGTTACGCCCCCAGAAGCCCCCACCACCAAGCCAAATGTTATGGCCAACATCAAACATTAAGCGTTGGCCAGCAACGAGGTTATCATTACTGTATTTTACGTCTGCGTTTGGATCACAATCCACCGCACTCGTATCACAGCTATTGCTAAAGCTGTTGTTCACATGCCAATTACCAATAAAAGAAACACTACGAATGGTATCCCCCTTAAACGAAGCATTGTTCAAAACAAACAGATTGTAACTGTCATTGCTGGTGTACTGGCCACCCACCATCAGTTGTGAAGGGCGGCTCTGCTCATCGGCCTGATACAGGTACGAGGCGTTAAAACCTAAGCCCGTACCCATAGAAGGGTTAGACGAGATCATCGGGGCGATGGCAAACTTTTTGTCCTGCGCTTTACTTTCATTCTCTTGAGCGTGCTCTTCAGCATCCTTGCCAACAGCGCCACCCGCGAATAAGAACAAACCCGCAAGAAAAATATAACTTAATTGGTACATTATTAAATCCAAATACAAAAATCCCCTAACACCTGAAGCATTAAGGGATTATTAATCATCGCGCTAGAAATGCGCTTTTGTTAGTGCCTTTAATGGATTAAAGGAACCACTTAACACCGATTTCAGCTTTTAGCTCGTTGTTGCTGTCTAGCATTTGGCCATCAATCGTCATATCAGTTGAACCGTACTCAAGCTTAGTCATCAACCATGTAGTACGGTTTGTTTTGATTGGCGCGTTAAACATAACGTTAAACTTGGTTGATTCCATTTCAATGCTGTCACCAGACACGTTCATGTACTCAGGCCATACTTGTAGAAATGAGCCAGTATCACCCATTGGGATAGTAGCAAAATAGTTAACCATGAAACCGTCAACGGTATCGTTCATGATCTCACCATAGGTGTAGTTTAGGTTAGGGAATGTCGTGATACCCGCAGTATAAGCAGGGTTAATCAAACCAATTGCACCAACAGATAGTAGAGACATGTCTGCAACGTCATTATAAATGGCGTCAACCATGAAACCAGCACGAGGTAGAACGCTGTTGTTCATTGCATGTACTTGGAAGTACTGAGCACGCGCATTCTTAAAGTCGATACCAAAGTTGTCGCCATCTTTATCTGCGTCTTTGTTACCAAAGTTACCTTCAATGAAACCAGCAAACTGCGTGGTTTCAGACCAAGCACCAGTCATCATGGTAGAGAAACGCATGTCAGCATCTGAAGTGATAAATGCAGCAGCTTGCTTATAAACGCGAGTAAGATCAGATGGATCAATTAGCTCTTCTTCAGCTAGAGCAGGAGCAGCAGATAACGCTGCAAGAATCGACGCAGAAACTAATAGTTTTTTCATTTTTAATATACCAATTACAACATAAACAACGCTATGCATCCGTGCTAGCTATTGAACAAAAGTTATTTCCGGTTTTATCCAAAACCGCCATAACGTCATACCCAAAAACTTAATGTCTATCGGGTATTGTGACTATATTCAGCCAAGGTAGCTTAACCCAAGCTGAATACAGCCATTTAATAAGCATTCAATTAAATCAAGCAGTGCATCTATGAGGAATAGATCACACTGCTAGCATAATTAATTAACCTTTAAATTTTTCACGTAAACGCTGGAAGATAGCGTAGAAGCCTGGGGTCATCATTGAGCCCACAGACAATACCGCCAGCATACCACCCAATAGTGCCAAGCCTGTGGTGTTCTGAGAAACAGAACCCGCACCTTCAGCAAATACTAATGGCAAGATACCTAGGATAAACGACCACGACGTCATGTTTACCGCACGGAAACGCATCTTACCACCTTGGATGGCCGCTTCTTCGATACTCAAGCCTTCTTCTTCACGCTTCAGCTTCGAGAACTCGACCATCAAGATGGCGTTCTTCGCAGCTAGTGCAACTAGAAGGATTAAGCCAATCTGACCGTAGATAGACAATGCCTGTCCACCCACAAGGAGCGCGGCAAAGGTACCAACCGCTGCAATTGGCGCAACGATAATGATCGCCGCAGGCAGTGCCCATGACTCATATTGCGCAACCAAGAACAGATAGATAAAGACCAAAGCCAGACCCATTGCAACCTGAGCAGCATTACCTGCCAGTTTTTCTTGGTACGCCATGTTGGTCCAATCGATGGTATAACCTTCAGTAAGCACTTCGGCAGCAACGCGCTCTAGGGCAGCAATTGCTTGGCCTGAAGAGTAACCTGGCGCTGGGTTCATCTGCAAACGTGCTGAAGTCAGCATGTTGTAGCTGGTTACCAAGTCAGGTTCCATGGTTGGTTCAATCGTTGCGATTGCTGACAGTGGAACTTGTGTGCCAGTGGCAGAAGGAACATGAATACGCAATACGTCATCTAAGTCGTTACGTTGTTCACCACGCGCCTGCACAAATACACGGTAGCTACGGCCGCTCATCGCGAAGTCATTTACGTAAGCTGATGCCAAGTGTGTCGCTAGTGCATCATTAACTGCACCAACAGAGACACCCATTTGACGCGCCTTCTCACGGTCAATGTCAACATTGAAGTGAGGTACGTTCGCACGGTAAGTGGTCATTGCGTTAACCAGCTCAGGTGCTTGGTTAGCAGCTGCCATCAAGGTGTAAGTCATTGTCGCCAATTCTTGCGCGCTACGACCTACGTTATCTTGAACCATTACTTCCAGTGCATCACCTGCACCGATACCAGGGATAGCAGGTAGACCCATCGCGATAGACATTGCTTTATCAATGCTATACATCTGGCGGTTCAAACGCTGTGCAACTGCCGCTTGGGTATGATCACCGTCCATTGCTAGACGCTCATCCCAATGCTTCAAGTTAACGAATAACGCAGCAGCATTCGCTGAAACACCACCGGTAATGGCGTTAAAACCAACCGCAGCAGCGAAGTCTTCAACCGCAGGATCTTGCGCAAGAATCGCTTCAGCTTGATTGACCAACTCTTGAGTACGCTCTTTTGATGCATTGTCCGGTAGGAACATTGCAACCGCTAGAACGCCCTTATCTTCGGTAGGGACGAACGCCGTTGGTACTTGGGTGTTCATTGCCATCATCGAGGCAATCGCAATCGCAAAGGCCGCCAATAGCACAACCGATTTGCGAACAAAAACAGTCACAACCTTGCCGTAACCTTCAGTAATCTTATCGAATACTTTGTTGAAGGCGACAAACCAACCAGCAGGCTTATCAGTACGCTTCATTACCATTGCACACAGTGCTGGTGACAACGTTAATGCGTTAACCGCTGACAGAACCAGTGCAATACAGATAGTGATAGAGAACTGAGCAAATACTAGACCTGTAATACCCGGTAGCATCGCAACCGGAATAAATACCGCTAGCATTACTAATGTTGATGCGATAATCGGACCGGTAACCTCTACCATCGCCTGGATTGTCGCGTCTTTCGCTGTAATATCGTCTTCATCGTTTAGAATACGTTCAACGTTTTCTACTACGAGGATGGCGTTATCTACCACGATACCAATCGCAAGAATCAAACCAAACAGAGTTACGGTGTTAATCGTAAATCCGCCCATCTGCATGAATGCAAAGGTACCAATCAAAGAAACCGGAATAGCGACAATCGGCGCCAATGTAGTACGGATACTACCTAGGAACATGAAGGTGACTAAGATAACCAACAATACAGCAACAAGCAGTGTTTTAGCGATCTCAGTGATCGATACTTCTACCGCTACTGTTGTATCGTAAGGAATCGTGTAAATCACGCCCTCAGGCAACAATGGTTCGATATCCGCCAAGATCTCTTTGGTCAATGCACCTGCATCTAGGGCGTTTGAACCTGGTGACAACGACGTGGTCACCAACGCAGCTGGCGCACCGTTGTAGGTTGCGTATGCATCGAAGAACTGCTTCTCAACTTCCACTTTTGCAACATCACCAAGATAGATTTGTGACCCATCTGGATTAGTACGAACAATGATATTCTGGAAGTCTTCAGCTGAACTTAAACGCCCTTGAGTGATCAAGTTGTACTGCATCGCTACATTGTCACGGCTTGGACCTTGACCGATTCGACCTGCTGGCACAACGGCATTTTGCTCGCGAATGGCGGCTTTAACTTCCATAGTGCTAACACCTAGGTTAGCCATACGGTCAATGTCAGTCCAAACACGCATACCGTAAGTTGCACCAATCAGCTCTGCAGCAGCAAGACCTGGAACACGCGACAAACGCTCCATGAAGTTCGCTTCTACCCAGCTGTTAAGCTCAAGCTCACTCATGGTTCCTTCTGGTGAATAGAAGGCGATTGCCATCAAGTCATCCGGAGATGCCTTACGGATACGTACACCACGAGCACGTACATCAAATGGCAACATATTCTCAGCCGTTGCAACACGGTTAGATACGTTTACCATCGCCATATCGGAATCGATGCCGTTCTCGAAGGTAATGTTCAAGAAGTAACGACCATCGTTAGATGAACGTGATTGCATGTATACCATGCCTTCTACGCCGTTTACTTCCGCTTCAATTGGGTTACCTATAACCTCTTTTACCGTTTCAGCACTTGCACCCGGCATAAAGGCAACAACACGCACCTGTGGTGGTGTAATACTCGGATATTCCGAGATTGGCATTGTTTTGATTGCAATCAGACCAATCAATGTCAAAAAGATTGATATAACGAAGGCGAACTTCGGTCTGTTGATAAAGAATTTACTTAACATGACAACTCTTAGTTAGCAGCGACAACAGGAGCGCCCGCACGAATACGCTGCAGGCCACCGATAATTACAGGTTCACCCGCAGATAAACCTTTAACCACAACATCCAGCTCTTTACGATCAGCAACAACAACATCGCGACGAGTTGCGATGCCATCTTCAATCACTAAAACATACTGAGATGTCGCATCTTGTTGTAGGGCTTCGTTTGGCACTTTCACGCCGTTTACTCGATCAGCACTTAAACCTACACGAGCAAATTGGTTTGGAAGCAACGCGCCAGTTTCATTTGAGAAAGAGGCAGCAATTTCAACAGTACCGCTGGTACGGCTAACTTTGTTATCAACAAAGGTAACTTGGCCCAATTCAGGGTAAGTTTGGTTGTCGATTTCTAGGCTAACAAATGTTGGCAATTCACCACGCAGGTTGAATGTATTTAGCTCCGTTTCACGAACAGAGAAACTCACATTGATTGGGTCTACCATCACGATATCGGTCAATGGACCCATCGCTGTACCCACCATGTCACCAATCGAGAAGTTAGACTTACCAATTTGGCCGCTGTAAGGTGCACGAACTTTTGTTTGGTTCAAGTTATCTTCTTGAACAACAACGTTCGCTTCAGCTGAGGTAACACGAGAACGTGCCATTTGTAGCTCAGCAATGCTCAAATCGATTTGCGCTTGTGAGATACCGCCCGTTTCTAGCATTTGACGGCTACGGTCATGGTTAAGCTCGGTAATTTGCAGGGCAGCCTTCGCTTCAGCCAATGTTGCTTGCGCAGCATCAAAAGCCGCTTGATATGGTGTTGGATCGATTTCAAATAGAACGTCACCTTGCTGAACCATCGCACCATCATCAAAGAACTTGGCTTTTAGGTAACCACTAACACGTGGGGTTAGTTTGGCAGATTCAACCGCTTCCATACGACCAATTTGGAACGAGACTGGGGTATGCGCTAGCGACTGGGCTTCAAAGACAGTCACAGGTGTTCCTGATGACGCTAAACCAGAAGTACTGGCCATGGCCAAGCTGGCAGCAACCAGAGTGAGGGATAGTTTTTTCATAGTTTATCTCTTAGCTACAACATAAAGCTCATCAATGGCGATGAACTTATAAACAAATTAATTAATCACTTAATAAACAGACTTGAATCGTTAACTTATTTAACTAGGCTGGCGTTTGCAGCTAGTAAGTCATCAGCATTCAGCTGACCACCAATAAATTTCAGATTTAGTGCGGCAAGAATGAAGTTAATACGCGCTTCGCTCAGATCTTGCTTCGCAGAGAACTCTTGACGAGTTGCTGCAAGCACATCTACCGTGGTGCGAGTACCGATCTCAAAGCCTTGCTCAGTCGCTTGCTTAGCCACTTCTGCCGATACAACGGCTTGCTGGTATGCTTGCTCAGCACTGATCAATGCACGAAGATCTTTTTCTGCATTGCGCACTTGACGGGTTACATTACGTGCTGTTTTCTCTTTAACCTGCAGCGCTTGCTCGTACTGAAGACGGGCTTGCTCAATTTTGCTATCGGTCGCACCACCACGGTAGACTGGCAGGGTCATCGCCATACCCAACACCGCGGTCGCATTGTTATCAACAGACATGAAGTCACCTTTGTCCTCACCCGGACTATTACGGCGACTTTCGGACGCAAAGGCATAACGGAACTGAGCTAACAAACCTAGCGATGGCATTTGCCCTGCTTGAGCTAGAGAAATTTGCTCTTTGCTCAGCTCGACAAGGTGCGCTTGAATCAACATTTCAGGGTTAAAACGTTGCGCCTGCTCTTCCCAAGAAGATCCCGTCGGTGCTGCAGGGATCGCTGCATCAAAGTGGTTGTAGTTAAGCGGCTTAACGGCAGTGTACTCTTGGCCTGTTAGCTCATATAGGCTATCGAGGGCTTTTTCTACGTCATTTCCAGCAAAGATAACTGCAGCAGTAGCAAGATCGAATTGTGCGCGAGTTTCCTGCACATCATTTTGCGGAATCAAGCCCAGCTCATAACGACGTTCAGTTTGGCGCATATGCTCAGAGATCGCCGCCAACGTGGCCTTGCTTAGCTCCAGTGCTTCTTGCGCTTTCGCTGTTTCGAAATACGCCGCCGCTACTTGCATGGTAAGGCCAGTCAAGGTGACTTGATAAACCGTATCTTGCAGATTCGCTGCTTGCTGATTTAGTTGATGGGCAACATTTAGCTCTTGATTATATAAATTTTGACCTAGGGTTAATGACGCTTCTGCACCATGACCATCAGTCTCATTCATATTTGTCCACTCATTACGCAACGCAGCAACCTGCAAACCCGCATCAACTTGTGGGCGATAAAGAGCTTTGGTTTGATTGGTTTGCTCAAAGGCTGCGCTTTTTCCTAATGCAGCGGCCTGTAAAGCAGGGTTATTATCTAAGGAGTGTTGGTACAACTCAGTCAAGCTGACTGTTTTAGCAACAGCAGGTGCACTGAGACTTACAGCCAATAGGCTGAAAGGCAGAACTTTATTTTTTATCATTGTCTTACCACAGTAACATCAAAAACAACATAATAAGTTTTCATAAACTCAACCAGGCAAATGCTACCAGTTCAGGTTTAATTCAGGAAGCTGAATTAAACCTGAATGTGCCCATTGTCATTTTTATGTCAATAATCGACATATTAACGTGAGATAGGACAAAATATCACTGCAATTATTTAATTGCTTATTAATTAAATCAAGGGTTAGATTTTCGGCACGTTACCTGTTATTGTAATGTTTCTAAATTAGAAAGATTAAGACAATGGCAACACAAATTTATAGAACAAAAGGCAGAGTGAAGTGGTTCAATGACAAGAAAGGTTTTGGCTTTGCCGTGCCTGACTGCGCTGCTATTGATGTCATGATCCACTTTAGTGCGATTGAAATGGATGGCTATAAACGTCTGATACCGGGCCAACGCGTTTATATGGAAATAGAAGACCGTGGTGAGAATGAAGGCTTAAAAGCCATCAAGGTGATCCCACAAGCAATGAGTTATGAAGAAGCGAGAGAGGTTCTATCCATGGAAACAGAAAAGCGCACTTTTCGCTAAGCGGATCTTCACTGTACGGTCACCTTTCAGCGGTACAACTCATTCCGTGTGCAACACGATATTGCGTCACATAATTATTTGATATCAATGCTTTAATATTGATTTGATTCGCTGATTTAACTCGCTAAATGCTTGCTCCATATCTGTGGCTTTTTTGTCTGCTACCACTTTTTCTGCGCGTGCCTGCTGCAATTCAGCTTGAAGCCTTTCTACCTCTTTTTTCAATTGCATCACCACCTCATTGTCGATCAACGGCTCGCCGCTCACTTCTGACTTCAAAATGAGATAATGTGTGTCATCAACTCGTTGGATGATGCCTGCCCTTTCACAAAATAGCAGTGCTGGGCGCACGATAGCCAGTGGCAACGACATCGCCAGCGCAATATCATCAATGGTTAAATGCGTTCCCTCATGCCTATTTAATAGGTATTGTGCAACAGGGCGCACCTGAGGGCTTAACTTGTCAATATTTATCACGTATTATCATTCAAAAGATTAGTGCGAATCAGAACTAATTAATATACTATAAATTAAATTTTAGTCATAGGTAATTCGCTGTGTCAGAAAGTCGTCGTGGTCGGCCAGCCCGTTCAAAGCTAGAGCGCCTACAAATTGATGTTTCGCGCGCATTCGATAAATTTAAAACACTACGTTTTCAATTCGAGCAGAGCATTAACAACCGCTACCCTAACCTGTCCATTGAACAGCGACAAGATATCAGACATACCATTCTTGGCGTGGCTGATGAATATAAGCTCTGGTCAGACACTGATAATACACTGTTAACGATTCAACGCAGCGATGCGCCAGAACAAAAATGGGCAGCATCAACAGAGACACTGAAACAGGTATTGGAGGACATCGCAAGCTTATATCAATTGCGCCTGCGAGCAAACCCTGAGTTGAAAGGCATGCAACTCCTTTTCAATTCGGAGTATTTTGATTATATCTGCTTATCTAATTTGTCAGAGCATTTCGAATACGAGCTCACACTATTAAAATCAGAAGAGCAATCCGTGTGGCTACTGGGCTTCTGCCAGTACTATATGCGTTGGATAGACAACCCTTTCAATTTACAAGATCTGTATTGGCGTCGTCAGCAACTTCGTCAGTTGCAACTGTTTATTGTGCGCCATCGACTTGCACTACTATATCCAATCGTTAAACGACAGAAACCAGGCAGACCTGAGATCCCCCTCCCCGTACTATTACTACGTGCAGAAAGCGAACTGATGGCCTGCCATTTACAGTACCGACAATGTGCATCACTCGAGCACGTTCGTTCGCTTAGTCCTGACGAAATTTGGTTACAGTTTCGCCGTTACCTCAGTTCACAATCAGCAGGTAGAAAGCAGTACTCACGCGACGAACAATTAGTTTCACAACGTTTACAGCTAAGCAGTAAGTTACAACAGCTGAGGGCCGACGAATATTCGCCATCAACGCCATCAACGCCATCAAGAGGGCGCCCCAAGCGGGCAGCGGGTGAAATAGAAACTGATCTCAGCCAGCAAATTGCTGATATTGATGCAGAACTCGAAAAAATGGCCGCAGAGTTATCTAGCACAGAAGAGAAACGTGCATTCTCAATACGCTGCCTTGAGTGCGAAAAACGCCTCATACAACGAAAATTGAAAACAAAAAAAATCGACCCTAGTGCCCCCCTCAAAACAGATATAACCGATGGTGTACAAGCCTGGCTTGAGCGTTGGCATATTATTTCGCAACAATTAGCAAGCTGGCAGAAAGAGCGAGATTAGAATGCCAAAACACTACTTACTCAATAATCAGTTTCTGTTTAACCAGCAAAATGGCTACCTGCATCGTCGAGGTGATAAAAATGGTCATCAGCTACGCTCAAATGAGTGGAAACTGCTCAACCTATTTTTAGACAATCCAGGGAAAAGTATCACTATCGATCAAATCCTTAGTCATGTTTGGTTACAAGCTCGAGCAAAGTCGAATGTATTAACGACAGTGAAAAAGCTGCGCCAAGCACTGAATGATAACCCTGACCAGCCTGACTATATTCAAACTCAGGTCATGAAAGGCTATGCGTTTATTGCAACTATCCAAGTATTAACTGAAAAGGAGTATCAACGCTACCTTTCTCCTCGCCGTGTTATTCAATCACAGCTGCAACAGTGGATAGCCACCTATTACCGACCAATATTTTTCACTCTGGTTAGTCTTATTTCCTTATTAAGTATCCTTAAATCGCTGATTTTTATTCATGACAAAGACGTATTCTCAGCGCTGTTTGCCACCACTGAGATCATTCTGCCTGTTCCTGTCATTATCCCCAAAGGGGATAACGCATCCATTGAGCAATGTTTGGAACTTGTTCACGATGCTGAGCAGTATTCGCTATTTGATATTCTGCCAGCATCAGCAGAGGTGAATACGTTAACCGCGCCTGGTTTGAGATGGACATCTGACAAACGCGAGGTCATAGAATGCGTTTTTTAACCACCCCACGTACAGCGCTAGTTTTGTCCGGTTTGGCGCTTTTCCTAAGCATATTTCGCTATCAACTCCCTGCTGAGCCCACCATTGACCAACTGGCTAAAGGGCATTATTGGACATTTTCAGCACGAAGTTACCCCAGAAACCTCGGCAGCCTTAATCAATTGCCGCAAACGGCCTTAATGGATATCGACTCAGAATCCCATGTCAAAGATGGGCATTTAGAAACAGCAATGCGTGTGCGACTGCTAACCGACGGTAGCATCATCGGCTCTTACACGGTCTACTTTATCAGTGAATGGACAATGACTCAGCATAACTTCATTACCATTGACATCGCTTCAGATAGCATCACACTACTTGAGTTTAGCGACAACCTAAATGAAGAAGAGCTAAGAAGCTTTGTTAACACGACACTGCTAGATATCTTTACGCCGCAAAGGGAAGTCATCCATTTTAGCGAGCATCAACTGATTATTGAATTGCCTTACCTTGGCATCACTCGACTGCTTAAAAAAAGTCATCCGACCCTGCTACCTGCCGGAGAGCCCCACCTAAACGAGTGAAACCTCACCGCTATAGAGTGAACAACAATGAAAAGCTAATAATTTCAACTATATAATAAATAGATAAATAATTATAAAGGCTTTCCGTTTATATTTTTAGCGCCTAGTATGCCAATGTAAAATCAATTTTTGGTAGCGTAAGCATATATGAACAGTTTAACTTCTTTAGATATTAATTATCTAGAAAACCTTTGCTGTGAACTAGACGCGTGCCTCAAGGATGAAAGCGTAAAAGTACCAGTAAAGGATAAAGAGCATCTAATCAATCAAATTCTCGCATTTAAGCAGTTGGTTTCTGAGCTAATGGAAGGCAATACTGAAGCACACAGCTTATCGCAGCGTTGTGACGAAATTATTGAAAACACAACATTAGTTATTAACATAGAAAAGCACCACCCTATTAGTGAACTATTGCATTCGCTACAGCGTACCACTCAAACAATATGTCACTATGTTACAAGCGCGGTAGTACGTTGCACTAATAAAGATACAAGCCACGCAGAAGAGCAGAATCTAAACCTAGCTTTAAAAGATGCAGGACTTCATGTTAGCCAGGATCAACGACACAAAGGCAATATGGCTTCGATTCTCTCAGCTTATACTAGCGGTTATTTGGATGTACAAGAGGTGGTTGACGCTATTCGAGCAATCATTACCTGTCAACAAGACTTATCGCTAAGCCATATGGATACCTATAAGTATTCTGCCTAAAAATAGTCAGCATTTAGTCCAAGTAAAAATGCAAAATTTTACGCCTCTGTTTTATTGTTGAACAACAAAAGAGGCGGTATGCACCTAGATGCCTAATTTTTACTGGCATTCAACTTGAGTTAAGATTGATGTGATAAAATGAGATCCCGCACCATCAAAACCAACTTGAGCGCATCTCATTTGTCGTCTAGAATCCAGCCTACACATGATAATCTTATAATTTGTGTAAGCTCTTATTTTTTTAGTTGTTTTTTTGGTTGTAATTATAATGTCCACAAATATTAGTAAAAGTGCATTTGCTGCGCTACTTCTTACCGTTCCCGGTATTGCTTCTGCATCTTTTTTAGAAAGAAATAGCCTGACTGATGGCGCTCTAAATATCAATGCTGAATACACTAACTACCTTCAACAAGTGACTTCTGGTGTTGATGACGCCGACTTAAACACTGCGCATCGTTTAGACGTATTCTTATCGGCAAAAACTGCCGATATGGGATTATGGGACGGCGGTAGCTTCCATAGCCAAACGGTGTATCGCCATAATAATGGTAATGATCTTGGCTATCTTACCGCAACTCCTACCAACGTTGCCTACTATGGCAGTAAAATTGGCGAACCATTCATTTCATCACTGTATTACATGCATGGATTTGAAAATGGTCAACGTTTACTCGCCGGTAAAATTGATGCGATCGAGCTCGGTCGTAATTCACCATTCTATGGCGGTGCTGGTCGTTATGGCTTTGCTAACCTTAACTTTGCAGCGCCACCATCGGGCGTAACGCCACCAAGCTTCTTTGGTGCGATGTACATGTTCCAAGCGCTTGACATGAATTGGACAGCAATGCTGTACGATCCACGCGACCGTTATGAGCGTTCTCTAGACTTTAAAGAGCTGTTTAAAGACGGAGCGAACCTTTCACTTAGCGCCACTTACCCAATGACCCTAGCTGGACGCGGAACTGCGATCGGCCTAAGTGCCACATACAGCACAGAAAGTGGTGCTGACTGGTTAAGCATTGGTAGCGACGTTGCAACAGAAAGTGAGGGTAAATATAACCTTCGTGTGCAATTTTCTCATAACCTAGCAGAGCAAGGCGCACACAACTGGGGACTATATCTACGCGGTGCGATTGCAGATGGCAACCCTAACCTACTAAGCAGCAGCTTCTCTGGCGGCTTAGGTGGTAGCGCGCTGTTCTTTGACCGCCCACAAGATACTTGGGGTATCGGTTACTATTCAACCAGCATTTCAAACGACATGCAAGATCGTGCCGAAGAGATGGGACTGGAAATCAAAGATGAGTCTGGCGCGGAAGCATTCTATGCTTACCAAGCTGCACCTTGGCTAACCTTCACTGGTAACGTTCAAGTCCGTAATACTCAAACCTTGAGTAGTGAAGACAATGACGTAGTGGTTGTTGGCCTACGTACCACCATCAAGATCTAAACTATCTATCGAATATCGTCAGCTTTGACGGTATCAGATCGACCTGTGCAAATGAAGTCTGGCCCAATAGCCAGACTTTTTTTCTGCTTATTAAGCGATTTATTTAGTGGTTTATTTATTTTTGATTGCGTGCTAAATATTTAATTAACCGCCTAATAAATGCCCCGTTAAGACTTTAACACCGCCGTGACTTCATCGTTGACATAAAGACCGAACTTCTCTTTAGTTATACGAATCAAATGCTGGCCCACAAATTGATGCTATCGGTTGGGTGATTAGCTCTGTAACAGGAAAGCGTTTAGAAGATGTCATGATGGAAACCTATTGGTCAAAACTAGGCACTGAGAATGATACCTATATGATGACTGATACTAACTCGTTTGCGTGGGCAACTGGTGGTCTCAATATGACAGCCAGAGACGCTGCTAAGTTTGGCCAGCTTATCGTCAATAAAGGTGAGTTACATGGCGAGCGCATTTTTAGTGAAGAAACCTATAAGCGTATTTCAACAGGCGATGTAAGCAAATTTGCTAAAGGTTCACATGCTGAAAACCTGCCAGGTGGCGCGTACAGCAGCTATTTTTGGCTAACCAACAATGATGATAACGCGATGATGGCAAAAGGGATGTATTCTCAGTTCATCTACATGAATCCAGAAAAAGACATCGTTGTTGTCCGCTTGGCTTCTGCTGAATTCCCATCATCAGCACAATACGATTTAGAAATGCAAGAAGTGTTTAAAGCGATCTCTGATAACTTATCTTAATATCGTAACTCTTTAATATAGCTAAAAGCCTCGATATCACTATCGAGGCTTCATTTAACGTCTCTAATTTAGAGCTAAGCACACACTGTCTTTACGACAAGTCACCCATTACCCTGTCATTTATAGAGATTTCAAACCACAAAGCGCTGTAGCAAGAAGTAGCCCAGCACCCATGATGAGATATATGGCGAAAACGCCAACTGCCAATACCAGCGTTTGGGGCTGAAACCGACCCCATAGATCATTGCACTACAACACGCCCAAACCAGCGATAGAGCACCTAAGTTGCTCAACTCACCCATGGCTGCTGTAAACAAAGTGGGGTCCCACATCACGCTACCAGCCAACAATATGCCAGATGTAAACGCGATGGCCCGCCAAATAGGTTGATTAGCAGCCTGATGCCAGACCGCTACACGTTGATCAAGATTCAATCTCTTTGTCCATGTCTTCTGTTGTTTCTAACCACAGCGCATTAATGATCCCAAACGAGCACGCCAGCAATACACCAAGAATCCAAGCAAAATACCACATATCTTAACTCCTTAATAAAGTGACGTTTTATTATCTTCAATAAACTTATTATCAATGCGACCAAACATTTTGTAATAGGTCCAAATCGTGTATGACAACACAATTGGCACCATCACCATCGCGACAAACGTCATGATATTAAGGGTCAACTCACTACTGGTCGCGTCCCACATCGTCAAGCTGTGTGAAGGAAACAGACTCGATGGCATCACGAATGGGAACATAGCAAAGCCAGAGGTAAGAATAATGCCCGCCATACCAAGGCTCGAGGTTAAGAAGGCAAAGCCTGGTCGATTCACTTTCGAAAATAGTGCGGTTAGCAGTGGCATAACGACCCCCAACGCGGGTGCAATCCAAAGCAGTGGATAGCTCTCAAAGTTATTAAATAGCGCCCCTGTCTGCCTCATTACCTCTTTATTGAGCGGGTTTGATGCCGCAGTAATATCCAGCCCACCTTGAACCACATAACCTTCAATACCTTGTGACCAAATACCACCAATAGCAAACAGTGCCGCAGTTAACAGCGCAGTAACTGGCGCAATCGAGTGTGCCCGCTCACGCAACTCATCGGATGCTTTCATCTGTAGATAAGCCGCACCATGCGTTATGATCATAAATAGACTGACCAAGCCACATAGCAACGCAAACGGATTCAAGAGGCCAAAAAACGAACCGCGGTAGGTTGGCACCAAAAATTCACTCAATTCAAACGGCACCCCTTGCATTAGATTGCCAAAAGCAACGCCAAAAATCACCGGTGGTACAAAACTACCAACAAAAATGCCCCAATCCCATGTTTTACGCCAACGTGGGTCTTCAATTTTAGAGCGGTAATCAAAGCCTATTGGACGAAAGAATAACGCGGCAAGTGTTAGGATCATGGCAAAATAAAAGCCTGAAAAAGCAGTGGCATACACCAAAGGCCACGCAGCAAAAAGCGCACCACCGGCAGTAATTAACCACACTTGGTTACCATCCCAATGCGGCGCAATTGCGTTGATCATAACACGACGTTCTGTATCCGTTTTTCCCAATACGGGCATGAGTGCTCCCACCCCCATATCAAAACCGTCGGTAACCGCAAAGCCAATACACAAGACACCGATCAGAGCCCACCAAATAAAACGTAAAATTTCATAATCAAACATAGCTGAACTCTCCCTGCTTAAGCTTCAACTTGGCGAGCGACAACATTTTCAGCGTCGTTCGTTGTCTCAAAGTGATAACGGCCTGTTTTCAGGCTACTTGGTCCCAATCGGGCAAACTTCAACATAAGGTAAACTTCAGCAATAAGGAACGCAGTGTAAAGCGCACAGATCGCAAGCATCGATGTAAGTACTTCACCCGTACTGAGTTGCGATACTGCCATAGACACAGGCAACACTTCACCCACCGCCCAAGGTTGGCGTCCATATTCCGCCACAAACCAACCGGCTTCTACAGCTATCCAAGGTAGCGGTAAGCTATACAAACACGCCTTAAGCACCCACGTTTTCTGCGTGATTTTATGACGACATGTCTGAATAAAGGCCGCACCAATAACCAGCAACATAATCACACCACATCCGACCATAATACGGAAAGCCCAAAACAGTGGCCACACGGTGGGAATGGAATCATCCGCTGCCGCGGCAATCTGCTCTTCCGTCGCATCATAAACCGTATCGGTGTAAGGTTTGAGTAAGAACCCATAGCCTAGATCATGTTTTACTGCGTCAAAGGCGGCAATATTTTCAGCGGTCTTATCCCCTGCACGTAGTTTTTCTAACAACTCATACGCTACCATGCCATTACGGATTCGATCGGCATGTTCTTCTTTTATCTCACGCAAGCCTTGCACTTCAGTATCAAAGGAGCGTGTCGCAATGATCCCCATTAAATACGGGATTTTTATGGCGTAATCGGTCTCCATTCTCTCTTGATTTGGGAAACCAATCACTGTAAAGGCAGCTGGAGCGGGTTCGGTATGCCACTCCGCTTCGATCGCCGCAAGCTTCACTTTTTGCACATCACCCAGTTCATAACCAGATTCGTCACCTAGCACAATCGTGGAGAGAATGGCCGCTAAACCAAACGAGGAGGCAATCGCAAATGAACGACGTGCAAACGGAATGTCACGCCCTTTTAGCAGGTAATAAGAACTGATCGCCAAGACAAAAACAGCACCTGTGGTATAGCCAGAAGCCACCGTATGCACAAACTTCACCTGTGCAACCGGATTAAACACCACTTCCGCAAAGCTCACCATCTCCATTCGCATGGTTTCAAAGTTAAACTCAGCACCGACCGGGTTTTGCATCCATCCATTGGCAATCAAAATCCATAACGCAGAGAAATTTGAACCTAACGCCACCAGCCAAGTCACCGCTAAGTGCTGTCGTTTAGATAACCTGTCCCATCCAAAAAAGAATAAGCCAACAAAAGTCGATTCGAGGAAGAACGCCATTAATGCTTCAATAGCGAGTGGTGCACCAAAAATGTCGCCAACATAGTGCGAATAATATGACCAGTTTGTACCAAACTGAAACTCCATGGTAAGGCCGGTAGCAACGCCTAACGCAAAGTTTATTCCAAATAACTTACCCCAAAACTTTGTCATATCCTTATAAACTTGCTTACCGGTCATCACATAAACCGATTCCATAATCGCCAGCAAGAAGGCCATACCTAAAGTAAGGGGAACAAATAAAAAGTGATACATCGCAGTGAGTGCAAACTGCAACCGCGATAGCTCAACAATATCAAACATGATAAAACTCCTTTTGTCGCCAGGCTGATGGCGAGCAGTACTACTCCGTACCGGTATTGGCTTAAGCCAAATAGTTGAACACGAGTTACGGAACTACCTTCCTGGTATTGCCGATGTTAGCACTCCATTTTTATGTTGCAATCGCGTCATTATTGTTACGGCACCGTTGGGCGACAGCTAATGCTGTCACAACTCATATTACTGAAATAACAATCAGCTTCAAAGGGGCAATGTGCACTTTTTTCATTGATAAATATCAATATTTCCCTTGCATTATTTTAGTTACGTCAAACCTTTGACTTAGGTCATGTTAAAAAGGGATTTTATCCGTATGCCGTTACGCTATAGTTAGATTTGCGTTAACAATTACGGCGGTATACCGCGTTTTTAGGCTATGGTTACGCGAAGGGAGGCGATTTACATCAAATTAGGAGGAAAGGCTGCGAGCATCAAGGCAAGAGAAGACTCCTACCTTGATAACAGAAAGGGCTACTCGGGTTGAGGCAGACCAAAGTGCAAATAAGCGCGTTGCGTCGCAATACGTCCACGCGGCGTTCTTTGCAAATAGCCTTGTTGAATAAGGTAAGGCTCTAATACATCTTCGATTGTCTCTTTTTCCTCGCCAATCGCTGCAGCAAGGTTATCAAGACCAACAGGACCGCCCATAAACTTATCAATAATAGCCAACAGTAACTTACGATCCATATAATCGAACCCGCTACTATCTACATCGAGCATATCCAGCGCTTTGGCTGCAACATCATTGCAGATATGGCCGTTACCTTTCACTTCGGCATAATCTCGAACACGGCGTAACAGGCGGTTGGCAATACGTGGCGTTCCTCGTGCTCGGCGGGCAATTTCAATCGCCCCTTCGGTTTCCATTGATAAGCCCAAGCAATCAGCACTGCGCTGCACAATATCACGCAGATCTTCCAACTTGTAATACTCTAAACGCTGCGTGATACCAAATCGGTCACGCAGTGGTGATGTTAATGAACCAGCACGCGTCGTTGCGCCAATCAAAGTAAATGGGGGTAGATCAATCTTGATAGAGCGTGCTGCCGGGCCTTCACCAATCATAATGTCCAGTTGATAATCTTCCATTGCCGGATACAGCACCTCTTCAACCATCGGGCTAAGTCGGTGGATCTCATCAATGAACAACACATCATGCGGCTCTAAGTTGGTTAGCAGTGCCGCTAAATCACCGGCCTTTTCTAGTACAGGGCCGGACGTGGTACGGATGCTCACACCCATTTCATTGGCTACAATGTTTGCCAATGTCGTCTTACCCAACCCGGGAGGGCCAAAAATCAATAAGTGATCGAGCGCTTCTTCACGCAGTTGAGCCGCACGAATAAAAATTTCCATTTGAGAACGAACGTGATCTTGTCCTTTATACTCCGCCAATTTCTTGGGGCGTATCGCTCTGTCGATAACCTCGTCTTCTTTCAATTGTACCGACTGGCTGATTATTCTATCCGCTTCAATCATGACGATCCCTATACCATACTGCGCAATGCTTCACGAATAATCGCTTCACTACTCATCTCTGCTTGAGAGACCTGTGCCACCACCTTGGTCGCTTGCGGCGCTTTATAGCCCAAAGATATCAGTGCACTGATCGCTTCGTCGTCGGCGCTAGCCTGTTTGGCCGCAGGGGCGTGGTTTGATGCAGCAGCCGGATCAGCTGGCGTAAATAGATCGCCCTCTCCCCAACCTTTGAGTCGATCTTTCATCTCCACCAGCAAGCGCTCAGCGGTTTTTTTACCGACACCAGGAATTTTCACCAGCGTTGTTAAATCATCGTGCTCAACGCAATAAACAAACTGACTGGCCGTCATCGCTGACAGAATAGCTAAGCCCAATTTAGGCCCTACTCCATTGGCTTTAATTACCTCACGAAACAGTGAACGCTCACTTTTGGTATTAAAACCGTAGAGTAGTTGCGCATCCTCTCGCACCACAAAATGGCTATAGATAATCGCTTCCTGCCCAACGTCTGGCAGCTCGTAAAAGCAGCTCATTGGCATTTGTACTTCGTAGCCAATACCACCCACTTCAATCACCACTTCTGGTGGTAGCTTTTCAACTAAAATTCCGCGTAAACGTCCAATCACGACCAGTGAACTCTTCTTTAAAATTTGCCATAGAATAGTAAATAGCTGGATGGATATCCAGCTTATTTCTCGCAATTATTCAACTCCATCAACTTCTAGCCACCTATCATGCTCAATATCTCATCATTCTTCATTTCAGCTACACTTTAACTGGACTGACCAGAAGGAAGTGATATGACCAAACAGGATGCTGTCACACTCAATTGGCATGGTGATACCGCCGTCGTTACACTCAATCGTCCCGAGAAACGCAACGCATTAAATATGCCCATGTTTAAACAGCTAAGCCAAATCGCCCAGCAACTCTCAAAATACAGCCGGTGTCGGGCGGTGATCATTCACGGTGCGGGTCAAGACTTCTGCGCTGGGCTAGATGTTAACGCTATTACCACCCACCCCACGTCGATCGTGCGGCTATTGTTTAAGTGGCTACCAGGACAAACCAATTTGGCGCAACAAGTCAGTCGCTGTTGGCGAAAACTACCGATGCCTGTTATCTGTGTTATACACGGCAATTGCTTAGGTGGCGGTTTACAGATTGCGCTCGGCGCAGATTTCCGCATTGCAACGCCAGATAGCCGCTTTGCGGTGATGGAAACACAGTGGGGGTTGCTGCCAGACATGGGGGGGTTATTGGGGCTAAGGGAAAATACGCGACGCGACCAACTGCTAAAACTCTCACTCACCAGTGAAATATTTCCTGCCGACACAGCGCTCGAACTGGGGGTAATTACTGCGCTATCCGACAACCCAATGCAGCAAGCACTAGATTGGTGTGAACAATTTGCCCAACACCCTTTTCCCGCCATTAAAGCAACAAAGCGCAGTTATGTTCGCTCTTGGACTGGCAGTGAACGAACACTGTTAGCGAGAGAAACTGCCTACCAGATAGGTCTATTGATAAAGAAAGACAGGGGTAGCGCGTCGGTAACACCAGAGCAGCGCACCACAGATGTCGGAGAGATTAAGCAACGTCGCCCTGAGGGGAAAGATCAAAGCCACTAATCAAGTAAAGCTCAAGTAAAAGCGGTAGCAGAGGCAGTAGCCCATTGAAATAATGGGCAGTAACATCACTACAATCGGCGACTGCTCTTTAAACAAACGGCTCTTTAAACGATTATTCTGATGCTTCAGCAGTGTCGTTTGGACGTAGCTGCAGCTGAACACCCATCAAGAAGTTACGCAGAATTTGATCTTTGCATTCTCGGTAGTGCTTATTGTCTGGCTTGCGGAAAAACGCACTGAGTTCATGCTTACTTAAACGGAAATCAACCAATTCTAAAATTTCAAGAATATCATCGGCTTTAAGGTTTAGGGCAATACGTAGTTTTTGGAACACCATGTTATTATTCAAATAACTTTCTGGCTTTGCCTGTTCCCCTTCACGCTTACCACGTTTCAGATTAATGAATCCATTCAGAAAAATCGCCAGCTCTGTGTCTTTCAGTTTAATAAACGCGTCGTAGTCTTCCTTTTTTAACCAACTCACCACTTGTTCTTGTGTTACGCTGAACTCTGCTAACGCAAAGATCTCAACCATGGCACTGTCATTTAAATCAAAGGTGTAACGTAGGCGGCGCAAAATATCATTATTGGTCAAAATAGATCCTAGTCTTAGGTAAGCCCAGTACAATCAATACGATTACTGGCACGCAGCAATTTTAGCAGATTTGTGACCTATCCCCTATCACTTAGCAAATTCCGGCACAAATGTGCCGGAATGTATTCTTGCGTACTATTTAGCGTTTTTTACGTTCTCGTCTAAAAACGCAACAATACGGTCAAACAACGGCATACGAGTACCATCACTGGCTAGGCTGATTGCATTTCCTGGGTAGCTATGCATAAAGCCAGGAACCCAGTTTACGCTGAAATCCACCCCAGAACGCTCTAGCAACTTAACCATGCGTGGTGCGTGTACAAGCATCGCATGATCGTCAAATTGAGAGTACGTTAACAGTGTTGGTGGAATATCGCTGTCCATAACACTAGCATCAAATGCAATCTCTGGCGCAGACATCGGGAAAGCTGCCACAACCGGTGCTTTAAAGCCAAATGCAACGTTTGCTGCAATACCACCACCTGCAGAGTGACCACCAATCGCAATACGCTCCGGATCAATATTGTATTGCTCCGCGTTTTCGATGATATGGTTAATTGTCTTCACCACATCTTCAGCACCCGACATACCGCCTTTCCAAAGAGTAAGCTTACCTTCCTGACCTTCTGGCGTCGACAGACCCAATGATGTACGAGCACGACTTACTCCAGCCAGCATGACATCATCAACATAAAGATCTAAATCAGCATGCAGGTTAGCCTCGCCTGGCATATGATCAGTTTCTGGCCACTCTGTAGCCAAACGGTATTCTGGCACAAACGTTACATAACCTTCTGCTGCAAACATACGGCCATATTCTTGTGGTGCTGTATGAATCGCATCACCCACACGGAAACCCGGCATAAATTTGTC
This sequence comes from Thaumasiovibrio clandestinus, assembly GCF_047250365.1. Taxonomy (NCBI): domain Bacteria; kingdom Pseudomonadati; phylum Pseudomonadota; class Gammaproteobacteria; order Vibrionales; family Vibrionaceae; genus Thaumasiovibrio; species Thaumasiovibrio clandestinus. The sequence goes on from NZ_JBLBVL010000001.1 coordinate 334,702, forward strand.
ACCACGGTGGTGACCACCACCATGAACATAAACAACCACAGGCAATGGCTCATCTGACTCTATGTTTGCTGGATGGTAAACGTCCATTAGCAAATCGCGCATTTCAATCTCGCCATGCTCACCTTCAGGGCGAACAGCACCTTGGCCGTAGACAATATCTTGCTCAACCGAGTAACCGAAGATGCTATCGCTATTCACCGTTGCATAGCTGGCACTGCTTGCCATAATCGACAGTGCTATAACCAATCTTTTCATTGCTTTGTTCCCTAAACGTTACGACTAATAAACAAATTTTTACCGACAAATATAGGAGACAGCGAACGCTATCTGAAATGCATATTTGACTGAGACTAAAATAAGCCATAATCTTTGCGGGAAAAAATACAATTTGATCGTATTCTACGTACAAAGCAGAGTATAGTTTTGATAACCATTGAACAAATTCACAGCTTCCGCCACGTATATTTACACGGCTCATACAGTGCCGCAGCGAAGGTATTAGGAAAAAAGCGTAACACCGTTCGCGAGTTAGTGATTGCATTGGAAGATTCGATTCATGTCGAACTTTTTGAAATTTCTGGCAGAAAAGCAATTCCGACAGATGCAGCACATCACCTGTTTTTAAGAGCGCAAAATCTGAGCAAACATGCAGAGGATTTTGAGCTAACTGCACTATCGTTAAGCAAAACAACGCTAACCACCCTCAACATCAATTATGACAACATGCTCCCAGTGGAAATGTTAGCGGAAATAAACGCTGCAATAGAGGCGGTATCACCACGATTAGCAATCAACTGGAGACAAACTTCCCGCCAACAAGCTTACGAGGCACTTGAAAATAATCAGTGTCACCTTGCCTTAATGGCGATTGAAAATGCACCGCAAACTCAAGCACGGGTGGCTGCAACCTATATTGGTGCGTTATCACTCGCTTGTTTTTGCCGTGCCGACTCTGAACTCGCCCAAACCCCCACCACCGTCGATGGATTAAGGCTAGCCACCCAACTATTTACTGATTGTACAACCGGCGGAGGAGTGGGCTATTTCAAGGTGTCCAATACAGTAAAAACGGTTGGTAGCTTTCGATTACTGCTAAGAATAATGGATAACAATAGCTGGGTGATTCTTGCGCCCCACAACGCTGAACCTTATGTCAAAGACGGCACACTCGCGAAAATCGCACTCTTAGATAAACGGCGGGAGTTCACTTATGGCATCAGCCTATTCCACTCCCTAGGCGGAGATTATCGCCCTGAAATCAATCAAGCCATTAATATTATCTGTGACGTCACAAAACGTTTTTTGGTTTAGTTAGGTGAGACTGAGTAAGATGGTTACCGTGCCCCGCAAGCCTTTGGTCACAAAACCTACAGGCGGCACTTTATGAATCACTAATTCTTTGCAGGAGCTTTTCTCTAAAACCAATAGGGTCTTTGTGAAGCGCTTCGTGGTATGCGATAAAAGCACGATACCTTGGTGTCGACATTAACCAAAGAGATAAGAAAGGTAATACTCCGAATGCTAGTCCAAACCACTTATTTTCTTGGTCGAATGTCATTGCAAACAATAAATAACTGGCAATTTGGACACAGACCATGATTTTATTTACCGCCAACGCACTAGGTTTACCTCTAATAATTAAAACGTTAGGTACCATTATAGCTAGAGCCATTAATACTTCGACTATTGTCAACGATATTCCGAACTGCTCCGCAGATAACTCTCCTGTTAAAACATGGATTGACATAACCATAAGAAAACAAGCGACTCCTCCACCGAGTAAGAGCAATATAATGTTTGATATGCCATAAGAAAAAATCCAGAGAGACAATTCATGGTTCTCGAAGAAGTCATCTGCCATCACTGCCAAGCTCCTCCTAGATACCGATTGCTAGAGTCTTAATACTTCCACCATAGGCGCTGCTGAGTTTGGTTCTGCACGCTAGTTGTACTGATGGCGTGTAATCTCGCTATGGGTCGCGATGATCACATGCTAGTAGGTGATGGGTGAAACATTATTACTGGCGGTTGATATAGAGAGATAATAGATGCGAAGTGATTCTCGGCGGCCAAGAAATAAACACTATTTTTTCTTTATAAATGCGACTCACTTCAATGTTATCTACCTCAACAATATTGCACCCAAATTAAGCAACATTCTTTTATTAAAACACAACGGAATTAAATGACCTTAGAAACACCTCATCATTAGATACTAGAGAAGAACTAAACACATCACCCCATGCATTGAGACGCCTATATTAATGTGATTTTACACACCATATATAGACATGACATAGTTATTCCCACCTTTGATTTGTATATTTATCTTTCTACGAGAGTAACTCTTTATATTAAAAAACATGAGAAAAGCAATGAAGCAACTAATTTTACTATTAAAAGCGTTTTACCTATGTTTATGCGCTTCAAGCATAGCTTATGCAAATGACATAGTGCAATGCGTAATCATTAACGAAGGTTATATTTCTAACTACCCTACTCTAATTAAAACAGAACAAACAAAACTCACTTCAGATACTGACTATCTTGAATCAATATTTAGAGCTAATGATTTAGAAGTACTCATCGGTACGAGTGCATTGATATCGCCAACCAATACACTCCCGTGGATTACAGGGTTTGAGCTCGATGTTAGATTCGGCAAAGGCAACTACGTTAAAGCAAAAAGTAATGCCAGAGATGTTTCTGATGAACGACTATCAACACAGCTAACCTTTGGAAGTAACGAGCCAACGTTAACCTCAGTGACCATTTCATGTGCAACTGTCGATTAGGCGCCAACCCAAGTGCTACAAAGTAAAAACCGGGAGTTGTTAGTGTGCCTTTTTCCAGTTTAGAGTTTTTTCATTTAACGACCTTTAAATATTTCACCACGATGATAGCGAAGATATGGCTTATGGTTATCCTTAATGCTAAATGACATATCCTCTTTCAAACCGATCACATTCGGCGACTCCAAGTATCTAGAGATCAAGACTTTTCCGTGATCGTCAAAGGAGATAAACCCGAGGTCAAAAGCCTTATCAAGATTGGCGAGCAGTAACAAACCATTGAACCTATCTAACCGTTCTTCGTTACTAGAGTCTCGCCAAGGCTTAATATGAGAAGCCAACAATAATTGAGTATTACGATACCCTGTTACTGCGCAACCACCCCACATTTGGATCAGTTTTGTTCTGAAGTGTCCTTGCCCTACCCTTGTATTAACCAAGATGGTCTTTTCTGTCTCGGATAAGGAGTTATCAGTCATGACCTGCTTGATATCGGCATTAATATCCACCTGAGATAAGTCTGATAAAAATTTGTGGTAATGAGATAAGGCGGCGCTGTACATCCCCTTTCCCTTAGTATCACGAATTTGAAACTCTTCTAATTCTCGTGCCTTTTCTTCATAACTAACAAATTGTCGATATGAATTAATATCAGTAAGTGGCCCCTCTATTTCACCAACATCCATCAACCAATTAGATATTGATCCCCGCACCGCTCCCAGATAGTTACTGGCTGTTTTTTCGGACTTACCTATATCAATCAACCACTGATGATATAACGTCGCTAAATCAGAAAGGTTGGAGACTAGCGCTTCTTTTAGTTCGTTGGAAACGATATAGCTTTTCATATAGCTAAACAATTCATCGTCAATATACGCATGATCTACCGCCTTAGCGGAATAGCGCCTGGTTGATACCTTATCGTAGCCGTCATGATAAGAAAGAAACCAAAAGCCTTCACTTCTTAAATGAAAGAAAGGGTTTTCAGGTGTATTTTTATCTTTGCTCTGAGCAAGGTTGTCGAAATGATGAGTAAACTGATCTTTAAGGGGCTGATTAAAATAGATCTTATTCGTCGTTATATGTCCTGCTTGAATCAAATCCATGACAGCAAGCAGCATACACACTTTATGAGGACTTTTTTTACCACCAGCACTGTTCATTTTCAGGTTCTGAAAACGTTCTAAGTAATATTCTAACGCCATCATCTATCCTTTGCAGATGCGATAATTTTCTCTCTCCAACACAACTGTTTGCCACGAAACATTTGTCCTGTTCAAAGAGTCCGCTCCATCAGCCACATGACATACTGTCAGACCAACAACCTTACCTAATGTTTCTATTTCTTCAATGGAAACGCTGTGAGCACTACGTCCATCATCAAAACCGCCATGGCGCAATGTGATCACCAGCTTTCCATTGTCGGAAATAAGCTCAGAAAATACAGAGAACGATTCTTCTCTATCTTCTCTATTTAAGTGCATCCATACTGCTGAAACCAAAATCAAATCATACTGCTGACATAAGTTTCTTGCTTTCGCTAAAGCTGGTAGCGAGTCATCTAACCACTGAATTTGCGAAGAGGAGTTTGAGCGCCCTAGTTGACGAAGTTCACTTGCTGGTTCGATAGCAACAACAAAGCAACCTTGTTTAAAGAACCACCTAGCATCTCGGCCTGATCCAGCACCAATATCAAGGATCTTGGTATCCCCTTTAGGCCAATACATACGCCACGCGCGATGAACGTTTTCAAATTCTAGAGAATCATATTGCGTTGCTAGCTGAGTAGCATTTTCATTATAGAAAGAGACATTTACAGACATAAACCAACCCATATATCAACCTGATTCATAATATATGGATTAGTTACGTATGACGATCAAGAATTATACAAGCGCTAGTAATTGTGATGCTAATCGCGACTAAAACGAACTATCGCCAGTCAATCATGAAACAGTTTGAGTATACTTTTTGTAATACCCTAATCTGCCGCGTGCTATGAGGAAAAACTAAACTAGATATGGAGATGGGCATGGAAGCTATATGGTGGCTCGGTATGATTTAACCATCGACTGATGTGACGGGACTCACATATATGGTGTAACAGAGGACTCTAAAAGTAGAACCAAGCCCAATGATAAGAGCATTTTGAATCCAAAGTTGTTCAACTTATCCGAATTCTTTGTTCATATACTGTGGCGCGCTACATCTTGATACCCATCCACAACAACACGCGGCAATGAGCTGGCTTGTTAATATTAACGGCGAAGCGCTAAACAATGAGTTTATTCTCGGTGAAGCGGTGAAGGCTCGCGGGTTAACCGTTACCCCGCGCGGCACATTAGATGGAGCCCTCGCTACAGTAGCAAACCGAGAAGTCACCGCACGCGCCATCCGCCCACTTCCAGTATGTAACGTCCGTTTAAACGGTGTTTACGATCCTGATTCAATCACGCTACCCCTCACCATCGAATGGTCACACCGCAACCGCCTAAGCCAAGTCGGCACCCCCGAAGATCTAACCAGCTGGTATACAGAAGGCGGCATGGAGGCTGGGGTTGAGAGTGTTATCCACATAGAAGATCAAGATGGTGATCTGCTTCACATGCAGCAAGGTACGTTCACCAGCTACAAGCTAGAAAAGGTCGAAGGCCTTGAGCGTTTAAGCACGATAAGAGATGGGCATGAAAGCTATATGGTGGCTCGGTATGATTTAACCATCGATTAATGTGACGGGACTCACATATATGGTGTAACAGAGGACTCTAAAAGTAGAGCCAAGCTCAATGATAAGAGCATTTTGAACCCAAAGTTGTTCAACTTATCCGAATTCTTTGTTCATATACTGTGGCGCGCTACAGAAACTAGACAAAATCGCTACTGGCTGAGCTTGATAAACCGCAGACACAAAAAAAGACGTCCGAAGACGTCTTTTTTCTAAATTTGGCGGTGAGTGAGAGATTCGAACTCTCGATACGTTGCCGTATACACACTTTCCAGGCGTGCTCCTTCAGCCACTCGGACAACTCACCGTATTGTTTTGTTGTAACGCTTTGCGTCTCAACGGGGGCTAATTTAATGATTTGCCGCCCTAAGGTCAAGCGACTTTATGGAAAAAAGCCCTATTCGCTAACTGTTTGTTCGGCAATTAAACATTTCGCTGTAAAAGGCACCAACTAGCGGGCCATTTCGTAATACCCCGGCACACGGAACATGCGGCGGCAAAGCTCAAGGAAATGGCCATAAACCACCCCTAATGCACCCGATACTAATGCATTACTGGTCACTGCCGTGACAATTTGATCAAAGTCTGCACCTACGGTAATCAGAATCAGTGCATACACCGGCGATTGAAACAGTACATACGCGACAAAGTCAGCTAACCCTTTCACTGCACTGTGGCGCCCCAATCGCTGTGATATGCGAATAACCAAGTCACGAAATGCCCCATAAGGCCATGCGATTAAGATGTTGACCGGAATCGATAAAATACGTGAAGCTAACGATTGTTCGAACGACATGCCACTAACAAAAATTTCGATTGCCATTCCAGCAACAAAACCAAACAAAACCATAGCAAAAACATTTGCTACCGCATTTCGTATACAAACACGCCCTTTCACCGCAACCTCACAGATTATTATTCGTCAAAAACAAGATTAAGGTAGTCACCTAAACTGCTATTTAGCTGCACACCTAGAATTTGGCGCTATTAGACCAGCTTTATCGTGAAATGTGCTACTGTTTTTATGTTTTTGTGCTGTATATATCGCTCCATCTAGAACCAATGTCAGAATGTTATACTGGTCACACTAATCACACCTTTAGTCTTGGGCGATTCAGGTTAAAGACAGGGAAAACAACAAGATGCTGATGATCGCAACGAGCAGGCATAAAAAAAGCAGCATTTCTGCTGCTTTTTTTATATCTGATGAGGCTCAGGCTACTTTATTCGCCTTGAAGTAGCGAAAAGTCGATGTATTTAGACAGGTCACGCTTGGTTATGCCCGGCATATAAGGGATTTCACCCAGTTTGTTACCCGGCAGCTTCGCTTCTAACAAGCGAATTACGTCGGCGTAGTTATCTAGGCCTGGGTTGATTCGGTTTGCCACCCAACCAACCACCTTCAAACCATCACGCTCGATGGCTTCGGCGGTTAATATTGCATGGCTCATACAGCCCAACTTAACCCCGACGACCAAGATCACCGGTAATTGCTGGTGTTGTACCCACTCTGACAGATATTTATCATCTGCCACAGGCACACGCCAACCCCCAGCACCTTCAACTAACACCACTTCAGCTTTAGACTTCGCATTTTCAAAAGCGGTATCAATAACATCAAAGTCAATTGAAACCCCTTCTTTGCGTGCTGCCAAGTGTGGCGATGCTGCTTCCACTAATGGATAAGGGTTTACTTCTTCGTAGCTCATTTCTACATTTGCAGCATCCAGCAAATACAGTGCATCTGTATTTCTGGTGCCAACAGGCGTCAGTTGACTGCCCGATGCAACCGGTTTGAAACCAGCAATATTAACGCCAGCGGCAACTGCTGCCTGAATAATGGCACGACTACAAACAGTTTTGCCTACTTCAGTGTCGGTGCCTGCAACAAAAAACGCGTTACTCATTGACGATCACTCCAAAACATACTTGATAAGTTGCGGGCAAGAGACCATTCGAATGACGGTAGTGCATATACGCCGTTTCTAACTCGGCTAACGCACGTCGGCTGAGCAAACCTGACTTGCGTTGCTGATGCAAGTGGGTCGCGCCAATGCCTTTTAAATCCCGCATTAAGTCTCTTGCGCAAGAATAATATTGAACAATAGGGTTAAATTCTAACCCCTTTAAATTCAGCTTCGCTTGCGCTAACGCAATTTTTATCAACTTTTCTGATAAAAATTCATTAATATGTTGAAGATTATCGACCTGCCTCCATGCATTGGCGAGTTCAAATAGGCTACCTTCGGCCAATGTGGAAAATGCAATAATCCCCCCAGGCCGAACCACACGCCGCAATTCCGCAAGCGGAACGCTTAAGTCTGTGCACCATTGCAACGCCAATGAACTAAACGCTATATCAACGCTATTATCTTGTATCGGTAAATGGTCTGCGTCTGCGGTAAGGTAGTTTGCTGCCTCTCCACAGCGTGTTCGCGCCTGAGCTAACATTGCCTCACTCAAATCGAGGCAAGTCACTTGATGGCCTTGCTTTATTAACTCAGCCGAAAAGTAGCCCGTGCCACAACCCACATCAAGCACTCGCTGAGGCATATCATAGTGGGGTATTTTTGCTAATAACTGTTCGCCAACAATACGCTGGAACTCGGCGCTGTTGTCATAACTCTGCGCCGCTCGCCCAAAAGCCTGTGCGATAGCGCGTTTCTGTTCCGTATTTTTTAGCATATCGCCTCCGTGGCTTTGTCTAATGCCCGGCATAATGCAATAACCTCATGCGGTTGATGATCGCAACTTAACGTTATTCTTAAACGCGATGTGGGTACGGTAGGCGGCCGAATCGCAGACACCTTAAACCCACCACTCAATAACTGTTGTGATACCGCCAATGCTTGGTCGGCATTCTCCATAATGACTGGCTTGATCGGTGTCGCCGTATATGGCGACCGCAAAGGCTCTGGCAAGTGTTGGTAAAATAACGCCGACAAGCTAGCGAGTTTTTCGCGGCGCCAGCGCTCAGATTGAGCAAGTCGAATTGATTGATACACGGCCAATGCTTGCGCAGGCGGCATGGCTGTCGAATAGGTATAGTGGCGTGCAAATTGCAGTAAGTAATCATAAACGGCCTCACTGCATACCAACGCCGCCCCTGCCACACCCAGTGCTTTACCAAATGTCACCAAGGTAATATCTGGGCTGATCTGACTAGCGCTACCTTCGCCCTGTTCGCCCACCACCCCGATGGCATGGGCATCATCGACCATTAGCACGCTGTTTGCTTCAGAACTTATCTTAGCGATATCCGGCAAGGGTGCCATGTCACCGTCCATACTGAACACCCCCTCTGTCACCACCATCTCTGCCGAATGTCGCTGACATAAGCGAGAAAGATCGTGCATATCATTGTGACGAAACCGCCACTGTGTGGCATTAGATAATAGGCCGGCTTCAATCAGTGAGGCATGGTTCAAACGGTCTTGCAACAGCACGTCACCTTTGTCTAGCAAGCTAAACAACGCAGCCTGATTAGCCGCAAATCCACTACTAAACAGCAAGGCGCGTGGCTGATTTAACCAATCACATAAAGCGGCCTCTAGCTCACGGTGGGCTGGAAAATAGCCAGTGACCAAAGGTGAAGCCCCACTTCCACTGCCATATTGTGCGATGCCTTCGCAAAAGGCCTGTTTAACCGCCGTTGCTTGCGATAAGCCGAGGTAGTCGTTACTGGAAAAATTAACCACCCCGCGCTGCGACAATTGATTAACATCATGCCCGCGCAACAAACCTTGGCTGTGTCGCTCGGCTACGCGCTGCTGCCAGCGCTGCTTCAGTTTCATGCTTTACACACTGGCATCATAAAAAAGATCATCTTTCGACGGACGCGAGACAATACGCTCGGTGACCTGCTCTAACAGGGCTGCTTCTTCTACTTCGTCAGGTTTCTGCGCTTTATCGACACTATTGATACCCAACTTTTTAAATAGTTGCATATCTTTATCTTCATCAGGGTTTGGGGTAGTGAGTAGCTTGCAGCCATAAAAAATGGAATTTGCACCAGCCATAAAGCAAAGCGCCTGCATTTGTTCGTTCATGTTTTCACGCCCGGCAGATAGGCGCACTGCCGATGCCGGCATAAGGATGCGCGCAACGGCGATAATGCGAATGAAGTCAAATGGGTCAACATCTTGCGCGTTTTCTAATGGTGTGCCTTTTACCTTTACCAACATGTTAATTGGCACGCTTTCCGGGTGCTGAGGCAAGTTAGCTAGCTCCACCAGCAAACTCGCCCGGTCGGTCGCAGATTCTCCCATACCGATAATGCCGCCAGAGCAGATTTTCATCCCGGCCTCTCGCACATGGCCTAGGGTGTTCAAACGGTCTTGATAAGTGCGGGTGGTAATAATTTGATCGTAATACTCAGGTGAGGTATCCAGATTGTGGTTGTAATAATCCAGCCCTGCCTTTGCCAGCTCTTGGGCTTGCTCTGGGGTTAACATCCCCAGTGTCATACACGTTTCAAGCCCTCTGTCTTTCACGCCCTGAATCATCTCAGTTAAATACGGCATATCACGTTGTTTGGGGTTTTTCCACGCCGCCCCCATACAAAAACGTGTTGCACCGGACGCTTTCGCTTTGTCCGCGGCTTCCAGTACGCGCTCCACTTCTAACAAACGTTCGCGCTCCAATCCGGTACGATAATGCGCGCTTTGTGGACAGTACTTACAGTCTTCTGGGCATGCGCCCGTTTTAATCGACAATAGAGTGCTCACTTGCACGCTATTTGCCACATGAGATTGTCGATGAACTTGCTGCGCTTGAAAGAGCAAGTCCATAAAGGGTTGGTTAAACAGCGCTTCAACTTCGCTGATGGTCCAGTTATGCCTAATGTCCACGTATTCACCTTAATTTTTCCATGTGTATTACTTGGCTAGTCTACGGTTAGACAGTAAACTGTCAACCCATTGATCGCGCATGCGTTTACAACTGGACGAAAATTAACCATGGATATCGATATAAACTTTGACCGAGAGCACCTTTGGCACCCTTACACCTCAACCGTTAATCCGCTGCCCTGCTACCCTGTCAGCCACGCTAAAGGGATATACATTCACCTTGAAACTGGGGAAGCGCTTATTGACGGCATGTCATCTTGGTGGTCGACCATCCATGGCTATAACCACCCTAGCCTCACTCAAGCCGCGAAAAATCAATTAGATAACATGTCTCATGTTATGTTTGGCGGCTTAACCCATGCGCCTGCCGTCGAGCTCGGCAAAAAGCTGTGTGCCATGAGTGGCTTTGAGCATATCTTTCTTGCCGATTCTGGATCGGTCGCTGTGGAAGTTGCGCTGAAAATGGCACTGCAATATTGGCACTCGTTGAATGAAAAAAGGACCAAGTTCCTTACGCTACGTCACGGCTATCATGGTGATACGTTCGCAGCCATGTCGGTTACCGACCCCGATAACTCGATGCATTCCATTTATAAAGGCTTTCTTCCTGAGCACCTGTTTGCTGAATCCCCCAGCGGTGGTTTCCACGACGAATGGGATCCCGAGCAGATCGAAAGCTTTCATTCCCTAATAAAACAACACCACACAGAGATAGCTGCCGTTATCCTCGAACCCATCGTGCAAGGCGCTGGCGGTATGCGCATCTACCATCCTGAATATTTACGCGAAGTTCGCCGCTTGTGTGATCATTACGGAGTGTTGTTAATCGCCGATGAGATTGCCACTGGCTTTGGTCGCACTGGAAAACTGTTTGCTTGCCAACATGCCCAAATTCAAGCCGACATTATGTGTGTCGGCAAGGCGCTAACTGGGGGGTATATGACGTTGGCCGCAACCATGACCTCAAAGCAGGTTGCTGATACAGTCTGTCGCGGCGAAGCTGGGTGTTTTATGCATGGGCCGACGTTTATGGCAAACCCATTAGCGTGTGCGGTAGCCAATGAAAGCCTCGCGTTACTTCAAAACAATCAGTGGCAACAACAAGTTCAAGACATCGAAGCAGTGTTTGCAGACCAATTACCAAAATTAAACCAGTACGCTATGGTAAAAGAGACGCGTTGGTTAGGGGCGATTGGTGTGGTCGAACTAAATCAACCGGTTGATATGATTAAAATACAGCAGCACTTTGTTTCTCAAGGCGTTTGGATCCGCCCTTTTGGGAAGCTCATCTATATGATGCCGCCCTATATCATTAGCAAAAATCAGTTAATTCAGCTCATTGATGCCGTCGAATCAGCAATACAACTAAACCTAACGGCATAAAGCGACGTATAACAGGGAAAAGACAATGGAGCCATTGATGAGTCATTACCTTTTCCCTTTGCCGATCATACTGTTGCCAGGCGGGATCACTAACCTGCGTATTTTTGAGCCACGCTATCTACGCCTCATCAAAGAGTGTGCGGCTAATCATACGGGGTTTGTGCTCGCGATGACTGAAAATGCTCAAATCAGTCCACTGGGTACACTCGTGCGCGTCATCGATTATCAACAGCGCGACGACCACTTGCTAGGCGTAACCATTAAAGCGAGTCATATCGTCAAAGCGAGCAATACTCACCAGCAGCAAGATGGATTATGGGTCGCAGATACCGAACGGCAACCCTATTGGCTTGAACAAGAAGAGCGAACAATCGGGCAGAGTGCGCCGCTAACGACAAGTTTGCAAACGCTGTTTAATGATAACCCGGCACTGGCCGGGCTGTATGCAAACCCAGCATTTACTGATCCGGCTTGGGTTTGCTGTCGGTGGTTGGAGTTAATTCCTTTATCCGCTGCGCAGATGCAATGGTGTTTGGCTCAACATGATCACACTGAGGTGCAGCGATATCTGCTATCCATGCTTTTTGATAGCACACCACCTCATTAATCACCTTAGAGACAAACCCTTGATGCAACCCTTGTGAAGTCTGAACACTGCTTGCTGAAATACTGGTTGATAGAATTTCTTTCTGCTCAACGCAGACTGGCCCCTTTCAACCGTCGATCATTTTCATCAGCAGGCTGCCATCGTACATCGCTCTTTTCACTAACGCTGCACCTGGCATTGTCGCTTGAGTATAAAACGAGCTCTCTTCAAGTTGAAGATTCTGGCAATAAGCTGGCAATGCACTGCTCTCAATGCATTCACGAATCGCAGGGTAAAGCACCTTTTTCGCTCGGTTAAACTCCCCGCCAATCAAGATTTTCTCTGGGTTGAACAAGTTCACCATAATGGCGATGGCTTGACCCAAGTTATGCCCAAGCTCAATAATCACTTGCCGAGCAAGGGGGTCATTGGCCACGGCGGCTTCACATATCCGTTCGATGGTTATTGCCCCACCATGCAGAGACGAGGGTCTTGGCTCGGCGGGTTTGGCTTCATTAAGCATTTCATTAACTTGGTCTTTCACCGCTTGTGGGCTTGCCACCGTTTCTAAACAGCCATAGTTACCACAAAAGCACTTCTTACCAAACGGCTTGATTTGAATATGCCCTAGCTCACCAACATTACCCAAACGGCCTTGCAACACCGTTCCATCGAGCACGATTCCGGCCCCTATTCCATGATGAATAGAGATTAAAATGGAGTTTTCTGCTTCGCGCGAGTGGCCAAACAATCTTTCAGCCAGTGCCCAAGCGTGAGTATCGTTGGCGATAAAAACGGGCAATCCCGTCGCTTCATGGATACGCGGCCCTAATGGCATGTTCTTAATGTTGTAGTGTGGCATCTGCAGCACGACACCTTCTTGCGCATTAATCAATCCTGGCAAAGAAATCGCAATACTTGTCACTCGATCAACTTCTTTCACGTGACGAGCAAAAAAGGTATTAATTTCTGAAATAATCTTTTGCAACAATGGTTCTTGCTCAGTATCACTAAGATTATGTCGCTCATCAATCAGCAAATCACCACCGTGCTCATGCAACGCTATAGTCAAGTAGCCCCGACCTAAGCGAATTGACATAAACTGCCATCCTTCATTTAAGGTTTTTAGCCCGATAGCAGGTCGCCCACGGCTCGCAGGTTCAATAATTTGGGTTTCTTGGATCAGATGCGCATCCATCAACTCACGCGTGATCTTCGTTATACTAGCAGGTGCAAGTTGGCTGCGTTTAGACAACTCTATTCTGGAGATAGGTCCTTGCTGATCGATAAGTCGATACACACTTCCCGCATTATTACGTTTTATATGATCAATATGACCAGGTTGGGCAAGATACATCCCGACACTCCAATAAATGATAATTTTCTATTTTTTTACTTTGCGAAGAAATTGTTAAGTCACTTAGCGCTTTCGCGTGAGCATTGTCACGTTAATTCTTAAATGCACACATAAAACGCAAAAAAATAACATCTTAAACCACGAAAAAAAGCCGTTTATTTTTTAACGGAAAATATCTAGTTTAGAACCACTCTATGTGAAAAGCGTTAGTTTACATGATTAGAGGGAATATTCCTCCTTGCCTGAGTGATAAATTTCATTCCATCAATAACCGACATCGCCGAGTCAAATCAACGGCTATTTCCTTAAAAACAGGTTGTCTGATGAAGTCTTAACCATCTGGGGGCATCGATTACTGACTTATTTTAGGAAAATCACCGTTAACTTCTCAACAAGGGTTGAAGCTGGCGGCAAGAAAGGTAAGATGCGTACTTTAAGATAAATTAACTATCAGCACATGTTCGTGCCCTCATGGAGTATTATTTTAGCATGACGACTTACGCGCCTGTAACAGACGTGCTGAGCGGAAAAATCGCTATCGACAGTGAAATCACTGTTCGTGGCTGGATTCGCTCGCGTCGAGATTCCAAAGCTGGGATCTCTTTCCTTGCCATTTATGACGGCTCTTGTTTCGACCCGATTCAGGCCGTGGTCCCGAATGAACTGAATAATTACAATGATGAAGTATTGAAGCTGACCACCGGTTGTTCAGTTGAAGTGACGGGTAAAGTTGTCGCCTCTCCAGCTAAAGGCCAAGATTTCGAACTTGCCGCGACCAATGTAAACGTGGTTGGCTGGGTAGAAGATGCTGACACATACCCAATGGCAAAAACACGCCACTCTATTGAGTATTTGCGTGAAGTAGCACACCTTCGTCCGCGTACCAATGTGATCGGTGCCGTTGCCCGCGTGCGTAACTGCCTATCGCAAGCGATTCACCGCTTCTACCACGAGCAAGGTTACTTCTGGATGTCTGCGCCACTCATCACCGCCGCTGATGCAGAAGGTGCGGGTGAGATGTTCCGCGTATCAACATTAGATTTGGTTAACACACCAATGACCGACGCTGGCGACGTTGACTTTGACAAAGATTTCTTTGGTAAAGAGACATTCCTGACCGTTTCTGGCCAGTTGAATGCAGAAACTTACGCGTGTGCATTAAGCAAAGTGTACACCTTCGGCCCAACGTTCCGTGCAGAAAACTCAAACACCAGCCGTCACTTAGCTGAGTTCTGGATGGTAGAGCCTGAAGTGGCGTTTGCCGACCTAGACGATGCCGCCAAATTGGCTGAAGACATGCTGAAATATGTTTTCAAAGCAGTGCTGGAAGAGCGTCGTGACGATCTTGAGTTCTTTGCCCAACGCATTAATAAAGAAGCGATCACGCGTCTAGAACAGTTCGTAACGTCTGATTTTGCGCAGGTTGATTACACTGATGCAATCCAGATCCTTAAAGATTCTGGCCGTGAGTTTGAGTTCGACGTTGAGTGGGGCATTGATATGTCTTCTGAACACGAGCGTTACCTTGCAGAAGAACACTTTAAAGCACCGGTCGTGGTGAAAAACTACCCGAAAGATATTAAAGCCTTCTACATGCGCATGAATGATGATGGTAAAACCGTCGCTGCGATGGACGTTCTTGCCCCAGGTATTGGCGAAATCATTGGTGGCTCACAGCGTGAAGAACGTCTAGAGCTGCTTGATAAGCGTATGGTAGAGATGGGTATCGACCCTGAGCACATGAACTGGTATCGCGATCTACGTCGCTACGGCACTGTGCCTCATGCTGGCTTTGGTTTAGGTTTTGAGCGCTTAGTCTCTTATGTAACAGGCATGGCTAACATCCGTGATGTAATCCCATTCCCACGTGCACCACGCTCTGCAAACTTCTAAGCTTTGACTTAGATAATCTTTAAAAGGGCTGCCTAAACGCAGCCCTTATTTATCTTTACCCTTATTTACCTTTAAAATAGCAACATAATGTTGTACTCACCCATCACACTTAAAGACACGCTTCCCTTTCACTTCTTCTTATCAATACACTGAGCATTAAAAAATTTTTATAACAAGGCATTGCGCTCAATGATAAGCAAAAGTATAAAGGAGAGAGTCTTTTCACTAACACATGGACGACGAAAATGTTTGAGAAAATTGTTGCCGCTCCAGCGGATCCTATCTTGGGCTTAACGGAAGAGTTTAAAAGCGATCCACGCCCCGAAAAAATTAACCTAGGGGTTGGTATTTATAAAAATGAAGCTGGCAACACGCCGGTTCTCGCCACAGTAAAAAAAGCGGAAGCCATCCTTCTAGAAAAAGAGACCACCAAGTCTTACCTGAGTATTCCAGGCACAGCAGAATACGGCCTAGCCGTACAGCAGCTACTGTTTGGTGCTGATGCACAAATCATTGCAGATAAGCGAGCACAAACGGCTCAAGCTCCTGGTGGAACGGGCGCGCTGCGTCTTGCTGCCGAATTCATTAAACGCCAGCTCGGCGATGTAAAGGTTTGGCTCAGTAATCCAACATGGGCTAACCATAACGGCGTATTTACTGCCGCAGGTTTAGAAACAACGCAATATAGCTATTACGACGCAGAAGCCAAGGACATGGACTTTGCATCGGCGTTAGCGGATCTGCAAAACGCATCGGCCGGTGATGTCGTTCTACTTCACGGTTGCTGTCATAACCCAACAGGTATTGATCCCACGACTGAACAGTGGCAACAACTGGCACAGCTCTGTGCTGAAAAACAGCTTCTACCTATGTTTGATTTTGCTTATCAAGGCTTCGCTAAGGGTGTAGAAGAAGATGCGCAAGGCTTGCGTATTTTTGCTGAAACCTGCCGTAACCTGCTTGTTGCTAGCTCATTCTCAAAGAACTTCGGTCTGTATAACGAACGTGTCGGTGCGTTTACGCTTGTTGCTGATACCAGCGCATTAGCCGCAACCGCTTTCAGCCAAGTAAAAGCCATCGCGCGCGTTATCTACTCGAACCCACCAGCACACGGCGCTGCCATTGTCACCGAAATCCTTAATGACAATGCTCTACGCGTTGAATGGGAACAAGAAGTAACGGACATGCGTGATCGTATCCAAGAGATGCGCACGCTGTTTGTTGCAACACTAAAAGAGCTGGGTGTGGATGCGGATTTCAGCTTTATTGAACGCCAAAATGGCATGTTCTCTTTCTCTGGGTTAAATAAACAGCAAGTGACCCAGCTAAAAGAGCAGTTTGGTATCTACATTGTTGGCTCTGGCCGTATCAGTGTCGCAGGCATGACAAAAAACAACATGCTACCACTGTGTAAAGGCATTGCCGCGGTACTTTAGCTTACAGCACTAAAAAGCGAGGGCACTGTATAGTGCCCTAGTTTCGCCAAGATTAGCCTGCTGCATTGCTGCTAGCCTGATTTATCATAATCAAAAGGCAAAATATTATTACAGTACAGTTCTTTCTCGTATTGTTTCTCAAGCTGCTCGCGCCAAGGTTTGTCAATAATCGATACCAAATAAAACTTCTCCCTCGTGGTATCGGTCACAAACGCCATGCCATGTCGCATTAGCTCATAGTGAATATCATTAATGAACACCTGACTGAAATTCTGCCTTCCTGTCAGTTGGTTAATATCATTACGGGTTAAACTCACCCCCGTGGAATCATCACTAAAACGCTGCCTGAGCCAATGGGCGAATTCTCTTGCGCTTACCATTGTCATTCGGAGCTCCTCTAGACGACTAACTGCATATGTAATTTAATGTATAGCAAAATTTTGAGGCGCTGGTCTAAAAAGGTGTCTTAAAAACTAGATTTAAAATGAGAGTTTAGGTAGGAAGAGGAAGGAAAAGCAGTTTCCCACCTTGTGCTTTATCGTGAAAACACAAGGTGGAAAAGGCAATTATGCTGCTTTATACAGCACTTTATTGCCTGATAGCTGAATGCGCTCGACTAAGCCCTCTTCAGCCAGCTTTTTCAGCGCGCCGGTTGCCCAAGAAGCGGCCTTTGCATCTTCTTGTCCAGCGGCTAGACCAATCCCTTTCGGATTAATTCCGTCGGTATTGCCCTTAACAATGTCGAGTACCTGCTGCTGCTTAGGGGTTAGAGAAACCGCTTTAGCTGCTGGCGCAGCTTGAACTGGTTTTTCTGCAGTTTTAACAGATTGTGGCGCAGCCTCAACTACTGGCGCTGTTTTCTTTACTTCTGGTGCTTTACGTACAGTAGCTTTAGCTGCCACTGTCACTTTCAGCTTTTTGCTCAGCTTTAACTGAACTTTACGTTTGTGAGAAATTCTCATTAAATATCCTACTCCGTTGCTTACTTGCGCCGCCACCGCAGCGAAAAAGTAAGCGCGTTTTATACCAAAAAACGACACAAATTTGTAGCCAATCCCACTTCAACACCGGAATTTACCCTCTTGTTCTGTGAGACAAAGCAATAATTGACGAAAACATTGATAAATCTTTACCTCATGCTTACCAACCTGAAACGTAATATACTTTAGGTACACATGGAGCATTGAAATGAAAACACGCCATATTGTTAGCGTGCCACCGCAGTTGACTCACCTATTTGCCCGAGGTGCCATTGGGCTTATTCTTTCGTTAGGATTGGCGTTATTGCTATTACAGGTCGCGATAGCTTTTGCCGTGGCCATTCTTGTTAGCTGCATCTTTATTCTCAGCTTCATCTATATGAGGCTCAGACGCCCCAGGGTCGCGCTATCGCTAACGCCTATGCACATACAACTACATCACCCAGCAGGCGGCTATGCGGTGCGCTGGCGCGATATACAGGCGATAGAACAATTGAGCTTAGAAAAAGAGGGCTGGCACCAACCTTTACCTTGGGTCTCCATCAAATTGAATAATACTGATCGGCTCTTGCAAAGTATCTGTCCCCGCTTAGCCAGTCGGCTGATGATAGAGCAACGGGTTTTGTTAGTCATGGCTTACAAGAGTGGACGTCGGGGGCAAGTACCGATTGAAGACATGCTATTTGATGATACCCCATACACAACCAACGGCATCACCTATACCGGACTAATGGCTATTTTCGCTAATCGATTGAAATATAACCGCGAGTTGCTAGGTGGTGAGCTGCTTATTTCTGAAGAGCTGTCGGGAATGGAATGCACCGAGCTCGTGGGACTGGCTCGGCGCTATTTGGCTGCATCTGAACGCTAATGTTAGCCTTCAGCTGCTTTAACGGCTGTGAAGGTTGCACATTTAATAAAGTGGCATCTCATCAGCCACAAACGGATTAGAAGCGCGTTCTTTTCCAAATGTTGACAACGGGCCGTGACCAGGAATAAAAGTCACCTCGTTCCCTAGTGGCCACAATTTGCCTTTAATCGATGCGATAAGTTGACCATGATCGCCTTTAGGAAAATCCGTTCGACCAATGCCTCCCTGAAAAAGAACATCACCGACAAAGGCGATATTGGCCTGCTCACTATAAAACACAACATGGCCTGGCGTATGTCCAGGAGTGTGCAGTACCCGCAATGTTTGCTGGCCTATTTTGACTTCATCGCCATCATCTAGCCATCGATCGGCATCAAACGCATCAACGTGCGGAAAGCCGAACATGTTGCTTTGTGCCGGTAGCGCTTGTAACCAGAAAGCATCATCTCTGTGTGGGCCAACAACAGGTACATGCAACGCCTTAACCAATTCAGGTGTGCCGCCAACATGATCCATATGCCCATGCGTTAACAGTATCTGGGTTAGCTCTAAGCCATTTTCATGAACCGTTGCCATGATTTTACTGATATCACCACCAGGATCGACCACAGCGGCTTGCAACGTCTCATCACACCAGATGACAGAACAGTTTTGCTGAAATGAGGTAACGGGAACTACCTGATATTTAAGGCTCATAACACTTTCCGATTCGCTAAATTAAGCGAGCAGAATAGCGGTCGAACGTATCTGATGCAAGTTTCTACCTCGTTAACGGTTTATAACCCCAACGCTGTTAGCAATTCATCATCAAATGGCCAGTGCTGACTTTGATCATAATGATAAATATCGGTGCGATACTGACGTGTTCCTTCCTCTTCATCGAACCACGCGGTTTGATAGATAGTCTCTACTGGAATATGTTTGGTTACTGGCACAAACTTGGTTGTTTTTCGTTGCTCGTACTTCTCAACCCGGGATGCAGAAACACCACTTCGATCCATCAGCCAATCGGCAAGATCTGCCGCTCCTTCTACGCGAATACAACCAGAACTAAATGCGCGCTGCGACTGCGTAAATAGGTTCTTCGCTGGCGTATCATGGAGGTATATCGCGTTATTATTCGGCATATTGAACTTGTAACGTCCCAGGGCATTATGGTCGCCAGGGCTTTGTCGCAAGCGGTAGGGGAAATGATGCACACTGATATTTTCCCAATTAATCATATCGGCAGGAATAACATCAGAGGAACGCCAACTCACCAATATTTGATAGTTATTCTCATCCAAGTAATTATGGTTAGCTTTAACTTTCGGCAAAATATCCTTACGCATGATCGACGTAGGAACATTCCAGGGCGGGTTAAATACGACAGTGTCTAACCGAGAGGTCAGTAACGGTGTTCGACGGGATGGTCGGCCGACAATAACTTTGCTTGAAAACTCAACTTGGTTTTCTTGCCATAACGTTAACTCATAATCTGGAATATTGACCACTAACATGCTGTCGCGTTGCGATGACCAAATACGCAAACGTTCCATGTTCAATGCCATTAAACGCACCCGCTCTTCCAATGGCGTATTTAGCCACGCCTTGGTGTTTGGCCCAATAATGCCATCAACTTTTAAGCCATGACGCGATTGAAAGCGCTCGACAGCCTCAACCATTTCGTTTGCATATACGCTTGGCACCTCCTGCAGCAGTGCCTCGCCAAGGTATTCCGGCATATCACCTAAAGCAATCAGTATCGCCACTAATGCTTGAGCATCATCCAGCGCCTCGCCTGGGCGAATTAATCCAGCCTGTTGGAACGTTGGCAGCGGTGCTTCTTCTAGCGCTTGTAGGGCTAGAATTGCTGCCAACATATTATCGTACGCCCGTCCGGCGGGTTTGTTTCCATCCAGCCAACTAAACAAGTAGTTTTCATTCACTGCATGCAACAACCTCGCAATGGCGGCTGGTTCCGGCTCGAAGGTGCTAATCGGTACTCCAGCCCCAAATAACCACGCCTTGCCCTCATGAACGACATCTTGTTGGTAGCGTAAATAAGCCAACAGCAAATCGGTCGCCAGAACTTCATAACTTAACCAGTTCTGCTCTTGCTTTGTCTGCATTAGCAACCTTGCTCGCTCTTCAAACCAAGCGCTCACGTCTGCTAATGCAATAATATTAATCTGCTGTTCTAGACTCACTCTTACTTGGTGATCATTCCAGAGCGGTTGAAATTGGCGCTGCTGATAAATTTTAGCCACGAGCGTTGGATAGCGCAGCTCAACCCCTGCGGGTACCTGCTGTATAACGGCGGAATAGACGCTAGGATCCAATTCTTCAGCTAACACGATAGCGGCTGGGTTTGCATTACCAATAGAATCTGCATAGGCCAGCGCTAACGGCATGCTTAACGCCACCGCCAATCCGCATTGCACTACCACACCTATTTTTCTTACCCGCATTCTAACACTCCAACCTCATGTTACAGAAAAGCGCATCCTACTCTCTACTGCTACATAACAAAAAGTACATCCTGTGACTTCGTCAACGGCATCAACAACAAAATAGTGACATCGGCGTTGGCAATAAAACACTTCATCTCATCATTCAGGATAGCACTATTACCCGGTTCAGCATGGCTGATACCTGCCCGTCATCATCTCATCGCTGTCATCATCTACTACCTCATATTCACTAAAGGCATAGTAACAACAAGGCAACTAAAAAGTTGATGCTTCATACAGTTAACGTCCACTTGGCGTACTTTAGCAATCTTTTTTCTAAGAACTGGATGCGTTTGCTCGAAATGCATACATTTTTATGCAGAAGAGAGAACAAAGGCGCTCAATCATTGAGCGCCTTTGTTTGGTGTCGGAAAATGCAATCGGTTTAGTTATCAATCCATACTTGCTTTTGCTTGTATGTTTCTAGACGTTTAGCAAAGCTCATTCTACGTGATTGCGCCATATCATCGCTGCCCAATGAAGCTAACGCTTTTGATTGCGTATCAACAGCCATATCAAACTCACCACACGCGGCATAAGCAGCAGCAAGGTTGTCTAAATCTGATGCGTCAACTTCAGGTAATCTGACGATCAGTTGTTTGGCCAACTTTAATGCTTTTTCGCCATTACGTTGCTCAGGGTCAGGGCACGTTGCATACAGCCACACAAGGTTACGTCTTGATAACAGTGAGCCTTGCTCTGCCGCTGTTCTATACCAGCTAATCGCATCAACGCAGTTTTGCTCTGTTTCAACTTGACCTGTGGCATAAAACGCAGCGACCGCTTCCATTGCTTCAATGTCACCACTATTCGCCGCTTTCATATACCACGTAAATGCTTGCTCTTTATCTTTGGGAAAACCAATACCACGCTGAAATAGACCACCCAACATCTTCTGCACTTGCGGATCACCATTGGCTGCCATTTCTAACCAGTAAATGGCTTTTAGCAGATCTTGCTCTACCCCCTGCTCTCCAAACAGATACGCATTTCCCAAAAATAACTGTAACTGCTGATCCCCTTCTTGCGCTTCTAGCTCAACAAGCTCTAACGTGGCGGCAAGGTGGCTACTTGGCTCAGTCGTATTAGAGGCAACGCTGGTGAAGGAGAAACCGAAAGCGAACATGGAAAGAAGAGCGAACTTAAAGAAGATGTTAGACGTAAATTGCTGCATGTTTGCTTGCCTCTTGAACTTATTGACAGGCCAAACGATAAAGAGGAAGCGGTCAAAAATCAACCACTTCCTCTATAGAATTTTATGCTAAATGATCTAACGTCATCCGAAACAATTGGTTACAAACATCGCTAATCGCTGAATTTGTGATCTTTGCAGCATTTGCTCTTCGACATTCAGGCTCACTCTGTAAAATCGAACACTTTTTCCTGTGTTGCTAGCAACTCAATTTCAGCCACCTGCTCTGATGGGTTAGCAATAATAATCTCATCATACTGAATTGGATTATCCACCGTTGCACTGCATGTAAATGCCACGGTGTAATCACCCGCTGGAATAAAGCCAAAGAAGTAGTTACCATCATCCATCACGCCTGTTGATGCGTAAGGCGCAACGTAATCAAGTGGCAACTCAATTTCATCACGATAATCTGGATCCGTAATATCAATATTGTCGATCAAAACACTGTCTTGATGACCGTGACCTGCATATAAATAGACAAAATTACCCGTCTCTGCCAGGCATCCATCTCCAGCACCCAACAAGTTAACATCAACATGACCCTTCAACGAGGCTGCTGCGCTGTTATCAACGATTTTGACACCGTGTGGTTTCAAGTTATAGCCATTGTTGTTGCCATTATTGCCACGTAAGACTAGTGACTGACGTAAATCAAACTCAATGGTAAAACTTTGCACGGTCTCGGTTGTGACCTCAAAACCACCTAGTTTCAACTTATTAGATGGGATCTTTAGATCAAATTCGCCTTCATCTTCCGTTAATACCCAATTGAGGTCTTGTTGTGCCTTCGTATGAATAATCAGCTCTTTATAAGTACCAATTGGGAGCCTTTGATCGGTAAGAATTAACGCCTCTTCACTACCAGGGTATTTTAATAGGTCGATTTGCTGATAATCATCACCAGCGACATTTTCATCCACACTAATAAAAAAGCGCTGACCATCTTCATGGCGCAACTCTAACGCATCAAAAGCAACAACCACTTCTGTCGCTGAATCAACTGGGGCATCCGATACGCTAAATGAAACTTGAGCAGTAGCCATTGTAGGGTCATCTGAACCACCACAAGCAGCCAGTAAGAAAGGAGTCAGAATAACAGCTACGGAACCAATACGACGCATAGAAGTTCTCTCTAATTAAGTAAAAGAATATGCTGGTAACTATCGACCATTACTCTCTATATTTCTAGCCAAGAAACCCTTATTGACACAACTATTACATTGTCGCGCTTTTTAAGCATGCCTTAAAGGAAGGCAAAACGCCCAACTAACTGCATAATTTGTTAGTTGGGCGTCATTTGATTCACTTATATTACTTAACTAAAATCAATGCTTAATGTTTCAGTGTTACCCGTCACATCCTCTTGTTTTAATGCTGTATTTTCAAGTGGTGGTGCCATTGTTTGCTGCCCAAAGCCTTTTAAACCCACAACATGCACATGTTCACGACCATTAAATATTTTTCGCACTAATTTGTAGGTCGTTCCCTTCTCCGGTGAAATATTTTCTGGTGCCGCGATTAATAGTTGCATATCAAGTCGATCGCATAATTCAAATAGCGTAGCAATGGATTTCGCATCTAAACGTGCCGCTTCATCAAGAAACAGTAAACGACAAGGAATAATGTCCTTGCCGCGTAAACGTCGAGATTCTTCTTCCCAGCTTTGAATCACCATCAATAGAATGGATTGCCCAGTACCAATTGCCTCACCAGTTGATAACGCACCAGATTCAGCTTGAAGCCATCCATCGCTACCGCGATTCACTTCTACCCCTAATTCAAGGTAGTTGCGGTAATCAAGCAGCTCTTCTCCCAATATTTGCGGTGAGCGCTGTCCTACATCAATATGTGGATTTAGACGCTGGAATAACTTCGCCATCGCCTCTGAAAAACTCAAGCGCTGATTACCAAACAAATCTTGATGCTGCTCTTGCTGCTCAGCCAATCCTGCCAGCAACAAATCATGCGATTCCCTAATTTTAACCGTCAGCCTAACGCCTTTAACCTGTCCAAACGCAATGTTCTGCAGCCCTTGATTCAACATCCGTATACGGTTTTGCTCGCGGACAATGGTTTTGCGAATAATGCTAGCCACTGACTCAGAGCTAATAGCCAAACGATGTTCGCGTTGAGTGAGCTCTTCCGTCAGACGAGCCAGTTCGACTTCCATCTCTTCAATGGCTTCAACAGGGTCATCGGTACGAATAATATCATGACGAATACGATCTCGAAGATGCTGATAGACAGCGATATAGAACAGCACCTTACGCTCTGGGCGCGAGGCATCTTCAGATTGTCGTAAGCTATCTCGTAATTCATCGTTATCGGCGACAGCTAGGCGCAACGCACCCAAAGCTTTATCAGAGAGCGATCGCAGCTCGCCACTGCTCTTATATGCCATTTCTCGGCGTTGTAAGCGCCGCTCTACGTCATGCTCTCGCGCTAGGTGCATAACATCGCCCCACCCCGCCTTCGCATTGACCACCAGCTTACGTAACTCTCTGTATTCACGCTGTTGCTTGCGCAGGCGCTTTAGCACGCCTTTATGTTCTATCTCTGTCGCTAATAGGCTCTTTTCTAACTCTCGGCAACGAGTTCTATTGCTTTGTAGTTGTTGATGCAAGTCATCGCGGCGTAAACGGGTTCGCTCTTCTGCTTCAGCATCGGCATGGACACCTAAATCTTGAAGCTCTCGAACAAACTCTTGCACTGTCTCATTCTTGGCTTGATGGGCACTCTTTAACGAAGC
Organism: Thaumasiovibrio clandestinus; assembly: GCF_047250365.1. NCBI lineage: Bacteria > Pseudomonadati > Pseudomonadota > Gammaproteobacteria > Vibrionales > Vibrionaceae > Thaumasiovibrio > Thaumasiovibrio clandestinus. Next base: position 360,011 of record NZ_JBLBVL010000001.1, read on the forward strand.
CAGCAATTGATTATATTGACTATTCTGTCCTTGAACGAGTTTTAGCTGGTCGCGATTGCGCTGCCGCGTTTGTTCCGCGATATCTAGCTTACGCTTTAACTCATCATTAAGTTCGCTACTTTTGCCCAATAGTTGCACGGCATCGGCATACGCAAAATAGGCTTTGCGCTCGAGCAGGTCTTCACATGCGAAGAGTTTCGCTTTTAGCTGTTGCAGTGCACTGTCTTGGTCTGAACACTGCTGAGCCAATTGATCAAACTGCTCTGGATCAGCATCCAGTGCATGCAGGTGTTGCTCTAATTGCGTTAACGTCTCTCCATGTTGGCGAAGAAAAGACGCAGCGTCGTTAAGTTGTTGCAACTGCACTTCTAATGCTTGGAGCTGCTCGGTGAGTGACGCGTTACCAATCAGATCAACATGAGGTTGTAACTTAGATAACAGACCAATGGCATCACGGCTTTGACTTACCTGGCTACGCTGCTGTGCTTCTGTGTTCTCCAGTTCTGACAGTTGACGAGTCAGCTGATTGCGCTTATCACGATTGGTTACAATCAGTTGTTCTGGATCCGCATCGAACGCAATAGCCAAATGACGACCAACAAAACGGTTAAAGCTCTGATAGAGGCGCTGTAATTTTTGTGAATCAAACGCCGCTTTGGCATGGGATTCAATCAATGCTTCCCGCTGCTGTCGGAGTTGCTCTAAGCGTTGTTCGCGCGCAGCACGCCCGAATAAAGGAACCTTAGGAAAACGTGAATAACGCAGTTGACGATCGTTAAGCTGGACGCATACCGCATCAGCCAGTTCAGCTGCATCAAAAACGTTGTCATCAAAAGCATCTGCGTCACCTTCAATAATATAAAGGTCGTCTGGGCAGGCATCCAAACGCGCCAGCTTTTCTTTTACTTCGCTAAGATCAGGTACAACGATAGCATGACGAGCAGGACCATACATGGCACTGAAAAACGGCGCATCATCTAAAGTAATATCATCATAAATCTCGGATAACAGTATACCGCCTAGTGCATCAGCCAGCCCTCGCAACTGATTATCGTCACTACCACCGGGTTGCGACAAGTTTTCAATTTGCTTCTCTAGTGCCTGCTTTTGTTGCCCCAGAGCATCGCGCTGTGCAGAAATATCACGCTCACGATTCAACGTATTTTGCATCGCTTCCATCACTGCATCACTATGAGGCAATGTCTGTTCATATTGCGACTGCAACAACTCAAGCGCTTCGTTGGCCTCAATCCAAGCCGGTGCTTGAGCGGCTAATTGCTGATGACGTTCTTCTACTGAGCGCAGTTCTCGCTTCACTTCACTGCGTCTATCTGCCGCACTATCTAGTGCCTCAGTGAGAAATTCCAACTTAGAATGATGCGACTCAAGTTCACTCTCTACCTGTGTTGCAGCAGAGATTAGATAACCATGGCGCTGTTGATACTGGTTTATCCACTGCTTAACCGCGTGCTGGGTATCAACTTGCTTGGCGATATTTTCATGTTGGCGTTTTAACAGATCGCTTCGCTCTGTTAGCAGACGCATTTCACGCCCTTGCTGCAAGAGTTCACGGGCTTTCTCTGCCGCATCCTGACGGGGAACATCTCCACAGACAGAGCGAACCAAAGCTAACCCATTATCAAACTGATGCATCGCAGCTTGAGATAGATCTAAACGGTGCTTAATCGCCAGCAGTGACTGGGTTAACTCCACCTCGTTATGCTTTAGCTCACCCACTAGGGTTTGCGCATTTTCCGCCGCCAAATTAGGTGAGTCACACAATTGTCTCACCTTCTCTAGCGCCTGAACGGCTTGTTGATATTGAAGCGCTCTTGTCTGCTGCACATCAAGTGCTTGTTGATAATCAGCCAACTGTGACTTAAGGCTATCCACCTCCTCTTCACTATGCAGGGCAGACTCTTCAGCCAACGCTAACTGTTCTGAGGCCTCTTCGACCACCATCATTTGCTCTTCTAGTCGTTCACTGAGCTCTAGAAGGTCTTCATTGTAACGGGTAATTTTCTCTTGTTGACGAACCGCTGTCTGTACCAATTGCAAATGATCCGAGGCTGCTTGGTGATCAACCTCCAAATGTTGCTCGCTCTCTTTGAGCTGACCTAGTTCGACCTGCATCTGACTAACGGCATGCAGTTGGCTAGACATGCTATGCTGCAAGTGTTGCAACTCGGCACGTAGTTGCAGTGTCGATTCCACTTTTAAACGGCGTTCATTAACATGCCGCATGTAATCAGCCGCGACGTATGTGGTCGCTTCCGAGATAAGGTGCTTAAACAGATCACGGTCATTTTGCGTTACCTTGATGGCCTCGAGCGTCATGCGGTTCTCACGCAACGCGGCTTCCATATCTTGGAACGCTTTTTTCACGCCACCATTTTGTGGCAATAAATAGTCACGTAATGACTTGGTTATTGCACTAGAAATACCGCCATAGAGTGAGGCCTCAATCAAACGGTAGAACTTGGAACGATCGGAAGTATTGCGCAATTTTTTCGGTAAAACACCAAACTCGAACATAAAGTTATGAAACTCAACCACCGAGCTAAACGCCTTAAACTGCACCGTTTCATGCTCTAAGCAGACTTGCTTCACTTCATTGAGTTGACGAACACGCGCTTCTGTATCTGAAATCGACTCCATTAGGACATCGGTGGGTTTTACGCTTGAAGGCAGGCCCTGAATAATAAATGGTTTTATATCGACTTTCTTATCTCGCCCAGCGACCTGTTGCAGTTTAACGCCAAACAATGTCCGCTGTTTTTTCGAGTTAATCACATCCAATGCCGAATAGCACACCCCCGGCTTTAGTTTTCCATGTAACCCTTTATCGCGAGACGCTGTCGAACTTCCGGCTTCTGTGGTATTGCGAAAGTGCAGTAAAGATTGGTCAGGGATCAGCGTTGTAATAAATGCTGCCATGGTGGTGGATTTACCCGCCCCATTTCCGCCTGATAGTGTTGTGACTAAATCATCAATATCAAAGGTACGCGCAAAAAAACCGTTCCAGTTGATCATCGTTAGTGACTGATACTTACCGCGTTCCATTACAGTTCACCCTCATCTAGCATACCCTGTTGTTCTTCCGTCGCAGGCTCATCCTGTTCATGGTTCGACTGCAACGCGACAGCTTCACCATCTCGGATCAAGCGCAATTGTGCCTCTTTAATGTCATCACTGGTTCGTACATCAGCACCAAAGCGAAAAACAGCTTCACTAATCCGAAATTTGCCTTCTTCACCAACATTCAAAATCATTCCCAATCGTCGTAGTCGTCGCAGTGAGGTTCTCACTTTTTCTTGCAGCTTGACACGGTCCAAATCTGAGCCCGTCGCACGATGGGTGACCAAACGAAGAAGCTTTTTCTCATCCGCTAAAGCGATCAGCTCTTCAAACAGATCGTGATGAGTAAATATTCCCTCATGAGCGAGTCGCTCTGGACTTAAGTATAGAAAACACAATACTTTACCCACCAGCATATCTAGCTCTGAGAGAACACTGCGGCTAATTAATGACGTTGAGCGTGGGCGCAGATAAAAGAAGCTTTCTGGCGCTCTAACTAGCTCGGCATTATAACGCAAATAAAATTGTGCTAATTCGTTCTCAAACTCATGCAGGTATGCATGATTATCTAAATCATCAGAACCGATATGACGGCCTGAACGTAATAGGTTATCGAGCGCTGGGAAAAGAGGATTAGCGATCGCTTTTGCCAACTGTTGTGGCATAAATTCTTCAATATTTGTCAATGACATTCGCTTGTACCTTTGCTCCAAAGTCATTAATGTCTTGCCAATCTGGCTGTACAGCATTTAAATCTGCTTCCGAATAACCCAAACGGACGGCTTGGTCGATAACCAACCGTGCTAAATCAAAATGTTGAGCTTCAGGGTGCGCACTTAAGTACTGCTTTAGTAACAGCCCTAAATTAATGGCTTTTGCGGTCTCTTTGTAATGGGCAAGTTGTTCTGCAATTTGCTCGGCCAATTGGTCGGTGACCTGCGTCAATTGTTCAAACTCTAACGTCTCTGGCGCCATACCCGTCACTTCGTCGTCTTTCAAAACCATCGATTCATCGCGCATATCAAGCAGACGATCGGCACTGGAAAACGTTAGCGTCCACGGCGCGTCAAAATAGTCAGTCACCGACTGACGCAGTCGCTGACTAAAGGCACGGTTTTTATCCATATCTATCGCGGTTCGGATAAATTTATGCACATGGCGATCATAACCAATCCAAAGATCGATGGCTTGCTGACCCCAGTTAACGATCCTATCTAACTTAGATTGCAAGTTATAAACCATCTCGGTTACAAAATTCAGTTCATCGTTATAGAGGGTGTACTCTAGAATATCCAATAGCTGACTTTGTAACTCATCTCCAGCCGCTTGCAAGGTATCTTGCAGCTCTTGCAACGTATTGGACGTTTCATTAAGTAAATGTTCACAGTTTGCTATCGCTGCTTGCCAATCCTGATTAAGCAACTCAGCGATACTCTCTTTAACGTGCTGTTGCTGCTCGTCCATGGTGCGTTGATTCAAATCGATGCGATCGAAAATGTCAGCAACCGAATACTTTAAAACGGCATAGACATTCTTGCGCCAATGATCAGCATTGCCTTGTTGTTGTGCTGCTTGCTTAGCCTTGTCAATCTCATCGGCAACCATTGCAAGTTGAATAGATAATTTCAGGGTCGAGTATTCTTTATGTCGGGCATAATAGTCTGCAATACCGACCGCAAGCGGTGACAAACGGTAAATATTTGCCCCATCCGTCAGTTCACTGGTAAAACGCATAACCAAACGCTGCTTAACCAGCTCGTTAATCGCGTTATTTGCCCGCGTCGTTAATGTCTCTTCATATTGACCAAATTGGTCACTGACAATACGAAACGCGTCAACCAGTTCTCCCTCTTGCAACTCATCATCAATACGCTCTTGGCTTAATATGGCAATGGCCAATAAAAACGCCAGACGCTCGACTGGAAGTTGAATACTGAGATCTTGCTGTTTTACCCAGTTAACCAATTCAGGCACAGTCTGGGATTGTTCACTCATTCAATGTCCTTGCTTACTTCTGAGTGTGCGGGTCCCATTTGCCCCCACACATGAATATATCGACCAAGAGAGACAAATGGCTCTTGGCGGCATAACGATTGCTCCATTGCAATTAACTGCTGCTCGGTATAATCACCTAAGTAGTTGTTTTGCATATAATCATGGAACGTCCTCACCCCTGTTTTGCCTTTAATTACAAAATCATTTTTATGAAGGTGGGCATAAACTTCTTCAGGAACAAGTCCTTTTTGTGGCTGCAACTTAAACCGTTTTCGGTGTGGCATACCCTGTTCGATATGGGTTAAGTTTCCACATGTGAGGTTTTTGAACAGTAGCCCCGTCTGGTTATAAAACATAATCGATGCATAACCCTGAGGCTTTAAGCATGCGAGAACTTGAGAAAGCCCCTCAAATGGCAATTTCAACCACTCCATTACTGCATGAAATAACACTAAATCCACTGGCTTGGGTAATTTTTGTGTCAGATCTTGCACCCCGCAATGTAAAAACTGAAAACGCTCAAGCAATCCTTCACGCTCAACCTCAATACGAGCCAATGCCAACATCTCTTGCGACACGTCGCACAAGATTATATTGTGACCTAGTTGCGCTAACTGCCGGGATAGATGCCCCAGCCCTCCACCTGCATCAAGTACAGTGAGGCTTTGTTTTGGGTGCTCCGCTAGGAGAGACTCCATATCCTGCCAAACAACAGCTTGGCGGATTTCGCCCTTGGTTGAGCCATAAATATTTTTGGCAAACTTGTGGGCGATGTCGTCGAAGTTACGGTCTTCTTTCACGATGGGCTTACATTAGTGTAACATGGATTCATTGACCTATTTTCTCATAAGCCTGCAAGGAATAAAGCTTTGAGATGCACTTTGTCACTCAAGTGCTGCTTTTTCGGACGACATTGATGTTTGAACTTAAAAAAATTATCACCGCATTTATCATGCCACTACCTGCACTCCTACTTTTGGGGCTTTGTGGCATTATTGTTATTGGGCTGCTTAAGCGCCACCGCATCGGCTTAACATGCATTACAGCATCACTTTTAGGTATCTTTTTAATCAGTTTTCAACCTATCTCTACTCGCCTACTTGTTCCCGTAGAAAGGCATTACCCCGCATTTATCCCTCCAGAAACATCGATTGATTTTGTTATGGTGCTTGGTAGTGGGCATGTTGTTGACGAAGCCATACCCGTCACCTCCGAACTATCAAGAACAGCATTAATGCGTTTAGCCGAAGGGATTCGTATCTTGAATTTCTACCCACAAGCGCGTTTAATTCTATCCGGATATGACGGTGGCACCTCAATCAGCCATGCAAGAATGTTGGCAAAAGTTGCCATTGCGTTAGGCATCTCAAAGCAAAGAATTATCTTACTTGAAACGGCAAAAGATACCTGGGAAGAGGCGAATCAGTCACTGGCTATTATACAAGATAAGCCATTTGTACTCGTGACGTCAGCGAGTCACATGCCAAGGGCGATCAACGAGTTTGAGCACATTAATATGAACCCAATTCCTGCACCAACAAATTTCCTGGCCCATACAAATATCCAACAACCATGGGAAAAATACAGCCCTAAAGCCCGCTACCTCGAACAAACGGAAAGGTATTGGTACGAAACTCTCGGCCAATACTGGCAACAATTAAAACGCATGTTAATTGGTGCCGATGAACATATCTCAAACAACGGGTAGACAAAAAAAAGAAAACCCTAACATGCTTAGGGTTTTCTTTTTGTTCTTAACAAGTTTCATCTACGCATCGTAACGGTAGCTTACTGGATCTGCTTTTTTAACTCTTCTTTGTAACACTCATCAAGTAGCGTCCAATGTACATTTTTTACCGCACCAGCAAACATCCAAAGCATTTTGATTTCTGCTTCGCCCTGTTTTGCAACAACGCGTTTATAAACACCGACAGGGCCGAGCGACATAAATGTTTGCACATCCGGCACGCCAGATTTTTTCAATATTCTTTCTAGTGTCAAACGCATGTTAGGTAGGTCACGTATGCGTCTGTTCTTTCCTTGCGCTTTGGCCTCTTTCTCTCTTCTGGCCTGTGCTAAAGACTCTGCTACCAACGTATTGCATAGCTCCGGCTGTTCACGCCTCAATGCTGTAACATCATAATAGTTAACTTCTGCTGTGCTACTGCGTTTAACGTGAATATATTTTCCGCACCCCAGTGATGAGAATTGATCATTCAACTCTGCCCCACCACGCATATAGAGTGCGTCTCCTGTCATAATTGCAAACATCGCTCCCTGATCAAACAACCCTGTACCACCAAACATTGAGCGTTGATCAAACGAGCCATAACTTTCTAGGTACCGCAAAAAATCTTCCTTGAGTGACGGCATGTGGCCTCCATGAACAAAAGAAATCGTGCCAAAAATGTTAACACTGTCTAAATTTCTACTGCTTTCTGCATGAAATGTAGTCTGGTTGCATCACGTCGCATATTCAAGTTTAGACAGAGTGATATGAGATTTCAGACATATTACGCAGTTCGAAATAACTCTGTATGTGACACTTTTAACTCAACATGACATGACTCGCGCTTTTCTAAATCAGTCGATAGATGTTCAACTATCCTTAACATTACATAAACTTTTTATAGAGGTGAGTCATGCATGTATTTCCCTCGACCACGCACCTCCTACCAGGAGGAAACACTGTTCTCGACTTAAATGGTCTTGATGAGTGCCAAGAAATGACTGCCATTCTTGATGACAGCCATGTTTTTGTTCTTTGCATGCTTGATGAATCGCAACAAAGAGATATAACAACGCTTTCAGCGATAGGCACTGTGGTAAAACAAACGGGGATGATCATACGCTCCCCTGAAAGAATGCGTATAACAATAGAGGGGTGCTACAAGGTAGAACTATTGGACATCACCCATACGGAACAACACCTACTTTATGCTGAGATAAGGCGGGCTTCAAATTGGGCTGCAACTCCGATAACACCAGAATATCAACTACTGGCTGATAAACTGTTTGACCTCTTCCAATCAGTGCCAATCATTAGTGACCAATATGGACGGCCTGAATTTGAAGATGTCAGTTGGGTTAGTCAGCGATGGATTGAAATATTACCATTAGAGTCCATACACAAACGAATGCTTATCAGCCAACCGACACCGCAACTAGCGCAACGCTTCCTATTGAAACTTCTCACCTCGGAAACATGGATCTAATTATGAAAAACGGGTTCAATGTCACACTGGCAGGCTACATCATTAGTAAAAACACGTATAATGAAGCGCACAGACCGTCGTTAAAATACAACAATAGCTATAAATCTAACTATGACCCATTTAGCCTTAATGTGGCACACGCCTGCGCATAAGCAAATCTTGACTAGCATTAATAATGAATTTAGAACACGTGTTATCGATGCGATAAAATACAACAAACTATCACTCCCACCGATCCCTGAAGTCGTGTTACGGATCCACAAAATATGTCAAGACGAAGACAGTGCAATTAGAGATATCGCGGATGCCTTAGTTGATGACCCTAGCCTTACTGCCTCTGTTATTCGAGCCGCCAACTCTGTTGTATTTAGCCCTTTAAACGTCACTTGCCATGATATTATTACCGCTGTTTCTCGTCTTGGCATGTACCGCGTTAGAGATATTGTTACCGCTCAAGCCATTGAAGAACTAAAACGATCAGCGGAATTTAGCACTGAATGTAACAAGCTACTTGAAATCAGTGCTAACCAATCACGTTTATTGGCTGGTGCAACAACTTTAGTTTGCAACGGCATTATTAAACACAGTGATGAAAAAACCACGCTCGAACCGGAAAAAGCCCTTCTTGCCTGTTTACTGGCCGATATCGGGCTATTTTCACTAATTAAAGAGTACCAACTCTATCTTGAAGACGGGAACTTCCTCGATTTCAACATCGCGAAAGAGGTGTTTGCCCAAGGGTGTAACAAAGCCAGTATTTTGGTTTTAAAACATTGGGGCTTTGATAACGATTATTTAGAAGTCGCATCAAACAGTTACCTAAGCACTAAAAAAGAGGGCGAAACCCGTTACGTCGACTTAGCACGCATGGCGAACCACCTGCTACTCTTTCGTAATCAAGATGACAATTATTTTGAGCATGAAGTGGAGCTTGACCTTGCCGGGGCCGAAGCGATGTATGAATTAAGTAACCTCAGCAATCAAGAGTTTAAAAGCCAAATACAAGAAATCATTCGAAACAGCGGCCTTTAAGCCAGTGACTCACTGATTATCAACACAGAAGACAGGATGGGGCTAACGACCCCACCTTCTGTTCATACTTTATTGTTCTGACTAACGATTTAGCTCAGTCAAAATTTGACCCTTCTTTGTTCATGGTGCTATCTTGCCCTTTTTATAAGCGGATTAAGCATCAATGATCGCCGGATTACTTCTCATTTTTATCCCTTTGATTTTGGGGTACTGTCTTTCTCTATCAAACCCAAAGCACCTTTACATCGTTAATAAAGCCACATTGTTATTGATCGTTGGCGTACTGACATTAATGGGCATTAGTTTAGCTAATCTCGATAATATCATGCTTAACATTCGCACCATTGCAGTTATTGTTACCATCTTCAGTGGCTCCATTTTGGTGTTAAACCTGATCGGGCTCTATTACTTAAGTAAAAAAATAGTCGTCAACACGGTACATTCTTCAACCTCGCATACCAATATGTTTGCCATGGTATTTCAATCTTTAAAGCTGATTGGGTATGTCGTGGCTGGATTTGTTATCGGCGTACTCATTCCAATTCCCCCATCGATTGTTGAAAGCGCCAGCGAAGGGTTACTCATGCTGCTACTTTTGCTTATTGGTATTGAGCTTAGAAACAGTGGCATCAGCTTACGCCAGATCCTGCTCAACAAAGCTGGACTGGCGATAACTTGCGTAATTTATATAACGTCTTGGTGTGGTGGAATAATCGCCGCTTATATTCTGTCACTTCCTCTATCTCAAGGCTTGGCAATGGCATCCGGCTTTGGCTGGTATACGTTATCAGGCATTCTCATCGGCGACTTATATGGACCAGTTTATGGTGGAGCTGCGTTTATCAATGAGTTATTTCGAGAGTTGCTGGCTCTGATATTGATTCCAGTACTTATCCGCACAAAGCCACTGTGTGCAATTGGTATCGGTGGCGCAACCAGCATGGACTTTACTTTACCAGTAATTCAAACACATGGCGGTGCACAACTGGTGCCTATTGCGATTGTTAGTGGTTTTTTACTGAGTTTATCTGTGCCTGTATTTACCCTGCTCTTCTCTTCATTGCCCTTTTAAACACGGCATCTTGGTATTTTAATCCCACAAAAAAAAGGAAGCCATAAGGCTTCCTTTTTAACAGGGGAATGTGTTTGATTAACCGTGTGTACGGATCCACTCGTCCATATCAGACTTAAGGTTGTCTGACTTAGTACCGAAGATAGCCTGAATACCACCGCCTACGACAACAACACCAGCTGCGCCCAGTTGTTTCAGTTTATCTTGGTCCACTTTTTCAACGCTTGCTACCGCAACACGTAGACGAGTGATACAAGCGTCAAGGTTAGTGATGTTCTCTTTACCACCAAACGCCGCAACTAGTTGCGCAGCCATATCTGTACCAGTCGCCGTTGACGTTGCTTCTTCTGACTCGTCTTCACGACCTGGCGTTTTCAGATCTAGCTTAACAATGGCTACACGGAAAACGGTGTAGTAGATCGCAGCGTAGATTAGACCCATAACTGGGAAGAGCCATGTCTTCACAGAGTTACCAGACAGTACTAGGAAGTCGATAAAGCCGTGAGAGAAAGACGTACCGTGAACCATACCAAGAGTATTGGTGATGATAAACGCAGTACCTGCCAATAGCGCGTGGATAGCATACAGCGCTGGAGCAACGAATAGGAATGCGAATTCGATTGGTTCAGTAATACCAGTTAGGAATGAAGTCAATGCTGCTGAGACCATGATACCGCCCACTTTTGCGCGGTTTTCCGGTTTCGCTGTGTGCCAGATAGCAATCGCTGCTGCAGGTAGACCGTACATTTTGAACATGTAGCCACCAGCTAGTTGACCGAAGCCGTTACCTGCTGCACGTGTTGCATCATCAGCTTCTAGGTAGCACGTTAGTACGCCGTTACGGATTTCACCTGCCGCATTTAGACACTCACCCGCCTCAAAGAAGAACGGTACGTTCCAAATGTGGTGCAGACCAAATGGGATAAGAGAACGCTCTACTACGCCGTAAATACCAAACGCAACCGTTGGGTTTTGGTTAGCAGCCCAGTCAGAAAACGCTGAGATACCGCTTCCAATTGGAGGCCATACAAAAGATAGAACAAGACCCGCACCAATTGCTGCAAAACCAGTAACGATTGGAACAAAGCGCTTACCTGAGAAGAAGCCAAGGTATTCAGGAAGACGAATACGGAAGAACTTGTTAAATGCCCAACCAGCAATCGCACCAACGATGATGCCGCCTAGAACACCTGTATCGATACTATCAACACCCATAACGCCAGCCATTACTGCTAGCGTTGCTGTCATAATGCCGTAACCAACGATAGCGGCAAGGCCTGCAACGCCGTCGTTCTTAGTAAAGCCTAATGCAACACCGACTGCAAAAAGCAGTGGCATCTGGCCGAACACTGAACCACCAGCTTGCTCCATGATGCCCGATAATACTGCTGGCATCCAAGAGAAGTTAGCCGCACCAACACCTAGCAGAATACCAGCGATTGGCAGAACCGATACTGGCAGCATCAGTGCCTTACCGACTTTCTGCATATTCGCAAAAAGGTTCTTAAACATAATGTGCTCCTGAGAATAAATTATAGTTTTTGCTTTATATTTGGGCTGGCGGCTACCTTGAGTAACATCAAATGCCAACGCCATAATTTCCATTTGCGTTCGATACACTCGAAAACGGGGCTAACTATACCCTGTACGCAACTTTCTTTGTGCTACCACGATAGACATCGTTCTCAAAAACGCTAAACCGATCACAAACCCCCCTTTTAATTCAATGCAAAAAATAAATTAAACTACTGACTTAAAAGGAAAAATAAAGCAATTTGAACCAGCTCAAATATCCAGAACAAAGAAAAACTAAAGATATAATGTTAATTGTTTTAACGAAACCAAATACAGTAAAAATATAATTCAGGCCCTAAAATAAATGACCTACTTCTCGAGAATAATGCCGATAGCGCATAACTATTAAGTTAGACGCAAAAAAAACGGGCCACAAGGCCCATTGATAAGATTTTTCAATAAAAACTTATTTTTCTATATTAAATAAGCGAAAGAAGTTTTCACTGGTTATTTTAGCGACATCGACACCAGGTACGCCTTTCAGTAAACCAACATAGTCGGCCACCTCTTTTACATACGCAGGCTGATTCTGTTTACCACGGTAGGGGATGGGAGCCAAATAGGGAGAATCTGTCTCAACCAATAAGTTCTCCAGCGGCAACTGGCTAACAACATGCTTCAATTCCGACGCTTTATTAAAGGTAACAATGCCTGAAATTGAGATATAGAAGCCAAGGGCAATGGCCTCTTGTGCCATGTCTAAACTCTCAGTAAAACAATGCAGCACGCCACCAACACGTTCTGCACCCTCTTCCTTTAAAATACGTAACGTATCTTCTCGAGCCATACGCGTATGAATAATTAGCGGCTTATTCACATCGACAGCGAGGCGAATATGTTGTCGAAATATCTCTTGTTGAGCCTGAGCTAATTCAGGCTGGTAGTGATAATCGAGCCCGGTTTCGCCGATCGCCACGACCTTAGGGTGCATCGCTTGCTCTTTTAATCGATCGTAGTCAAACCCCGCTTCGATATCGAGGGGGTGCACACCACAAGAGGCATACACGTTGTCAAAAGGGGCTATCAACTCCATCATCTGAGGAAACGCATCCAGACCAACGCCCACCGATAAAAAGTGGGTAACACCGCGCTCTTGTGCTTTATTTATTACATCTTCTACACCTGTGTGTAGCTTGTCATAATCTAATTTATCAAGATGACAGTGTGAATCAACTAACACTGCTCTCTCCTTTTATAAAACCACATAACCATTGAGTAACGAGTAACTCTCTATTTAATCCACTGCTTTGTAGTAACTGACTTTGCAATGTTTGAAGCTTTGCCAGTTGAGAAAGCAGCTGCTCGGCGTTACAGTGTGACGCCAAGCGTTGAGCCGACATATACCGGTGCTGGTAAACACACAACGATACCTCAACCCCTTGTTGATGCTTTAACGCATCAAGCAATAACATCTGCAACCAATACAAACCATCATCCCCAGCTTTTACTAATAGCTCGGCATTCCTGTTTAATCCCAGGTAAGGAGGCTGTACTAAATCGGTAAACGCACCAACCAGTTCATCAAGCAACGGTAAGTACCCAGCATCAAGCTTAGCCACGATACCTAAAGGGGACTGCTGATAGAGATGTAAAAAATCCGCATCAACCACTCTCTGTGACTGTTTTAACCACTGCGTGACCTCTTCAGCGCTGATGTAAGGCTGCCGCCACTGGCTACAACGACTAATAATCGTTGGCAGCACACCATCAACACCATTCGCGGTTAACAGATAATGGCACCCTTGTGGTGGCTCCTCAAGGGTCTTCAGTAAGGCATTTGCCGCCGCTTCACCCAACAATTGTGCATCGCGAATCTCGATAATACGGTGACCGCCCAGTTGCGATGTTTCTACCGCCCATCGATTGGCTTGTCGGATGGCATCTACCGTAATTTTCTTGCCTTCTTCTGCCTCTACACAATGATAGTCTGGATGCGTTTGTGCTGCATATAAGCGGCAGCTGTGGCATTGACCACAGGCATCATCATCTAAATTCTGACACAACAGCGCACGGCTCAATGCACGAGTCAAATAATGACGTCCACTGCCTGACGGAGCGAGTAACATTACCGCATGATGCAAGCGACGCTCTCTTATTTGTGCCTGCCACTGCATCCAAAGCGCCGATTGCCATGGCAAAAGCTCAATACTATGCTGATGCATAAAATTCCTCGACCATTCGGCCACTACTGCTCAGAATGCAACGTAAGCCATTGACGCAGAGACGATTCAATCGCGTCACCCACCGCATCAATTGAGCCCGACGCATCGATCGTCAATATCGACTCATCCTGGGCGGCCAACGACAGATAACGCTGACGTGCGCGCTCAAAAAATGAAACGTCCATCTGTTCAATTCGATCTAACTCGCCACGATGACGTGCGCGTTTCAGACCCAGCTTTGGCTCAATGTCCATATATAACGTCAGATCAGGCTTAAAATCCCCCAGCGTTATTGACTTCATGTTCGCCATTAGCTGAGTGTCGAAGCCACGACCACCGCCTTGGTATGCTTGCGAGGACAGATCATGCCGATCACCAATCACCCAATCGCCACGAGCAAGCGCTGGCTTAATCACCGTATCAACTAATTGAATTCGAGCGGCATACAGCAGCAACAACTCGGCCATATCGGTGAGCGGTTCCTCAGGATGCCCCTCTTTAATCAAGTCACGCATTTTTTCCGCCAGTGGCGTACCACCCGGCTCTCGTGTATTAACGTAATTAATACCAAACTCAGATAGAACACGCTCAATGCGCGAAATGGCGGTACTCTTCCCCGCGCCTTCCAAGCCCTCTATTACAATAAATTTTCCTAGCATAACTCAGCTTATCTTTGTGAACGTTCCCACTGGCGATAGACTCGCACAGCTCGATTATGTTGTTCTAACGTGGTTGAAAAGGTATGACCACCTTTCGTATCCGCAACAAAATAGTAGTAGTTACTGTCTGGCGGATTCAGTGCTGCCAAAACAGAATCGCGACCTGGCATCGCGATCGGTGTCGGTGGCAGGCCTGCAATAGTATACGTGTTGTAAGGGGTTGGTGTACGCAACGCTGAACGAGTGATCACACCACGATAACTGTCACCCATTCCGTAGATAACCGTTGGGTCTGTTTGTAAGCGCATACCTTTCTTTAGGCGATTATTAAACACCGACGAGACCAAACCTCGCTCTTCGGCCAATGCGGTCTCTTTTTCTATGATGGATGCCATAATCAACACTTCATACGGCGTCTTCAACATCAAGCCTTTATCACGACTGTCCCACGTATTACTTAACAATGTATCCATGGCACGATAGGCACGCTTTAATAGCGTTAGATCAGACGTACCATACGTAAAATAGTATGTCTCAGGTAACAGCAAACCTTCTAACTTTTCATTTGATGCCCCTAACACCTTAGCAATCTCAGCCTCTGTCATCGTTGCCGTTTCAGAAACCAAATATGGCGTCTGTTGCAACAGGGCCAACCAATCAATAAAACGTTCGCCTTCAAGCAAGGTAATAGAGAACTGATGTTCATCGCCTCTCACAATCAAAGCCAGCGCATCATCAAAATGCATGCCTTGCGTCAGCATGTATGTTCCTGCCTTAACAGCAGATAATTCTGGCCGCAAATGGCGAATATACTGACGCCAAGGGCTCTCCTCTATCCACCCTTGCTGTTCGAACTGACGAACCACGGTGGCGAGGTGACTCCCCGGCGCTACCGTTAGTAACGTTTCCTGCTCAATCAATAGAGGAGAAGAACTACTTAACTTGACTTGATTTACTGCCCAATACGCTCCGGCAGCGGCTATCACTGCAAAGATAGCTAACACCAACAACAGTCGTTTAATCACAATACAAACTCTTCGCTAATAATGAGAAAATTTTGCCTTTTTTATAATGATGGCCGTTAAACTCGATAACGGGAACCAGCATCATCAGGCTGTTAGAAACAAATACACTTTCAACCGACAGTAAGTGCTCCGGTTTAACCGCCACTTCTGATATCGCGATATTCAGTCT
The DNA here is from genome assembly GCF_047250365.1 of Thaumasiovibrio clandestinus. Taxonomy (NCBI): domain Bacteria; kingdom Pseudomonadati; phylum Pseudomonadota; class Gammaproteobacteria; order Vibrionales; family Vibrionaceae; genus Thaumasiovibrio; species Thaumasiovibrio clandestinus. The sequence continues at coordinate 375,993 of NZ_JBLBVL010000001.1, forward strand.
GTTTGCTTGGTCAATAATGACCTGTCGCATTACGCCAGCGACCCCTGATAACGACAAGTCCGGGGTATATAATTGGTTACCCTGCTCCCAAAACAGATTCGCAATACCAGTTTCGACAACATGACCATTTAAGTTACATACCACTGCGTCTTGCCAGTGTTGATGGTCTATCTCTTGACGCACCAATACCTGCTCTAACCGGTTTAAATGCTTCATTCCGGCCAGTAATGGGTTTAAACCTAACTGTGTGTTACATAACCCTAATGCTATCCCTTGTTCTCGCAAAGTCGCGTACGTTGGTGGCATCATCGCGGTGGTTATCACCACATTAGGGGTAAAATCAGCCGCGCTGCTATAACCGCGTCCGCCTTCACCACGCGTGATAGTAACTTTAATCACTCCGCTATTGCCTAGCCCTCTCGCTTGCTCTTCAACAACACCCCGCAACCGGGCAAAGTCGATAGCGTCAATACGCAATCGCGATAAGGTTTGCTCAAAGCGCTTGGCATGATAGTCCCAATACAATGGTTGGCCATGTCGCACCGCTATCGTGCTAAAGCAACCATCTCCGTACTGAAAACCTCGATCATTGACAGACAATGCGCTGTTATTTGTAGTGGCTATCTGTACCTGCATTCCTTTACCCATAAAAAAACGGCCTGATATAAATCAGGCCGTTGATAATAACAGATTCGCGTTAAATTTTCTTAAACAACAATGAACCGTTCGTTCCGCCGAAACCGAATGAGTTACACAATGCGTACTCAATGTTCACTTGACGAGCTTCGCCTGGAACATAGTCGAGATCACACCCTTCATCCGGGTTATCAAGGTTAATTGTTGGTGGGATCGCTTGGTCAACCAGCGCCATTGCGGTGATGATAGATTCCACAGAGCCCGCAGCACCCAGTAAGTGGCCCGTCATCGATTTCGTTGATGACACCATAACTTTATCCGCCGCTGCGCCTAGTGCACGACGAATACCAAGCGTTTCAGCAACATCTCCAGCTGGTGTTGATGTACCATGCGCATTCACATAGCCAATCTGATCAGCATTGATGCCAGCATCGCGAATCGCGGCTTCCATCGCCAATGCGCCACCCGAACCATCAGCACTTGGCGATGTCATGTGGTACGCATCACCACTCATGCCAAATCCAACGAGCTCACAGTAAATGTTTGCACCACGTGCTTTAGCATGTTCGTACTCTTCCAGTACCATCATGCCCGCACCATCACCAAGAACGAAACCGTCACGATCTTTGTCCCAAGGGCGCGATGCTGCTTGTGGATCATCATTTCGAGTTGATAGCGCTTTCGCGGCTGCAAAGCCACCCATCCCCATTGGGGTTGATGCTTTCTCTGCACCACCCGCCAACATTGCATCAGCATCGCCGTAGGCAATCATTCGCGCAGCGTGGCCGATGTTGTGTAAGCCAGTTGTACATGCAGTTGAGATCGCGATATTTGGACCTCGTAATCCGTGCATAATCGATAAGTGGCCAGCAATCATATTTACAATGGTTGATGGAACAAAGAATGGGCTGATCTTACGGGGGCCCTTTTCCATCAACGCTTGATGGTTGGCTTCAATTAAACCAAGACCACCAATGCCCGAGCCGATAGCGACACCCACTCGAGCGGCATTCTCTTGAGTTACCTCAATGCCAGAGTCTTTCAGTGCTTGCGCTCCAGCAGCAACGCCATATTGGATAAATAGATCCATTTTACGGGCGTCTTTCTTCGACATATATTCTTCGCAATTAAAGTCTTTAACTAGACCTGCAAAACGAACTGCGAAATTGCTCGCATCAAAATGTTCAATGTTACCGATACCACTGGTACCTGCTAGTAACGCATTCCAAGAAGATTCAACTGAGTTGCCGACCGGTGACAGCATACCCATGCCAGTGACAACGACACGACGTTTAGACACGATTGTTTACTCCGGGGTAGATATTTTTTAAGAGGTGTAACAAAGAAAAACAGGCGGTCATGGAGACCGCCCGGGAGATATTCAGATTACTCAGAAGCGCCTACAACGTAGTCAATAGCAGCTTGAACTGTAGTAATTTTCTCTGCTTCTTCATCAGGAATTTCAGTGTCGAATTCTTCCTCAAGTGCCATTACTAGCTCAACAGTATCCAGAGAATCAGCGCCTAGGTCATCAACAAAAGAAGCTTCGTTTTTAACTTCTGCTTCGTCCACACCTAGTTGCTCAATAATGATTTTTTTTACGCGTTCTTCGATGTTGCTCATACTAATCTATTTCCTTTAAAAGAAGTCGCTTCCGCGATGTTTCGAGTAGTGTATTCAATACAATAAAAGTTGCAACACCCATAATGCTGGTCAAACCACGATTTAGGGTAAAAACACACCAAGTTTGACCAAACTCAAGGGATATTGCAACCATTTGCTTAAATCATGTACATGCCGCCGTTGACGTGCAGCGTTTCACCCGTGATATATCCAGCGTCATCTGATGCCAAAAACGCCACTGCTGCTGCAATCTCACGTGGAGAGCCAAAGCGATCGGCAGGAATATTCGCTGACATTGCCGCACGTTGTTCGTCCGTTAATGCTTTTGTCATATCCGTTTCGATAAAACCTGGGGCAACAGCATTCACCGTAATGCCACGAGAGCCGACCTCACGTGCCATTGATTTGGTAAAGCCAATCAAACCCGCTTTTGCAGCAGCATAGTTAGTTTGGCCAGCATTGCCCATCGCACCAACCACTGAGCCAATGCTAATGATACGTCCATGACGTTTCTTCATCATTGGGCGTAGAACGGCTTTTGATAAACGGAAAATGGATGTCAGGTTCGTATCTAGGATATCTTGCCATTCATCATCTTTCATCCGCATCAATAAATTATCGCGCGTGATACCAGCATTATTCACCAAAATATCAATTTCGCCAAACTCCGCTTTGATATTTTTTAGAGCAGTGTCAATAGATTCAGTAGAAGTTACGTTCAACGCTAACCCTTTACCATTGTCACCAAGGTATTCACTGATCGCACTTGCACCACCTTCGCTGGTTGCCGTACCGATAACCGTTGCACCACGCTCAACCAATAACTCAGCAATTGCACGACCAATGCCACGGCTCGCGCCTGTAACTAGTGCAATTTTTCCTTCAAGGCTCATTCCATTCCCTCTATTGTTACTGTGCTGCTTCTAGACTAGCAATGGTGTTGACTGCACTGCTAGATAGCGTTTTATTAATTCGTTTTGTTAATCCAGTCAATACTTTACCTGGCCCCATTTCAATCAGCGTCTCAATACCATCTTGTGCCATCTTTTCGACTGATTCAGTCCAACGCACAGGGCAATGAAGTTGTTTAACTAGCGCCGCTTTTATTGCTTGTGGATCCGTTTCGACTGCGACGTCAGCGTTATTGATTACTGGGATTTCAGGCACAGAAAAAACAATGGCTTCAAGTGCTACTGCCAATTTATCCGCCGCTGGTTTCATCAGTTCACAATGTGATGGTACTGATACAGGCAATGGCATTGCACGCTTAGCGCCCGCTTCTTTACACAGTACACCAGCTCGCTCAACAGCTGCTTTATTACCTGCAATCACCACCTGACCCGGTGAGTTAAAGTTAACCGGAGACACTACGTCGCCTTGCTTGGCTTCTTCACAAGCAGCTGCTATCGCATCATTATCTAATCCGATAATGGCATACATCGCACCGACACCCGCAGGAACGGCTTGCTGCATTAGCTGGCCACGCAACTCGACCAATTTAATCGCGTCTTTAAACGCCACCACACCAGCACACACAAGCGCAGAATACTCACCTAAACTATGGCCTGCAACAACAGCAGGCTTCTCGCCGCCTTCTTGTTGCCACACGCGCCAAATCGCAACAGATGCGGCTAGTAGCGCCGGTTGGGTACGGAATGTTTGATTAAGATCTTCGACCGGCCCATTTTGCACCAGCGCCCATAAATCGTATCCTAAAACGTCGGATGCTTCTGCAAACGTTTCGGTCACAATAGAATATTTTTCAGCCAATTCAGCCAGCATTCCAACTGCTTGCGAACCCTGACCAGGAAAAATAATTGCAGTATTAGACATGACTCTTCCTTTATTAAAATCTCACCAGTGCAGATGCCCAGGTAAACCCACCACCAAACGCTTCAAGTAATAGCAGTTGTCCACGTTGAATTCGGCCATCTCTAACCGCTTCATCTAAGGCCGTCGGGACAGTCGCTGCAGATGTGTTGCCATGGCGATCAAGTGTAACTACCACCTGATCCATTGACATAGACAGCTTACGCGCGGTGGCATTAATGATTCGATAATTCGCCTGATGTGGCACTAACCAATCAAGCTCACTCTTATCTAAATTGTTGGCCGCCAAAGTTTCATTCACCACATTGGCTAACTGAGTAACCGCGACCTTAAATACTTCATTTCCGGCCATATGAAGCCATGCATCGCTACTCTCATCGCCATGAGCACCACGTTGTGGGTACTCTAAACTGAGTAAGTCGCCAAAACGGCCATCTGCATGCATATGGGTCGACAGTATGCCAGGCTCTTCACTGGCACTAACAATTACCGCACCAGCTCCATCGCCAAATAGAATAATGGTACCGCGATCCTCTGGATCACATGCTGCTGCCAGCTTATCTGCACCAATCACTAACGCATTCTTGGCCATGCCAGATTTCACATACTGATCGGCGACGCTTAACGCATAGCAAAAACCAGAGCAAGCGGCTGCAATATCAAACGCAGGCGCCCCATGAATATCCAGCAAGCCCTGTACCTGACAGGCTGCCGAAGGAAACGCGTGAGACGCACTGGTGGTGGCAACGATAATTAAATCGATATCGTGCTTATCAATACCAGCCATCTCGATGGCATTCAGCGCCGCTTGATGCGCCATCATCGCGACAGTTTCGTCTTCGCGGGCAATACGGCGCTCACGGATACCAGTTCGAGTAACGATCCACTCATCGCTGGTTTCTACCATTTTTTCTAAATCCGCATTACTACGAACTTGTTCAGGCAAATAGCTACCTGTACCTAGAATCTTGCTATACATAAGGACTAGTAATGCCTCTCAAGTAGGAGTGCTTCCAAACGGTCATTGATCTTATTTGGGATCTGATGTTCAACTTCCAGCACCGCTTCATTAATTGCATTTGCAAACGCGGCAACATCAGCACGTCCGTGACTTTTAACAACAATGCCGCGCAATCCTAACAGACTTGCTCCATTATACTGGTCGGGGTTCAGTTGTTTAAAGCTCTCAAATAGGTCAGCAAATAACCACTTGGCTAACCAACGGCGTAATGGGTTCCTTCCTACTGTGTTTCGAATGCGATCAATAAAGAGTCTAGCGACACCTTCACTGGTTTTCAGTGAAACGTTACCAACAAAACCATCACAGACGATAACGTCAGCCTGTCCGGTATAGATTTGATCACCTTCGATATAACCTTGAAAGTTAACATCTGGGGATTGGCTTAACTGCTCAGCACACTGCTTGACTAAATCGTTACCTTTTATGTCTTCTTCGCCGATATTGAGCAATGCAACTTTAGGAGAAGCAATGTCATGCTGTTCCGCTAATACCGCTCCCATGACGGCAAACTGAAACAACGTATCAGCATCACAGGCAACATTTGCGCCCAAATCGAGCAACCAAGTTGATCTTTCCTGTAATGTTGGGATCTGAGAGACCAAAGCAGGTCGATCTACACCAGGTAGGAGTTTTAATAAGTAACGAGATAATCCGACCAACGCTCCGGTATTACCGGCACTGACGCAGGCGTCAGCCTCTCCTGAGGCGACCATCTCCAATGCAATGCGCATTGAACTGCCCATACTACGTCTTAATGCCTTGGACGGCTGCGTATCATTTGCGATCACATGATCACAATGAACAATTCGGATTCGAGGATGATGAGCGTGATTAAGAAGTGTTAACTGAGATGAAATCTCGGCGAGATCGCCGATGATAATGACTTTTAGCGCCGGGTTTTGCAACAGTGCCTGCACAACGGCAGGCACTGTTACCTGGGGACCGAAATCCCCACCCATTGCATCAAGTGCAACGGATAGACCCATAAAGGCTCAACCTTACTTGTTGATAACCTTACGGCCACGGTAGAAACCGTCTGCAGTCACATTGTGACGCAGGTGAGTTTCACCGCTGGTTACGTCTACAGATGTCGCTTGGGTAGTCAGCGCATCGTGTGAACGACGCTGTCCGCGACGTGAGCGCGTTACTTTGCTTTTTTGTACGGCCATTGACCCTACTCCTTGTTACTTTGCTTTAAAGATTCTAATACGGCAAATGGATTCGGACGCTCATCAGCAGATGGGATCTCTCCAAAAACCAAGTTATCAGAAGAGACTTTACAGTCTACTTCGTCATGCATGGCAACTTGTGGTAACGCTACGATCAACTCGTCTTCGACAAGTTGAAGCAGGTTGATCTCACCATTTTCGTCGATTTCAATCGGCTCATAAGCTTCAGGTAACTCATCTGCCTGCTCCGGCTTGCGAAGCGGACTGTAATAGAACTCGACTTCATAGTGGTGAGTGTATGGTTCGCCACAACGCTGACATGCCAAGTCTACTGTTACCTCGGCTACACCGTGAACAACAATCAAACCTTGCTTGTCAATGTCGAAAGTTAACGTGACACTCGCATCACTATTTACGCTATAGGAAGACACAGCCAGTCGCTCTAAAAGTTCTGCGCCAATGATACCATTGTAGTCAGAGCGTTTTTGAGCAGCCCGGGAAGGGTCAACCGTCAGCGGTAATTTTACCTTTTGCATAGGGCGCGGATTTTATCTGTCTAATCGCTCTGAGTCAAAGAAAAATAGAACAAATTTCTATCGCTGAACACTTCTATTGATACTCGCACATGATATCGCCACATTTGAACAAAAAGCCGTCAGCTCTTTTGCTTGCCTGTAGAAATAACTTGGCGGCTTGAGATGGCAATATGGACAGTCACATATGAGCGATAACAATACGTATTTGTTCAACACTGCACACCAGTATATCAAGCGACTTGAGTATAATGGCTTCTTGGTAAACTAACACCAAAAATTGTCTTCTTTGATTCGTGTAGAAAAAATTTCAGCGTGATCGCCACCAATAACGACACAACTATGGCAAACTAACTCATTGACCTCAAAGGATGGAGAATTTAATGACCAAACGGTTATATCAGTACATTGAGATCTTGTGGGATTACATGCAAGTCGATCACACCCTTTCCCCGAGTGAATGCATCATCGTCCTATGCAGTAACGACACGCGTGTTGCTGACTATGCAGCGAAGCTATACCTGGATGGTTTTGCCCCCTATTTGATTTTTTCAGGCGGTGAAGGGCGCTTTACTAATGGCCTTTTTGACCGCAGTGAAGCAGAAACCTTCGCCACTATCGCACAAGACATGGGCGTGCCAGCCCAGGCTATTTACACCGAAACGCTATCAAGCAATACTGGGGAGAATGTACAATTCACCCATCAATTGCTGCAATCTCTCGGTTTGGAGTTCTCCAACATAATTCTCGTGCAAAAGCCATTTATGGAGCGCCGCACTCTGGCAACGTTTATGAAACAGTGGCCGAGTCACATCGAAAAACTACAGGTAACGTCAACTAGGCAGTGCTTTTTTGACTATATAAATAGAGAAATGCCATTAGACAGAGTACTTAAAGCGCTGTTGGCTGATTTCGAACGTATAAAAACGTACCCAGATAAAGGCTTTCAAACTAAGCAACACGTACCTGAAGAGGTCGAGCAAGCCTACCAGTATATCTGCCAGCGCTACCCATTATAATGCTAGAACTACGCTCTGATCTCTTTTACAACGGAAAGGCAGTACACCGTTTAAGTAGAGTACTCAGTTCCCATTCTCATTACTGAATAACAATGGTAATTTACTCATCCAATTTGAAAAGGTAGATACCCCATGTCAACTCCCCTGATCCTTGCTTCCAGTTCCCCTTTCAGAAAAGCGTTACTTGAAAAGTTGCAGCTCCCATTTAGCACTTTTGATCCCGCGATTGATGAAAGTGCCCACCTTAATGAGGACCCAGAGCAGCTAGTTGAACGGTTAAGTATTGCCAAAGCACAGGCCGGGAAGCAGCAGTTTGACCATCACTGGATTATCGGCTCTGATCAGGTGTGTGTTTTAGATGGTCAGATCACTGGCAAACCAGGAAACTTTGCTAACGCGGTTGCACAACTAAAAAAGGCGCAAGGAAAGCGTGTCACCTTTTATACTGGTTTAGCCCTTTATCACACTGGCACAGAAAAGCTACACCATACCGTAGAGCCTTTTCATGTTCAGTTCCGCTCTCTTAGCGATAATGAAATTGCCGCTTATGTCGAGCTTGAACAGCCCTACTGGTGTGCAGGAAGCTTTAAATGCGAAGGGCTGGGTATCTCACTGTTCGAATCGATGCAAGGACGAGACCCAAATACACTAATAGGACTACCTTTAATCGCATTGACTGACATGTTACGCCAAGAGGGAATAAGCCCCCTACGCTAAGCAGGGGGACAATTTTAAGCAAGAATGGATTACTGCTTACGAAGGAAGGTGAGCGCTTGCTCCAACTCGCTACCCATTGGGGCATTTAGCTCCATCGCCTCTTCCGATGCTGGATGAACAAAACGGATGTTCGCAGCATGTAAAAATAGGCGATTAAGACCAGCTTTTGCCGTGTAAGCATCAAAACGGCGATCACCATATCGGTCATCCCACGCAATGGGGTGACCTGTATACTGACAATGCACTCGGATCTGATGGGTCCGCCCCGTTACCGGACTAGCCTGAACCAAAGTTGCTTGCTCAAAGCGTTCTATCACCCTGAAGCGAGTATCTGACGCTTTTCCGTTAGGATTAACGCGAACGATGCTATTTACTTCATTTTTAAGTAATGGTGCCGTGACCTTCTTACAACTGGCCTTCCACTCTCCCATCACCAAGGCAAAATAATATTTTTGTACCGTTTTGTTACGAAACTGCTCTTGCAAGTGCCGCAATGCCGAACGTTTCTTCGCAATAAGCAATATTCCAGACGTATCGCGATCAATTCGGTGAACTAGCTCGAGAAAACGCGCTTCAGGTCGCAGTGCTCTCAATGCTTCAATAGCACCAAATTTTAAACCACTTCCGCCATGCACTGCCGTGCCCGACGGTTTGTTTAATACCAATAGGTGATCATCTTCATAAATGATGCAATGCTCAAGCTCTGCAACCTTACTCAGCTTGGTGCTCACTGGCGCAGCATTTTCTGGCTCTGGCACCCGAATTGGCGGGACTCGAATCAAATCGCCCGCTTGTAATTTATACTCTGGTTTTATGCGCTTTTTATTAACTCGTACCTCGCCTTTACGTAATACTCTGTAAATCATACTTTTCGGTACGTTTTTTAGCCTTGCACGCAGAAAATTATCAATACGTTGGCCTTCGAAATCATCAGCAATCTCGATGAATTGCACTTTAGGTTTATCATCTTTCATAGCGTTTAAGTGTAACATGCCCTTAAAGCGGATTGCCGCAAATTTATCTCCCTGCTATCATACCCTATTGAAGGGGACTTTTTGCCCGTTCAAGTAATCAGGTGAGCACTTATTCACCACTATGACTGTTATTTAGACACGTCTGACAAAGAGATGCAGCAATCGGCGTAAGACATTCTCCTGTTGGACATTGAATAACGAGCAAGAATGCGTTTTTTTTATCGGTGTCATAGATGCAACCGCGAACGTGGTGTTCCTCGCTCGCAATCCATTGCGACATAACGAGTGAAGTATAGCCCTAGAGCACCCCTGAAATTCCAGCCGTGAGGCTCTAACACATCAGACTTGGGGTCAGGCAGCATTGAGAGAAGAAACGGATTCTACTCGTTACTACATTAAAATGAGTATAAATTAATGAAAAGAATGTTGATTAACGCAACTCAGAAGGAAGAGTTGCGCGTCGCATTAGTCGACGGTCAGCGCTTATACGATTTAGATATCGAAAGCCCTGGTCATGAATCAAAAAAAGCAAATATCTACAAAGGTAAAATCACCCGTATAGAACCAAGTCTAGAAGCTGCATTTGTTGACTACGGTGCAGAACGACACGGTTTCCTTCCTTTAAAAGAAATTGCGCACGAATATTTCCCGGCTAACTACACCGCTCAAGGTCGTCCCAACATCAAAGAAGTGTTGCGTGAAGGCCAAGAAGTGATTGTTCAGGTTGATAAGGAAGAACGCGGCAACAAAGGAGCTGCATTAACAACCTTTATCTCTCTGGCAGGTAGTTACCTAGTATTGATGCCTAACAACCCACGTGCTGGTGGTATTTCACGCCGCATCGAGGGTGACGAACGTACACAATTAAAAGCAGCACTTAGCACGTTAGAACTGCCTCAAGGCATGGGGCTTATTGTGCGTACTGCTGGTGTGGGTAAATCTGCTGAAGAGCTAGAGTGGGATCTTAACGTTCTATTAAATCATTGGAACGCTGTAAAAGAAGTCGCGACAACCCACCCTGCCCCATTATTGATACATCAAGAAAGTAACGTGATCGCTCGCGCTATCCGAGATTATCTACGCCGTGATATCGGTGAAATCTTGATTGATAGCCCGACTATCTACGACCGCGCTCGTGAGCACATTAAACTGGTTCGCCCTGACTTCCTAAATCGCATTAAGCGTTATGAAGGCGAGGTACCGCTATTTAGTCACTACCAAATCGAGTCTCAAATTGAGTCTGCTTTCCAGCGTGAAGTTCGCCTCCCTTCTGGCGGCTCTATCGTTATCGATCCAACGGAAGCACTAACCTCTATCGATATTAACTCTGCCCGCGCAACAAAGGGTGGCGATATCGAGGAGACAGCACTACAAACAAACCTAGAAGCGGCAGAAGAGATCGCGCGCCAACTGCGCTTGCGTGACCTTGGTGGCCTTGTGGTTATCGATTTTATCGATATGACCCCAGTTCGTCACCAACGTGAAGTTGAAAATAAGCTGCGCGAATCTGTTCGCATGGACCGCGCTCGAGTACAGATTGGGCGAATTTCTCGCTTTGGTCTCCTTGAAATGTCACGCCAACGCTTAAGCCCATCTTTGGCAGAAGCAAGTCACCATGTTTGCCCTCGCTGTACGGGAACTGGTGTCGTGCGTGATAATGAGTCTTTGTCGCTCTCTATTCTACGTCTAATTGAAGAAGAAGCCCTGAAGGACAACACTGCTCAAGTGTTAGCTATCGTCCCTGTCGCCATTGCTTCTTATCTTCTTAACGAGAAACGTCGCTCGGTTCAACATATTGAAAAGTATCACAATGTAAAAGCTGTTGTGGTGCCAAATGCCAATATGGAAACACCGCATTTTGACGTTATTCGTGTCCGTGGTGGTGAAGAACAAGATACGCTGTCGTATCATATTCCAAAACAAATCGACGCATTACGTGAAGCTGAGCAGACAGAAGCGCAAGCAGAAGCCCCTGTTAAGAAGCGAGAAGAGCCTGTTCTTCAAGGGTTTAGTGCTCCTAAAGAGCCTGCACCTATTGTTAAAGCACAAAAAGCTGAACCGAAGAAACAAGAGAAGGTCGAAAGCAAGCCTGGATTATTCTCTCGCTTGATTGCTGCAATTTCCGCGCTATTTAGTAACGAAGAAGAGCCAAAGAAAGAGCAATCGAAAAAGGACGAACAAGCACGCCATAAACCGCGTGACAATCGCAACAACCGCAATCGCAATCGCCAGCGTAATAACCGCAATCGTCAACACGATAAGCGTGACAACGAGGCCACAAGCGAAGAGCGTAGCGAGCAGAGCGGTAATCGACGTCGCAACGATCGTAATAAACCTCGTCGTCAAGAAACTAACGACAAGGCTATCGATCGCGAAGATAAAACGACGAAACCCGCTAAACAGCAGCGTAAGCCTGTCGACAAGCCTGTCACTGCTGAAGCTCAGCCAGAAAAGAAAGCGGAGAAAGTTAAGCAGCGCCGTCAACGCCGTAAGCTTGATAAAAAGATCCGTGTCGAGCAGCCTAAGCCAGAGCAAAATAGCGCTGAATTAGAGCAAGCTGGCAAAGCAATCGCAGAGCAAGCTAAAGCAGAGAACGTTGATCAAGTCGCAGCAACAAATGATGATAAAGGCGAGAAAAAACAACGCCGTAATCGTCGCACTCCGCGTCATTTGCGCTCTAGCGGCCAGCGTCGTCGTCGTTACCGTGACAATGACCAAGTTGCCGATGCTGTTACGCATGCTGTAGAACAAGCTGCTGATTGCATCAGCGACATGGAGAACGTCGTTAGCGTTATCGACAAACCAAACGCGGTTGTACTAAAATCTGGCGTTGCTTCTCCAGAAATGGCAATGGGTAAAGTATGGCCTTCGCACAAAGTTGCGGTTCATCAGCAACCTGAAGCAACCAACGCTATGCAAGAGAAAACGCCGGGTCAGTATGGTGTGGCGCGTCCTGAAGCAGCAATGGGTAAAATTGTATTGCCTTATACTGGTCGCAACCAAGCACCGGTTGTTGATGCACCTGCGGCGCCTGTCGCTAAGAAACCTGTCGTAGAGGCAGCACCAACAGAAGAGCCTGCGGTTGTTGCGGCACAACCTGCTGCAGCTGTTACTGCTGAAACGGTTGCAACACCAGCCAAAAAAGAGGCAACAGGAGCAGCTAGCTCTCCTGCTCAAGCGCCGGGTAAGCCTCAGAAAGCTGTTGTAGCGGCACCTGAGATCGAAGCGGCTCCTGTAATCGAAGCAGAACCTGTAATCGAAGCAGAGCCTGTAATCGAAGCAGAACCAGCGACCAAAGCAGCATCGACGACGACACCAGAAGTAAACGTTGTTACTGTGCTAGGAAAAGGTCACGCAAGTGCCCCTATGGTGAAAGCGCCTGCGCCTCACAAAGAGGTGGCAAATGTTGATGTTCCTGCGGCGGCATTCCGTCAGTCCAATGAAACATATCGTCAAGCAGGTAGCCAAGTCGCTACAAGCCAAGCAACCGCGCCAATGGCGAAAACCATTGCCTAATTGCTTTATGTGATATCTCAACGTAAATAAAAACCCCGCCTTGTGCGGGGTTTTCTTTTATGGGCAATACTCGCGCTTTTAGTCTACGGCTTCTAACCTGTCTAACAAGGCATCACTGACCTGCTCAATCAAGTCTAGTACCAACTCGAAACCATCGGGACCACCATAGTATGGGTCTGGAATTTCATCGCCCAGCTCGGGACAATAGGCCATCATTAGTGTCACTTTGTGAGCATGTTGCGCCGGGCTCATTGCTAATAACGCCTGTTCATTATGTTTATCGGCGGCCAAAATTAGGTCGAAATCGTCAAAATCAGACTCGGTTATTTTCCTGGCCCGTATCTCCGCTAAACGATACCCTCTAGATTCGCCGACTTCTTGGCTACGCGGATCTGGGTGCTCGCCTTGATGGTAAGCCAATGTACCAGCAGAATCGACAATATAGTCTAAACCTCGCTGTTTAATACGTTGTCTAAGTACTGCCTCTGCGGTTGGAGAACGACAAATGTTCCCCATACAGACCACCAATATGCGCATATTATCCCCTTGTAGTACTCTTTCTTTCCGTTGATTTGCGTTAATAACATCCATGCTCAACATTTCCGTTCTAACTATTGTAATATGCATAAAGGAGTTTCTGTCAATTTCTGCTTCTCAGATAAGGATTTATCATGCGTGATAACACTCGCCATCAACAACGCCAAGAAAAACTAAAGCAACAAGTCGAACAGCGTGTCAATAACGCACAACAAGAACGTGGGATTGTTATCCTCATTACGGGAAATGGAAAAGGCAAGTCAACATCAGGCTTTGGCACGGTAGCGAGAGCGGTAGGGCATGGTCAAAAATGTGGTGTTACACAATTTATTAAAGGCAACTGGGAATGCGGTGAGCGCGACTTACTGCAGCAACACGATGTTGATTTTCATATAATGGCAACAGGATTTACGTGGAATACGCAAGATAAGGCAGCAGACACCTTGGCAGCCCAAGCCGTATGGGAGCCGACAAAGAAAATGTTATCCAACCCGGCATATGACGTCGTATTGTTGGATGAGCTAACTTATATGATCGCATATGGATATCTTGATCTTGACGAGGTGATCAAAGCAATAGAGAATCGACCTACTGAACAGACCGTTGTCATAACAGGCAGAGCGGCACACCGACAATTAATTGAACTTTCTGACACGGTATCGGAAGTAAAAAATGTTAAGCACGCCTTTGATAATGGCATAAAAGCACGCAAAGGGGTTGATTGGTAACCTAATTCATAAAGAGTAATCGTATGCCTTCTACATTTCCCAAGATATTGCGCAAACCTTTCTTAAGAATCTTCCATCTATTGGAAGCTTTGATATGCATTGCGATTACAATTGCAACACTTGTCGCAATGACGACTGAAATCACCAATGTCATTATTAACAGAGAAATTTTACTCACTGATATTCTGTTGATGTTTATCTATCTCGAAGTGCTCGCGATGGTACATCAGTTTGTCGCTGTCGGTAAGATACCGGTACGCTACCCTATCTATATCGCCATTATGGCTATCGCCCGTTATATCACGTTGGGCATGAAAGAGCTTGATGGTCCGTATATTGTTTGGCTTTCACTGTCTGCTTTCATTTTGGCAGCAGCAACACTCATCGTTAGATTGGGTCACTACTACTGGCCCTATGAAGATGACATTAGCTCACTAGAAAAACCTTATAACAAAGAATAAGCTTCGCCCGCCTCTGTGCGGGCTTTCTTTTTCATCAAGCATCGCTTTTCTCCCTCCTCACCTGAATGGTTTAACGCCACACCATAAAATAGAAGCACAAAACACAAGTATACTTCGCAGTATTTACATTTTCTTTACGTTAGTCTGGTTCAACAATCAGAAGGAGGGCTCTATGCCAGCAAAAGTATCAGAGTATATGACCAAGAAAGTGATTCGTGTATCGCCAGAGATGGGGGTACGCCAAGCATACTTTTTAATGAGGGATGAAGAGATCCGTCATTTACCCGTAACAGATACCTCTAACACACTGATCGGCTTTGTTAGTGACCGAGAGCTGCGGCGCCCAAACTGGGCCGATGAAAGCCCTGATATCGCGCATGAATATCAGGTGAGCAATGATATGGTCGTCAACGATATTATGAGTCGCCAAGTCATTCACGTTAATACTTACGACACCCTTACCAAAGCCGTTAGTGTCTTGCTGGACAATAAAATCAGTGCCGCTCCTGTGCTTAACAAAAACCAAGATTTGGTTGGCATGCTTTCCGCTGTCGACCTACTATCCGCATTTCAAGACGTCCTAGAAACCCAACGAAAAAATAAAAAAACCGGCAACCACAAGGGAGGCCGGACATAAAATAAGGATGGCTAAAGGGCTACCTAAATAGCCCTTTCAGCAACTGATCCGCCGCTTTTTTCAACTCTTCCTTTTCCCCCTCTTCACCAAGAAGCTTCTCTAAGCCACGCTCTATTTCTCGTTTTGCTTTGTTTTCTAGCTGCAAGTTCTGTTTCAGTAGTTCTTCTACATCGAGCTTATAGCTTGGGGCTGACCAAGTGCCTGACACATTGATTGGCACAACAATATCGTTCAGCTCATCCGTCCCTTTGCCGCCCTGCCCTTTGCTCGACTCCACCACCGCAGCTTCAACAACATAGTCGATACGTTCATTAACCAAGTTGGTTTGGCCCCGACCGTTAATCCGCAATAACGGTGAACTCATGGTCAGATCCCTATTCGACGCGACCCCATTTGCGATAGAAATCGTCCCAGACAGCGCAGTGAAGTCCGTTTTTCGTTCCTCTTCGACATAGGTGTCGCGCTGCCCTTTCAGCGTCGCTCGCGCCTCACGGATCATCTCAGCAATATTGACCCCATTAACCGAGCCATCTGCCAGATTTAACGCCACGGTACCACGGCTATTACGACGTAGCGCGGCCTCACTCAAGCCCGTTCCAGATAGTGCTATATCAACGCGTCCCGTCCCTGACAACGAATCATTCTCGGCCAAATCAATCAAGAGTGGCTGAACCTCTACGCCATCCAAATGCTGCTTAACCTGATACTTGGCGACAGGGGCTCTTGCATCTAATTGGAGACTACCATTAACGCTTCCGCCATACAGGCGCGCGGCCAGTTTTGACACATTGAGTACACCATTCTGTATGGCAAGATCTACGTTAATATCATTTACCGCAAGGCCCATACCTTTAAACTGGGCTACGCTGAAGCGCCCCTTTACATCCAGCCCTTTTAACCCGGAAAGATCCGGTTCTTGTGATGCTGAACTATCAGTGGAAGGCTTATTGCTTGTCGCAGGCTTTGAATCAGGCTCTGTTGCCTTATCTTCACTCTCTGCTACCCAATCATCTAAATCGATCGCTGGACTGCTAAGATCAAAGCGTAGTGCTGGCAATTGCTGATAATTAACTGATAGAACACCAGCTAACTGCGTATCGTTAACTTGTGCAACCAATTCTGAAAGTGCAACCTGTTGCGTTGTAAGATCTAACTCGACATCAGTGCTAACGGTGGCGTTAATCTGTCCCGATGGAACAGCTTTAGTTTCAAGGGCCAGCTGTGAATCAAGATTTGTTAAACGCAAAGAGTCGTAGTTTGTCGATACGTTTAACTCAGTCGCGAGCTTCACATCAAACGCCTCTCCCCCCGTTTCTCCTACCATCGAAAAATTCACCACGCTCGGCTCCGCCAAACGAAAGCTGGGGATATCTAATTGAGCACGTGTTAGGGTGAAATTCTCCATTTTTGCTGTGATGTCTGAGCTAACTTTTCGGAGTTCAAAAGACTGCATGTCGTCTTGTAGCAATAATTCCATTGCGCCTTTCGATTCAACCTGCATATCGGCGGTTTGCGCCCCCACATGCCACGCCAATTCAGCCCACTCGCCGGGAGAGAATGCACTCAAGTTCAGGGTTACTGGCTCTATCAATAGCGTTTCGTCTCGCTGTTGGTCGATAACCATCACGCGCGCCTCTTCGATACGAATTCCCGCTAACAGAATCGACCAAGGTTGCTCTTTGGCTTGTTGCGACGGATCTGAGTCCCCCTGTGACTCATTGTCATCAATCGTCTGTTCTTCTTCATCGCTTGACAGTAGCGCATCAATATTACGTCGCCCATCTGGCAAGGTTTCAACATTGATTTGCGGTGCAATCAACGTCAGCTCTCCCACCGATAACGTACGTGAGAATAAAGGTAACACTTCAACAGAAAGCGAGGCAGTTTGAAATGCCAACATATCAGTAGACGTGAACTCAGTTGGATTACGTAATGCCGTTTCCCCCATCGATAAGCCTAATCGTGGCCACCATTGCCACTTCAACTCACCATCAATCACCAATGTCTGTCCCGTATTTTCCTCGACCTGCTCGACTATCACAGGTTTAAACTGGTTGGGGTCAACCAGCGCGATTAGGGCTGCCAGTGCTATAACTAGTGTGATGACGATTCCTAAAAGTATTACAATCAGCTTTTTCATCGCTTCCTCGCTTGCTGAACTATGGTGGTTTATCATCAGAGGTAAGAATAAACCGAAAAGTTAAGAGCCTATCGTTTGATTATGACTAATATTTTTTGGTAAGTCGCGTTTTGCATACCTCAAAAAAAAGGCTGACACTGGGTCAACCTTTCAAGTTTACTATCAAATTTTGTTATTCGATTTATGCTTTTAGTAATTTACCAATGTGCGCTTTTAGTACATCAATGGCAATTCTGTTCTTTCCGCCGCGAGGGACGATAATATCTGCATATTGCTTCGATGGTTCAATAAACTGCATAAACATAGGACGCACTGTTTTTTGATACTGTTCCAACACCGAATCCATGGTACGTCCGCGCTCAGCAACATCACGCTGTACACGACGCAACAAACAGATATCGAGTGGCGTATCCATAAAGACTGTCGCATGCATTAAATCACGCAAACGCGGATCCGTTAGCAACAAAATCCCTTCAATAATGATCACCTTCTTCGGTGACACTTCGGTTGTGTCTTGCATCCGCGTATGCTCTGAATAGCTATACTGCGGCACATTTACCGTTTTACCTTCGATAAGTCGGGCAAGGTGGTCACACAACAAATCATGGTCCAACGCACTAGGGTGGTCATAATTGGTTTTAACGCGCTCGTCCATGCTCAAATGGCTTTGATCTCGGTAGTAGCAATCTTCTGTGATAACACCGATTTGATGATCGCCTACCTTTTCTCGTAACTCATTGTAAACGGTATTTGCGATCAAGCTTTTACCGGATGCAGATGCACCTGCAATACCGATAATGACACATTGGTGTGATTGTTCAGACATAGTAAAATGTACCTGTGAGACTTCTGGCGTATGGAATAAATAAACCGGGTGATTATAGGCAGTTCAACGCATTGACGCCAGAAAAATAATTTTCAATGCACGATACCGCATAATTTTAGACCTGACGAACCGATATGTCTGGCAACCTTGGCTCTCCCTGCCAAAACAGTTGCGCTGCAACCTGCTCAGCAAGGGCAAAATAGCGTTCCGCTAACTCCCCATCAGGTGAATTAATCACCGTTGGGCAGCCCATATCAATATCTTCTCTAATTTGCATATCCAGCGGAAGCTGCACCAGTAGTGGTAGCCCTTTTTGCGCCGACAATTTTTCTGCGCCACCGGCACCAAAAATCGCCTCATGATGACCGCAGTTAGCACAGATGTGGTAACTCATATTTTCAACAATACCCAACACAGGCACGGAAACCTTCTCAAACATCGCCGCCCCTTTAGCCACATCGAGCAACGCGAGATCTTGCGGGGTTGTTACAATCAGGGCGCCAGTGACTGGAAACTGCTGAGCCAATGTCAATTGAATGTCCCCCGTACCCGGAGGAAGGTCGACCACTAAATAGTCTAAGTCGGGCCATTCGGTTTCATTTAACAACTGCAGCAAGGCTTTCGATGCCATTGGCCCGCGCCAAACTGCCGCGTTTTCATCCTCAATAAGAAAACCAATCGACTGGGCATAAATGCCATACCGTTCGACGGGCTGCATTCGTTCACCATCGTAAGACACCGCTTTTTCACCGCTACAATTCAACATCAATGGGATTGATGGGCCGTACATATCCGCATCTAAAATTCCCGCTTTCGCACCCAACTCACTCAGCGCTAAAGCCAGATTTACTGCTGTTGTTGACTTGCCAACTCCACCCTTACCAGAGCTGACTGCGATAATATTTTTCACCCCAGCCACTGGCTGACCTGACGGTGTTTGTAGGCTAATTGGGGATACCTGCGTAGTTAACTCGATATGCTGTGCTTGCGCCCACGCCTCAATTTCTTGGCATAAATCAGCCGCCGCAAACGGCAGCGTAAGGGCGAACTCACCATTAGAACCCACCTTTACCGTTAGCGCCCGATGAAACGCCCAATCCTGCGGCAAATGAGGATACTGAAACTGTTGTAACCATTGACGTAGCTGTTTTTCGTGTTCAAATATCGGCTGATTCACTCTATTCTCCTAAAAACGGTTACAACAGCATCGGTGCTGAAGAGGGCAGATAATTGGTAGCGTTGCACATCTCCGACTCAAAATCACTGTCATAGATATAGATCGTGAAAATAATGGCGTGATTTAGTCCAACCAACATGAAATTATCACCTCCTCTCGCCTAATTATCTTCACTCCGCCCCCTCTTATCAGGTAATATCGGGAACTAAATTTTGAAATTACCCTTTTTCATTTACCCATCAAATAAGCGAAAGAAGTAACTATGACTGCAAACCCAAGAAAACTTCTAGTTACCTGCGCCCTGCCATATGCCAATGGTTCAATCCATTTGGGTCATATGCTTGAGCATATCCAAGCGGATATCTGGGTGCGTTACCAGAGACTGCGCGGCAACGAAGTGCATTTCATTTGTGCTGACGATGCACACGGCACACCAATCATGCTTAAAGCGCAACAGATGGGAATAGCTCCAGAGCAAATGATAGAACAAGTTAGCCAAGAGCATCAGGCTGACTTCGCTGGTTTTGACATCAGTTTTGACAACTATCACAGTACCCATTCAGATGAAAACCGTGAGTTGGCATCATTTGTCTACACCCAACTGAAGAACAACGGATTCATTACTAACCGTACCATCTCTCAGCTGTTTGATCCTGAGAAAGAGATGTTCCTACCTGACCGTTTTGTAAAAGGGACTTGCCCTAAGTGTAAGTCAGAAGAGCAATACGGCGATAACTGTGACAACTGCGGTGAAACGTATAGCCCAACGGATCTGATTGATCCTAAATCAGCCGTGTCTGGCGCTACACCTGTTATGAAGGACTCTGAGCACTTCTTCTTTGATTTGCCACAGTTTGAAGCCATGCTACAAGCATGGACCAAATCTGGTGCACTTCAAGATGAAACCGCCAACAAGATGCAAGAGTGGTTTGAATCTGGTCTTCAACAGTGGGATATCTCACGTGATGCGCCGTATTTTGGTTTTGAGATCCCAGGCGAGAAAGACAAATTCTTCTACGTTTGGCTTGATGCACCTATCGGCTACATGGGATCGTTCAAAAACCTGTGTGACAAGCGCGACGATCTAGATTTCGATGAGTTCTGGAATAAAGATAGCCAAACCGAGCTGTATCACTTTATTGGTAAAGATATCGTTTACTTCCACAGCTTGTTCTGGCCAGCAATGCTTGAAGGTGCCGGCCTACGTAAACCAAACAATGTTTTCGTGCACGGTTATGTCACCGTAAACGGCGCCAAGATGTCAAAATCTAAAGGTACGTTTATTAAAGCGGCGACTTACCTAAAACATTTGGACCCAGAGTGTCTGCGTTACTACTACGCGGCGAAACTGAACAACCGCATTGATGACCTCGATCTTAACCTTGAGGACTTCACGCAGCGTGTAAACAGTGATGTGGTGAACAAGATTGTTAACCTCGCTTCGCGCAATGCGGGTTTCATCACCAAACGTTTCGATGGCAAACTGTCAGCTAACTTTGCCGAGCCAGAACTGTACGCAGACTTTGTCGCTGCTGCTGATCGTATTGCTGAGCTTTACGAGAACCGTGAATTTAGCCGCGCTATTCGCGAAATTACTGCGCTGGCTGACAAAGCAAACCAGTATGTTGATGAAAAAGCCCCTTGGGTTGTCGCGAAACAAGAAGGCCAAGAACAAGAGTTGCAAGACATCTGTTCTGTCGGTATCAACTTGTTCCGCGTATTAATCACGTACTTAAAGCCGGTCATGCCTGAGCTAGCAGAACGCACTGAAGCATTCTTAAATGAAACGCTAACGTGGGAAGCAATCGAATCACCGCTAACCAATCACGACATCACTAAGTTCAAAGCGCTATTTAGCCGTATTGATAGCAAGCATGTAGAAGCGATGGTTGAAGCGTCAAAAGAAGATGCAGCCGCAGAAGCTGCCGCGAAAGAGGCAGCCACTGCCCCTGCTGGGCCGTTAGTTGAAGAGCCTATTGCGGAAGAGATCGAGTTCGACGACTTTGCTAAGGTAGATATGCGTATCGCTAAAATCCTCTCTTGTGAAGAAGTGCCTAAGGCAAATAAACTACTGAAATTCCAATTGGACATTGGTGGTGAAACGCGTCAGGTCTTCTCTGGCATCAAGTCTGCCTATAAACCAGAAGAGCTGGTTGGTAAGTTGACCGTCATGGTTGCTAACCTAAAGCCTCGTAAGATGAAATTCGGCATGTCTGAAGGGATGATTCTTGCGGCAGGCCCTGGTGGTAAGGATCTTTGGATTCTGGAGCCACACGAAGGTGCTCAGCCCGGCATGCGTGTCATGTAAGCCTGTCTAGCCAATAAAAAACCGACGCTAATGCGTCGGTTTTTTTATGCCGTTTGCCATTTAATTTTTTGGGGTTCTCATACAATTGCAAGGTAGGCTAAAGCGACAAGCACTTATTAGTGAACGTGGAAATTGAGGCTAATATCAATACCCCGCAAAAATAGCGGGAATGGTCTTAGCAACCATTCCCGTACAATTACAGCGCGTTCATCAACTCAGTTTTCACCTGTTGCGCTTTCGCTACAAAATTAGACTTCGCCGAACCGGTTAACGGCTCTGCTTGTGGCAAAGGCACACGCATGGCATCAACTGGGCGATTATTTTGAATCAATTCGTAATGTAGGTGTGGTCCTGTTGAGCGGCCTGTATTTCCGCTAAGACCAATGCGTTGCCCCATACTGACTTTATCACCGACTTTCACCAAGCGACGATCTAAATGCAGGTAACGTGTCATGTATTCACGACCATGGCGTATAACCACATAGTTACCAGCCGCATAGTGATACTCCGATTTTTCCACGACCCCTTGTCCCGCCGATAAAATAGGCGTTCCCGTTGGCGTGGCAAAATCAGTACCATTGTGGGGCTGTACTCGTCCGGTTATCGGGTGTTTTCGATTTGGGTTAAACGATGAACTAATCCGGAAGCGTTTCTCTAATGGCACTCGCATTAGAGCACGATCAAGACTCTGCCCTTCTTCATCATAGAAGTTACCGTCTTCGTGGCGCATCGCAAAAATTGTTCTGCTTCCGGTTCGATATAACAACCCAACCACAGAACCATTGCTCACCGCTCGACCATCGATAAACTCTCGATCAACAGCAATAGAAAAGCGATCACCGCGTCGTGACTCTCGACCAAAGTCAAAACGCCACTGAACAGCTCGCACCAAGTTCTGTATCTGATTGGCTGTCATTCCAGCATTAATTGCCGCGGTATAAAAGTTACCCTGCACACGACCATTAAGGACAACGCGTTGGAACTCACCTTCGGTCACAATACTGTTATGTTCATAACCAGCAATATCCCAAACATAGGTATCAGTGGTTTTACTGCTTCGAATAACACGGAACTCTAGAACTCGGCCACTATTACTGTCTTGAACCCATTCAATCTTCTGTCCAACACGAAGGTTAGATAGGCGTGGGTCGATATCCAACAGTTGATACATATTAAGTAAGGGTAAACTGTATTGTGAAAAAATTTCCCCGAGCGTTTCACCTTGGGCGATTTTATGCTGCCCCTCGGTATCCGTCTGTGCCAGAATTTGATCCAATTCATCCTGCTCAACAGCAAATTCTGGCGCATCATTGCCAATAAATTCACCTAACGGCTCCGCATCTTTCGCTGATAACGGCGTTAAGCTCTCTTCATCAAGTTCAATAAGTACCGATGATGACGACGTTGATACGTCAAAGATGGTTGGTTGCCATATAAATGCGATTGAAACGACACCAGCCATTCCGACCAAAGCAAACTTGTGTTGTCGGGGAAAGCGGCGTGTTGTAGCCCCATATCGTCTTTTTTTCTTTTTAAACATGTAAACACTGTAAATATTGGGAAGCTAATTGCTTCAAAAACAAAAAGTAACTTCCAGATTCAGGGGGAATATTCCCAGCGACAGGGTCAAGTGTCCCTATCCTAACATCTGTACCGCGTACAACGCTCTGTATGACAGCGGGCTCAAACTGTGGTTCACGAAAAACACACACTGCATCATTATTTTCCAAACGACGCTTTATTGCCGCTAACGTTTTTGCACCCGGACGGCGATCTGGAGCAACAGTAAAGTGCCCCAAGTTCAACAATTCGAATTGCTCTTCAAAATAGCCATACGCATCATGAAAAACAAAATAGCCTAGTGTCGTCACTGGCTTCAGTGACACAGCGATATCTTGCTTAGTTTGCGCCAACTTAAGCTGAAACGCTGCAAGATTAGCGATATATACTTCTCGATGCAAAGGATCTTTCTCAATTAATGACCGTACTATCACTTTTGCAGCCTGTTCTGCCTGCTCTACACCCAACCAGAAGTGCGGGTCAACACCATTATGGTCATGGCTATGATGATGGTCATGGTCATGGTCATGGTCATGGTCATGGTCATGGTCATGGTCATGGTCATTATGAACATCATCATAATAACGAAAATGAATCGATTCTTCTGAGGTCAATGTAATTGTCTTCGAGAGAGTCGACTCGATTCCCACTAAAAACGTCTCTAATTCTGGTCCAACCCAAATAACCAGATCGGCTTGATGAAGACGACGAAGATCTGACGGGCGCATCGAGAAATCATGAGGAGAACCGCCAGCTGGTAACAAATAATCTGCTTGCGCTGCCCCTTTGGTCAATTCAAGTACTATCATATGTAATGGTTTAATTGTTGATAATACATTTATTTGTGCGGCAGCAGGAAAGACCATTCCCCATGCTAATAGCAGTGAACAGATTATTCGCTTCATTCTAGACCCTTAAAAAGAAATATCATTACATCATTCATTAATGTTACATTATAACAAATGTTAAATTCAACTTGTGGATAAACATGTCATATCTCATCAAATTGGATCAAGTCTCCGTTACCTATAATCAACGGCATGTACTCGATAACATCGACCTCTCACTAGAGGCAGGGAAAATCACCACGCTTATCGGGCCTAATGGGGCTGGTAAATCGACGCTAGTAAAGGTTGTCACTGGGCTGACACTGCCTTCGAGCGGAATTGTTTACCGCAAGCCAGGCTTACGCCTTGGCTATGTCCCTCAAAAATTAGCACTGAATAACACACTCCCACTCACTGTCACCCGTTTTATGCGCCTTGGTGGACGCTTTAATGAGGGACAAATACTTGATGCATTAAACTTAGTACAGGCCAGCCACCTGCTACATGCTGATATGCATAAACTGTCTGGGGGGGAGACCCAACGTGTATTGCTTGCCCGTGCCTTGCTTCGTCAGCCGCATCTACTTGTACTCGATGAGCCAGTTCAAGGGGTTGACGTGAATGGTCAACTAGAAATGTATGCCCTGATCGCCCAGCTCTGCACTCAGCTTAATTGTGCCATTTTAATGGTCTCTCACGATCTTCATCTAGTCATGGCACAAACGGATCACGTGATCTGCCTACAGCACCATATTTGCTGCAGTGGTTCTCCCGAAGCCATTAGCCAAGATCCTAAGTATGCAGCCTTATTTGGTCAGCAATCAGCCGAACAGCTCGCTCTCTACCACCATCACCATAATCACGAACATGATCTCGCAGGGAATACTGTCGGTCCATGCCAACATGGAAGCCACCATGATTGAATTTCTTTTACCCGCTTTTTTGGGGGGCATTGCTATCGCCATTTTAGCCGGCCCGCTCGGCTCATTTGTTGTATGGCGAAAAATGGCCTATTTCGGTGACACTCTGGCTCATGCGTCCCTACTCGGCGTCGCTTTCGGCTTGCTACTCAATATCAACCTCAATTTCGCCATTATTCTCTCTTGCCTAATATTGGCGGTATTGCTCGTTGGTCTGCAACGCCAACAAGTTGTCGCAACGGATACGTTATTAGGCATACTGGCTCACAGTGCCTTGTCATTGGGGATGGTTGCCATTAGTTTTATGGACCATGTCCGTATCGATTTAATGGCCTATCTATTTGGTGATCTACTGGCGATTACTTCGCACGATTTGCTCTGGATATTTGCAGGGTTAATTGTCATTCTAGCGGCCATCGCTAAACTCTGGCACCCCTTACTCTCAATGACAGTCAATGAAGAGATGGCACGTGTTGAAGGTATCAACGTCGAAAGATTAAAACTGATCTTAATGTTAATGGTAGGGCTAGTAATTGCGGTCGCGATGAAGTTTGTTGGCGCATTGATCATTACATCATTGTTGTTAATCCCCGCCGCAACCGCGAGACGCTTTGCCAAAAGCCCAGAGCAAATGGCTATCATAGCCTCATTGTGTGGTTGTATCGCTGTCACATTAGGCCTTCTTATGTCATGGCATTACGATACTCCTGCTGGCCCTTCTGTGGTTGTGTCTGCGGCTATGCTCTTTATGCTAACGCAAACCGTAAAGGTACGCGGCTAACTTGCCGGGACACCAAAATAAAAAAAGCCGCACTGGCGGCTTTTTAAAACTAACGATAACTTACGACCAATTTGTTACTTCACGCAGTGCTACGCCTATATCTGCTAAGCTTTTCACGGTTTTAACGCCAGCGGCTTCCAATGCAGCAAACTTATCTTCTGCTGTTCCCTTACCACCAGAAATAATAGCACCAGCATGACCCATACGTTTCCCTGCAGGCGCTGTGACACCAGCAATATAGGAGACGACTGGCTTAGTGACATTATCTTTAATATAAGCAGCCGCTTCTTCTTCCGCTGTTCCACCGATTTCACCAATCATAACAATCGCTTCGGTTTCAGGATCTTGCTCAAACATAGATAAGATATCAATGAAGTTTGAACCTGGAATAGGATCGCCACCAATACCCACACAGGTCGATTGACCAAAGCCTTCATCAGTCGTCTGTTTAACCGCTTCATAAGTCAACGTTCCAGAGCGCGACACAATACCAACTTTTCCTTTTTTGTGAATATGCCCCGGCATAATGCCTATCTTGCACTCATCCGGAGTGATCACACCCGGGCAATTAGGGCCTATCATACGCACGCCAGCTTCATCAAGACGAACTTTCACATCTAACATGTCTAACGTCGGAATACCTTCTGTAATCGTAACAATGAGCTTAATGCCAGCATCTATCGCTTCCAAGATTGCATCTTTACAAAATGGGGCTGGAACATAGATCACTGACGCCGTCGCACCCGTTTTTTCCACGGCTTCTCGAACAGTATTAAAGACTGGCAAGCCTAAGTGCTCAGTTCCGCCTTTGCCCGGCGAGACCCCACCAACCAATTGTGTGCCGTAGTCCAGCGCTTGTTCAGAGTGAAACGTACCTTGCCCACCAGTGAATCCCTGACAAATCAACTTTGTCTCTTTATTGATTAATATTGACATTACTTTTCCTCCGCCGCGGCCACTACTTTCTCCGCCGCTTCAGTCAGCGATGTCGCAGCAATAATATTCAGTCCACTTTCTGCCAATCGCTTCGCACCGAGCTCGGCATTATTTCCTTCCAATCGAACCACGACAGGGACCTTAACTCCAACTTCCGAAATGGCACCAATAATGCCATCAGCAATCAGGTCACAACGCACGATGCCACCAAAAATGTTAACCAATACGGCAGCAACATTGCTGTCAGACAAAATAATTTTAAATGCCTCGGTTACGCGCTCTTTTGTTGCGCCACCACCAACATCAAGGAAATTTGCCGGGCGTCCGCCATGCAAGTTAACGATATCCATCGTGCCCATCGCTAGACCCGCACCGTTAACCATACAGCCAATATTTCCATCCAATGCGACGTAATTTAGCTCCCACTGGGCAGCGTGCGCTTCACGCTCATCTTCTTGTGAAGGGTCATGCATCTCACGTAGCTTCGGCTGACGATACAACGCATTTGCATCAATATTTATTTTGCCATCAAGACAAAGAAGATCACCTTCATCCGTGACAACTAATGGGTTAATCTCAAGCAGCGCCAAATCATATTGGCTAAACATCGTCGCCAGCCCCAAAAAAATCTTGGTAAACTGTTTAACTTGATCGCCTTCTAACCCCAATTTGAAGGCTAATTCACGACCTTGATACGCTTGTGGACCAACTAATGGATCTATGGCAGCTTTATGAATCAGCTCGGGCGTCTCTTCTGCTACCTTTTCAATTTCAACGCCACCTTCCGTAGAAGCCATAAAAACAATACGACGAGTAGCACGGTCAACAACAGCACCCAAGTAAAGCTCGTTATTAATATTAGATGCAGCTTCTACAAGAATTTTGCTAACGGGTTGCCCATCGTCATCGGTTTGATAGGTAACTAAATTTTTTCCCAGCCACTGTTGTGCAAATGTGCGAATGCCCTCCTTACTGGTGTGTAACTCGACACCACCGGCTTTACCACGTCCACCAGCGTGAACCTGGCATTTCACAACCCATTTACTCCCACCAATTTTTCCTGCTGCTTCTGCGGCTTGTTGAGGAGTATTACAAGCGTATCCTTCTGGCACAGGCAAGCCAAACTCAGTAAATAACTGTTTGGCTTGATATTCATGCAAGTTCATGACTTTCTTTCCATATCCGAAACCCTAGATGGGTTTTATCCATTTCTGGGCTATTCGCCCCCTCTATCCCTATTTACTTGATGCTCATTAATGGTTGAGCGGCATCAATGAGCACCAGACTACGATAAATAAGGCTTAAACATCAAGCAGTAAGCGTGTTGGATCTTCTAAAAGTTCTTTTATAGTGACCAGATAACTGACAGATTCTTTCCCATCGATCAAACGATGGTCATATGAAAGAGCCAGATACATCATAGGCAAGACTTCTACACTGCCATTGACGGCCATGGGGCGATCTTGGATCTTATGCATCCCCAATATGGCGGCTTGTGGCGGGTTAATGATCGGCGTCGACATGAGCGAACCAAAGACCCCACCATTGGTAATGGTGAAGTTACCGCCGGTTAGTTCATCTACCGTCAGTTTTCCGTCACGCCCCTTAATGGCTAAATCACGAATTGTTTTTTCTATTTCCGCTAGGCTGAGCTTATCGCAATCACGTAATACTGGTGTCACCAAACCTCGCGGTGTCGATACGGCAATCGAAATATCAAAATAGTTATGATAAACAATATCATCACCATCGATAGATGCATTCACCTCAGGGAAGCGTTTCAGGGCTTCAACGACAGCTTTTACATAAAACGACATGAAACCCAATCGAATGCCATGGCGCGCTTCAAAAATGTCCTTGTATTGCTTACGCAGCTCCATGATAGGTTTCATGTTAACTTCATTAAACGTTGTTAACATCGCAGTGCTGTTCTTCGCTTCCAATAAGCGCTCAGCAACCCGCTTACGTAAACGCGTCATTGGCACACGCTTTTCGCTGCGATGCGTCAACAGAGGCTCTGCAGAAACTGGCGCTTCTATTACTGGTGCAGTCGCAGGCTTGCTCTTTAGGTATGACTCCACATCTTCTCGTGTAATACGCCCGCCAACCCCAGTACCTTTGACCACCGTTGGTGAGATATCATTCTCGGCCAACAAACGACGCACCGCTGGGCTTAACGCCTCGCTGCTCTCTTCTTCTAATGTCGCCTTATGCCGTTTATCCGGTGATGCTTCCGTCTGCTTCGCCACGTCTGTCGTTGGCTCACCTGCAGCAATAGCAGCATTTAGCTTTCCAATCAATTGCTTACTTAGAACTGTCGTTCCTTCTGACTCAACAATTGCTTCTAATACACCTGATTCTGGTGCGGGCACTTCTAATACGACTTTATCCGTTTCTATATCGACTAACACTTCGTCGCGCTCAACGCTGTCTCCTGGCTGCTTATGCCACGTAGCAACAGTGGCATCTGCGACTGATTCAGGTAAGTCGGGAACCAGAATTTCTATTGTCATGATCTACTTTCCTTATTTTTCCAGTTCGTTGCTCAAGTTAAGAGCATCGGCAACCAGTGCCTTCTGTTGTTTTAAATGCACCGACATATAACCCACCGCCGGGGACGCTGAAGCTGGTCGGCCTGCATAATTTAAGTCAGCATCAGCGGGGATCACTGCTCGGAAGTTGTGTTGACTCGAATACCAAGCGCCCTGATTTTGCGGCTCTTCTTGACACCACACAAAATCCTTAACGTGCGTATAATCTGTCAATATGGCCTGCATATCCTCATAAGGGAATGGATACAACTGCTCAATCCGAATCAGAGCCACCTTGTTATTTTCATCTTTGCGACGCTGCTCAAGTAAATCGTAATAAACTTTACCTGAACAAAAAACAACACGTTCAACGCCACTTGGGTCGATATCATCCACTTCTGCAATCGCTGGAAGAAATGTCCCATAAGCCAGTTCATCTAATGATGAGGTGCAAAGTGGATGACGTAATAACGATTTAGGCGACATAACAATTAACGGACGACGCATTGGCCGTACAACCTGTCGCCGTAACATATGATAAACCTGCGATGGCGTAGATGGCACTACGACCTGAATGTTCTGTTCTGCGCATAATTGCAGATACCGCTCCAATCTCGCCGATGAGTGTTCTGGTCCTTGTCCCTCATACCCATGAGGCAATAGCATGGTAAGGCCACACATTCGACCCCACTTCTGCTCACCTGAACTAATAAACTGATCGATGACAACCTGCGCACCATTGGCAAAATCACCAAACTGCGCTTCCCACACCGTCAAACCACCCGGTTCAGCGGTTGCATAACCATATTCAAACGCCAACACGGCTTCTTCAGATAAAACTGAATCAAATACCTGGAATGGCCCCTGTTTATCATGAATGTTGGCTAATGGAATGTACGTCGATGCATCGGCTTGATTATGTAATACGGCATGACGGTGAAAGAAAGTGCCACGCCCTGAGTCCTGCCCTGTAATACGAATGCGCTTGCCATCATCAACCAGTGTCGCATAAGCCAAAGACTCAGCCATTCCCCAGTCGACCTCTTTCTGCTCATCAGCCATAAGCAAGCGGTCTTGATAAAGTTTATTGACGCGGCTTTGCAATTTGTGACTTTCAGGGTACTGACAAATCCTCACTGCTAGCGATTTTAAGCGCTCTAGTGAAATCTCGTTAACCCAGTCTGTATCCCATTCATGGCCAATATAGGGCGTCCAATCAACGCTGTGCATTGTCATCGGTCGCCACTCTTTCACGACGCACTCTCCTCGATCGAGATGGTCACGATATTCGTTCACAAAGGTCGTCGCATCTTCTAAATCAATGCTCTGCTCATCGGTTAACTTATCGGCATAAATTTTCCGAGGCGTTGGGTGCTTTTTGATTTTTTGATACATGAGCGGCTGAGTAGCGTTGGGCTCATCTGCCTCATTGTGGCCATGACGTCGATAACAGACCAAATCAATAACCACATCACGTCGAAACTCATTACGGTAGTCTAGCGCCAACTGCGCCACAAAAGCGACAGCCTCTGGGTCATCAGCATTAACATGGAAAATTGGAGCCTGCACCATTTTTGCAATATCCGTACAATACTGTGTTGAACGAGTATCCTTCGGATTTGATGTGGTGAAACCAATTTGGTTATTAATAACAATTCGAACCGTACCACCAATTCGATAACCACGAGACTGAGACATATTAAATGTCTCGGCGACAACCCCTTGCCCCGCAATAGCAGAGTCACCGTGAATGGTGATCGGCAATACTTTTGAGCCATCTCGGTCACCGAGTCGGTCTTGACGAGCACGCACCGAACCAATCACAACCGGATTAACAATTTCAAGGTGCGATGGGTTAAAGGCTAAAACTAAATGGACATCACCACCGGGTGTGGCGAAATCAGCAGAAAAGCCTTGGTGGTACTTAACATCTCCGGTCCCCCAGCTCTCTCCATGCTTACCCGCAAATTCATCAAAGAGATCCTGAGGCTTTTTACCAAGAACATTCACTAACATATTTAGGCGCCCGCGGTGCGCCATCCCAATCACTAACTCGCGCAAACCAGCGCGACCACTGTGGCGAATCAATTCCTTCACCATCGGGATAAGTGCATCACCCCCTTCTAAAGAGAAACGCTTAGCGCCAGGAAATTTAGCACCTAGGTAGCGTTCAAGTCCTTCAGCTGCGGTCAACTCATCCAAAAAGGTAAGTTTCTCTTCTTTTGAAAAAGCGGGCTGGCTACTTACTGACTCTAAACGGTGTTGTATCCAACGCTTCTCGTCTGTGTTGGTGATATGCATGTACTCTGCGCCAACTGAGCCACAATAGGTCTTTTTAAGCGCATGATACAAATCAGCCAGTCGCATGTTCTCTTTACCAACCGCGAATGAACCGACATTAAATTCCTTCTCCATATCCTCTTCAGTAAGGGAATGAAACTCAGGATCTAAGTCAAGCACACGCTCTTGCTGCCACAGCCCTAAAGGGTCTAAGTTAGCATGCTGGTGACCACGAAAGCGGTAAGCATTAATTAACTGCAATACTTTTACCTGTTTCGCATCAACATCAGGATCAGAGACCGCGGTGCCTGAGTATGTCGTCTCTCTTGCTAACCGTCGGAAATAATCTCGAACACGTGAGTGAGGCTGCTCATTCACAACCTCTTTGACAGTGGGGAGGCCGTCAAATACTTCTCGCCATTCATCGCTGACCGCACTTGGATCACTAAGATACAATTCGTAAAGGTCTTCGACATAGGTCGCATTGGCGCCAGCCAAATGAGAAGACTCAAACCATGCCTTCATAACGCCGTTCTGCATTCTTTTCCCTTAACTACTAGTAGTTATCGCTCATCAGTACATGAATCATGTACCTTCCCGTCGCCAGTCATTTGGCGGTATCTCTATAACTTACATTAAACGATCGTTTTAAACTGCCTTTTTAAGCAGCATCGTTTTTATTTTGCCTATAGCCTTCGTCGGATTTAACCCCTTAGGACAAACATTTACACAATTCATGATGCCATGGCAACGAAAAACACTAAACGCATCATCTAACTCAGACAAACGCTCATCTGTCGCGCAATCTCGGCTATCCGCTAGCCAACGATAAGCAGCAAGTAATCCTGCTGGGCCTATAAACTTATCTGGGTTCCACCAGAAAGAAGGGCAAGATGTTGAACAACACGCACACATAATGCATTCATACAGCCCATCAAGATGCGCTCGCTCTTCTGGGCTTTGCTGATGTTCACGTGCCGGAGGGTGTTCTGCTTCGTTGATCAAAAATGGCTTTACTTTGGCATAATTGGTATAGAACTGAGTCATATCAATAATCAGATCTCTAACGACTGGCAAGCCCGGCAACGGGCGAATGACGATGCTTTTATCGTTCATCAATGCCGATAGTGGCGTAATACACGCCAAACCATTTTTGCCATTCATATTTATGCCATCAGAGCCACAAACTCCTTCCCGGCATGAGCGTCTGAATGACAATGATGGGTCCACCTCTTTAAGCAAAATCAATGCATCCAGCACCATCATATCTGAACCTTCTGGTACCTCTAGCTGGTACTCTTTCATATATGGCGCGCTGTCTTCATCGGGATTATAGCGATACACCGAAAAATTAAGATTCATTGTTCACTCTCCCTTAGTATGTGCGCGCTTTAGGTGGGAATGCTTCTCGCAAGGCTGGCTGCATATTCACCTCACGCTTACTCATCTGTTCATTTTGTGGGTTATAAATTGTATGGACTAACCACTGCTCGTCGTCTCGCTCTGGGTAATCGAAGCGTGAATGCGCACCGCGACTTTCAGTTCGGTAATTTGCCGCGACCGCGGTGGCATATGCGGTTTCCATTAAATTATCCAACTCTAAACATTCAATTCGCTGAGTATTAAACTCCGACGATGTATCGTCCAACCTTGCACTTTGCAGGCGGTCGCGGATCTCTTTGAGCTCTTCTAAGCCCTTCGCCATCGCGTCACCTTCTCTGAAAACTGAAAAGTTATTTTGCATACATGCTTGGAGATCTTTTCGAATTTGCACCGGGTCTTCACCTGATTGCGTACGCTCCCAACGATTAAGACGAGCCAAAGAGGCCTCAATATCTGACTCAGAGGCATCCCGAGATTCACTTTGCGCTGCTAACGTCTCTCCCAAATGTAAGCCTGTTGCACGACCAAATACCACTAAATCCAGCAGCGAGTTACCACCAAGACGATTAGCACCATGAACAGAAACACTGGCAATTTCACCACAGGCAAATAAGCCCTGAATATCATAGTCATTACCCGCGTCATCTAACCCAACTGCTTGTCCTGAAACTTGAGTCGGTACCCCTCCCATCATATAGTGGCAAGTTGGTATCACCGGAATGGGCTCTTTCACGGGGTCAACATGGGCAAACGTACGAGACAACTCACAAATACCCGGTAAGCGCGACTCTAATACCTCTTTCCCCAAATGATCTAACTTCAATTTAATGTGTGGCCCCCATGGCCCTTCACAGCCGCGCCCTTCGCGGATCTCAACCATCATTGAACGCGCGACCACATCACGTCCAGCTAAATCCTTCGCATTTGGCGCATAGCGCTCCATAAAGCGTTCACCTTGTCCATTGAGCAAGTACCCACCTTCCCCACGACACCCTTCAGTCACCAAAACACCTGCACCTGCAATTCCCGTTGGATGGAATTGCCACATTTCCATATCTTGCATTGGCACACCAGCGCGTAATGCCATACCGACACCGTCTCCAGTATTAATGTGCGCATTCGTTGTCGACGCATAGATTCGACCAGCCCCCCCGGTGGCTAAAATGGTCGCTTTAGCTTTGAAATAACAAACTTCTCCACTTTCCATGCAAATCGCCGTCGTGCCCACGATATTGCCGTCCTGATTTTTCACTAAATCAAGGGCATACCATTCTGAAAAAATCGTGGTCTTATGCTTCACATTCTGCTGGTACAAGGTATGCAATAAAGCATGTCCAGTTCGGTCTGCTGCTGCCGCCGTTCTAGCTGCTTGCTCGCCACCAAAGGCCTTTGACTGCCCCCCAAACGGGCGCTGATAGATAGAACCATCATCAAAGCGTGAAAAAGGCAAGCCCATACGTTCTAACTCAATGACAGAGTCGGGGCCATTTTTACACATATACTCAATGGCATTCTGATCACCAATATAATCAGAACCTTTAACGGTATCATACATATGCCACTCCCAGTTATCTTCATGGGAGTTGCCTAACGCGACAGTAATCCCGCCTTGGGCTGATACAGTATGAGAGCGGGTAGGAAAAACTTTTGATAACAATGCACAAGTTAAACCTTGTTCAGAGATTTGTAATGCCGCACGCATTCCTGCACCACCAGCACCAATAACGACAGCATCAAACTCACGAACCGGAATAGTCATCACTTCACTCCCCACACGATAAAGAAACCGGACAATAGATATACAAACAACGTTACAACGACAAATAACTGCAGCGCCGCCCTTAACGCTGCTGACTTAATGTAATCCGTTAAAACCTGCCACATGCCGATCCAAACGTGGATTAGCAGAGAAAATAACGCCAGCACAGTAAAAACTTTCGTGCTGTTCTTAGCGAAAAATTCGCCCCAAACCTCATAAGAAAGAGAAGGCCCGAATAGAAAAAACACCGTCAAATAGACAGTGTATAAAGTCATGATGATCGCTGTTGCTCGGATTAAAACAAAGTCGTGGATACCATTACGACCAACGCTAGAGACTGGATTTACCATACGATGACTCCTGCTATTAATGCTAGAACGCCAGTGATTGCAAAACTAACCCATGCACTCTTTATGCCAAGATCCATTTCTTCGAAATAGCCCAGATCCATCAACAAGTGGCGTATCCCAATCACAATATGATAAAACAGTGCAATGAGTATGCTCCAAATAATCATGGTGACGACAAAGCTATTCATTAGCTCTGACACGCGTCTAAATCCTTCAGGTGAAGAGAGCGAGGTACTCAATAACCAGAGGAGGATACCCACCGCCACAAACATGATGACGCCAGATATACGGTGAAGAATGGACGCTATCGCTGTTACAGGAAAGCGAATGGTTTGCAGATCTAAGTTTACAGGTCGATACTTATTTTCTTTCACGGTATTTGCTCACTCAGCTCCATTGAGCGTTTCTTTTATTCCATTCCCGATAGAGTTAAACCGCTCTTTATTGATAAACAAAAATGCAACATTGTTAACATCCTTGTGTCTTGAATAAGACAGTAAAATTCATAAACAATCTAATTTTTTCTCTGCCTGTTCAAGTTATTAATAAGAGAGCAATGCCCTCAAACGGGACCTAACGTCACTATACGCATCGCAACATTTAAAGACAAACTCAGTAACAAAACTTTTTACATAAAGCACAATTTTCACGTTTTTTTGCTCATATTTTTTAACAAGCGCACACTAGGAAGTACAATTATTGACTTTGTTGTACCTCACATGTACAACTTGTTAGCAACCCACTATTGGGACAGGACTGAATATTGCAAAGGAGAATGTTATGTCGGACAAGAAAGCGACGCTTCATATTGAAGGGAAAGCGCCAATCGAACTTCCGATTATTAACGGCACATTGGGCCCTGAAGTTGTAGATGTTAGGGCATTAGGTGCAAATGGATACTTCACTTTCGATCCTGGCTTTCTTGCCACCGCTTCTTGTGAATCTCAATTAACCTTCATTGATGGTAATAAAGGCATTTTGCTTCATCGAGGCTTTCCAATTGACCAATTAGCCAATAAATCTAATTATCTAGAAGTTTGTTATATTCTTTTATACGGTGAAGCACCCACACGCGAGCAATTCGAACAGTTCACCGATACGGTGACTCGCCACACGATGGTGCATGAACAAATTGCTAGCTTTTTCCATGGCTTCCGCCGAGATGCGCACCCAATGGCTATCATGGTTGGGGTTGTTGGCGCATTAGCTGCGTTTTATCACGATTCACTGGATATTGACAACGAAGCTCACCGCGAAATAGCGGCTTTCCGTCTACTTTCAAAAATGCCTACATTGGCAGCAATGTGTTATAAGTACTCGATTGGCCAGCCTTTCATCTATCCACGAAACGACCTTGATTACGCAGAGAACTTTTTACATATGATGTTCGCTACACCATGTGAAGAGTATGACGTTAGTCCAGTGATCGCCCGTGCTATGGATAAAATTTTCACCTTACATGCTGATCATGAACAGAATGCTTCTACCTCAACGGTACGTTTAGCAGGTTCGTCTGGTGCTAACCCGTTTGCCTGTATCGCTGCAGGTATTGCTTCATTATGGGGACCTGCCCATGGCGGTGCCAACGAAGCTTGTCTGAAAATGCTAGAACAAATTGGTAGCGTGGATCGTATTCCTGAGTTCGTTGAACGCGCTAAGGACAAAGATGATCCTTTCCGTTTAATGGGCTTTGGCCACCGTGTTTATAAAAATTATGATCCTCGCGCTACCGTTATGCGAGACGCCTGTCATGAGGTTTTAAACGAGTTAAACATCAAAGATCCACTGCTTGATGTCGCCATGGAACTTGAACGTATCGCGTTATCTGATGAGTATTTCGTCGAGAAGAAACTTTACCCTAACGTAGATTTCTATTCGGGCATTATTCTGAAAGCGATTGGTATTCCAGTCTCGATGTTCACCGTTATTTTTGCGATGTCGCGCACTATTGGTTGGATTGCACACTGGAATGAGATGCATAGCGACCCAGCCAGCCGTATTGGTCGTCCTCGTCAGCTCTATACTGGGCAAGAGCTACGTGATTTTGTTCCAATGCATGAGCGAGAATAGTCGTTTAAAAGCGGCACACAAATAAAAAAGGCTTGCCAAGCGGCAAGCCTTTTTTTATCGCCGTGATTATCAGATTAGATAAAGCGTACTTTCGTCACTTCTTTAATGGCTGACAGTACGAATGTCGGTAGTGCCGAGCCTAACGCAATCACCGCTAAGTGTGTCATCTCTAGTGCTTCTGTGCCAAAGACTAGCTGACCAAACCCTGTATATACAACGCTGAGTGACAAGATAGCTGAAGTCGCTACAGCACCTAACAGGTATTTGTTAGTAAACGGATTTTTACGGAACAATGTGGTGAATGAACGACAATCGAACAGGTGCCACAGTTGAGCAAAAATCAGTGTCATGAACGCCATTGTTTGCGCATAGTTAGCCGAATAACCACCATCGAGTGCCCAAGCGAATGCTACGTAGCTTAGTGCACCTAACGCCAGACCACGTGTAATAATACGCTGACCTAGACCGTCGGAAAAGAAACCTTCGTTACGCTTACGTGGCGCTCGCTCCATTAGGTCACCTTCTTCTGGCTCAACACCCAGTGCTAGCGCAGGAAGACCATCAGAAACTAGGTTTACCCATAGAATCATTAATGGAGTTAGTGGCAGAATGGCTTCCGGGCCCATTAGCAAGAATGCAAACAGAATAACCGAGATTTCACCAACATTAGCCGTCAACTCCTGTCGGATAAACTTACGCAAGTTATCAAAGATTTGACGACCTTGACGAACCGCTTTTACAATGGTGCTGAAGTTATCATCAAGTAGAATTAGGTCACCAGAATCTTTTGCTACCGATGTACCAGTAATACCCATTGCTACACCGATATCTGCACGACGAAGTGCTGGCGCATCGTTCACACCGTCGCCTGTCATCGCAGCAACTTCATTGTTCACTTGCTGTGCTTTTACAATACGTAGCTTATGCTCAGGTGATACTCGTGCAAATACAGCAACGTCTGGACAGATAGCTTGTAGCTTCTCATCATCCATTGCATCTAATTCTGCACCGGTAACAACACGGTCTTTGTCACTGCGGATAATACCGATTTCACGTGCAATCGCAGCCGCTGTTACTGCGTGGTCACCCGTGATCATAACGGTACGAACACCAGCGTTGTAACACTGCTCTACAGCAAGTTTCACTTCTGGACGTGGTGGATCCATGATGCCGTAAACGCCAAGAATAGTAACGTCTTTCTCTAGATCAGCAGGTTCTTTATTTAGCTCATCTTCACGCAATTCACGAATACCAACAGCAAGAGTACGTAGTGCATCTTTACCGAAGTTCTCGATCGCCGCTTCAAAGTTAGCTACATAGTCAGCAGAAGCAACGTTATCTAGCGCTAAGTTTCCATCCGTCTGCGCAGATGCAGCAGCCGTAGGCACACCATTAATCATAAAGCCAGTAGAGTGACGTAGTACCACATCTGGCGCACCTTTAAGTGCTAGGAAGTGCTTACCGTCTGGGCCTTTAACGATCACAGAAGCCATTTTACGTGTTGAATCAAATGGGAATTTCTCAACAATCGAATAGCCACCACTTGATAGCATCTCAGTTTGGTTTAGGCCCGCTTTTGCTGCAGCGACAATCAATGCGCCTTCAGTCGGGTTTCCGCGCACTGAATATTTACCATTGTCTTGAATGTACTCTGCATCATTACACAGTGTTGCGACGACAAGACCTTGCATCATTGCTGGACTTTGTGTCGCAGCGACATCATGACCGATTGGGTTAAAGCTACCTTTTGGATCAAAACCTTTACCAGAAACTTCCCAGTAATGACCTTCCGCATCATACGCTTTCATTACCTGCATCTGGTTTTGAGTCAATGTACCTGTTTTATCTGAACAGATAACGGTTGTTGAACCCAAAGTCTCAATCGCTGCTAACTGCTTAGCCAAAGCGTTGCTCTTGACCATTTTGGTTGAACCCATCGTCAATACGATAGTTACAACCGTTGGTAGACCTTCAGGGATAGCGGCAACTGACAGCGAAATACCCGTAGTTAGGATATCTAACCAAGGCATGCCGTGGTACAAACCAATGGCACAGACGACAGCAACAACCGATAGACCTGCAATCAATAGCATTTTAGCGATGGTGTCCATACGCTCTTGCATTGGTGTTTTAGTCTCTTCAGTGTTAGCCATCATATCAGCAATATGACCCACCTCAGTTTTCATGCCTGTCGCAGTAACAACACCTAAACCTGTGCCTGTGGTCACGATAGTCGTCATGAAGCCCATGTTCTTCTGGTCACCCAAACCAACAGTCGCATCATCAATCGTTGCAACCATCTTATCAACAGGTTCAGATTCCCCCGTCAATGCAGCTTCATCGATACCAAGGCGGTTTGACTCAAGAATCCTC
The DNA here is from genome assembly GCF_047250365.1 of Thaumasiovibrio clandestinus. NCBI lineage: Bacteria > Pseudomonadati > Pseudomonadota > Gammaproteobacteria > Vibrionales > Vibrionaceae > Thaumasiovibrio > Thaumasiovibrio clandestinus. The sequence goes on from NZ_JBLBVL010000001.1 coordinate 415,615, forward strand.
ACATCAGCAGGTAAGATATCACCGGTGCTGATCTTGATAATATCACCAGGAACGAGGTCGCGGGCTGGCACATTAAGCCACTCACTATCTCTTAATACTTGTGCTGTTGGCGCCGCCATCTCTTTAAGCGCTTCCATGCCTTTCTGTGCTTTGTATTCTTGCCAAAATGCAATACAGGCATTAATGAAAATGATGGCGGTAATCGCAACGGCATCAACGGTGTGGCCGGTAAAGAACGATACTAACGCGCCCACGGCAAGGATAAAGATCAATGGGTTTTGGAACTGATGCATAAACAGCTTCCAAGCTGGCGTGCTGTCTTGCGCTTGCAGTTCGTTGTACCCGTACTTTTCAATACGCGCCGTCGCTTCTTCGCTACTTAGTCCTGACTCAATCGATGAGCTTTGTTGCGCTAGTGTCTCTTCTGTTGAGACTACAAACCATTTTTGGGTCATCTCTTTACTCCATAAAACTTAATCAACCAACGGCTCTGTTTATTCGTATTAATATCACCAGCAGAGCTTTGGCTGCGGCCACTGAGCCAATATCGTTAAACAGATATCAACATATGACCGCATTAACATGGAGAATACGTTACCGAAGGAATTTTCTTAGTGCGCTATTTTTAGGTATTCGGCTAACGCATACAGGCTCAATCCTTGATATAGATCAAATTTAATATCGACAGGAAATGCCATTTTGCACATATATTGCTACAGAATGTAACCAATAGATCGGTTTTTCAGAATAAATCGAGCATAAAAACGGAATATATAGACTTGTTAAGAAAAAAGCCCGCAATTCGCAGGCTCAATAACAAAATTAGAAATTGTTTAAAAAAGTAACATTACACGGGATTGTCGATATCTTGGTGGATGACATCCAAGCCAAGATCCTTGCCTAATCGCTCACCCAAAGCTTGAATACCATAACGTTCAGTAGCGTGGTGTCCGGCAGCAAAGAAATCAATTCCAAGCTCTCGGGCAGAATGTGTTGTGCGCTCTGACACCTCACCAGAAATAAAGGCATCTAACCCCGCTTCAGCGGCAGTATCGATAAAATCTTGCCCCCCTCCCGTACACCACCCCACTTGTTGAATTAGTCGATGAGGATCCGCGCTCAAATGCAATGGTTGCCTTGCCAGTACTTTACCGATAATGTCAGCAAACTGTGCCGCTGGAAGTGGTGGGTTTAGCTCGCCTCTCGCAATCAATGCACACGGATTATCCGGCTCTAGTGTAGAGATATTATCAAGCCCTAATAAGTGACCTAACTGCGCGTTATTGCCTATATCTGGGTGAGCATCTAGCGGTAAGTGATAAGCATAGAGGTTTATATCATGCTTAATTAAGGCTTGGATGCGACGATACTTCACTCCACGTAACGAAGGCGGTTCACCTTTCCAAAAAAAGCCATGATGAACAATTAAGGCGTCAACGCCTTCTTCAACTGCTCGGTCAATTAGTGCTTGGCTAGCCGTAACACCGGTCATAACACGCTGTACTTCAGCTTTGCCTTCCACTTGCAGACCGTTAGGTGCATAGTCTTTAAAAAGGTGAGTACTCAGCAGCGTGTTCAGCCACTTCTCTAACGCCAAATGATTCATAACCTATACCTGTAATTATCTTTGTTTGCGTATAGTATCGTTTTAGAAACAAGAACAGCAACCCGAGGGTTGCTGTCTGTTAATAAATCATTGAATCAATCAGAACAATTCACGTCCATTCTTCTCTGACTCTTTTAACCATACAGGCTTATTACTGGTTTTGTGCCACATACGATGAAGATAGCTATAAAACGCTGAACGCTTACCCATCACTGCCACCACAGGGAATGAAAAAACACCAGCAAAAACCACAAAACAGCGCCGCATGATAATGTTATGCAATGGATAAACTTGATACATACTTTGCCTCAATCGAAAATAAACTCGTGATACCATATCGCCAAATGAGCAAATTTACTACACTTACAAGCCAAATAGTGCGTTTTTTCATCTAATTTAGCCCGTACTGCCCTTTAACTGAATCGCTTTGACAATATGCTGATATCAACTGAACACAAAAGAAACAGTCAATCACTAGCTTCGTTACCTTTTCTATGTCATTGCCCAAATGAAGAGGGATTTGAGGCGACCTTTTTAGACTTAATACTCAAGTCCAACATACAGCAACCTTACAATGGCGGTACGCGTTTAGGGCTTTATTATCAATGGTTAGTCAGTGAAACACTCAAAGCCTCATCATCCTATCAAGTGCTAGCCGAAGAGCTGCAAATCATACAATCAGGTCGAACCATTGGCGCACTCGATTTTCTACTGCACAACCAACGCTCAAACCAGATCGAGCATTGGGAGGTCGCGATCAAATTCTATTTACACTATCAAGGTAAGTGGCTAGGCCCAAACGCACATGACCAATTAGATAAAAAGTATCACCATATGCGCGATAAGCAATTGGGCCTCACTCTACACCCCGCCTATAAGGAGCAATATGGCGAGAAGCTCGGACGCGCTCAAAAGCATCGCCTAATCATGCAAGGTATCTTATTTCACCATATCGATGAATCACCACCGCCATTGCCACAATGGATAAACCCAAATGTTTATCAAGCCTGCTGGGCATACTATGATCAAGTTACCCCATCTCAGTGGCAAAAGCTGGACAAAATGCAGTGGATTGCTCCGCCGTTGTTTACCGGTTCTAATTTACAACTCAGCGATGATGTTAAACCTGCTCAATGCATTAACCAAGGTGGTGAACGACTTTTTATCATGCCAAGAACATGGCCTAGAGTGACATTTCAGCAATAAAAAAAGCCGCTAAAATAGCAGCTTTTCTCTTTTCGTGTCTTAACGAGAATTAAAGACCAGCGTTAGCAAATACCTGATTCACAATGTCTTGCGCTTCTTTCTCGAGCAACTTTAAGTGTTCTTTGCCTTTGAAGCTCTCACAATAAATCTTATAAATATCTTCCGTACCTGAAGGACGAGCAGCAAACCATCCTGCATCCGTCGTCACTTTTAGTCCGCCAATGGCGGCACCATTACCAGGTGCATGCGTTAAACGCGCTGTGATCGGATCGCCTGCTAATGTGTCAGCAGTCACCATCTCTGCCGACATTTTCTTCAATACCGCTTTTTGCTCACTGTTTGCAACGGCTTGCAGACGGTTATATTGAGACTCACCGTGTTGAGCAGCGAGCTTTTCATAGTATTGCTGCGGATTTAGCCCCGTGACTGCGGTGATCTCTGCGGCCAATAAGCACAGCAAAATACCATCTTTATCTGTTGCCCACGGTGTTCCATCTTTCCTTAAAAAAGATGCGCCAGCACTCTCTTCCCCACCAAAACCAAATTCACCTCGGTATAGGCCATCAACAAACCATTTAAAGCCAACTGGCACTTCTTTTAGATCACGCCCCAAATCAGCGACCACACGATCAATTAATGCACTCGAAACCAAGGTCTTACCAACGGCGACATCCCGACTCCATTCTGGGCGGTGACGGAATAGATAATCGATGCAGACAGCTAAATAATGGTTGGGGTTCATCAGGCCCGCTGGTGTCACAATACCATGACGATCGAAATCAGGATCATTACCAAAGGCTAGATCATAATTATCTTTATGTGCAAGCAGGCCTGCCATCGCATAGGGTGATGAACAGTCCATACGCACAGCACCATCTTTGTCTAATGACATAAAACGGAATGATGGATCAATACTCTCATCAACTAGGGTCAAATCAAGATCGTAATATTTTGCAATCTGACGCCAATAATCGATGCCGGAACCACCCAACGGATCAACCCCTATTTTGAGTTCAGCATTTTGAATGGCCTTTATATCGACCACGTTTGCTAAATCCTCAACATAAGGTTGAACCAGCTCTTTTTCAATCACCAACGGCGATTGGCGTGCTTGTGCAATTGGCATTCTTTTCACTGCAGAAAGGCCATCTGCAATAATTTGATTCGCACGCGCTTCGATGGCATCAGTTAATTCGGCTTCTGCAGGTCCACCATGAGGAGGATTATACTTGATGCCCCCATCCTGCGGTGGATTATGCGATGGTGTAATAACAATACCATCGGCTTTAGTTGAAGATGTTTTGTTGTAACAAAGAATGGCATGTGAAATGCCAGGTGTTGGTGTAAAGCCGTTATTCTCTTGAATAATAACGGTCACTCCATTAGCAACAAGGACTTCTAATGACGAGATAAATGCAGGTTCTGAAAGCGCGTGCGTATCCTTACCCAAAAACAGTGGTCCGGTAATACAATGCTCAGCACGAACATCAGCAACGGCCTGAGCGATTGCCCAAATGTGATGTTGATTAAATGTGCCTTTATCCGCGCAGCCACGGTGCCCAGAAGTACCAAATTGGACACGCTGAGAAACAGCATCTGCACGAGGTTCAATTAAAAAATAGTTAGAAACTAAAGCGGGAATATTATGCATATCTTCCTGCTGGGCACGTTGCCCAGCGCGAGGATGAATAGCCATATCACAGATCCTTGTATAAAAAGCAAAATGCCAACAATGTTTTAAATTACACCGCACACCTTTTCGACAATATCACTACTGAATTGCATACGATCCATCAGCTGTTCTACCATCTGGCGTTTACGGCCAGTATTCGTATTGGTGATAACCCAAAATGGGGTACTCGGGATCACCTTTGGTTTGGTTGTTTTACCACTCGCTAGTAACGTCTCTTCATCTGAGGCAAAGTAAACGCGGGTACGACCTTTGATTGCAGCAGCATCTGAAAAACCTTGAGGGTCGACACGATACAAAGCTGACAAAATCAACATAAAGCGGCCAATGGCTCTATCTTCTTTAGCAAGCTCATCAGAGATCAATAAAGATCGCATCTCTTTCGTACGATCAATATCATCCGATTTCCCTGCATCCTTACTGACAACAATGCCTTGCGGCACAGATTGCTCTACGGTTCGCTCAACGGTACGTTCCGGCTGAGGCTGAGGCTGTAGCAGTAAGCGACGGAGAATATCTGATGCACTTTCACCAATATGCTGAGTCTGACTTGCAATGTAACGGTATAACTCTTCGTCTACCTCAATCGTTTTCATTTTGTTATTCATTGTCGTTCCATTCAACTAACTGGGGGCGATTATAACGCGTAACATCGTTATACTCTACGTCTAACATCAAAACCAGCAGAGAAAGATCCATGCAGTTACATTACAAAGTGGAAGGTAAAGGAAAACCGATCTTGCTAATACATGGCCTGTTTGGCAGCTTATCTAATCTTAGTCTTCTGGCTAAAGCACTCAGCAGTGAATACGAAGTGATCTCTATTGATCTTCGTAACCACGGTTTATCGCCCCATAGTGATCTCCATACCTACAATGCGATGGCAGAAGATATCTTAACGCTTGTAGAACTGCTTTGTTTAGACCAAGTCATTCTTATTGGTCACTCTATGGGCGGTAAAGTCGCCATGAAATTTGCCGAGCGTTGCCCAGAGAAAGTGAGTCACTTGGTGGTATTAGATATTGCCCCTGTCAGCTATTTTAAAGGCCGACATGACAATGTATTTGCCGGAATCAACGAAGTCTCTGCCTATTCAAATACCATCACTAAGCGCTCAGAAGCTGACAGTTATCTCGCCATGCATGTCATTGATCCTAGTGTAAGACAATTTATACTTAAATCATTAAAACGAAGCGGTGATCACTTCAAGTGGCAATTCAATGCAGCGAGTCTACTGCATAACTACCAGCACATCATGCAATGGGAGATGGTCACACCGTTTAATGGTAATACACTGTTTATTAAAGGGGAGAATTCTGAGTATATCTTACCTGAATACCGCGACGTCATAATGCAGCAATACCCCCGCGCAAAAGCGCATGTCGTCGCCAATACTGGACATTGGTTACACGCAGAAAAGCCAGCTGCCGTTGTTAGAACCATCACGCGATTCTTGGGGAACAATTAACAGCTCCGACTGAACATGCTACTATTTGTCACCTGCCAAAATATAGGATAACAGGTATGTTTTACGAGCACATGGAACTGCTTGAAGCGATCGGATTGGATCTTCTCTTTGCGGCCATCTTTTTCTTTATTGGCATGGCCATACGAGATGTTTTAGCCCAAGCAAATGTTCCCCCATTCGGGAGGAAAATTGTGTGGCTCGTCCTATTTCTTGGCTGTGCAGGCTTCATCGCCAAAGGAATGATTCAAATATTCTGGGAAGGCATTGGGATTTAATGGACAAAAGTCGAACAATCAACCCATATTCACCTTTGTTCCAGAACACTTTAACACCATCTTAGGTTACAATAAGCACATCTCGTTAGACCTAAACGCGGTATGTTTCCGCAACGAATGTAACCTATTAGAATAATTTAACAGGTAATAAATATGGCAAGCGTTGGACTTTTTTTTGGTAGTGACACTGGCAACACAGAAGCTGTTGCCAAAATGATTCAAAAGCAGCTAGGGAAAAGCCTGGTTGACGTAAAAGACATAGCAAAAAGCAGCAAAGAAGATATCGATAACTTTGATCTTCTACTGATCGGCATTCCTACTTGGTATTATGGTGAAGCGCAATGCGACTGGGATGATTTCTTCCCTGAATTGGAAGCGATTGACTTCTCAACCAAGCTTGTTGCAATTTTTGGCTGTGGTGATCAAGAAGACTATGCAGAGTACTTCTGCGATGCCATGGGTACCGTACGCGATATCATTGAAGCGAAAGGCGGTACTATCGTTGGTCAAACATCAACAGAAGGTTATGAGTTTGAGGCATCAAAAGCGCTTGCTGATGACGATCAGTTCATCGGCTTATGTATTGATGAAGATCGCCAGCCAGAACTCACTGAAGAGCGCGTTAACAACTGGTGCAAGCAATTATTCGACGAGATGTGTCTTGCTGAATTAGCTGACTAATCTACGCCTAAAAAACGCGCTAAACAGCGCGTTTTTTTACAAACAGCAATGGCATTAATATCCTAATGTCCCTAATTAACCTCATCCCATACATCTAACCTCTCCTCTTGCTATGCTTACAGTACGAAAATAATTACAACAACATTTTCGTTACAATGCGGCCGTTTTCACTAATCTACCAACAAACCACTAGAATCAAGGTTTATTGTTGTGTCGGGGTCGAATATAATGGCAGTAATATAAATGACTACTGCGACGGGATCGCAGCTAGCGCACAGGAACGTTAAATGTCAGATAATAACCAAGCACTTAAGCAGGCAGGTTTAAAAGTTACACTTCCCCGCCTTAAAATTCTGGAGCTTCTGCAAGAACCGGATTGCCAGCATATTAGTGCTGAGGACCTGTACAAAAAGCTTCTTGATATTGGTGAAGAGATCGGACTGGCGACTGTATATCGTGTTTTAAACCAATTCGATGATGCAGGTATCGTCACTCGACATCATTTTGAGGGCGGAAAATCTGTTTTTGAACTCGCCAGCCAAAAACACCACGACCATTTAGTTTGTCTGGATTGTGGTAAGGTTATTGAATTTTCTGATGAAATAATTGAAAAACGTCAGCGTGAAATTGCCGCTTCGTTTAATGTTCGTCTGACCAATCATAGCCTATATCTTTACGGTAATTGCCTCGATGGCGATTGTAAAGAAGATGAAGATGCACACAATCAACAGAAATAAAAAAAAACCAGCCAATAGGCTGGTTTTTTTTACTTTGATACTAAACGCTTAATCGCCAATTTTAGCCCAAGTGTCACGCAGGCCAACCGTGCGGTTAAATACCAAGGCATCTTGCTTCGAATCTTTGCTATCTACACAGAAGTAACCGGTACGCTCAAACTGAAACGCTTGCTCCGCTTCCGCTTCAACTAAAGACGGCTCAACCACCCCTTGCTTAATCGTTAGAGAGTCTGCGTTAATCACTGACACAAAGTCATCCGCTGCTGCTGGGTTTGGCACCGTAAACAAACGATCATATAAACGAACTTCAGCAGGTACACCAGCTTCAGCTGAAACCCAATGTATTACGCCTTTTACTTTGCGGCCATCCGCAGGGTTTTTGCCCAGAGTTTCGCTATCGTAACTACAGTAAATCGTCTCTACATTACCGTCTGCATCTTTTTCAATACGCTCGGCTTTGATCACATATGCACCGCGAAGTCGCACTTCTTTCCCTAACACGAGACGCTTATACTTCTTATTGGCCTCTTCACGGAAGTCGTCACGCTCAATATAGACCTCACGGCTAAATGGAACATGACGCGTCCCCATCTCCGGCTTGTTTGGGTGGTTAGCAACCTCAAGCTGCTCGATATCACCAGCAAAGTTTTCAATAACCACTTTAATCGGATCAAGAACCGCCATCGCACGCGGAGCACTTTCGTTCAAATCATCACGAATACAAGACTCTAACGAGCTCATCTCAATGGTGTTCTCTTGTTTTGTCACCCCAATACGTTGACAAAACTCACGAATAGATGCTGATGTGAAGCCACGACGACGCAAACCGGATATCGTTGGCATACGTGGGTCATCCCATCCTGATACCAAGTTTTCCGTTACTAGCTGGTTTAACTTACGCTTAGACATCACCGTATATTCTAGGTTTAGACGACTAAACTCATATTGGCGCGGCTGGCAATCGATGGTAATGTTTTCAAGCACCCAATCGTATAAACGGCGGTTGTCTTGGAACTCCAACGTACACAAAGAGTGAGTAATACCTTCTAATGCATCAGAGATACAGTGTGTAAAGTCGTACATTGGATAGATGCACCACTTATCACCAGTTTGATGATGGTGAGCAAAACGCACACGATAAAGTACCGGATCGCGCATCACCATAAATGGCGACGCCATATCAATTTTCGCACGTAAACACGCGGTACCTTCTTCAAAACCGCCATCGCGCATTTTTTCAAATAGCGCTAAGTTCTCTTCAACGCTGCGCTCTCGGTATGGGCTATGTTTACCAGGCTGCGTTAATGTGCCGCGATACTGGCGGATCTCTTCGGGATTAAGCTCTTCTACATAAGCTAAGCCTTTTTTAATCAACTCAACAGCATAGCCATAAAGCTGGTCAAAATAATTCGATGAATAGCAAATATCACCGTCCCATTGGAAACCTAACCAGCGTACATCGTTCTTGATCGACTCAACGTATTCGATATCTTCTTTTTCTGGGTTAGTATCATCAAAACGCAAGTTACATTGGCCTTGATAGTCTTGCGCGATACCAAAGTTCAAACAGATCGACTTCGCATGTCCGATATGTAAGTAACCATTCGGCTCTGGCGGAAAACGAGTATGTACGTTGTTATGTTTGCCACTGTCTAAATCCGTATCAATAATGTTACGGATAAAGTTGGTTGGACGAGCATCAGAGTCACTCATCAAATACACCTCACGTGTGATTCAGTCTTAAATAGCGATAATTGCCTATCGTCCCAAATAATAGCGATGGACACAACTATTAGAGGCAGTTTCGAGCCTATCTGGATAAAAAAAACCCGCCAACGGCGGGATAAAGAAAATTTAGGCAATCATACCGAAAGCCAAAAACACAACATTCACTCAGGAATAGACGATTTATCAAAGTTAAACTTAGCAGTTGTCTTTGATCTGAAGTTGTCTCTACTTCGTTAAAGCGGGGGTAACGACACTCATGCCTATCATCTCGCTTCTTTATAGAGACGTTATCACCTCCCTATAAAGAAGCGGTCTCTTAATGAGACCGCCAGACTATCTGTCAGCTATTACTCAGCTGGGATATTCTTCATTTCACCTGCAATGATTTCAGCAAGTGGACCAAGAATAACTTGTAGGTTGTTATCACCTAGTTTAACAACACCTTTCGCGCCCAGTTTCTTAAGCTCTGCTTCGTTAGCTAAAGAACGGTCTTTTAGCGTTAAGCGTAGACGTGTAATACAAGCATCAATGTTTGTTAGGTTATCACGACCGCCAAGTGCTCTTAGGTACTCACGGGCTAGGTCACCGTTTTCAACATTGGTCGCACCAACTTCAACTTCCTCGTCTTCACGACCTGGAGACTTAAGGTTGAATGCACGGATTGCAAAACTAAAGGTAAAGAAGTAAAGCGCACCAAATGCTAGGCCAATCATCAGTAGAGTAAATGGCTTAGTTGCTAGACCCCAGTTCAATACAAAGTCAATTAGACCTGCCGAGAAACCAAAGCCGTGTAGCGTGCCAAACATATTAGCAACAACAAGAGACAGACCCGTGAACACTGCGTGCATTGCATATAGTGCAGGTGCCAAGAAGACAAACATGAACTCTAGAGGCTCTGTAATGCCCGTTAGGAACGAACAGAATGCAACCGAGAACAGTGCGCCACCAACTTGTGCACGACGGTGAGCTGGCGCTGCTAGGTACATTGCAAGTGCCGCACCTGGAAGACCAAACATCATTACTGGGAAGAAACCAGCCATGAATACCCCGGCAGTTGGGTCACCCGCGAAGAAGCGGTTAAGGTCGCCCGTTGCACCTTGGAATTCGCCCAAGCCGAACCAGAAGTACGAGTTAAGTACATGGTGTAGACCAACAGGGATCAAACCACGGTTCAATGTACCGTAAACGAATTGACCAATTGCACCTGATTCAGATACTGCATGACCGAATGCATCTATACCTGACTGGATAGAAGGCCATACAAAACCAGCAACAGCACCAACCGCAAGCGCGATAAGGCCGGCCATAATAGGCACTAAACGCTTCCCGGCAAAGAATGCAAGAAACTCTGGCAAACGGGTATTATAAAATTTGTTGTATGAGTGGCCTGCAATAACACCAGCGACAATACCGCCAAAGAATGACATATTAATATCAGCGTTAATGTTTGTTGCTGTGGCGGTCAATACAAAGAATGACACTGCACCAGCAAGACCTGCTGCACCTGATCCATCATGTGACAAGCCAATTGCGATACCCAAACCAAATAGTAACGGTAGCTGGTCAAAAATTGCTCCACCTGCTGTCGCCATAAATGGAATGCCTAATAAATCAGGCTGACCCAGACGTAGCAATAGTGCTGCAACTGGAAGTACTGCGATAGGAAGCATTAATGCTTTACCTAGTTTTTGAAGATACCCAAGAATATTCACCTTTCATTCCCCCTGTGTGGTTTCTTAGATTTTTAGCCGATAACTTTTTTTTGTTATCCGATTAAGTCACCTGCAGTGTATTCTTTTAATTTCGCCCCGCAAATTAAAACCTCCCTAAATGTGATCATTATCACCAGAACCAACCAAATAGCGATGATTTTGCTAGCCAGATCATAAAACTTATTTTATGATTCAAATTAATCAGAAAGGACACCATGATCCGATATCAATTTCTATGTAAGAGGTATTACCGTGAGACTAATCCCGTTATCTAAATCAGCAGACGTAGGCCTTTGGTCAGCTCGATACATTGCAGATAGAATCAATGCTTATCAACCAACTGCTGAACGCCCATTCATTCTTGGCCTGCCAACTGGTGGCACACCACTCGCTACTTATAAGCGCCTTATCGAGCTTTATAATCAAGGCGAAGTAAGCTTTAAACACGTGGTCACATTCAATATGGATGAGTACATTGGCATTCCTGCAGATCACCCTGAGTCATACCGCAGTTTCATGTATAATAACTTCTTCAATCACGTTGATATTCAAGAGGAAAATATTAACCTCCTCAACGGAAATGCTGAAGATATCACCGTCGAGTGTCAACGCTATGAAGAGAAGATCAAATCTTATGGTCGCATTCATCTCTTTATGGGCGGTGTTGGTAATGATGGTCATATCGCTTTTAATGAACCAGCATCTTCACTTGCTTCTCGCACTCGCATCAAAACATTAACAGAAGACACGCGAATCGCTAACTCGCGCTTCTTTGACGGTGATATCAACCAAGTACCAAAATATGCGCTAACCATTGGTGTTGGCACGTTGCTTGACTCAGAAGAAATCATGATACTTGTTACCGGTCACGGTAAAGCACAAGCATTAGAAGCTGCTGTTGAAGGCTCAGTTAACCACCTTTGGACTGTCTCGGCACTTCAGCTACACCCTAAGTCTTTAATTGTTTGTGATGAGCCTGCAACACAAGAGCTTAAAGTTAAAACTGTAAAATACTTCCAAGAACTGGAAGCTGATAATATTAATAACATTTAAGGATAATTCCATGTACGCGCTGACCCAATGCCGAATCTACACCGGTAGCGATGTGCTGGATGACCACGCCGTTCTAGTGGACGGTGGTCTTATCCACTCAATCGTTAAACACGATGAGCTACCGCCGAACACACAAGTTATTGACTTACAAGGGGCCAACATTAGCCCTGGCTTTATCGATTTACAGCTAAATGGCTGTGGTGGTGTAATGCTCAATGACGAAATCACCGCAGAAACGATGCAAACAATGCATCGCGCAAACCTAAAATCTGGCTGTACTAGCTTTTTGCCAACGTTGATCACGTCATCTGACGAAGACATGAAAGCAGCGATCGCCGCTACGCGTGAATATCAAAGCCAATACGCGAACCATTCTCTGGGTCTACATTTAGAAGGACCTTATCTCAACGTATTGAAAAAAGGCATTCATAGCACCGATTATATCCGCCGTTCTAACGACGCTATGATTGATTATATCTGTGACAATGCCGATGTCGTTGCTAAGGTGACCCTTGCTCCAGAACAAACGCCAGCAGAGCACATTGAAAAACTCGCTACCGCTGGTGTTGTTGTGTCTGCAGGCCATACCAATGCCACTTACAAAGAAGCACGTAAAGGATTTGATGCCGGAATCAGTTTCGCGACGCATTTATTCAATGCTATGACACCAATGATGGGGCGAGAGCCCGGCATGGTTGGTGCTATCTATGACTCTCCTGATGTCTATGCTGGTGTGATCGCTGACGGCTATCATGTTGACTATGCAAACATTCGTATCGCACAAAAATTGAAAGGTGACAAGCTGGTTTTAGTGACCGATGCCACAGCTCCAGCAGGTGCTGATATGGATCACTTTATTTTTGTCGGCAAGAAAGTATATTACCGAGATGGGAAGTGTGTTGATGAAAATGGCACACTTGGTGGATCAGCACTAACAATGATTGAAGCAGTTCAAAATTGTGTTGAACATGCAGGCATCGCATTGGACGAAGCTCTACGAATGGCAACGCTCTATCCAGCACGCGCTATTGGTACCGACAATAAACTCGGTATGCTCAAAAAAGGCCATGTGGCCAACATGACTATTTTTGATCGTAACTTCACTGTTCTTGCGACAATCGTCAACGGCGAATACGAGAAAAATTAATGAAGAATGGCGGACAAATAGGTAACGTAGATTTAGTAAAGCAGCTCAACAGTGCAGCGGTTTACCGCTTGATTGACCAGCAAGGGCCGATATCTCGAATCCAAGTCGCTGAAGTCAGTCAACTTGCACCTGCGAGTGTTACCAAAATCACCCGCCAATTATTGGAGCGCGGTCTCATCAAAGAGGTCGCGCAACAAGCTTCAACCGGGGGACGAAGAGCCATTTCACTCACAACAGAGTCGTCTCCCTTTCATGCCGTCTGTGTTCGAATTGGACGAAACTATATTGATATCACGTTATATGATCTCAGCGGCAAAGCCCTACAAAGCAGTAGCGACAAATTTAATTACATAGACAGTCATGAACTCGTAAATGGGGTTATTGCTCGAATTCAAGATTTTATCGAGCAACATCAACACAATATTATAGAGCTCGTCGCGATTGGTGTAACCCTACCCGGCCTTATCAACCCAGAAACAGGCATTGTTGAGTACATGCCAAATATTCGAGTTGATCGTCTTTCTTTAGGCGAAGAGCTCAAAGAGGTCTTTGGCGTGACCTCGTTTGTGGGCAATGATATTAGGGCGTTAGCATTAGCAGAGCACTACTTTGGTGCAAGCAAAGACTGTCATGACTCTATTTTGGTTAGTGTTCATAATGGTACTGGTGCGGGTATTATCGTTAATGGTCAAGTTTTCCTTGGTCATAATCGAAATGTTGGCGAAATCGGTCACATTCAAATCGATCCTCTTGGAGATAAGTGCCAATGTGGTAATTTTGGTTGCCTAGAAACCGTTGCAGCCAACCCTGCCATTATTGCTCAAGTAGAAAAGGCGCTCGCACAAGGCTTTGCCAGTGAGCTTCAATCTCACGAGAACATAACTATCGCAGGGGTTTGCCAAGCCGCAAATAATGGCGATGAACTTGCTAAACAAGTACTTGTTAAAGTTGGAAACCATCTGGGAAAAGCACTTGCAATCACCATCAACTTGTTTAACCCGCAGAAAATTATCTTAGCTGGTGAAATCACAGAGGCAAAAGAGTTATTGTTTCCTGCAATTAAACGCTGCATCCATACACAATCGCTAAGCAATTTTAACCAGAACCTAGAAATTGCAACCTCAGACTTATACGGTCAACGAACGATCGGCTCTTTCTCCATCATAAAACGTGCCATGCTTAATGGAGTCTTATTGCAAAAAATGCTCGAATCACCAAGCAAATAACGTTCTTTCATTAGCATAAAGAGCCGCCAATTCTTTGCCTCTTTATGCTATAGTTCCTGCCGCACCTAGGTGCTATAAGTGCATCGTTGACAGGGACAACTCAATATCATGGAACTTCTTTTTCTTGCCTCTGCCTTCTTTTTAGGCTTTTTGGCACTGCGCTGTAAACTTCCGCCTATGATTGGCTTCCTTATTGCTGGGTTTATTCTGCGCTTACTCGGCTTTAGCGCTTCGCCATTACTAGAGAGCATTGCGGATCTCGGCGTTACCTTACTTCTCTTTACCATCGGATTAAAGCTCGACATTAAACTGTTGCTAAAACGCAGTGTTTGGGCAGGAGCCACTGCGCATAATCTGCTTTCGAGCCTCTTTTTTCTGGCCGCATTATTTGCCTTGCAAAAAATGGGCATCACTATCTTGGCACCATTAGTATTCAGTGAGCTATTATTACTCGGCTTTGCGCTCTCTTTTTCCAGTACCGTGTTTGCTGTAAAAGTATTACAGGAAAAAGGCGAATTAAATGCAACCTACGGCGCTATCGCGATTGCCTTTTTGGTAATGCAGGATGTTTTTGCGGTCATCTTTTTAACCGCTTCGACGGGCAAAGTTCCAGAGATATACGCCTTAGCCCTATTCGCATTGCCACTCTTACGTCCATTTTTCTACTACTTACTCGATCGTTGCGGCCACGGCGAAATGCTCGTCTTAAGTGGTATTGTTTTTGCTCTGCTCTTTGGTGCAGGGCTATTTGAATTCGTCGGACTAAAAGCTGACCTTGGAGCACTTGTATTCGGTATGCTTTTAGCGGGTCACTCCAAGGCATCAGAGCTCTCCAAGTCGCTGTTTAATATTAAAGAACTATTATTGGTCTGCTTTTTCCTTAATATCGGACTGGCAGAAGCACCAACATTGCAAGCCATTGGCTTTGCCTCACTGCTCATTCTATTGTTACCTTTTAAAGCCGCACTCTATTTTGTTATTTTGCGCTATAGTCGATTCCGTCTACGCACAGCAACACTAGGTACCCTCGCACTGTGTAATTACAGCGAGTTTGGTCTTATTGTTGGCGGCCTCGCCTATAAGCTTGGTTGGTTACCTGGAAACCTATTAGCTGCCATCGCCATCGCTGTCTCCTTCTCTTTTATTTTAGCAGCACCAATGAATGATATTGGTCACTTGATATATCAAAAGACGAGCCGATGGTTTACCGAGCATACTGCAAACACGCTAAACCCAGATGATCGCCTGATTGACTTTGGGACAGCCAGAGTACTGATTCTCGGCATGGGTCGAATTGGAACCGGTGCTTATGATGAATTAATGCCCGCCTATAACGGCCAATTGCTCGGTATTGACACTCGAGTTGAAACCGTCGCTCATCATCAGCGCCAACAGCGCAATGTAATGATGGGCGATGCGATTGATACCGACTTCTGGGCGCGCGTTGTATCAAAGCAACAAGTTGAACTTATCTTACTCGCAATGCCTCACAGCCATGCCAATATGCGCGCATTAAAACAGATCACACGTAGTCAATATCGCGGCAAAATTGCTGCCATTGCTAAGTATGCCGATGAGGTAGAGCAACTGTTAGATAACGGGGCTGATGTCGCCTTAAATATCTACCGCGAAGCTGGCAGTGGTTTCGCTCGCCATGTCACCCAAGAATTGAGTTCACCGACTCCTTAGCCTGCTTTCCCCTACCCCCTTTAATTCGTGCCACATTAGTGGCACTTTTTTAACCTTACCATATATATTATTCACATAATATCCACTTTTTGTAAATAATATCTACTTACACCCCTCTTTAATCCTTTTTTCTCAACTTACTATTGCATTACATAAATGAAATGGCAAAGTGAAGAACAGGAAAGAAAGTTAACCTTTTCACAACATAGAACCAGTAACGATAATGTGAGGGATGTATGTGTTCAATATTTGGTGTTCTCGATATAAAAAGTGACGCGACAAGACTAAGGGAAACCGCGCTTGAATTGTCAAAAAAAATGCGCCATCGTGGCCCCGACTGGTCAGGAATTTACTCTTCAGATAAAGCAATACTGGTGCATGAGCGCCTTGCGATCGTCGATTTAAATAGTGGCGAACAACCACTCTATAACCAAGATAAAAGCCATGCATTGGCGGTTAATGGTGAGATCTATAACCACAAAGAACTTCGTCACACACTGTGCCCTGACTATGCATTTCAAACAGAGTCAGACTGTGAAATCATTCTTGCCCTATACGAAGAGAAAGGCCCGGAACTACTGGACTACCTAAATGGTATTTTCGCCTTTATTTTGTATGACGCAGAGAAGGATGCCTATTTAATTGGTCGTGACCATATTGGGATCATTCCTCTTTATCATGGCTATGATGAGCACGGAAATTACTATGTCGCATCGGAAATGAAGGCATTAGTTCCTGTTTGCCGCAGCATCAGTGAATTCCCTCCAGGTAGTTTTGTGTGGTCGCAAGCTGGTAAAGAACCACAGCACTATTACAAACGCGAGTGGATGGCTTTCGATGAGGTAAAAGACAATAGCACTGATAAGGCAGCGCTAAAACAAGCGCTTGAAGATGCCGTAAAACGCCAACTAATGACTGATGTTCCCTATGGTGTGTTGCTATCTGGTGGCCTCGATTCGTCTGTTATCTCTGCTATCACCAAGCAGTTTGCGTCAAAGCGTATTGAAGATGACAGTCAGTCCCAAGCATGGTGGCCAACCCTGCACTCTTTCGCCATTGGCCTTGAAGGTGCTCCTGACCTAAAAGCGGCAAGAAAGGTCGCCGATCATTTAGGAACAGTTCACCATGAACTGACTTATACGATTCAAGAAGGGCTAGATGCTATCCGCGATGTTATTTATCACATCGAAACTTATGATGTTACAACCATTCGCGCCTCAACACCCATGTACTTAATGGCACGGAAAATACGCGCGATGGGCATTAAGATGGTGCTGTCTGGTGAAGGGGCAGATGAAGTCTTTGGCGGCTACCTCTATTTTCACAAAGCACCCAACGCACAGGAATTCCATGAAGAAACCGTGCGTAAGCTACTCGCGCTCAATATGTTTGACTGTGCGCGCGCCAATAAATCAATGGCGGCGTGGGGTGTCGAGGCACGTGTTCCTTTCCTTGATAAAGAGTTTCTTGACGTTGCGATGCGCGTTAACCCTAACGATAAAATGTGTGGCAATGGCAAAATGGAAAAACACATTATTCGCGAATGTTTTGAAGATTATCTGCCCGAAGAGGTGGTTTGGCGCCAAAAAGAGCAATTCTCTGATGGCGTAGGTTATAGTTGGATCGATACCCTACGTGAAACGGCGGCAAGTCGTGTCTCTGACCAACAAATGGACACCGCAGCCTACCGTTTCCCTTATAACACACCGACCACGAAAGAGGGTTACATGTACCGCGAGGTCTTCGAGGAGCTATTCCCGTTAGAAGATGCCGCTAAATGTGTGCCTGGTGGTCCTTCCGTGGCGTGTTCTAGCGCAAAAGCCATTGAATGGGATGCGTCGTTCAAAGATAATGCCGACCCTTCAGGTCGCGCCGTTAAAGCCGTGCACAACAAAGCCTATTAACGCCGCCGGTGGCAAATAACAAAAAAGCAGCCATTGGCTGCTTTTTTATTGTTGATAGAGCGATTGTGCTTAACGTTCCCAGTAGGCTTCTTCTAAGCTATCTTCGCGTTCAGGTAGACCACGAGACAAACGAGGAGAATGCTGTTTTAGCACCTCGTAGCTCACGCGGTTAGAGTACTTACACACTTGTGAAAACGAAGAGTAAGTTAAGAACTCATGATTATGCTTGCTTGAGCGCGGAACATTATCACGATGATACCGGTTCGCAGACATATCATGCAGAAGTGCAGACAAAGCGCCATCACCTGCACCATTGGTATTTTTAATCTGTTCAGGGCCCCCCATATAAGGTGCAATATGCGAGTACACCTTCATTGGATTCTCGCACTTACCTTTCAACATTGGACGGCTAAATTCATAACGGTTAAATTCTGCGATTTCACCCGGCAGCAGAGGCAGTGTTGTCTCTCGCTTTGCCGATTCTTCGGTATAACCAGCCATGAACAGACCAACAGGCCCTGCCGTACACAGTACGAGGTCAACCCAGTCTAGGGCAATTGACGCCGCCATTAACGGATCTTTTTCACCAGTAAGTGCTTCGCCTTCTTCCTCATTCATCGCAACAACTGTGACGTGTTCCTTAAGGAACGCCTGCCACCACTCAATGTTGCCTTCGATGACATGCTTCGTCCCTAGGGTCAATACCACAGGTACATCATGCTGCTTGGCGTATTCTATTGCCTGCATGGTGGCATCTAGCATCGGTTCATCGTCATTACAGCGTACAAGATACGCAGAAATAACCAGTGCTGAGGCTTTCTCAAAGATCTTCTCTGGCACATTGTTTGGTTGAAGTTGATTGATCAACCCACCATTAATGGCAAATGTCCGCTCACCATCTTGAGATATCAAGGTAAAACAGCGTCCAATCGGGCCGTGAACCGGTTGTAAATAGTTCAAGTCCATTCGGCTGGATGTATTACAAAGATAGCGGTAAGCATAGCTGCCGATCGCGATCTCTTGGCTCATTACACCCAACAGGATTGATTTATCATCAGCCAGCACAGAGTAGTTGTGCAGCGTATTGCCAATCGTACCACCAGCAAACTCATGACTGATCAAGTCATTCTGTTTTAACTCCTGATACAGATTTTCCGCTTTAACATCATCGATAACCAACGAATGCCCTTTGCTCAGACCATAGCGCTGTACGAATTCGTCATCAACACGCGCTTCAATATCTACCAGTGTCTGGTCAATACCGATAATGTGCGGACGGGCTAATTTCTTCTGAGGCTTGGTTTGACTCAGTAACGGGTCACGAGCATGAACCGGAAAGTAATGTTTTGATTTACGTTGACCAGGAAATTTCATTGTCTTCGAATACGGTGGCAAAAAACGTCGGGATTCTACCACACAATATAGAACAACCAACCATTGGCGGCAGAAATTATTGTAATTCCTCACCTACCCAATCAATATGTCCAGTTTTTTTGTGTCTCATGCGTTCATTTTTGCCAACTCATCACAAATTGGATCACCACTCCTTCGTATGATGATGAATAACATGAGTCAATAGAGCAATATGATCATCGCGATCATTTAAACATGGAATCAAACGTAGCTGTTCTCCACCATGCTGGATAAAAGTATCACGGCACTGAATCGCTATCTCTTCTAACGTTTCTAAACAGTCACTGGCAAACGCGGGAGTAATCACGTCAATACGCTTGGTTCCCGACCTTGCTAGCGCGATGAGCGTCTGTTCTGTATAAGGCTTTAGCCACTCTTCACGCCCAAAGATAGACTGGTAACTCATACCAAACTGATCGTCTTCTAATGCCAATGCTTGCTGAAGCTGATAACTGGTCTGCACACAATGACCCGCATACGGATCGCCATTATCCGAATATCGCTGAGGGATGCCGTGATATGAGCACAATAAATAATCACTCTCTCCATGCACTTCCCAGTAGTCACGTACCGATTGTGCTAATGCGTCCACATAGAGCGGTTGCTGATAGTAGTGATTCACTGTGCGCATTTCTGGCAAATTGGAACGTCGTTGTAGCGCCTGTGCCAATTTATCAATGCCAGCCGCCGTGGTGGTAGCGCTAAATTGTGGATATAAAGGGAGCACCAGTACCTTTGTACACCCTTGCGACTCTAACTCCTCTAGCGCAAGGTCAATGGATGGCTGACCATACGTCATACCAACAGCTACAGGCATATCGATGACCTCTTGCAGACGATCACGTTGACGAATAGAGTTTGCTAACAGCGGCGATCCCTCGGCTGTCCAAATTTTACGATAGAGACGAGCCACTTTAGGAGAGCGAAAAGGAAGAATAATTCCATGTAGCAGTGGGCACCAAAGCCAACGGGTCATATCGACGACTCGCTGATCGTGCAGAAATTCAGCTAAAAACGCCTTCACCGCCGAAGGCTCAGGTTGTTGCGGAGTGCCGAGGTTAATCAATAGCACGCCAATGCGATCCATCATGGCTCTGTCCTTGTCCCAAAATAAAAACGGGCTGACTATCAGTCAACCCGTTTTATTTCAGTCGGTTCGCACTAATTATGCAAGCGCTTTTTCAATCTCAGCACTCACTTCTGCAACTTTCTTAGTACCGTCGAACTTCAGGTACTTTGTGTTGCCGATTTCAGCTTCTTTGGTGTAGTAGGCAATTAGTGGTGCAGTTTGCTCGTGATAAACACCTAGACGAGCACGTACTGTCTCTTCTTTATCGTCATCACGTACCACTAGGTCTTCACCAGTAACATCATCTTTTCCTTCAACTTGAGGCGGATTAAAGACAACATGGTAAGTACGACCTGACGCCAAGTGCGCACGACGACCAGCCATACGCTCAACGATAACACTATCCGCAACGTCAAACTCAAGAACATAATCAACTTCTACGCCAATCTCTTTCAAGCCGTCAGCCTGAGGAATGGTGCGAGGGAAACCATCTAGCAAGAAACCTTTCTCGCAATCATCTTGAGAAATACGCTCTTTAACTAGGCCAAGAATGATGTCATCAGAAACCAGTTGACCTGCATCGATAACGGCTTTCGCCTGTTTACCCATTTCAGTGCCTGCTTTGATGGCAGCTCGTAACATATCGCCAGTAGAAATTTGTGGAATACCAAATTTATCCATAATGAACTGAGCTTGTGTGCCTTTACCTGCACCTGGAGCGCCCAGAAGAATGATGCGCATTGTAATCCCCTTTGTAGAAGTTGATGTGTCTCTAAAGCGTGCAAAATACACTGATTAAGCCACGCTATCAAGCCCGGTACATTTACCGGGCTATCACTTTGCATCAGTCTAAACGAACTGATAAAGAATGTTGATTAGACTTTAGCCAATAACTTATTCAACGCAGTAAGGAAAACACTTGGGTCTTCCATCGCACCACGCTCTGCTAGCATAGCCTGCCCTAGTAGCCATTCAGCCCAACGGCCAAACTGCTCTTCATCAGCTTCATCTGCCATCATACTCACCAGTACATGATCAGGGTTTACCTCTAAAATGTACTGTACTTCTGGTGCTTCTTGGCCCGCTGCTGCCAGCAATTTAGCCATCTGTGTGCCCATGGCAAACTCGTCAGTTACAACCACTGCTGGCGTTTCGGTTAATTTGAACGTTGGACGCACTTCTTTGACACGCTCGCCAAAGTAGCTAGATAGACGCTCCACAACAGAACTAAACGCCTCCTCTTTCTCTTTTTGTGCTTCTTTTTGCTCTTCGTCATCAAATTGACTGAGATCGAGGTTCGCTTTCGAGATCGACTGGAACGATTTACCGTCAAACTCGGTGAGGTAACCCATCAACCACTCATCGATACGATCATACATTAAGATCACTTCCAGCCCTTTCGTTCGGAATTGCTCTAAATGCGGGCTGTTTTTAGCAGCATTGTAAGAGTCTGCTGTAAGGTAATAAATCTTATCCTGCCCGTCTTTCATACGTTCAATGTACTCGACCAGTGAAACCGTCTGCTCTGATGAGTCATTGTGTGTTGAGGCAAAGCGTAGCAGCTTAGCGACCTTATCGCGGTTGGCGTTGTCTTCCGCCGGCCCTTCTTTTAGTACTTGCCCAAACTCATTCCAGAACGCTTGATAGTTTTCTTTATCGTTATTGCCTAAGCGATCAAGCATGGTTAATGCTCTCTTAGTCAGTGCGTTACGTAATGACTGGGTTACTTTGGTGTCTTGTAGGATCTCTCGTGACACATTCAAAGGCAGATCATTTGAGTCAATCAAACCACGCATAAAGCGTAGGTAGCCCGGCATAAACTGATCCGCATCATCCATGATGAAAACACGCTGCACATACAGTTTTAAGCCATGCTTTTGATCACGGTTATACATATCCCACGGTGCTTTGGTTGGTACATAAAGCAGGCTCGTGTAATCTTGCTTTCCTTCTACGCGGTTATGGCTCCACAATAGAGGGTCGGAAAAGTCGTGCGCGATATGCTTGTAGAACTCTTTATACTCATCGTCTGAGATATCTGCTTTATTGCGCGTCCATAACGCTTGCGCTTTATTGATCTGCTCCCACTTACTCTCTCCCGCTTTGCCTTCTTCGTCGTACTCAGTGGTAAAGATAGAAACAGGGATGCCAATATGATCAGAGTATTTACCGATAACTTCACGTAAGCGGTATTCATTAAGAAACTCTTCTTCGCCTTCTCGCAAATGCAACACGATGTCAGTACCACGAGAGTCTTTTTGGATCGTTTCGACACTATAGTCTCCTTCACCCTCGGAGTGCCACTCAACAGCCTCATCATCACCAGCACCAGCAGCTCGAGTTCTGACCGTAACGGCATCTGCGACAATAAAGGCTGAATAGAAACCAACACCAAACTGACCAATCAATTGAGAATCTTTCGATTGATCCTCTGAAAGCTGACTAAAAAACTCGGCGGTGCCTGACTTAGCGATAGTCCCTAAATGTTCCACGACATCGTCGCGAGTCATACCAACACCGTTATCACTAATCGTTAGCGTTCTGGCATCCTTATCAAAAGACAGTTTCACGCCTAACTCTGCATCATCCCCATATAGAGACGTATCAGATAGTGCTTTAAAACGCAGTTTGTCTGCAGCATCGGACGCATTTGATATTAACTCTCGTAAGAAAATTTCTTTATTGGAATAGAGAGAATGAATCATCAAATGGAGAAGCTGTTTCACTTCTGATTGAAAGCCACGGGTTTCCTTGTTTCCTTTCACCATTGTTTTTTCACTCATTTAAGCCTCAAAAATTGTTTTATTTAGTCATTCATTGATTTAGATGTGGTCAAATTGGTCGTTTTCAACCTAAAATGTGCATCTTTATAAAATTGAGCTTTTTTTTAGCCTCTTCAGTTATGCCAGGTATACTGGTAACTGGGACTAGAATGCATGCTTTACTGGCTCTTTTTACTTTTTTTACCTTTTTTTATTGTTTGATATTTCAATGAGATCCAATTCTGATAAATTGCTAATAGGCAAACGTTTTTTGTTCGACCCATCAGACAACAGTTTGATCGATCAACATGACGGACATGAACTAATTCGTTTGGGAACAAATGAAAGTCGAGCATTGCAACTGCTCACAGAAGAACCTGGTGCGATTATTACCCGCCAGCATCTACACAACTATGTGTGGCGTCAACAAGGTTTTGAGGTTGATGACTCGAGCATCACTCAGGCCATCTCTACTTTACGTAAAGCGCTGAAAGACTCTACGAAATCACCTGAGTTCATTAAGACAATACCTAAACGGGGGTATCAGATTATCGCTGATGTTGAACCTTACGTTCATCAAGAGATTAGCGAATTATCCCAAACACAGGTAGAGAGCTCAAAGACAACCCTGTCTAATGTTGAGAGCAGTGAACACGAAAATGGCACTATAGTAACAACAAATGCCACGCCTCAAACTAAAGAAGAAGCGCGAAAGCATTTCTCTTACTTTTTGTCCATCGTGGCATTATTGATTGCCTGTACCGCTCCCTATATGGCATATAAAGCGACCCCTCCTATCTCGACGTCTTTTACTCACGTTTTTGATATTGATGGCGTCGCCGTTCTCTCTCCTTCCGGCCATAGCCCATTAAAGCCATGGCAAGAACTGATCATACAATGTATAGAAAACTATATTGATACGCACAATGACGAACGTCGACCGACTAAAGTTATTGCCACCGATGGACGCAATCATCAGATATTTCTCAACTATATCCATCACCCAGATCACAGCAGAGAAAATGTCACGATACGCCTATTACCGCAACAAAAGGACAATACAACCTTATGCCAGTAAGTACATTTGCAATTAAAGCCGTATTTAAACAGTGGTGGCCAGTTATGGTATGCGTGCTCTCTTTGTGTGGCAGCATATGGTACTACATGGGTAGCGATAGAAAAGTTGAGGTACTACTGAGTAACAATAAATGGCAAAGTATCAGCTTGAGTGAGGTTGAGTTAACTGAGACGCTACAAATGAAACACGCAGCGCTTCGCGATCTAAAACGAATTGAGCAAACAACACAGGTCATTTTTTTGCCCAATAAAATGTTCTCGCGTTTTACCCATCTTAAGTTAACCAGTGTGGAAGGTGGAGCTCCACTAAACATACAAATATCAGAAGCAGGTAGCTGGCAAGTCAGCGGTAAGTATCTGCAAACCGAAATCATAGACTTTTCAGATGTAACTAGCGGCAATAGCTCACTTTTTAACCAGAAAGATCTCGATTTCATTCGAAATTATTATTTGATTGATAGCAAACAAAGCAGAAAGCTAGATATCATCGACGACAATACATTGCTATTAACCAGTGTAAACAATGGCTCGTCATTATTGGTTTCGTATTAAACAAAAAACCGTCCTACTATGGGACGGTTTTTAGGTTGACCCTTCTTAAGGTCTCGCTACAACTTATGTCGCCCCGCCAACGAATGAGACAAAGTGGTACCATCGACCAACTCTAACTCTCCCCCCATCGGTACACCATGAGCAATACGGCTTGCGGTAACAGAAAAATGATGACAAAGCTCTGCAATATACTGTGCTGTCGCTTCGCCTTCGACTGTTGGGTTCGTCGCTAAAATCACTTCACTCACCACTTCTTGTTCCAAGCGTTGCTGGAGCCGATCTAAGCCAATATCCACAGGGCCTATTCCATCCAGAGGTGAAAGATGTCCCATTAGTACAAAGTAACGCCCTGAAAACTGGCCTGTCGCTTCCACTGCAACGATATCTGCGGGGCTTTCAACCACGCACAGTTGCCCATTCTCTTGACGCCGAGGGTTCGCACAGATCCCACACACGTCTTGCTCTGTAAATGTTCGACAATCACGGCAATGACCAATCTCCGTCATTGCACGTTGCAGTGCCTCCGCTAAAACGGCGCCACCTTGTCGGTTTCTTTGCAATAAATGAAAAGCCATACGTTGTGCCGATTTCGGTCCTACCCCAGGTAGGCAACGTAACGCTTCCATTAGCTGTTCAAGTAACGGGCTTGTCTGCATGATTAAAATGGCATTTTAAAACCAGCAGGTAAGTTCATACCACCGGTCACTGACGCCATTTTCTCTTTCTGGGTTTCTTCTACTCGACGTGCCGCATCATTGAATGCCGCTGCAATCAGATCTTCCAACATATCTTTATCATCTTCCATCAAGCTATCATCGAGCTCAACACGACGAACACTGTGACTGCCAGTGATTGTGATTTTTACTAAGCCAGCGCCTGACTCACCAGTCACTTCCATATTGGCAATCTCTTCTTGCATCTTCTGCATGCGCTCTTGCATCATTTGCGCCTGCTTCATCATGTTGCCCATTCCACCTTTACCAAACATAGTGTTCTCTCTTAATTTCAATATGTTATAAGACTAAATTGGACGAATACTGTTTTCATCCAACTCCGCCGCGAAACGTTGTTGCAAAAACTGAATATTGGTATCAGCTTGTAAGCTAACTTTTGCCTGCGCCAATCTATCCATATACAGCTTTTCTCTTAATTCTAATGGGGTTATTCCCGTCGAACTCAAGATGATCTCAACAGAAATATTTCCCAAGTACGGCACTAATGCCGATTGCAAAATCTCTCGTGCTTTTTCCGTGTTTAAATGGTGCTGAGATTGACGCAAATGCAGCGTTACTGCATTGCCATCTCTTTCCAGAGCCGCATTTAAGGCTAATTGTTGCACCAGTCTCGGCGCATTTAGCTCGCCACTGATTTTACTCCATTCATCTTGCTGTGCCGCTTCACTGATTAACACCGCTAACAACTCAGGCGATTTTTCATGCTCCAGTGCACTTTTTGCCAATTGAGGGGTAATTTCCGCCTCTGTCTCTACAGCCGTTGGCGAGGTTGGCTGCCAGCGATAAGCGTCATCCGCCTGACTGTTGGTGTCGACTTCTTGCTGCCCTGGCAAAACAGACTCTGGCGTTGCGGCCGCGACACTATGACGTTGTGCGAGCCTCTCTACCGCAGACCCATCACGCACTGAGCGCTTCGCTATGCCTGCTGTTGTCGCAGCAGGCTCACTCTTTTTTGGCGTCGGCACCGTGCCACTTTGGCTGCGAAGCTTATTTCTTGCTGCCACCAAACTGGCTGTTGTTGACCTTACAGCAGGCTGTTGCTGTTGCTGTTGCTGTTGCTGTTGCTGTTGCTGTTGCTGTTCAATATTGTGTGACGGCACTGACGGTGGCGCAACGCGTTCATCTAACGGTTGTGCCGCCGCTGAAGCACCTGAATCTAACACCGTCGCCTGAGGTGGAGTAACGGGAGCCACCACTGCCGCCTCTATACGTGAATCAGAGCGTGCAGCATCAGAACGTTGCCCCCTTAACTGCTCACGAGCCTGGGCAATGCTCTGCTGTGCTGGCGCTGGTTGTTGCTCTGGCACCACAATGCTTTGCGGTTGTAGTGAAACAGGTGGCGCTGGTCTAAACGCTAGCATACGTAGCAAAACCATCTCGACGGCCACGCGCCCTTCAGGAGCAAAAGGGAGATCCCTCCGTCCTTGCAAGACCATCTGGTAATAAAGCTGGATATCTTGAGGTGCCAGTTTGTCAGCCAACGCCAATAGACGGGATTTATCCGGTGCCGAGTCATCTATTGCGCTATCTACAACCTGCAACATAGCGACCTGATGTAGTACCTCTTCAATTTGACAGAGCAACGCATCCCATCCCACCCCACTACTGGCGAGGGTCGTGACACAACCAAGCAGGGTATTCGCATCTTGTTGCACAAAGACTTCAAGTAGCTTTAATGCATGATCGCCTTCCAACGTCCCCAGCATAGCGCTAACTTGTGTCGCTATAACGCTGCCATTCCCCATCGCAATAGATTGATCGGCCAGGCTTAACGCATCACGCATACTCCCATCTGCAGCCCTAGCTATCAGTTGTAACGCACGCGTCTCATAGCTCAACTGTTCACTATCAAGAATATGGCTGAGTTGCGCTTGGATCTGTTGGTGATCGATATGTTTAAGATGAAACTGTAAACAGCGAGATAGAATCGTAACGGGCAGCTTTTGTGGATCAGTCGTTGCCAACAGAAACTTTACGTATTCTGGTGGCTCTTCTAGTGTTTTAAGCAGAGCATTGAAGCTATGCCGCGACAACATATGTACTTCATCGATCAAGTAAACTTTATAACGACCACGTGCTGGTTTGTATTGCACGTTGTCTAACAGATCGCGCGTATCTTCTACTTTAGTGCGAGAAGCCGCATCAATTTCCAGTAAGTCGACAAAGCGCCCTTGATCAATTTCCAAACATGATTGGCATTGACCACACGGTTGTGCCGTCACGCCTTGCTCACAGTTCAGTCCTTTAGCAAAAATACGTGCAATGGTTGTCTTACCGACGCCGCGGGTACCACTAAATAGATATGCATGGTGAAGGCGGTTCTGCGCCAAGCCATTAGATATCGCTGTTAAGACATGCGACTGCCCAACCACCTCATCAAAACAGTGAGGACGCCACTTACGTGCCAAAACCTGATAACTCATGTAGTGTCAGCCTACTCAATGAACATGAATGATAACGGCATGCTACCACAAGGTATGTGAGGGTGCGACAACGAGGCCCACTCTTGCTTATGATTCCGTATAGAATGCGTAAATTCTATGCAACAAGGCCTATTTCGACCTTTGATAAAAACAAAGGCCAGCGAATGCCGACCCTTGTTGTGTCCCATAACCCAAATGGTTGACTTAGTGCCCTGGAAAGTCACAAATCGCAAATACATTTAGGTCTAACGAAGCGAGGCGCACTTCTCCACCAATATCGGGTAGATTAATAACAAACGCAGCATCTTCAACCACTCCACCTAATTTGCGCACTAGGTTTGTCGTCGCTTCAATGGTACCACCTGTCGCTAAAAGGTCATCAACCAACAGGACTTTATCACCGTTTTGAATCGCATCGACATGAATTTCTAATGTATCGGTACCATACTCTAGCTCATATGACTGAGCAATCACCTCACGAGGCAATTTGCCAGGCTTGCGTACCGGAACAAAACCAACGCCCAGCGCCAACGCTAATGGCGCACCAAAGAGGAAGCCTCTCGCTTCAGTACCGACAATTTTTGTAATTCCTTTATCTTTGTACTTCTCTGTCAGAACTGACATTACTGCTTGATATGCAGCAGGGTCTTCCATCAAGCTAGTCACATCACGGAAAAGAATACCTGGCTTTGGGTAATCTTGAATGGACTTAATACTGTTTTTGATGAGGGCGAGTTGTTCTTGGTTCATGCTTTCTTACCTAAATGCAAGCGATAGAGATTAACGTGTCAAAAATTTCCATTCCGACACAAAACACCTAATGGTAGCATTATCTCGATACTAGCGACATGATCTAATGCGTTTAAGCACATTCGCATCGCTTTCTCCCTATCAAAAAACAGCAAAACTCTGCGCAACCCAATATAATTGCATTCAAATTCGTACTAACTTCCCTCTTATTGACCGAAATCAGGTATCCCCACTCCTTACACACTAGACTATGGGAAAGTAACGACCAAGTGACCAACATGAACACACTGATAACATTGCACGACCAGCTATTACATCGCATTAACAGCGAGCTAGACTCACTGACACTTGAGCTAATTACAGTGCTGTGTCATGAATCTGATCTACTGAAACCAGAGCTAACGCAACAAGAGCGTAGCAAGCTTATCGATCTCGGCAAAAGCAGTTTACACAAAACGACGCGAGACATGGCGAGACGCATTGAGCGCCTAGATGCGGCAATATGCGCCGACCGCATTGGCATGTATGGCACCTGCACCGACTGTGAAGATACCATCGCATTGTATGATTTAGAAATTGATCCCGCAGAGCCGCGCTGCTTTGAGTGCCGGCAAAAACTCAGTCATTAATACTGCCATTCACCGAAAGACAACCGGTGCTAAAATGGCACAGCCCTACTGCTGTGCCAACCACACTTTAAACGCCACTTTCTCTTTATCAGAGGCACGGGTATACCACATTTTTAACTGTGCGACGGCATTATCCGATAACTCGATCTCACCCTCGTCTGAAATTGTTACCGCATCTTTTTTATAATCGAACAATTGCTCGTCATCAATCACAATGCCTTGTGTCTGATTATACGCCGCCACCACCGCTTCGGGATCGCTATAAGCGCCTAAGCCATTGCCCTCAATCCGCTGTGTCTCAATCGCTTGCGGTTCGTCTTGCTGATATTGCAGCAGCCACTGCGGGTCGCGGAAGAAAGCTTTTGCTTGAGACAAGGTTCGTAATCGTTGCGGCAATAGCAATGTTATCTCATCGCCCTCAACCACATTAAGTAAAAAAGCGTAAGGTTTTGATGTAAACACCCGGGTTTTACTGCCGTCTTTAACCTCATCATCGTAGCGTATAACAATTTGGTTCTCACCCGGTACAAGAGTGATAGTCTCATGACGTTGAATGCGCTTTGCACGCTGCTCTTTTCCGTTCACAACCCAGAACTTAATCCCCTCATCCAAGGTTAATGTCGCAGCATTAACACCTGCTGATGCCAATACAGCGCATAACGCCAACGCAACGTATCTCATTACAACCTCCATTTCTATGTAAGCTTTGTTGCATAAAAAAGCCGCCAGCTAACGCATAGCGGCGGCTCCATACTCAACACGATAGTGTGATTAGAATTTCACTTCTAGGCCAACAACGTAAGCCAAATCAGTGTCAATATTGTCTACATCGTAGTAAGCCACTTCACCATACACTTTGGCATTGCTGTGCAGCTGTTGGGTCACATTTACATAAAATGCTTGAGCATCGGCATCTGCACTACCCACACTAACTTGTGCTAAAGTATAACCACCAGCAAAGGTAGTATTATTCATGGTGTAGTCCGCAGAAACAGCAAACACGTCTGTGTCTAAGTCAAGAGAACCAGCTGCTTTATCTTCTGTCTGACCATACGATGCCGCAAAGCTATAATCACCCCAGACATAATCTAGCTCTAGGTTAAATCCAGTTTGATCAAGTCCTGCAATGCCATCTAGATCAGAGGCATCAAAGAAGTAGAGACGTACATCGGCGTCACCGAAACGAGCACCAACACGACCATCAATCACTGTCTCTTCGTCTGGCCCTTCTTTACCATCTTCTTTCAATGATGCAGACAGTCCAGCATAGAACTGGCCGTTGTCATAGACATACTTCAGACCCTGACCAGTTTGTCCACGAGCAAAGCCCAATGTATCGCCACCAAATTCATAATCTTTGGTGTTACCTGCATCATCCGCGATAAGGTACAAGCGACCCGCTGTTAGCGTACCGAAGTCACCGCTAAAGCCAACCCAAAGCTCATCGTTTAGTACTTCGGTGCTGTCGTCACCTTCACTTTCAAACTTATATGCGATCCCAGAGACGACCGCTAGGCTGTCGTTAACATCAACGACAACGTCTAATGCCAAATCACCGTCATCCAGACGAATTTTATCTTCATCGTCTTTCAACCCATCTTTATAATATTGAACTTCAGCCGCACCAGAAAGATCAACGGTTACGCCATCGCTATTATATAGGTTTACGCCTGCAGACGCAGAGCCTGCTACCAATGCTGCCGGCACTGCTAATGCTAAAAGAGTTTTTTTCATGATAATCCACTGCCTTTTCTTATTAATGTGAAATCCTTTCGGATATCCCTATCTGCTACCTGCGTCACCTTTCATAATGAGGCACTCGTCAGAAAGCGTTTATATATGCGAGGCTTATCGTGCAAGAGTTCTTTTCGGCTGTCAAATTAACCTTTTCACAACCATTTAAACAGAAAAAGACCATGGTTAACATATACTTAATTAAAAATAAACATGCAACAAATCTGCAATATGCGTCAGTGGAATACAAAAAGAGTGTAATCTTAAATAGTATCAATATGGTCCAATTGACTATATAACACTTAAAAAGCGGAGTTATCATCCAAGCGATACGCCATTAACAGCCGATGGCAATATAATTCGCTTTGATGTATTGACCGATATTATAGATATACATAGTTCAATTTATTTTTGCGGATACGATCACAAAACACAAACTCAATGGCCATAATTCAACAACAGATGCCCAACACTGCTCTTGAACAGATTGTGATATAATTTCAACCATACTCTCCATCAAGACAATTCCATGCTGAACAAAACCACCCAAGAGGCCATCCGTAAGTGCTACCAAAATCTGCAATCTCAGCTACCCCACTTTGTTCCGCGCCGAGCACAGAACTATCTTATTGCAGAAATAGCCAAAGTACTGGGCGGTGAATACGATGCTAAGCGCCGTATGCTCGTCGCTGAAGCTGGCACAGGAATTGGAAAATCGTTAGCTTATTTGGTTGGAGCCGTTCCCTACGCTTTTTTCAACAATAAAAAAGTCATTATTTCAACCGCGACCGTGGCACTCCAAGAGCAGTTATTAAACAAAGACATTCCTTTGTTTCAACGCCTTTTTGAACAAGAAGTCGAAGTGGTTCTCGCTAAGGGACGGCAGCGCTATTGTTGTGCCCATAAACTGTCTCTATCTATTGAAGATAACCCAGATGCTCAAATGCAGCTTTGGCAAGAAAAGCCAAAAAAAAGTGACCTCGCGTTGTTAAAACGCCTGAATACGGCATTATCTGCACAGAAATGGGATGGCGACAGAGATAACTGGCCAACCACCATTCCCGATAGAGTTTGGCTACAGATCACCGCTGACAAACATAGCTGTCACAACGGGCTCCCCATCCATCGCGGCTGCCCATTTAGCAAATCAAGAGAGCGGCTGGACAAAGCGGATGTGATCATTGTTAATCATGCATTGCTGATGGCTGATCTCGAACTTGGCGGTGGCATCATTTTGCCTGAGCCTGAACAAGCCATTTATCTATTAGATGAAGCCCATCACCTTCCTCAGGTAGCGAGAGATTTTTCTGCCGCGAGTGCGAGCTTAATTGGCGCCACCGCTTGGTTGGAAAAACTCAATCAGCAAGCAAGTAAACTCGCAAACGCAGCTGATATCAAACAGAGCAGTCGATTTTTGAATGTTGTACAAGAGCAATGCCAGTACCTTATCCCTACATTGCGCCAGCTCGCCAAACAAGTCGATCCCTCTGCATTTTCATCGAATAACGTCTGGCGATTTGAGCATGGCATCCTACCAGATTGGTTAAGCAGCGAAGCAAAACAACTGAAGGACGCAAGCCGCAAAGCTCGCCAATCGATGGGAAAGATCCATGACCTCATCAGTGAACGCATCCGCAATGGCGAGCTGGCTCTACGCCTTGGTGAGCCAGCTCTGGCAGAAGGCGGTTTCTATTTGCAGCGCTTAGAAAATTTAGAAAAAGTATGGCAACTAATGGCGACCCCCGATAAAGAGAAAGGGGCACCACTCGTCCGTTGGCTAGAAAAAAGCCCTGACCGAGAAGATGACTATATTGTCGAAGTGTCACCCCTCGAAGTCGGGTTTCGGCTTGATGACATGCTGTGGAGTCGGGCAGCAGGTGTGGTTTTAACATCTGCGACATTACGCGCATTGAATGATTTTAGTTACTTTTGCCGCCAAGCCGGGCTAAAGCAGGATGACGGTACGCGCTTTTTAGCCTTATCGTCACCGTTTAACTACACAGAGCAAGGCCGCTTGGTCGTGCCCGCCATGCGTAATGACCCTCAATCAACCCAGTTTAATCACGAATTAGCCGATAAGCTCATCGAATACCTCGAAGGGGAGACGGCAAGTTTGGTTTTATTTGCCTCGTATTGGCAAATGAATATGCTGGCAGAGAAACTCGCTGCGACTTGCAATAGTAACCATTGGCAACTGTTGGTTCAGGGCAAAGAATCAAGGCAGTCACTATTAGAAAAACATAAAAAACAGATTCAAGCTGGCAAAGTCAGCATACTGTTCGGTACTGGAAGCTTTTCCGAAGGGTTAGATCTTCCCGGCGAGCTGTTACAAAATGTCATCATTACCAAAATCCCCTTCGCGGTTCCAACATCACCGATTGAAGCAGCCCATGCCGAGTATATTGAAAGCAAAGGCGGAAATCCGTTTATGCAGATTACAGTGCCCGAAGCCAGTAAAAAGCTGATCCAATCCGTTGGCAGACTGCTGCGCAAAGAAGAAGATTCTGGTAGAGTTATCATTCTCGATCGACGCATCATCACCAAACGCTACGGTAAAGCACTGCTTGATGCCCTGCCTCCTTTTGCCAGAGTGATCGAATAACACCTCCGATATCACTAACTATAAGATAAATAGATGCTAGAAGTTTTAGACCCAAGCGTAATCGCTATTTTAGCCGTTGTTGCCTTTACTGCAGGGTTTATCGATGCCGTTGCTGGCGGCGGTGGTATGTTAACCATCCCTGCCCTACTATGGATTGGACTGCCGCCACATATCGCCTTAGGTACCAATAAACTGGCCGCGAGTTTTGCATCCAGTACCGCCGCCTTTACGTATTACCGCAAAAAATTATTTGTTCCCAGCTTCTGGCTGTGGTCATTCGCTGCCACGCTCATTGGTGCCATCATGGGCACGGTTGTTGTTGATTCTTTATCAACCGGATGGTTAGAAAAGTCACTACCTCTGATCATTATTGCTGTCGCCTTTTACACTATTTGGCACCCGCAACCCAAAGCGGATGAGCACCATCTACCTAAAAATGATCCGAGCCTCAAGCGCAAGCAAATCACGCAAGGTGCTACGCTGGGTTTTTATGATGGGGTGGCTGGCCCGGGAACCGGTGCTTTTTGGACAGTTTCGAGCATGGCGCTCTACCGCATGGATATTCTAATATCATCCGGTTTAGCGAAAGCAATGAACTTTACCAGTAACTTTACTTCTTTCATTACCTTCGCATTGTTAGGCCACATAAACTGGGCTATCGGCTTAACGATGGGGCTTTGTTTGATGATGGGTGCATGGATAGGTGCGCATTCCGCTATTCGATTTGGTGCTAAATTTATTAGGCCTGTGTTCATTACCATGGTATTGATACTGGCAGTCAAATTAGCCGTCGATGCGTGGCTTTAGATGCAGACAGTTAACCACACAACCCATCGATGCATAACCGATAGCAGCCTATTACATGGATATTAGCCGTTTTGAGCGTCATTTAAGCCAACTCGAAGAGCAAGCACGCCAATTAGACAAGCAGCGCGGAGAAGCAGATAAGCCCTTGTTTGATGAGCATTTATTTAGCAACTACCCTAAGCTAGTTACACCGTGTGTCATGCAAGCAAAACATCAATTAGACTTAATTGAAAAGCTGCTCACTGGCGCCAGCCCCGATCCACAACGGCTGGGCTATTTGTGTGACCACCTCGCGCTCCAGGTTCACGCCTTACAGCGAGAATTAGCAACAGTAGCCATTCGTGCCGCAGAACCTAAGCAGGCACGTAAGTTCTACAAATCAATTAACGCACTATATCAGGATCTAACTCAACATATTGAATGGGAAAGACGATTACTACTGATGCGCGACAATAAAGCACGAGAATTGGACTACGCAACCGATTTAAACCGCACACGAATGCAACAAGAATTAACGGCATTGGAGGGGCGTGTAGAGCGTTGCCGCATATCAAAAGCTAAAATAGAAAAACAAATACGTTATCAAGAACGGTTTGAATAGCCTAGAAACCTTGATAAAAGATGTGTTTAGAAACTAATCAAAAAAATAGACAAAGAGAGAACATGATGAAATCATCACAACAGGCAGATACTACCCACTCCCTTGATAGTGCACCACAAGAGGTACAACTGGCGGTGGATCTTATTTATCTCCTTGAAACAAATGAGATTGACCCACAAACGGCAATAAAAGCACTAAAGATGGTTATCGCAGATTGCGAGAAAAAATTGTAATGCCATACTTTAACGAATCACAAGTGCGCCAGTAAACATGATTAGAGTTAAAAACATTAAGGTATTGTAAAGCTTCATTTCGACCTCCAAATAGACTACGGGCCGAATAGTAGCTGCATTTTAAAAGACGATCCACTGTCAATTGCTGAATTATTGACATACAAATAAGTAAATAATTGCAGTCAAGATCATTGCACTCATATTTTGCGAGGCAAACAATAAATATATCAATAGCGCATACGAAAACCATTAGAAATACTCACAGCGCACCAACAATCTCTTTACAATATTCATTGGTAAATATTGGCCACATGCCATGCAACCTTTCCTAGCCCTTTTTTCTATCTCTTCTTCTCTACCCATTAATCAGCGTATTTATAAATCTCTCGATACAAACTCACGGCAAAGACTAGAAAAATAGATCTGGGTCTGACAGACTGTCTAAAATAGTTACTCATGGACAAGGAAGATCAATGAAAGATGAAACCCTAGCACTACACGCCGGATACGAAACTGACCCAACAACAAAAGCAGTCACCACGCCGATTTACCAAACTGTTGCTTATGAATTTGATAGCGCCCAGCACGGTGCAGATCTGTTCAACCTCGAGGTGCCAGGGAATATCTACACCCGCATCATGAACCCAACTAACGATGTGCTTGAAAAGCGGATGGCCGCTTTAGAAGGTGGAATTGCCGCATTAGTCGTTAGTGCTGGCAGTGCAGCCATAAACTATGCAATTCAAACCCTCGCTGAAGCGGGTGATAACATTGTTTCTACCCCACAATTATATGGTGGCACCTATACCCTTTTTGCCCATATGTTACCAAAGCAAGGGATTGAAGTACGGTTTGCTTCCGATGACAGCCCTGAGTCTCTTGCTAGCCTTATCGATGAAAACACCAAAGCGGTCTATTGTGAAAGTATCGGCAATCCAGCAGGAAATATTGTTGATCTTGAAGAAATTTCACGCTTAGCCCACGCAAAAGGTGTGCCTGTGATTGTCGATAACACCGTAGCGACACCTGCACTATGCAAACCTATCGCATTTGGCGCTGATATTGTTGTTCACTCATTAACCAAATATGTCGGCGGCCATGGCACGACCTTAGGCGGAGTGATCGTCGATAGCGGTCAGTTCCCATGGAAAGAGCACGCAGAGCGTTTTCCCGTGTTTAATCAACCTGAGCCATCTTATCATGGCGTTATCTATACAGAAGCATTTGGCGAAGCGGCTTTCATCGGCCGTGCCCGAACCGTTCCACTACGAAACACTGGCAGCGCCCTGTCGCCAATGAGTGCCTTTATGTTGATGCAAGGGCTAGAAACGCTCTCTTTACGTATGGAGCGCCACACTGAGAATGCTCGCTTAGTCGCAGAGTACCTACAAAACCATGAGAAAGTGAGCTGGGTAAACTATGCCGGATTGGAAAATAGCCCCCATTACCTCTTAGCACAAAAGTACATGGACGGTAAGCCATCGGCTATTCTCTCGTTTGGACTAAAAGATGGCTACGATGCTGGTGTGCGTTTCTACGACTCCTTGAAGATATTCAAACGCTTGGTAAATATCGGCGATGCGAAATCTCTGGCTTGTCACCCTGCTTCGACGACGCACCGCCAATTAAGCGAAGCAGAGCAACAGCAAGCTGGCGTCTCCCCTGAAATGATTCGCCTCTCTGTAGGTATTGAACATATCGATGATCTTATTGCTGACCTAGAGTCATCTTTAAACGCTTAAGCACAAGCACTTCGCTTGAATAAAGAGGACAGCCGGTTGTTCAATAACAACCGGTATCTTCCTATCTTAAGAATAGTGGCCGTTCCTTGTTCAGACCTCATGCTTTTTCTATCCTCCAATTATTCGGCATATCTCACATTTGTACTGGCCTAGATTATCGCTAATAGCGGGTAAAGTTGATGCGAGTCCGAATTTTGGATTTTCTGCGCTCATTTTGAATGCCAAATAAATTGAAGTACCTATGATCGCCAAACACATAAAGCAGGAATGGTGAGCATGGGTAACGCAGTTAAACTAGGTGATATTGGTTCAGGACATGGCGGCTATCCACCGACACCGGTTTGTGGGGGATCGTCTAATGTCTTTTACGATGGATTACCCGCAGGTAGAGTTGGTGACCCGCTAATTCTGCATGCCAAACCCAAAAGCCCACCCCACGGTCGATCGATTGCGTCAGGATCATCTTCTGTGTTTGTAAACGGTAAAGCCGCAGCTAAGTCCGGCGATAGCGTGACTTGTGGAGGATCTATGAGCGGAGGAGGCACTGTGTCTATCGGCGGTTAGTTCAGCACTTGATGCTCCCCTGGCGCTGCCGCGAGATTTGCCTGTGCAATGCCTTCTTTTGCAAGCAGATGTCTAATTTAGCAGGCATGCTGTATGACCATTAATGCGCAGGTTACTAATTTCACATAACTCTGACAGGAATAGACCCCAACCCAAAACATAACAACGACAGCATTGATATACTGCCTCCGAACAATATCAGATAACTTAATTCAATCAATGAGGTATTTTAATGAGAGTGCTGTTTGTTATTTTTTCTCTTCTGCTTTCTTTTAGCCAGCCCGCCTTCGCTGCAGAATGGGAGCACTTAGCCGAACGTCGTGTGAATTATAGTGAGGATACTGATCGCGTCTATATTAATAAAAATAATCGCGATATACGCCAAGTACGCCTTAAGTCAAAGCAAGGGATCATTAATATGGACTCGATCACTCTACATTTTAAAGATGGCAGTAGCATTGTGACCGATGACTTAGGTGTTCTATTAAAAGGCAAGACCAGCAGAGCCATTCCCGTTCCTCGTCGTCAAGCTCGCAACCTAAGACTAATCACATTCAAATACAAGGCTGTCGGTAACAAAAAAACAGGCGCTACTGGGCTAACTCAGCGCGGTATCGTTGAGATCCAAACTAAGCGAAAATAAACAGATTCAATCAATTTGACGTCTATTAAAAAGAGAGGCTACGACGCCTCTTTTTTATTGAATGACACATACCATTGAAAGGGGATAATAACAAAGCAGTGAATCACCCAGTATGCACACGCTGCATATTGCGCTAAGCTGTAAATAATGAAGGATGACGCTAATTAAGAGGTCGATATCGTTATGGCGCAAAAACCGATGACAAATACGAACGATCACGTCGATAACAAACATCCAATGCCTTTGTCTGGGTTAAAGCCTGCCCTTGCCTGCTTCCTAGGCCTTACTATTCTATTAGCCTTTGCTGCTGGAGTAATCCACTATGATATTCGAATCGCAGTTGCAGGTGCTTCTGAAAGTGGTCCGATAGAATATATGCAGGAGCTGTTTCTATTTCTTATTGTGCTAATGTTTGCTTTTCACGCCTGGCACAACCCTGCTCAAAGGGGGTTTGCGGTTCTTGTTGGCGCATTCTTTTTATGTTTGTTGATAAGAGAGATGAACAACTTACTACATGATATCAGCCACGGCTTCTGGAAGTACCCCACCTATTTAATTGCAATAAGTGCGATTGCCTTCAGTTATATACGTAGGGAGTCGACATTAACACCATTAATCGCCTATTCAAAACATAGCAGCTTCGGGTTAATGCTTGCAGGAATGGCGACACTCTTGGTCTTTTCAAGGCTGTTTGGCATGAGCGTGTTATGGCAAACAGCCCTCGGTGATAACTATGTCCGTATCGCCAAAAATATGGCTGAAGAAGGCACTGAGTTGCTTGCTTACAGCTTAATTTTCTTCTCCACTTTCTGGTTTATTACGGTAGAAAACATCAAAAAGCGTTAAGCGACGTTGTCGTAATAATGCCACCTAAATTTTAACCGATAGTGTAGCAACGACAGATATCTGAACAAACAGTGAAATGTGATCCAGTTTTGTGGTGAGATCTTAAAACTACACTTTAATGGCCAGAAAATGAATCGATACCCGAATTGAATGAGAAATTTTCTCTTGTTAAAAGACGAGATATAGATCACCTAAAAACCTCAGGCATGCTGTCCATAAATCGTCGCCATTTGGTGTAATAAGCGAAGCTTAAGCCGGCGATAAAACAGGCAGGGGGGTTTCCATGGTTGCTTTTACCCGATCCATCACAACGATAGTTCGAAACCATTTCACGTTGTCATTGTTATAAAATAAGCGCCCACTGATGGCTTCATATTCCGCCATATCTGAAACAGTCAATACCAGCATAAAGTCGGCTTCACCGGTTACATAATAACACTGCTGTATCTCAGGCCCAGAGAAGCTTTTTTTCATTTCTTCCATATCAGAAGCATGCGCATGAACGGCATGCACTTCCACAATAATTGTAATGATTTGTCCTACTTTCTCAGGGGCAATAATGGCCGAATTAGCTTTGATTACCCCGCTCTCTTCCAGACGCTTAATACGTCTTTGGACTGAAGCCGTAGAAAGATGAACTTGCTCAGCGACAAGACGTAAAGGTGTCGTATTATCTTTTTGTAAAATATCAAGGATGGCACGGTCAAAACTATCAACTAACGAAGTCATATGAAAAATTTTCTCAAAAATACGGCTTAATTTGAGCGCTATTCTCAGCCTAAGCAAATTAATATCAAAGCATATTCAATCCACTCTCGATTTGGAGATTAATATGCATTGGCATAGCAGACTTGTTCAACCACAAACCTTGGCGACGCCAGGATTTGAATCTTTAGCCACACCAACTTATCGCGGTTCAACCGTTGTATTCAACAAACAAGCCGATGTAGTCGATGATTGGAAGCAAACTGAACATGGTTATAGCTACGGTTTGTATGGTACACCAACAACATTAGAGTTATCGGGACGTATTGCACAATTAGAAGGCGCACTGCATAGTTTTGTCGTACCCGGTGGTCAAGCGGCTATCGCACTTGTCTATTTTGCTATGTGTAAAGCTGGCAGTCACGCATTGGTTCCTTATAACGCCTATGGGCCAAACAAAGAAATGGCGCAAGGATTACTTAAAGATTTAGGCATTGATGTAGAGCCTTATGATCCTCTCATTGGCGATGGTATCGCAGACCTTATTCGTGACAACACCACCCTTATCTGGGTCGAAAGCCCTGGCTCAGTCACCATGGAAATTCAAGATGTCCCCGCAATCTGTAGAGTTGCGCATGAAAAAGGCGTCGTGGTGGCTCTGGATAATACCTATGCTGCTGGCGTGCTATTTGATGCCTTTGCTCATGGGGTTGATATCAGTATGCAAGCGCTAACAAAGTACGTTGGCGGCCACAGCGATCTATTGCTTGGGACAGTCTCGGTAAATAGTGAATCTCTAAAAGCGAAAGTCGGCGAAACGTTCAAACAGCTAGGTTTGGCAGTATCGCCTGATGACTGCAGCCTAGCCTTAAGAGGCCTGCAAACACTTGGTATTCGATTAACGCATCTTGAAGCATCAACACTTGAAGTAGCCCACTGGCTAACCAAGCAGAAAGGGATTGCTCAAGTACTTCATCCCGCCTTCCCATCCTGCCCCGGTCATGAACTATGGAAGCGCGATTTTACTGGATCTAGCAGCGTTTTCTCTTTTCTTTTTACGGAAGAATACTCGGCTCAGCAAGTTGAACAGTTTATCGACACTTTAGAACTATTCAAAATAGGCATGAGCTGGGGTGGAGTGACCAGTTTGGCTTTAGTTTATCCAAATATCGACCGACCAGGGAAAGATTACGCGGGACGGCTAGTACGACTCAATATTGGCTTAGAGCAACCTGCTGAGCTGATTCAAGATCTAGAACGGGCGATTCAAGCTATCTCTTAATTAAAATAATAACCAAAACAAAATTGGGCAATGCTCAATTTTGTTAGACAATTATAAAAATTGAAACAACATCCAATAATGAGCATGTAAGGTAGACAATATGACGACTTCTACTCGTTGCTTTACCCAACAAGAATTTGAACAGCACAACATTTATGCACAAAATAATATGCATTACATAGAATTCTGTGCGTATATCACTTGCCCAACACTTTGCCCTGAAAATAATGGGGCAACGTCACGCAAACATCTTAAGGGAGAAAAATAATATGTCAGGTTCAGGAAATACGAATCATAGCGTGCTTGGAAAATGGACGCTTTTAGCGATGGGTGTCGGTATTACTGTCGGTGCGGGGCTATTTTCTCTTGTTGGTGCAGGAATTGGCTTAACAGGGCACGCATTGTGGTTAGCTTTTGGTATCGCCATTGTATTCGGTATTTTTTATAACATACCCATGTTATTTGCCAGTGGCGCACTTGTTTTGGATGGCGGCCCTTATGCCCTCATCAGTAGAATACTGGGGAAAAAATATGCTGGCATGTATGTGGTGAGCTTTTTCCTGTATTTTCCTACCGTTGCTATCTATGCTTTAGCGCTGGGGTTCTACATTAACTCTTTGCTTCCCACTGTTACTCCCTCCGCAGGCGCAATTGCAGGCTTAACGGTATTTTATATCGTTAATTTATTTGGTCTAGACACCTTATCTAGATTCCAGAATATGATGACAACCTTACTGATGGTGGGTATTGCTGTCTTTATTTTAGTCGGTTTTGGTCAAGTTGAGTTTAGCCTCCTTACACCAGAAGCAAACCCAGATTTTGCATCACAAGGTAACATGGGTATATTTAAAGCAGCGTGTTTGCTCTCTTTTGCAACCTATTGCCAATACTATTTAATGTACTTTAGTAAATACGCCAAACACCCCAAAAAAGATATTCCGTTTGGCATGATCGGTACAACCATTGTCATTATC
This sequence comes from Thaumasiovibrio clandestinus, assembly GCF_047250365.1. Lineage (NCBI taxonomy): Bacteria > Pseudomonadati > Pseudomonadota > Gammaproteobacteria > Vibrionales > Vibrionaceae > Thaumasiovibrio > Thaumasiovibrio clandestinus. The sequence continues at coordinate 457,879 of NZ_JBLBVL010000001.1, forward strand.
TTTGTATATCTTGGTGTGTCTGTGGTCGCAACAGGTACGCTTCCAATTGATGAAGTCGCCAATCAACCTTTAACACTGGTTGCTCGAGAAGTTCTTTCATCCCCTCTATTTGTATTCTTTATGGTTTGTGGTCCATTCATGGCCCTAACAACCACCATCAATAGTGTTTACGCCTCTTATGTGCAACCGATTCAATCTGCGACCAGTGATGGATGGTTTCCAAAAAGCTTTGCCGCAACCAATAGAAGAGGTAGCCCTTGGAAAATTCTAACGCTTTGTTGGCTTGCTTCTATGCTTCCAATTCTTCTTGGCTGGGACATCAGCACCATCGCAAATACCTATATTCTCACTGATATTTGTATCGGTATCTTCATGATGGTCGCTATCGCAATGCTGCCTAAAAAATTCCCTCATGCGTGGGAAACACGAGAGTTTGGCGCAAAAGTTCCTTTATGGGTATTTTATACGCTGGTTGGCCTCGCAGGTGTCGTTCAGGGGATACTGATATATAACTCGATTACCTCTATCAAGTTGTACATTGTCATTGTAACGGCTGTCGCATTTACCATCGGCATTCTTTATGCCATCAAAAAAGATAAAGAGATCAACGTGGATAGCCCAAGTGATGAACAAGATCATCCTGAGCCAATTCTTGAACCAGCCATTGATTCATAAGCGAATAACAATAATTACCAGGTGAAACCAGCACATTGGGCCGCCTGGTAAAGATGACAATAGAAACAATATCCAATAACTAATACTGTAAGGTAGACATAATGACGACTCCTACTCGTGGCTTTACCCAACAAGAATTTGAACAACGCACCGCTCGCGCACAGAAAATCATGCACGACATGAAACTAGATGCGATGCTATTTACCACTGAACCAAACGTTCGCTACTTTACTGGCTTCCATAGTCAATTCTGGCATAGCCCGACTCGTCCTTGGTTTGTCGTTGTTCCCGCAGAAGGAAAGCCCATTGCTATCATCCCTGAAATCGGTGCCAAAGGGATGTCAAACACTTGGCTAGACACCGTGATCACTTGGCCTTCTCCGCGACCAGAAGATGATGGCATTAGCCTGCTTGCCAATACTTTAAACACGCTACCAAGCCGTTACGGTCGGGTTGGCGCAACACTAGGGATAGAATCCCATCTTCGTATGCCAGTAAACAATTATTTGAAATTGACCACCATGGTTAAAAAAGAATTTGTCGATACTGCTTTAGCAGTACACGGGCTTCGCCAAATCAAATCAGCCGCCGAAATAGCGAAGACACGTGAAGTTTGCCGCATCACCAATGTCGGCTTTAAACGTATTCCGGAGTATGCCCGTGCAGGGATGACAGAGCGCGAAATCTGTAAACAGTTTGGTATTGATATGTTGTTAGAAGGGGCGGATGAGTGTCCGTTCATTATTGCGGGATCAGGCCCTGATGCCTATGACGATATTTTAATGGGGCCTACGGATCGCATTATTGAGCCCGGTGACGTATTGCTGATTGATACTGGCGCGGTATGGGATGGATATTTCTCTGATTTTGACCGTAACTGGGCATTTGGCTACGCCAGTGAGGAAACCAAAGCGGCTTATCGTGCCACTTATGAAGCAACGACGAAAGGCTTTGAAGCCGCACGCCCAGGAGCAACAACAACAGATATCTATAATGCGATGTGGAAAGTGCTAGAAGCCAATGGCGCACTGGGTAATGACATTGGTCGTGTTGGTCATGGCCTAGGTATGGAGCTGACAGAACGCCCTTCTAATACCGCTACAGACAACACAATACTAAGACCCGGCATGGTGATGACCCTCGAACCAGGAATGGTCTATGCGCAAGGTAAAACAATGCTGCATGAAGAGAACATTGTGATCACCGAAGATGGTGCTGAGTGGTTGTCTGAACGCGCAGAACCAGAACTGATCATTATCGATTAATGGCACAGCGAAAACGTAAACCTATCTAACTAAAAGTAAAAAAATAAGGATCTTACTATGAATTTTGAACAATTTAACGATTTTGAAATAAAGCTCGAGTTCGAACCAGCTCCTCGCCCTGAGCGCGTTCATATTGGTCTTGTTCAGTTGGCGAATGATCACTCGTTAGAAACAGATTGGTCTCATTTGTTACGCGAACAAGCGGCGCTGTTTAGTACTCGTATTTTTAAAGAAAATGGTATGACACCAGAAGCCTTAGATGCCGTCGCAGCCAGTATTAGTGATGGCGCCGTATTAGTGGGTGATGGCTTACCAATGGATGTGATGGCCTTCGCCTGTACGTCGGCTTCAATTGTTATTGGTGAAGAAAAAGTATCCAAACTATTAACCAAAGGTCGAGATGCTATCCCAACCACAAATCCGTGGTCTGCAGCTCAAGCTGCATTTAAGCATTTAGGCGCTAAGAATGTCGCAGTATTTTCACCTTATCCTACCGATGTTAACTTCCCTCTGCGCGAGCAACTTCTTGACGCTGGCTTCAACGTAGTTGGACTAACAGCGCTGGGGATTATGGACGACAATATGATCCATAAAGTCCCGCTAAGCTCGTTCGAAGAAGGTATCGAGATATTAATTAAAGATGGCAATGTCGATGTTATTTTCATGTCATGTACTAGCCTACGCGCTGTAGAGAAAATCCAATATTTAGAAGATAAGTACGGCGTGCCTATTGTATCGAGCAACTCCGCGCTATTTTGGCATTCCATGTATTTATGCGGCAAGAACGCGCAATGCCCTGGGTATGGCAAACTGCTCTCGGGGGAAATTCCAATCAGCAAGGACACTGTGGCTAAAAAGGAGCCCGTTGAAGTACTGTAATTTTTATTGACCTTTTAGGGAGCTCCATAGATGGCTAGCATGCCATCTATGGCGGTTTGAATTTCAATAGGTTGAGATAGCGACAGCATATTGTCGCTATCATTACTTAACTAAGTGAGTAATATGAACTTACCAAATGACATTGTCGAGTGGCGACATCACTTACATTCCATTCCTGAAATTGGTTTTGAAGAGACAAAAACGGCAGACTTTATTGCACAAAAACTCGAAGAGTTTGGCATTGAAGTAGTACGCGGTATTGGCAAGACAGGCATGGTGGGCATTCTAAAACGTGGTACATCAACAAGGTCTATTGCATTGCGCGCAGATTTTGATGCAATCCCGGTTGAAGAACAAAATGACTTTTGTTATGCATCGAAAACCAGCGGTATGATGCATGGCTGCGGGCATGATGGTCATACTTCCATGCTACTGGGTGCGGCATATCAACTCGCACACCAAGATGACTTTGACGGTACAGTATACTTTATTTTCCAGCCCGCAGAAGAACAAGGCACGGGTGCCAAAGCCATGATTGAAGATGGGCTATTCTCTCGCTGGAAGATAGACGCCATTTATGCAATGCACAACCTTCCAGGCTTAGAGGTTGGCCGCTTTTTAATTAGCCCAAGCTCTGTTATGGCCAGTGAAAACCACTTCAAAATCGAAGTACTTGCCACTGGAGGCCATGCTGCAATGCCCCATTTAGGCAGCGATCCTGTGATTGCCGCGTGTAATATTGTCTCTGCACTACAAACAATTATTACACGTAATTTAGATGCGATTCACGAACCCGCCGTACTATCCGTTACTGACATTAAAACCAATGGTGGTGCCAATGTAATTCCAACCGTTGTCACTCTCTCGGGGGATACACGCTGCTTCTCAGATGACACCCAAGAGTATATTAAAGGTGCGATGGAGCGGGTTGTTTCAGGTATCACCTCTGCCGCTGGGCTTGATTATAACTATGCATTTTCCAACTGTGTATTGTCGACCGTTAATGATGCTAAAACAGCACAGGCTGCAGCCCGAGTAGCGAAACAACTGGTTGGAGATAAGATGGTTGATGACAACTGCAAGCCTTTCTGTATCTCAGAAGATTTCTCGTTCATGCAACGTGAAGTGCCAAGCTGCTATATCTTAGTCGGTAATGGCCTCGCGGAAGAAAAAGGCGGTGTTGCATTGCACCTCCCCCATTACGACTTTAATGATGACCTCTTGCTTATTGGCGCTAAGTATTGGGTTGAATTAGTACGCGATCAACTCTCAGTATAATAGAAACAACATGCCGACTGCTACGCAGTTGGCATGTCTATGCCTCGAGGTATTCTAATGTTATTTTCAGGAAACTGGATGGCAGTCTATGCCTTTTTGTGTTGGGGATTACTACCACTCTATTTTCAATATATTCCTAACGCCAATGTATTTGAATTACTTTCTATTCGAATTTTATTTTCCATTCCATGTATTTACTTATGGATCAAGTTATTCTCTGCTCCTACTAAAAACATTTGGATGGCTATGCGCAATAAAAGAACGCTTTTATTTTGTTTTTTAGCTGGACTATTTAACTTAATTTCTCTCTACTGTTTTACTTGGGCGGTAACAAATGGCCAAGTGCTCGCGGCGAGCTTAGGGTATTTTATCACGCCCATATTTGCTGTTATTTTTGCCGTATTATTTCTAAAAGACCGCTTATCCGGCTTTCAAATGGTCGCCGTTGTTCTTTCTGTCGCTGGCATTGGCTGTCAGGTACTTTACTTTCGTGAATTACCTTGGTTATCCATCATTATGGGCAGCACATTTGCGCTATATGGACTGATGAAAAAATTCGCCAACCTCGATGCGATGAGCATCATGATGATTGAGTTACTCACCGTTCTACCGATTGCATTGGTCCTGCTATTTAGTCAAATGTGGGACAATACCTCGGTATGGCAGTCAGGCGACCTTGGTAAGATGTGGCTCTACTTGTTATCTGCGCCGATTACACTCATTCCACTATTGCTCTACTCGATAGCTGTAGAGCGCACCAGCTTAGTCATGGTGGGGTTTATACAATATATCGAGCCTAGCCTTCAATTCTTACTGGCGGTTATCGTTTTTGGTGAGGTGCTATTGCGCGTGAATGTTCTAAGCTTTGGCTTAATCTGGCTTGGCTTATTATTGTGTGCCGCAGACATAATATTACAAAAGCCAACCTACCCTCCGTCTACCGTAGGCTAAGTATTGGCTGTTGTGAGCATTTAGTGGAATACCGATTAAATAACCATGCAAATACATAGCCAATATGGCACAAACAGTGGTTCCAATGGCGATGACTATCACGTCATTGACCCAAGAAGCCTTTAAGGGTGAGGAAGATCTCTGCTGGCGTTTTTCCATCAAAATAAGATCAGCGATAGCCCAGATTAAAAAAGAGCCGAACAACAGCGTGTCTGCTACGTTGCCATTAACTAATAAATGCGAAAATGCCCTCACCTCAAGGAGGAAAAAATTATTGCCTAGCAATAGCACTTAAGGCGCATTAGATCCATAATCCCCCAACCACTAAAGTTTCCATCTCTAACCTTCTAACAGCATAAGTAGAACAACTGCAATGACAACACCATCCACGGTCATTATTGGACTGTACAACCCGAAGAGCCCAACCAATGTTGGCGGCGTAATGCGTGCCGCGGGCTGCTATGACGCCACACAAGTACGCTATAACGGTGCGCGCTATAATCGCGCCGTAAGATTTCAAACAGATACACAAAAAACCCATGAACGAATTGATTTAATCGAAATGGACGACCTGACGGCTAACATCGCAGATAATGTAGAGATCGTGTGTGTCGAGTTGGCTGTGGGTGCCACAGCCCTACCGCTGTTTACCCATCCAGAAAATGCGGTGTATGTGTTTGGACCAGAAGACAACTCGATACCACAGAAGGTTGTCGATAAAGCGCATCATGTCGTGTATGTCCCCACCAATGGCTGCATGAACCTCGCTGCTACCGTCAATGTGGTCTTGTATGATCGCTTAGCGAAGCGTTTAGGCGCCATTGATGACAAACAACAAGTGATTGCCAACCGAGACACCAAGAATCGGTTAATCGTTAAATAATGACGGGTGAGATAAACACCAACCATCAAGTTGGCGAAGCGTTTTCGCCTCGTCAACTTGGGCAAGTGCAACTATCAATGTGTTCCGCCTGCAAATGCGCCGTAAGTCGACATAAAAATGAACTATTTTGACAAGCGGACGATGTCAGGTTGCTAATCTGTCAGTCTACCAACTTAAACACCGATTGCATTGAATCGCTTGGTGATCACAAACATTTTCGAAGCTTTGTAACTTGTTCTTGAACAAAAACGTGTTTCAAGTTGGCCTAGAGAATGTCAGGAAATGGCACAGAATTACGCCTTTAGCAACTAAATCTCTACTACGTTCTCCCCTGATAGTGATAAAATCACCGCATCAGAACTACCGAGAAACTCTATGTTTATCCATCATGTTAACGGCATCGACTGGCTGGTGATTACAGCTTTTGAAGAACTGAAAACTATATTTATCGAAGAAGCTGGTGCGATCCCCTTTTGCTTCTCTACCGCCAGCGAATTGAGTCTGATTGATCAAGCCAAGCGCACTTATGGCTACTTGCCTACACTAAGCGGCGTAATCACCGATACCGGCACTTTTCAAAGTCAGGATAACGAGGAAGATTTGAACCCACAACTTGCCTGCCTAGTTGAGGGGCGTGGTCGGGTGTTTATCTATCACGGCGGCTTTGTGGCTTTTGTGGATGACGAGCAAACCTTAATTACCCGATTGGACTGAAAGTTATTCAGTAAGTTGAAATCGGCGAATTGGTATCCCTAGCCCTTCATCCGCAAGCGTTTCGTTTATTAACAGGATACGAAGATCACGAATGTACATACATGCCCCTTAATGATGAAAAAACAACCAAATTAAGATTAAGGCACATTTTGACTTTTAAAAGGACAGGATATGATTTTGCGACAGATGGGTTATCGACAAGTCAAATTAACGTTTCAATAGCATCTTATTTATCAAAAAATTAAAATCACCCAATGCCAAAATGTGCCCTAAATTAATAACAAGCAGCTCTTCTAGTTGTATGGAACACTTAAAGGCCAGATATAAATGTGTATATATCGATGAGTATCAAGACTCCTCATTAGAATAGCACTCGCTATTTAGAATATTAGTGACCGAGGTGAGATTAAAAGGAATTGTTGTTGGGGATATTAACCAATCAAGTGTGATTTAATGGTTTTCGTTACCTATCCATATGGCAATCCATGAGCAAGCTGAACTTGACTACTTACATAAGGCTATAAGTAGCTCTAGGGATGCAGGTATCATATCACAACAGCAGGGTTTTCTACTCATACTAGGGTATGACTATGGTAAAGAATGGAAAGGGCTGATTTATCATCTAGAAGGGTGAAGATTTGTTAAGAGCCCTAGTTTGGAGCATTTTTACTTTTCAGTTGGTATTTAACTTTATAGAATATTTATGAAAGATAATTTGTAACTATTTGTTAACCATTACTTCAAAGATCAGATTATCAGTTACGTAATAAAAGTCATTTTGATTGCCTTATTTTTCGCCCTGCCTGGCGCTTTAGTTATTTTGAGTATTGTAAAGATTAATATGACTGTTTTGCATGAGCGTCTGCTTGCTTATCAAGAGAGTTAAGTTACCAGCAAAATGTCGTTATTATCCGATGTATTGGATGATTTTTGAGAGTGGATTGAATAATAAATTTTGCTTTTCCCTTAGCTAAACAAGATGGCTCTGAATACCGAAGCATTAGTGAAATTAGAGAATTATTTAGTGGTGTCGCTTCTGGTCGTTTTGCTGTCAATAAAAGCACAACGGGTTGGCATGGTGGTACACATATTAGTGGTGCCATTGCTCCATGGTTACCCAATCGATGTCCAATTCGAGCCATTGCTGATGGTCATGTCGTTGCTTACCGGATCAGTGACGACTACATTCGTACTCCGTTTGGTGAGCGCGAGTTTAACTTTAGCAATAATTTTTGCTTGATTGAGCACACTTGTACCAATCCAAGTAACGCGGAGCAAAGTTATTGCTTCTATTCTCTGTACATGCATCTAAAACCACAGGCATTACTTACCAGTTATCGAGAGAATCACTATAAAGCAAATAAGGAGCGCGTTGCTTTTAAATCGATGAGCGATGCTAATGAACTTAAGCTTCCAAAAGGCACAGTGATCGAATTTGTAGAGCATGAAAATATCGTCACCTCTTCTAAGGTGTATGGTGGTAACAATACAGAGTTTGATTGGGTAGAGTGTACCGTTGTTGAGCTTGGTCCTGACAGCGACCGCTCCTTAATGCGATTAGCTGGGGAAAACGTGTGGCTGGCTGCCAACGTTTCTGGACCAGAGCACACAAAGTTTGGTTTTTTTGATATACACTACAGCAAATTTGACACAGCCATAGCTTGGCAGAATCGGGATGGAGTAAGCCAAGATGAAGAAATATCGACAAATGGCTCAGTTAATGCACCAGCCACTCCAATACCTATTCAAGCGGGTGAGCCAATTGGTTATATTGGTATTCACGAGTACCCTGAAAATACCAACAGTGATATAAGATTCGAATATAGATGTCACCTAGAAGTGTTCGCACCAAAAAAGCCTCCTTCTTGGTTTTTGCATCATTTGTCAGGAACAACAGAGGAAGGCGAAGAGGCGCATGGGTTTCACGTTATTGACGGGGCTAATAGTAACGGCGCCTATGACTCCGGGAATGAGTTTTATATTGAAATGGCAAAGCTTGTCGGTTGGGTACCAAGAGCAAGTATAACTGGCGAGGATATATCGCGTTACTTTAACAGTGGAAGTAATCAGCTTGAAAAAGCGGTGATCTGCCACCCAACAGAGTGGCTAAGTGATTCCAATTCCAGCATTTATATAACATGCCAACTGGAAATTGAACGTGACCAAATGCATACTCGATGCGCAAGAGGGTTTCGTAATTTTGAGGAGTATCGAAGAACTGTGTTCTTCCAAAATTTGCAAGAAACGTATAATGACTACGTAGCTCATGAAAAAATACGAGTAGACGATAGCGTTTGGGTCAAAGACGCAGTCTCACAGGGTGTGAGTGCTTTACAGCCTATCGTTGACTCTGGCAATGCATGGCACTTTTGGCCGTTGGGCTTGATGCCTAGTGCTAGAGGAGTTCACATCAATATAGATGAGTTTATAGCGTTATATATCCCTGCATTTCAACAGCTAATTGAAGGATTTAGGTTTGGTCCGACATCAACAGCGAACTTGAGATCAATTTTGAACCTGTTGAATGAGTATTACGCAGAAAATCCAGAAGAATGGAACTTGCATCACGTGGCGTATATGTTAGCGACTGCTCAGATTGAGGCATATCACTTTACATCTGGTGAGTATTTTAGTGAAAGACCTGAAGTAGGCGATCGTGAGTACTTTAATAAATATGATCCAGTTTTAGGTGCGACAAAAGAAATAAGAGAAACAGCTATTTCTTATGGTAATACAGAGGAGGGCGATGGTTATAAGTACAGGGGGCGAGGTTTAGTTCAATTGACCTGGAAAAGTAATTATGAAAGATTTGGACGTCATTTTGCTCTCGATTTGGTGTCTACCCCTGATTTAGCTGGGCAACATAAAAATGCTGTTCCAATAATGATCTGGGGAATGACCGAAGGAACCATCACTGGTCGAAGGTTAAGTCACTATATAAATGATGATCAAGTTGATTATGTAGGTGCTAGGTGGGTTATCAATGGTAGGGACAGAAGAGATAAAATAGCAGAATATGCTCGAAAGTTTGAGCGGATACTTATGGAGGTGGTTAATAGTGCGTAATTTGATGAGTATTGTGAAAATATTAATGTTGCTTGTACTTTCTTTTCATGTTGGAGCAACCATGTACGTAGAGTCTGATGATGGATCTTTATTGATTTATGATGGTGAGAAAGAGAATAAAATAGAAGAGGTTTTTTTTAAATACCCATCCTTTTATACTTATTTAAGAAGGTTTGATTATGGTCATGCAATAATTCATCGTGGACATGGCAGTACTATGCACTTTTATACACTTTCTAATAAAAACCTTGAAAGTATTGATTGTATCTACCATAAAAATAGAATCAAGCAGAATGGCTTAAGCATAAGGAAAGCAGTCTGCGGGCTGTCTCTACCAGTTAATGGTATATATGATAACGATATAGGATTTGACTTTCTTGATTATGTTACAAAAGATGAATACTCATATACTTATGAGCGTGATGCTGGGAAATACCCTGTAAATGTTAATGTTGCCGATTTTGACGGTGGTGTCGTATACCGACGCTACTTAAGTCAAGATGATTATCAAGATGAGATATTTGAAACGATTGTGACTTTCCAGGGTGAAGACTTAACGTTTAGAGGCTCTGAAATTTACATTGTGTATTTTTGTCATGAAAATGCGTGCGATGCTGAGTCATTGGAAAGAGTATTTTATAGCGATGAACTGGGCAGATATCAGAGGCAAGAGCTATTAAACTTTAAGTCTAAATCAATAAAGTAAAGTTTGTCTTTTCATAATTTATTTCACAAGGGGCTATTGCTGCGGATGATAAAGTGCCGAATGTATTTAGATAGGTTTTTATGTCATAGTTAATTTTGTTGGGGCGATTCGCCAGACCGATAAATTGTAATTAATTATTTTTGGCCTCTTGGTAATTCTGGAATTTTACATGATTAATAAATTATTTGTACTTATACCAATATTGTTCTTCTCCAGCTTCTCATATTCTCACCCTCAGATAGAAGTTACCGAAGATCCTTATACTACAAATGAAACACTTTGCTTGGGTCATGAAGAAATTTATAAGAGATTAATCGTCACGTCAAATGTGACGCAGTCTAGTGCACACGTATGTTAATGTCCAACCAATTTTTCTGCTCAAGTTATGATCTGAATCAGCAGTTTTAGACACCTCGTTAAGCGAGTAAAATCACTTAACGAGGTAAAAAATAAGTCAATTTCCAAGACACTAGCGAATTTGAACAGGTTTTTTACACGGGAATGTTTGAGCTGACGTCGGTACATCGGAACTAGCCCATTTGTTGTAAAACTACATCAAAAATAGACTATGCAAGCTTATACTGCCAGTTATGCACGGTATCGAGGGAAATATGTGAGCTTATGATGCAAACGACATAGCGACAGATGGGTGGAAGCCCCACCAGCCACATCCCGGCACACACGTCGCTCGCTGTGGCTGCTCCCTTCCGGGCCTGACCAGGTTCACAAGTTAGTGTTGCGGGAGGACCGATGGGGCCTCCATAGATTCTGTTTCAAAACGATATCGTCTTGAGTGGCTGAATTATCAGGGATAGCCGGAAAGAATGCAAGACTAATCCCTTGTTTAAACGTTCAACTGACCACTGTTTGAACGATTATACCGTCAAAAGTCCTCTTCTGGATCATCAAGCAAGTACTCGCCCAACCAAGCGCTGCACAACACAAGTAACCAACAAACTAAAACCGCATTAGGAACAGGAAACCTTGGGGTAACGACCAAAGCTGCAAACGTCACGGCTGGCAAAATCCAAACTAACCTCTCTAGATATTCAGACTGCTCGGTTTTCGCCATGCTTTGCATACTGGCAATTAAACCGACAACGCATAAGCCAATCAGAGAGGCATGTGCGCCCCCAGTGAGCCAGAGCGGAAGCATAATTGCAATCGGCCACCAAGTGTTACCTTTCACCATACGCCAACAACGAGCGGCGCACCACACCCCCACAACCCCAACTAATTGCACAACCGTAAAGAACGCCTCGCCGTCAAGCTTGCCATCACGTTGCAATGCCATCAGGCCACCATACATAGCCAGTACGATAACCGTCATTAAGATCCCGAGCTGCCAGTTTCCTTTGCGAGAGAAGGTGACGTCCAGTACCGGCATGACCATCCATACTCCAATTGAAATGGATAAGGGCTGGCTATCGAGTGTCAGACCATAAGTACCCAAAGAAAGCAGTAACAGCCATGCCGCTGCGCCGCCTTGCGGAAGAAGCCACACTGCGGGGATAGCGAGAACTAACGCAGGGATATCGCCATCAATAATACCGAGGGAAAACACTCCCAAGATGGAAAGGAATATACTAATTACAATGAGTAACGCGGCATACATTGATGCACCTCCTTGCGCCTACTACGAAATGACTCTGTTTTGACTACAGTAATTCTAGCAATAATCTCTTACCAGAGTGATGTATAATCAACCTCATTCTGCTTCCTGCTATAACGAGATCTACACCTATTAATATGACTGATTTTAAGTTACAAATCTACGCCGTTTTACATCAAATTCCTCACGGCTATGTCACGACTTACGGAGATGTCGCGAAACGGGCTGGCTATCCTGGCTATGCACGCCAAGTTGGCAAACTGTTATCCGATCTACCCAAAGAGACCACGCTACCATGGTTTCGAGTGATCAACGGCAAAGGAGAGATCTCTTTAAAAGGGGATAACGCAGCACGTCAAATAGAAGCATTAAGAAATGATGGCGTTGATGTTGCGCAAGGCAAGGTCTCCCTGCGCAAATATCGCTGGCTTGGCTAGTTCACTTTTATTAGCATCAGGTCAACCGATGTAGTGCGTTCGGTATCCGTCAATACCCCATAGTGGCGGTCGGTAATAAACAGCAACTTACCATCATGTTCAATACGTGCACTTAACGCGTATCTGCGCCCTTCTTCAATAACATCGTTATCAAATGTCAGGCTAAACGAGAGCGGGACTTGTTGCCCTTGTGCTATAAATGCGTGCTGGCTTATCAGTTCAGCTTTAACATCCATGATAGATACATCCTGCAATGATACCGTGATCTTTGCGTTCTCAGGTAGGATCACGCGTTCTCGGTAATTCACTGTTCCCGTGATCTCACCACGCTGGTTTTCTGCCACCACAACAGATGTGCACGCTGTAATGATCAATGCTGCAATTAAACCTATAGTTAGAGTCAGCACCTTTTTCATTAATTACCTCATCAATTTTTAACGTTAAATGGACACACGAGTGAGTTTTGCACGATTTCAAAAATATGTGCTGTCAGCACATGTTTCAGATCCGACCAGCATAATATCACGTTACAGGAAGCAAGTATGAGTCTTGAACTGAACGAACTTCTCAATTTATTGAAACTTGAACGCATTGAACAAGGCCTATACCGGGGACAAAGCGAAAATTTGGGCCTTCCTCAAGTCTATGGAGGGCAAGTAATAGGACAAGCGCTCTCTGCAGCAAAAGAAACGGTCTTACCGCAGCGCTTTGTGCACTCTTTTCATAGCTACTTTCTACTGCCTGGCGACCCAAACAAACCAATTGTCTATGATGTTGAGACGCTTAGAGACGGAAAAAGTTTCAGTGCGCGCAGAGTAAAAGCGATTCAAAATGGTCGTCCGATCTTTTTTCTTACGGCGTCCTACCAAGAAGACGAAGTTGGCTTGCAGCACCAAAACCCCATGCCATCCGTTCCTGATCCTGAGACATTGCAAAGTGAGTACCAACTTGCCAACCTCATCGCCGACAAAATTCCACCCAAAATACGTCATATTTTTTGCCATCAAAAGCCAATTGAAGTTCGACCCGTAACGGTGATTAACCCTCTTAATCCAAAGCCGGCTGAAAGCCATCAATATTTATGGATTAAAGCCAATGGTGAGCTGCCCAACGACCGAAGAATTCATCAATATGTGCTCGCTTACGCTTCTGATTGGGGATTTCTGGTAACCGCTCTACACCCTCACTCAGTTTCACTACTCACTGCTGGTATGCAGGTTGCCACTATTGATCACTCCATGTGGTTTCACCGTTCTTTTAAAATGGACGAATGGCTACTCTACTCTATCGAAAGCCCATCTGCCTGTGGAGCGAGAGGGTTTGTACGGGGTGAAGTGTTTAATCGACAAGGCGAGTTAATTGCTTCGGCTGCGCAAGAGGGGTTAATGCGGCAAACAATGTAGAAACAAGCACGCTATATTTGACAGGCACAAATGAAGGCTTATGCTTGTCGCACACGTTATTCTATCTGAGGTAAACATGCGTAAAGCTGTTGTTGTTTTTAGTGGTGGCCAAGATTCTACTACCTGTTTGCTGGACGCGCTCAACCGTTATGATGAAGTGCATTGCATCACGTTCGACTACGGACAGCGCCATAAACAAGAAATCGACATTGCTAAGGCCATTTGCAAAACACTAAATGTAACGGCCCATAAAGTGCTCGATGTCGGGCTTTTGAATGAACTGGCTATCAGCTCATTAACAAGAGACAACATCGCAGTTTCTCATGAACTGATGGACAACGGATTGCCAAACAGCTTCGTGCCGGGACGTAACATACTGTTTCTTACCCTTGCTGGAATCTATGCCTATCAAATTGGCGCAGAGTCTATCATTACTGGTGTCTGCGAAACGGATTTTTCAGGCTATCCAGATTGCCGTGACGAGTTCGTTAAAGCACAGAACAACGCACTCGTACTAGGCATGGATCGTGATCTTAATATCGAAACGCCACTGATGTGGCTAAATAAAGCCGAAACATGGGCGCTGGCTGATCAATTAGGCCAACTCGACTTTGTCCGCCAGCAAACACTGACATGTTACAATGGCGTTGTTGGGGATGGCTGCGGTGATTGCCCAGCTTGCCACCTGCGCCAAGCTGGTCTCAATGAGTATATTGAGGATAAATCAAATGTTCTCGCCTCCTTGGCAAAAAAGTCACAATAGTACAGGCAGCCCTTGCGGGCTGCTCCTCTTCTAATCAAGGACTATGCGCTGCGCATTCTTTTTCACCGTTGAGGCACCAATACCTTTAACGTTTATCAACTCTTCCGCTGTCGCAAACTGACCATGCGCGTTACGGTAATCAATAATCGCTTGCGCTTTATCTGGACCGATGCCAATCAACAGCTTATCTAGCTCTTCCAACGTGGCGCTATTAATATTAACTTTGATATCAGTTTGTTGGCTAGACACACTATCCGTAGCAAAAGCAGCGCTTCCCATTAGTGCACCAATAAGTAGCGCACTCATCGCCAAGGTTCTTCCCGGTTTTATCATCACTGTCTCCTAATCTTTAAATTGAGCATGTGAATATGTAACGGCGTTACATACACTCAAGTGACAGTAATGAATAATCCGCCTTTGTCTTGTCTTAAGAAACAAAAAAAAGGCATGCCTTCTAAAAAGCATGCCTTAGTCATTTATCGATTACACCCAGCTGTGAGCTTAGTTAATATTTGTTGTCACTTTTGCTGCGCTACGCAAGGCTGCAACAATATCGCTCAAACCTTGTTGCGAACGTACTTGCAATAGCTGCTGGCTAAGCATATCGAGGTTATCACCGACTTCGCCTTCGGTTACGCTATCAACCGCAAAAACAATTACATCGCCATTGAAGTCGTTAGCAATACCATAAACGCTATCAGCGTCAGGTTTTGGCTGGGTAAACACTGCGTTAGCGACAGACCAGTTTGGCCCCATACGCGTGTAAGTTTCGGTAGCTTCAAACTCAGCGTCCACTGCTTCACCAGCATTCAATCCACTCACCAATGCCTCAGCAGCAGCTTGTACTTCTTCTCGTGCACGTTGCATTGCCAATGATGATTCAGCCTGCTCTTTCACTTCAGCTAGTGGCAACACTTCTTCGTAGCGATAGTCATCGACTCGGACAACTATAACATGTTCTGCATCCAGCTCGATAACCGGTGAGTTATAGCCATCTTCACGCACTTCAGCACTAAACAAGGCGTCAAGTACACGAGGGTCTGCCAATACACCGGATGCGCTCTGACGTGAGATGAAGTCGGTGGTCACCACTTCTGTGCCTGTCGCTTGTGCTGCGTCAGCTAACGAGTCTCCCACTTCAAATGAAATATCCGCTAAGGCATTACGTAGCTCATAAAACGCGTTAACAGCATTATCCTGTTGAAGGGTCGCTATGATTTCATCACGCACTTCTTCCATTGGCGTCGCTTGCGCTGCCTGAATATCAGTCACTTTAATCAAGTGAATACCAAAATCCGTTTCGACCGGTGCAGAGATATCACCTTCGGCAGCTAGCTCAAAAGCGGCGGCATCGAATGCTGCATCCATGATGCCTGGCTCAATCCAATCAAGATCACCGCCATTTTCTGCACTGAAGGTATCAGCAGATAAAACGCTAGCTAGTTCAGCGAAATCTTCACCGTCTTTCAAGCGTTGTAGCGCCTCATCAGCACGCTCAGCAGCATCATCACCTGTAAATAGGATATGGCTTAAGCGACGCTTCTCTTCAGTGCTAAAGCGCGCTAGGTGCGTTTCATAGTACGCTTCGACTTCACCGTCTGTTACTTCTGACGTATCTGCCATGTTCTCAGCAGAAAGTTCAATATATGCCACTTTCACTTCATCAGGGCGAGTAAACTGGTAGCTATTTTGTTGATAATACGCTTCAAGCTCTTCGTCGGTTAGTACCACTTTCTCTGCCGCTTCTGACACAGATAGCGTAAGCGTGCGTACTTCACGGGTTTGTTGCTCTAGTGAGCTCAGTGTTTCCACTTCATAATCTAACGCGAATTCACTACCTGCCAAGGCTGATAGCAATTGCTGGCGGCGCAAGTCAGCACGCACTTGTTCAGCAAACGTATCTGGCGTTAAACCCATACGACGTAGCATGGCCGTATACGTATCATTGTCAAAACGACCATCAACATGGAAAGCGGGAATGTTCAGCAGCTCTTCACGCACTTGTTGGTCACTAACGCGCAGGCCTAGCGTCTCAGCATATTGTTGAATCAGCTTATCGTTAATCATCTGATTTAACACAGTCTGACGAACTTGAGCTAAATAGGCTGGCTCCGCAATCATGGCAAGAAATTGCTCACCGCCCTGCTGTTGCATACGGTTACGCTCTTGCTGGAACGTTTGTTCAAATTGGCGAATATCAATTTCTTCACCGTTAACAGTCGCAGCAACAAGTTGTCCGCCTCCTGTTAAGTAACTACCAACACCTGCAAACACAAATGAGAGGATAATAAGACTTAGAATAATTTTAACGACAAGGCTATTAGCACCTTCACGAAGTCGTTCCATCATAATTTGACGCTTCCCAAACAGAATTTCCGGTTATTTTTCGTCAACCCAGCTGAACTGAGCAGTTGAGGTTGGTTCTGATTACAGCATCACGCTGCCGAGGGCAGCAAAGCTGGCGAAAAATAACACAAGAGTAAAAATAAACAAAAAGCGCATCTTCAGATGCGCTTATCATAGACCATGTTAATCAGCAAACGTTCCACTTGTGGCAATTTTACACCGACAAACAGTCTAACGGTAGTACCAATCAGTTTACGCTCTCTTTTAGCGCTTTACCCGGTTTAAATCCAGGCACTTTTGCTGCAGCAATTTCGATTTCTGCACCCGTTTGCGGGTTACGGCCTGTACGCGCTGCACGCTCACGTACAGAGAAAGTACCAAAACCAACCAGTGAAACAGTATCACCATCTTTTAATGACTCTGACACCGCTTCGATAAATGCATCCAGCGCACGGCCTGCTGATGCTTTTGATAATTCTGCGTTGTCAGCAATTGTGTCAATCAGTTGACTCTTGTTCACGATATATCCCCTTATGAACCTAACCACATTCAAAGTGGCGAATGATTATAAACCCTCCTTTGTTCATATATCCTAACGAACAAAGAAGAAAAAACAAATTCTGTATACCTTATAGCGGCACAAAAAAACGCTGACAAGATTTTTATCACTATCAGCGTTTTTTCATCTATTAATTTTGCTTCATATCACTGTTTTCGGTCTTTACCAGCTCGATCCCCGAAGGATTGTTAACTAGTGCAAGTTGCAACACTTCATCAATCCAGCGGACTGGGTGAATGGATAAATCGCCTTTCACGTTGTCGGGAATCTCTTCCAAATCACGCTCATTTTCTTTCGGAATGACCACGGTTTTGATTCCACCACGGTGAGCAGCCAAGAGCTTTTCTTTCAAGCCCCCAATAGGCAGCACTTCACCACGAAGTGTAATCTCACCTGTCATTGCCACATCGGCGTTAACAGGATTACCAGTTAAGCTAGAGACTAGAGCAGTACACATCGCAATACCGGCACTTGGACCATCTTTTGGTGTCGCACCTTCTGGAACGTGAACATGAATATCACGTTTTTCGTAGAAATCAGGTGAGATACCCAATTTCTCAGCACGAGTGCGTACCACGGTCATTGCGGCTTGAATTGACTCTTGCATCACGTCACCCAGTGAGCCTGTGTAACTCAACTTACCCTTACCAAGCATGGATTCAGTTTCAATGGTAAGCAAATCGCCACCAACTTCAGTCCAAGCGAGACCAGTAACCTGACCAATTCGATTGTTGTCATCCGCTTTACCATAGTCAAAGCGTTGCACACCAAGATAGTCTTTCAAGTTATCTGCGTTGATTGTTACCGAGGTTAGCGCTTTATCCAGTAAGATCTCTTTCACCGCTTTACGGCATAGCTTTGAAATCTCACGCTCTAAACTACGTACACCCGCTTCACGTGTGTAGTAACGGATAATGCCGATTAGCGCACTATCTTCAATGCTAATTTCGTGCTCTTTTAGTCCATTACGACCAATTTGCTTGCTCAATAGATGGCGCTTCGCAATATTGAGCTTTTCGTCTTCGGTATAACCCGACAAACGTATCACTTCCATACGATCCAATAATGGACCCGGAATATTCATCGAGTTCGACGTCGCAACAAACATCACATCCGATAAGTCGTAATCGACTTCTAGATAGTGGTCGTTAAACGCATTGTTTTGCTCGGGGTCAAGCACTTCCAGTAACGCCGATGAAGGATCGCCTCGCATGTCTGATGACATTTTGTCGATCTCATCCAACAAGAACAGTGGGTTTTTGACTTCCACCTTTGCCATTTTCTGAATAAGTTTACCCGGCAAAGATCCGATGTAAGTGCGTCGGTGTCCACGAATTTCCGCTTCATCACGAACCCCACCCAGTGCCATACGCGTATATTTACGCCCCGTCGCTTTCGCAATGGATTGGCCTAGCGAGGTCTTACCAACCCCTGGCGGTCCAACTAAGCACAGAATCGGCCCTTTCAGCTTATTGATTCGGTTCTGAACCGCTAAATACTCGAGAATTCGTTCTTTAACGCGCTCCAAACCGTAATGATCAGCATTTAGAATCTCTTCTGCTTTAGCAAGGTTCTTCTTCACTTTAGAACGCTTCTGCCAAGGTACGCTGATCATCCAATCAATATAGCTACGAACAACGGTGGCCTCTGCTGACATCGGCGACATCATCTTAAGCTTTTGCAGCTCTTGCTCTGTCTTCTCTTTCGCTTCAGCAGGCATTTTTGCTTCTTCAATCTTCTGCTTTAGCGTTTCAAACTCGTCAGGAGCATCGTCTAACTCACCAAGCTCTTTTTGAATGGCCTTCATCTGCTCATTCAAATAGTATTCGCGCTGGCTCTTTTCCATCTGCTTTTTAACGCGACCACGAATGCGCTTTTCAACCTGCAATAAGTCAATTTCTGACTCCATCATCGCCATCAAGAACTCAAGACGTTCAGTAATGTCGACAATTTCCAACACCTGCTGCTTATCTGAAAGCTTCAGCGGCATGTGTGCTGCAATGGTATCAGCCAAACGGGCGGCTTCTTCGATACCTGACAGGGAGGTGAGGACTTCAGGTGGGATCTTTTTATTGAGCTTAATAAAGCCTTCAAATTGACTGATAGCGGTACGAATTAAGACTTCTTGCTCACGCTCTTCCATCTCAGGCGTTAGCATAAACTGCGCCTCAGCCTGGAAGAACTCGTCTTCATACATACGCTCGATCTTCGCTCTCTGCTGCCCTTCTACCAGCACCTTAACCGTGCCATCGGGCAACTTTAGGAGTTGGAGGATGGTGGCAACTGTGCCAACGTCATACAGATCTTCTAACGTTGGGTCTTCTGTTGCGGCATCTTTTTGCGCGACTAACAATACTTGTTTGTTGTTATCCATCGCTGTCTCAAGGCAACGAATCGATTTATCACGACCAACAAACAACGGAATAACCATGTGCGGATATACCACTACGTCACGCAGCGGTAGAACCGGGATTTCGAGGCGCTCTGAACGCTCCAAGTTCATATTATTCTCTCTTCCATTCGGACTCATTAATGAGTATATGGGGCTTTATTGCTAAGATTCAACGTTATCTCGCCGATAAAATAAAAAAGGAGGCAAATGCCTCCTTTTTAAACTTAATTTGTCGTTATTTCAAACAATCATTCCGCTCCAGCGGCTTGATTATCAGTATTTTCATAAATCAATAATGGCTCTGACTCACCGTTAATTACTGACTCATCAATTACGACTTTACTCACATCTGTTTGAGATGGAAGATCATACATGGTATTTAGCAATACAGCTTCCACAATTGAACGTAGGCCACGTGCGCCAGTCTTACGCTCCATGGCTTTCTTAGCAATCGCTATCAACGCATCATCACGGAACTCTAGATCAACCCCTTCTAGCTCTAATAGAGCAGCATACTGCTTAGTTAGGGCGTTCTTAGGCTCACGCAATATCTGCACCAACGCTTCTTGATCCAACTCATTCAAAATCGCGGTAACCGGTAAACGGCCGATGAACTCTGGGATCAAGCCATATTTGACTAAATCTTCTGGTTCTACCTGCTCAAATAAGTCACTCAGTGTGCGTGAAGCATCTTTAGTGCGTATATCTGCACCAAAACCAATGCCCGTTCCGGTTGTTACACGCTGCTCGATCACCTTATCCAAGCCCGCGAAAGCACCACCACAGATAAACAAGATTTTCGAGGTATCTACCTGCAAAAACTCTTGCTGAGGATGTTTGCGTCCACCTTGAGGAGGTACGGAAGCAATGGTGCCTTCTACCATTTTTAGCAATGCCTGTTGAACACCTTCACCAGATACATCACGGGTAATAGATGGGTTTTCAGACTTGCGAGAAATTTTGTCAATTTCGTCAATGTATACAATGCCGCGCTCAGCTTTGGCGACATCATAATCACACTTCTGCAGCAGCTTTTGGATGATGTTTTCAACATCTTCTCCAACATAACCGGCTTCAGTTAGCGTGGTTGCATCAGCCATCGTAAACGGAACATCAAGCATTCGTGCCAATGTTTCTGCAAGCAGCGTTTTACCACTACCTGTCGGGCCAATTAACAAGATATTACTCTTACCGAGCTCTACACCTTCACTGTTAGTATCACCATTGCGTAAACGCTTATAGTGGTTATATACGGCGACTGCTAGAACTTTTTTTGCGTGTGCCTGCCCGATGACATAATCATCAAGGTTTGCCCGAATCTCCTGAGGAGTCGGAAGATCACTGCCATCACGTTTCGGCATCACTTCTTGTATCTCTTCGCGAATAATGTCGTTGCACAAATCAACGCATTCATCACAAATATATACAGAAGGGCCTGCGATTAGCTTGCGAACTTCATGCTGGCTTTTTCCGCAGAAAGAACAGTAAAGCAGCTTGCTGCTACCACTTTCTTTTCGCTTATCCGTCATTCGCTAACCTCGTTTATGGACGTCAGTCCGATTTCTACTCTGTTTAGAGTTTATAACAACTCGTCTAACTTTGCTTATCTCCGTTGAACGCGGAAGATAAAAGGTTAGGCGCGATGTGCTAACACAGCATCAACCAAACCATATTCCACTGCCTGATCTGCTGACAGGAAGTTGTCCCGATCGGTGTCACGCTCGATGATGTCGAGAGGTTGACCGGTATGTTTGGATAGTAAGCTGTTCAGCCTGTTCTTAATGGTTAAAATTTCTTGAGCGTGGATCTGGATGTCTGAAGCCTGGCCTTGGAAACCACCTAACGGCTGGTGAATCATCACGCGCGAATTAGGCAAACAGAAACGCTTTCCTTCAGCGCCACCCGCCAATAAAAACGCACCCATTGAACAAGCTTGACCCATACAAACTGTACTCACATTTGGCTTGATAAACTGCATGGTGTCATAAATAGACATGCCCGCAGTCACTGAACCACCCGGTGAATTAATGTAAAGGAAAATGTCTTTCTCTGGATTTTCTGACTCAAGAAACAGTAGTTGTGCTGCGACTAGGTTCGCCATGTGGTCTTCGACCTGACCGGTCAAGAAAACGATACGATCTTTTAACAAGCGCGAGTAAATATCGTAAGAGCGCTCGCCACGTGACGTTTGTTCGACCACCATTGGCACCAATGCATCCAAAATTGGTGACATCGCATTTTTCTCTTGGAAGCTCATAATCTTATATCCCTAAAATAAATGGCCCGAATGAAGTGTATCATACGGACCATTATTAGCAGTTGATTTGAACTGATGTCAAACCTTTAACAACAATTATGCTGCTGGTTGCTGATTCATTAGTTCGCTGAAGGCAACTTCTTTTTCAGAAACTTGTGCTTTCGCTAATAGTGCGTCGATTGCTTGCTCTTCCAAAGCAACGTTACGCATGTTGTTCATTAGCTCTTCGTTCTTCTCGTAGTAAGCAACAACTTCTGTTGGATCTTCATACGCAGAAGCCATGTCAGCGATTAGCGCTTTAACACGCTCGTCATCTGCTTTTAGCTCTTCTGACTTGATCACTTCACCTAATAGTAGACCAACAGATACACGACGATGTGCTTGCTCTTCGAACAGCTCACGTGGTAGCTCAGGCATGTTCTTCGCGTCGCCACCAAAACGTTGTGCCGCTTGTTGACGTAGAACATTGATCTCTTGATCGATTAGCGCAGCAGGGATTGCAATTTCGTTCTGCTCAACCAAGCCGTTAATCACTTGATCTTTGATGCGGTTCTTCACTGCTTGCTTCAGCTCACGCTCCATGTTTTTGCGCACTTCTGCTTTAAGCGCATCAACACCGCCTTCAACAACACCAAACTTAGCAACGAACTCGTCGCTTAGCTCAGGTAGTTCACGCGTTTCAACTTTGTGTAGCTTGATAGCGAAAGATGCTGCTTTACCTTTTAGGTTTTCTGCATGGTAATCTTCTGGGAAGCTCACCTCAACAGTGAACTCGTCGCCCGCTTTCTTACCTACAACGCCATCTTCGAAGCCAGGAATCATGCGGCCTTGACCCATCTCTAGTGGGAAGCTCTCTGCCTTACCACCTTCGAACTCTTCACCGTCGATAGAACCAGTAAAGTCCATAGTTACACGGCTATCAGCTACAGCTGCTGCTTCTACTTCAGACCACGTTGCTTGCTGCTTACGTAGCGTTTCTAGCATTTCAGTGATGTCTTCGTCTTTTACTTCTACCATTGGCTTTTCAACAGTAACTGCATCCAGACCTTTTAGCTCGATCTCTGGGTAAACTTCGAAAGACGCTTTGAATACTAGATCTTTACCTGCTTCAGTCTCTACAGGTTCAAATGTAGGAGCGCCTGCTGGGTTAACTTTTTCAGCAACGATTGCTTCAATGAAGTGACGCTGCATAACTTCGCCCATCACGTCTTGACGAACAGAAGCACCAAACATTTGGTTAACTAGTTTCAGTGGCACTTTACCTTTACGGAAACCATCGAAACGACGCGTTTTCGCAATGTTGCGCAGCTGTGCAGTCACAGCATCTTCAATGTTCGCAGCTGGGACAGTAATAGTAAGTTGACGACCTAGGCCTTCAGTGGTTTCAACGGTAACTTGCATTTTCTTATAAACCTCAAAATTAACTCAGGATGACTGAGTAAATGGTCAGTACAGTAGTACCAACCGTGGCATCCTTTCTTGCTACGGCATTGTCATCATGACGCTACCATAACACCTGAATTTGCTGTCGCGAATCAAGTCTAGATCACGCATACCTTCAGGGATGGAAATAAAGACGCGACATTATAACGATCTCATTCGCTATCGTCGAGACAGCCATGACGAAACGTGATTAATCCGTGTTATTGGGGCGAAATTTCGGCTTTCAAGGCCAAAATATGAAAAAAAATGATTTTTATCGCCCTACGTGATTAGAACTGTGAAAGGCTTAACAGAGTACGTTGCCAAATAACGCACAGCACAATTTGGCAGATAAAGGCGCATCACTGTAGTCATGACTATCATCATCAGGAAATATGCGTTGGTTCGGTGGGGTTACTTCGCTTGTTGGCCTTACTTCTGGCTGGCGTTAAGCGATGGGGCCGCGCTTAAATTATTGCCTATTCATCGCTAACTACATTAGCTACTGCACTAAATATCGTAGATACGAAAAAGGCCTCAGCACCGTAAGGTGTTGAGGCCTTCTCAAAATATGGCACGCCCTGTAGGATTCGAACCTACGACCACATCCTTAGAAGGGACGTGCTCTATCCAGCTGAGCTAAGGGCGCATCTTTTATGTGTGCTGATTATACGTCCCCGCCAACGGACGTCAACGCTAAACCCAAATAAAATCGTGATTTTATGTTCGTTTGCTCAATCTATCATCGCTCTTAATGGGAAACCGTCGTCAGTGATGATTTTTCCCTCACCTTCTCACCTCGCCTCTACTTAAAAGCGTAGCTCGATCACTCCGGCGCAAACGATTGCGCTGGATGTGAATGCGACTATCTGCAACAATAACAACACGAATGCAACTGGATTAAGCAAGGAATGACATGCCAGCACAATTGATTGATGGAAAACTGATTTCGCAAACCATTCGAAATGAAGTCGGCGCCAGAGTGAAGGCGCGAATAGAAGCAGGGTTACGACCACCTGGGCTGGCAGTGTTATTGGTGGGTGATGATCCTGCTTCGCACGTCTACGTGAACAGTAAACGAAAAGCCTGTGAAGAGGTGGGCTTTATCTCTAAATCATTCGATCTGCCCAGTAACACATCGCAACAGCAGCTACTTTCGCTCATCGATGAGCTAAATATGGATAACAGCATCGATGGTATTTTAGTTCAGCTCCCTTTGCCAGCGGGCATCGATACCACACGGGTAATCGAACACATTCTACCCGACAAAGATGTCGATGGCTTTCACCCTTATAATGTTGGTCGCCTCTGCCAGCGCATCCCAAAGCTGCGTTCATGCACGCCGCGCGGCATCATCACGCTACTCGAACGTTACAATATCCCCACGCATGGCAAACACGCGGTCATTGTTGGCGCATCGAATATTGTGGGCCGCCCTATGACCCTGGAACTTTTGCTGGCCGGGTGCACAACCACCACTTGTCATCGTTTTACACAAGACTTAGAAAAACACGTACAACAAGCAGATATTCTCATCGTCGCCGTTGGTAAGGCTCACTTCATTCCTGGCGAATGGGTTAAGCCTGGCGCAGTGGTTATTGATGTGGGTATCAACCGACTTGATAGCGGTCAATTGATTGGCGACATTACGTTTGACTCAGCCGTCGAACGAGCCGCCTATATCACCCCGGTGCCTGGGGGCGTTGGTCCTATGACAGTTGCAACGCTGATCGAAAATACGTTATTGGCCTGCGAGCAATATCATCAGAAATAGCCGTATTGGAAGAAATAAAATAAGGCTGCCAGAGGCAGCCCTATTTTTCAGCACCATTTACATGCGTTATTTAAGCAACTGACGTAAATAGTCTTCAAATGCCGAGCCCATCTCTTTGTGGCGTAGACCATACTCAACAAATGCTTTCATATAACCCAACTTGCTTCCACAATCATGGCTTTTGCCCGACATATGGAACGCATTAACTTGCTGCTTCTCCATCAGCATGTCGATTGCGTCAGTCAGTTGAATTTCATCGCCCGCCCCCGGTGGAGTGCGTTCAAGCAGCGCCCAAATGTCAGCTGGTAAAATATAGCGCCCTACAATGGCAAGATTAGACGGCGCCTCTGCTTGGGCGGGCTTTTCTACCACTGCCGTCATCGCAGAGCTCTCACCGGCTTTAAGCTCGACACCTTCTATGTCTGCAACCCCATAATTTGATACCGCCTCCATTGGTACCGGCTCAACCATAACCTGACTAATGGCTGTCTCTTCAAATAATGCCACCATTTTTGCCAAGTTATCACGCTGCAGATCACTCGCCACATCATCAAGAATAACATCAGGGAGTACCACGGCAAATGGGGCATCGCCCACTAATGGGTGCGCGCACAATACAGCATGACCCAACCCTTTCGCCTGCCCCTGACGCACATGCATGATAGTGACGTCTTTCGGGCAAATGGATTGAACTTCATCAAGTAGCTGACGCTTAACGCGTTTCTCTAGCGTGGCTTCTAGTTCGAAGGAGGTATCAAAATGATTTTCAATCGAGTTTTTCGATGAATGCGTGACTAGAATAATCTCTTTAATTCCAGCCGCCACACACTCATTAACGACATGCTGAATTAATGGCTTATCAACAATGGGCAGCATCTCTTTGGGAATTGCTTTTGTTGCCGGTAACATACGCGTGCCTAGGCCCGCGACCGGTATCACTGCCTTTTTAACTTGTGGCATACCACTTCCTGTTTAAAAATAACTTTAAAGTGCGCGATTAGATACGCTAACTTCGACTTGTTTTCCCATCATGGTAACAAACATAATGGAACGTTTCTCACCATCGGGTTCTTTATAAATAGCATCATAACCCTTGAATTGGCCATGTTCTAAAACAAAGGCTTCACCAGCTTGTGGCATTTCGCTCAATTTTTCACTATTTTTCTCGGCATTTTCTGCCTCCATAATAGCAAAAACAACCTCTTCAGAAACCTGTTGCGGATAGCCACCAAAACGGACAAAGTCTGCAACACCTCGAGATGAGCGTACAGAAGTAAAAGAAACGGCCTCAGGGTCAAACGAAACAAACATATAACACGGGAACAAAGGCTCTACGACTTCTACGCGCTTCCCGCGTCGTAATTTCTCTATTGTCACTGTCGGGTAGTAGCAATTTACCCCCTGCCGGTTTAAATTCACCAGCGCGCGTTCCTGTTCGCTGCGTTTACAATACAGCAAATACCAAGGGTTCATAGCTTTCTCTATCTTCTGTTGACTTGCCAAACCGATTATAGAGAGGTCACCGACTGAATGAAACCGAGGATAACTGCTACAAGCGTGATATTTCCTCCAAAAAAGAGCGCTTGCCTTAACGTATTGGGTGAATCGTTACACTAAATGTCGCAGCCCCAACCTCCGACAGGGATATTTTCACCCCAGAGTCAGTCAAAAAACTGCGGTAAATATGATTATTTTTTGCGCCCTCACCTAACCAATTTAAAGGTGCTAGATGCTGCGTCTGCTGCGCGCAAATTAAGTTGCCGCCAATGCCGGCAGGTAATACGTGTAAAGAACGGTCACAAGCATTAAAAACACCAAAAAGTCCCTTGATCGGTACAGCATATCCTGATTCCATCATGCTATTTTCAAGCATATTTACCAACGCCATGAGATCATACTGCTGACCCATGCGGTTACGCAGATACTCATTAAAGAACGCACGGATGAGTAAGGTTGTCGCTGTAGCACTTTCTTGCGCTGATTGTGAATCGACCAAATAGAAAACCAACCGGCCATCCATTAACCATGTATAGTCAAGCATCACTGGAGAATTATCCGCTGCCTGCAACACTTGGTAGCGCAACTCCCAATCACCAGATTGAGAAGCAGGCTCTGGCATTAAGCCCAACAACAAATCCCGAGCAGCTTGTGGGTTTTGCTTCAACTCTTGTAAGTGTCGCTCCAACTCATCGTTTTCACTTTTAACCCCATCGACGTCAAACCAATGATGTGAAAAGTCCTGTTGCTGGCTAATCGCATCATCTGCACTTAGCAAAATAGACTCTAATGCTGACCCCAGTATTCGAATGTCTGTCAGCGGTTTGATAAGAAAATCTTTAACACCTAAGCGTAGCGCGCTAGCCACATCTGACATCTTCTCAGTGCCAGATAGAACAATGACTGGCAACATTGGGTACTGGATGCCAACTTCTTCTACAAATTCCATCCCCGTCATTACTGGCATAGATAAGTCACACAGAAGCACATCCGGTATCGATTGTCTAAGCGCGCGCAACCCATCAAGGCCGTTTTCAGCCTCGATAACCTGACACCCTACCGATTTTAAGTACTGGGTAACCATATGACGGAAAATTGGGTCATCTTCAACAACCAGTACCTCTGTTCCTGCAAGCACAGAGCCCTCCTCTTCTACCGTTAACCTCGATGCCATTGTATTAATGCCATTTGCTCGACTATTTTCATTACGCATATCACCGCCAATTTGTACTCGACCTTCTAGCGTGACAACCAGATCAACCAAGGAACATTTCATGATGAACAAAAAAACTTACCGCAGCTCAGCCCGGCACGATGCTCTTGACGCCTTGTACTCTCTTTATACAAGCGTAGTCTGAAAGGCATTCAATGTCGCATTCTCCTTTGTTGGCAAGTTTTACGTCGCTACTGAGTGTATAGTAATTAATAATAATCCGCCTTTAAAGGCGTACAAACGTACAAACTACGATTAATAATAAAAACCACAAAAAAAACAGTTATCGTTGAACCAACCTGATATACAATCAATGCTTACATTTTTAAAAATTTTGACATTATGAAACTGGATGATTTAAATATTTTTCGCCTTGTGGTCGAAAACGGTAGCTTTACAGCGGCATCTCGTAAAACCCAGATTCCAGTTGCAACGCTAACTCGACGAATTCAAGCACTAGAAGAGTCGCTGAATATTCGCTTACTTAACCGACACGCCCGTAAACTCTCCCTCACTGAAGCAGGAAAAAAGTTCTACGATGAGTGTGGTCCATTGCTGCAGCAACTGGTTAATAGCACTGAACATATTAGTGAAGAAGTGCGAGGCGCATCAGGAAAATTGCGCATAGCCGGCCCATTTAACCTGACTAAAACCGTCTTGCAACCGATGCTCAATGCCTTTATGGCTGAACACCCATCCATTAACATTGAATTATCTATCAGCCACTCAGAACAACTCGACCCAACAGATTGGGATCTGATCTTTCGCGTTGGGCCGCAACGAGACTCAAGCCTCATTGCAAGGAAAATCAGTGCCGTCGAAGACATCCTTGTCGCCAGTCCTGATTATCTGCGTGACAATCCCGAGCCAACACATGCCAACGACTTACATGCGCATTCTTTGCTAAAAGGCCAGCCACTTTTACGTTGGCGCTTGTCAAATAAACAAGGCGAAACCGTCACCATCAGTGACCGAGGCCGCTTTGAAGCGACGCAACTAAATGTGGTTAGAGAAGCCTGCTGTGATGGCTTAGGCATCACACTAATGCCACAGCCAATGCTGCAAAAGTACATCAATAGTGGGCAAATTGTCCGAATCTTAAGCGAATGGTCAGCTAACCCGCGTGATATTTATATGATGTACAACCATCGAGATCATCAACCCGAAAAATTACGCCTGTTTATTGAGTTTGCTAGCGACTACTTTAAATTTGGACATTAAATCAAACAGAAACCGACACAAGGGCGCTTAGCGCCCTTTTTTTGTTCCTACTTTATCCACGATTAGACTTGCTTCGATGCCGTTTTAGCGCTAAATGTTATTACTGTGTTAACGGTCAGAGGCGACCCATGGAGCGACGAGTCGCATTAGGAAGGGATAATAGCCATTTAGCTCTGCTAGCAAGATCATCAGTATCGGTCTTAAACCAACACAACGATAAAACGATATAACGCCAACATTAGGCGCACGCTGATTCATTGTGATTTACAAGGAGCACGTTATGCTATTGAACCATCTCGTTGGTCTATATACCCACCCCAAACAGGAGTGGCACAATATAGATAAACAACACGAAGGGCTTTCTTCGAGCCTAAGTCATCTATTATTCATCGCGCTCATTCCACCATTGTGTGCGTATATCTCTAGTGTTTTCATTGGTTGGAAGATCGGAGCAGGTGCACCCATTTTCCTGACAGCTTCTAGTGCGCTATATATGGCTGCAGCAATGTATATCGCTTTAATCGGCGGTGTGTTTGCACTCAGTTACTTAACCTTATGGATGAGTAGAACGTTTGGCTCGACCCCTTCTTTTACGCAATGCTTTGAAGTCGCCGTTTATACTGCAACCCCACTATTTATGGCAGCGATAGGGGCGTTCTATCCGCACCTGTGGTTTTTAATGGTTGTTGGCCTGATTGGGTTGAGCTTTTCCGTTTATCTTCTCTATACTGGCGTACCAATTCTTATGCATATCCCAGAAGAGCGAGGCTTTATTTACGCAAGTTCAGTGGTAACGTGTGGATTAGTACTACTGGTTTCCATACTGGCCAGTACGGTAATATTGTGGAATTCAGGCTTGGGACCACAGTTTGTCCACTAACCTCGTATGTGCATGAGCAAAGAAGAGTCGGTGGGAAATAAAAAGGAGCGATAAACGCTCCTTTTTCAATCATTACGCCCCTTCGTTATGTAACTCTAAATTAGCGAGGTCTTGCTTTATTTCTCGCTCTTTCTTTGAGTCATCATTACGCAACGCGTCTAAGTAATCGAGATAAGACTGATCAATGTCCTTTGTAACGTACTCACCGTTAAACACTGAGGTCTCAAACTTAACCACGTCTGGGTTGCCAACTTGTACTGCTGATACCAGATCGTCTAAATCCTGATAGATCAATCCGTCAGAGCCAATCAACTGGCTAATTTCTTCTACTTCACGACCATGAGCAATCAATTCACTCACGCTAGGCATATCAATGCCGTAAACATTTGGGAAGCGGATCTCTGGTGCGGCTGATGCCATATATACTTTTGCTGCGCCGGCTTCTCGAGCCATTTCGATGATCTGTTCTGATGTTGTGCCGCGCACGATCGAGTCATCAACAAGCAGTACATTCTTACCTTTAAACTCTGAACGAATCGCATTCAATTTGCGGCGCACTGATTTACGACGCATTTGCTGGCCTGGCATAATAAATGTGCGACCAACATAGCGGTTCTTAACGAATCCTTGACGGTAAGGCTTATCGAGTACTTGGGCAATTTCTAGCGCTATATCACATGACGTTTCTGGAATAGGAATAACAACATCGATATCAAGATCCCCCCATTCACGCTTGATCTTTTCGCCCAGCTTTTTACCCATGTGTACCCTTGCGCCATACACAGAGATTTTGTCGATAAACGAATCTGGACGAGAAAAATAGACAAACTCAAAAATACAAGGGTTGAGCGTTGCCGCTTCGGCACAAGGCATGGTATGTAACTGACCGTCGAATGTGATATATACCGCTTCACCAGGGGCGACATCACGAACAAAACTAAACCCTACCGCATCTAGGGCGACAGATTCAGAGGCGACCATATACTCTGCTTGACCATTTTCTTCACGTTTACCCAAACAAAGAGGGCGAATACCGTGTGGGTCACGAAAGGCAATTAAGCCGTGACCTATCACCATTGCCGCGACAGCGTAAGCACCGCGTACCGTTTTGTGCACTTCGCGCACAGCAGCAAAAATGTCTGTTGCCTGCAAAGGATAGTTGGTTGCCTTCTCTAACTCAAAAGCCAGAATATTGAGCAAAACTTCCGAGTCAGATGTCGTATTTACATGGCGGCGTGTTTTTTCAAACAGCGTCTCACGAATTTCAGCCACATTGGTTAAATTACCATTGTGCGCCAATGCAATACCATAAGGAGAGTTTACATAAAACGGTTGTGCTTCAGAGGCGCTTGAACTGCCTGCTGTTGGATAACGTACATGACCAATACCAACGTTACCTTGCAAGCGCTGCATATGCTTAGCTTCAAACACATCTCTTACTAATCCATTAGCCTTTCGCAGACGGAAACGATTGCTATCTATGGTAATAATACCTGCAGCATCTTGACCGCGGTGCTGTAACACGGTTAATGCATCATAGATCGACTGATTTACCAGGGATGACCCTACGATTCCGACAATACCACACATGCCCTTAAGTCCTCGTCTCGTATAAAAACGGCGCGATTACGCGCCGGGTAAAAAACTAGATGTCTCTTTCAGGTAAGAGAAAAACCACTCAATAACAACACCAAAGCGAGGTATCAATTCTGATTGCGTCCACCAATCACTGCTCGATAGCGTTGTAAAAGCATCAAGAGCAAAAAGCAATGCTGATACGATTAGCACACCCCGTAATCCACCAAAGACAACACCCAACACGCGGTCTGTCCCTGACAATCCCGTTTTCTGTACCAATTGGCTGATCACATAGTTAACCACAGCCCCGACGATTAACGTCACGATAAACAATGCCGCAATCGCGACACCATTTCTAACAAGGGTATCGTTTATATTGGTCAGGTATGCCGCTAACTCTTGATAGAAGTTGCTCGCGACAAAAAAGGCCCCAAACCAAATTACTAAAGATAACGCTTCTTTAACGAAACCCCGTACTAAGCTCACCAGTGCAGAAAAGCCAATAATCCCTATAATCAGGTAATCAATCCAAAACATATCTTGTTATCACTATTGAGTTGGCGCGTATTCTAACAGAAAAAATGACGACGCAAACGTTTTCCTAAGGGTTAAGTGGATTAAATTTGACCAATCGGCCACGTAACCCGGTAATTTTTTGTAGTTTATCAAGTTCTGCATCCAATTTGTCTCGAGACAAATCTGGCCCCACCAAAACGCGAGCTAACTCACCATCTTTTGGTTTTTCTGGTAACACATGTGCTTGATAACCCGCCTCTTGCAGTGTTGAAACTAAGCTGCTTGCGTTGTTAAAGTTGCGAAATACCCCTAACTGCACCGCCCAGCTACTCTGCTCAAACTGAGTCTTTTCAGGCGTAATGGGGACACGAGCCTCTTCTTGAGAACGCAGTGCTACATCCGTGCTGTCAACAGGGAGCACTAATTCACTTGGCACCACATCTGCTTCAGGTAACGGCTCTGGTGCTAATACCGGAGTTGCCGTATAAACCGCTTCATCATTTGGCTGCAGAGGAATACTGGCAAACTCTTCCTGATAATGGGTCTTTTGTCCGTCAAACAAATCGGGTAAAAAAATGATACCAATCGCAGCGAGAATAATTGTCCCCACCAGTCGGCTTTGAAACTTACTTGCCACAAACTCTCCTACCGCTCTCGCTCAATCAGTTGTCCCACTGTATGAAAGGAGCCAAATACTACAATAATATCTTCCTTCGTTGCCTGCTGAACAGCGGCTTCATATGCTGTCACAGGAGTATCGAAGCACACAACGACAGATGATGGTAAGTGCTGCATTAGCTGCTCTGCACTCGCCGCTCTTGGGCCCGAGAGCGAAGCCGGATACCACTCATCCACCACCGCCTGCATCATTGATAACGTTGAAGCGATGTCTTTATCATGAAGCATGGCCACAACACCATGCACCTTACCTTTACTCTGTTTTAACTGTGTCAGCTTCATTGCAAGATATTGCGCCGAGTGCGGATTATGGGCCACATCTAACAGTGTGTGGGGTGTGCTTGCTATCAGTTGCATTCTGCCTGGCAGTTGGGCTGATTGTAGACCATTTACCACGTTTTTATCACTGATCTTAAACGGGGATACCCCTAGCGTCATCAAAGCGGTGGCGGCGTTGGCTATCGGTAACGAAGGCAGTGGCAAGTCGTCCATAGAGAATGCCCCACTATGCCAAGACCACGTTGAATTATCGGTTTGATAATCAAATTGATACCCTACTTGATACAACGTAGCACCAATATCATCAGCGTGCGCAGATACAGTGGCTGGGGGGGTGGGTTGCCCACAAACAGCCGGCTTGCCTGAACGGAAAATACCGGCTTTCTCATAACCAATAACGTCAATGTCGTCGCCAAGCCAATCGACATGATCGACCGCCAAACTAGTAATAACCGATATATCATGATCAACAATATTGGTCGCATCTAATCGACCGCCAAGGCCCACCTCCAATATCGCCACGTCCGGCTGGTACTGTTTCATCAGTTCAAGGGCTGCCAAGGTACCGAATTCAAAAAAACTTAAACTCGTCTCACCCCGCTGCCTCTCAATAGTAGCGAAAGCCTGCGTATGTGCAGACTCTGGAAGTTCTTGACCATTAAGGCGCACACGTTCGGTATAACGAACAAGGTGTGGTGAACTGTATACCCCAACACGGTAACCCGCATCCAGTAATATAGCCTCAAGCAAAGCACATGTTGACCCCTTGCCGTTAGTACCAGCAACAGTAATCACGAAAGGCGCAGGTTTGATAAGGTTAGCCCGTTGGGCGACAGAGAGTGCGCGATCAAGCCCGAGATCAATTGCACTGGTATGAAGGTTTTCCAAATAATGAAGCCACGACGCTAGAGGCGACGTGGCTTGAGGGGCTTTTAATTCTGCCATGAAGTCGAGTCACTCAATTGAAATTGCAAGAGCACAACTATAACAGACTTTAACAGCTTGAAAGAAGAGAAAGGACGTAGGTTATTAATCCTCGTCAACAATCTCACCTTCGACAACTTCCGCTGGTTTTTCTACTGGTACAACGAGCGGCGACGTCGCATGTGTCATCTTAGCAATCAAACCACCCACTCGTTGGCGCATCTCACGACGATCAATAATCATATCTATCGCACCGTGTTCCAACAAAAACTCACTACGCTGGAAGCCTTCCGGCAGTTGCTCACGAACCGTTTGTTCGATAACGCGCTGGCCCGCAAAACCTATCAACGCTTTAGGCTCACCGATATTAATGTCACCTAACATCGCTAAGCTGGCAGAAACTCCACCCATTGTCGGATCCGTTAGCACAGAGATATATGGCAGCCCTTTTTGCGAGAGTCGCTCCAAGGCTGCACTGGTTTTCGCCATTTGCATTAGCGACATTAACGCCTCTTGCATACGTGCGCCGCCACTCGCAGAGAAGCAAACCAAACCACAGTTATTTTCAATCGCAGCCTCTACCGCTTTAACAAAGCGCGCCCCTACAACCGATCCCATTGAGCCACCCATAAACTGGAACTCAAAGGCACAAGCAATAATCGGCTGAGCCAATAGAGTGCCCTGCATCACAATCAGCGCATCTTTTTCACCACTGTTTTTCTGTGCCGTGGCCAATCGGTCTTTATATTTTTTTGAATCCCGGAATTTGAGAATGTCTTTAGGCTCGAGTTCACTCGCCAACTCGACTTGCCCCTCTTTATCCAAAAATGTTTCTAAGCGACGACGCGCCTTCATGCGCATATGATGATTACATTTTGGACAAACTTCCAGGTTACGTTCTAGCTCTGCATGGTAAAGAACTTGATCACACGATGAACACTTAGTCCATACTCCTTCTGGAATTGACGCTTTTCGCGAAGACCCAATATTACTTTTAATCTTTTCAAGCCAGCTCATGGACGACCTTATCTCAACATTTGCCACCACATCAAACGGCGGTAACTCAATCATTATTAATTTAACAGTCTAGGATTAAAGCATAATCTCCCTTGACTGTAGACAAAAAACTGGTTGTACCTATTGGTAAAGGTGACATCGAGTCGTTTTTTTGTACCAAATTGGTTGTCAATTATCCGCTAATCAAGAAGAAATAATGGCCCCAATGGTGCGCGCGGCAAGTTAAAGGCCTCTGGGTAATCGACATCCACTAAATAGAGTCCCTCAGCCTTAGCCGTCGCTCCTGCTACGGTACGATCTCTGTTTTCAAGTAACCAAGCAATCCACTCCGGCGGTTGCTCACCTTTACCTACAGCAATCAAGCTTCCAGTAATATTACGCACCATGTGATGAACAAAGGCATTGGCTTTGATGTCGATAATGACATAACGCCCCTGTCGAGACACATTCAAGTGCATGATGTTGCGACACGGACTATGTGATTGACAAAACGCGGCACGGAAGGCAGAAAAATCATTCTCACCCAATAAATATTGGGCAGCCTGATGCATCTTGTCAGCATCGAGTTCACCATGATAGTGACTAACCCCTGTATGTAAAATTGCAGGGCGAAGATGATGATTATAGATGATGTAACGATAACGACGCGCTGTCGCACTAAAGCGAGCATGAAATTCATCACTCACCTCGGTTGCCCAACGCACGGCAATGTCTTTGGGTAAATTGGCATTCGCCCCCATCTGCCAAGCAATCATTTTACGTGACGTTGCAGTATCAAAGTGCACCACTTGCCCGGTGCCATGTACGCCCGCATCGGTACGTCCTGCGCATTGCACTTCAACTGGATGATTCGCGATTTTAGACAGTGCTTGCTCTAACTTATTTTGCACGCCTATTGTATGCTTTTGTCGTTGCCACCCTGCATACTTTGAGCCATCATATTCAATCCCCAACGCGATACGCATTAAGACCACCTGTGTAAGTTATCGTTCAAGGGCGAGGATTATAGTCAAAACCAACAACAAATAGCTATCCCTGCGATCGCTAAGATCGATTACACCTCTTCTCGCGTCCGCAGATGAACAAGAAAGCGTCGCTCTAGATAACGAAAGCCCCACAAAATGATGAAGGTTAGACTCATATAGAATAGGCCAGCAATAAGGAAAGATTCAAACGGTGCGTAATAGCGAGAATTAACAATGCGCGCTGCACCAGTTAAATCAATAATAGTGACGATACCGGCAACAGCAGAACCATGCAGCATAAAGATAACTTCATTGCTGTAAGCCGGTAACGCACGGCGCAATGCACTCGGCAATATAATGCGTCGAAAGGCTTTCAATGGCCCCATCCCATAAGCGAATGCAGCTTCTACCTCACCTTTGGGAATACCGTTAATGGCACCACGGACAATTTCAGCGGTATAGGCACCAGTATTGAGCACAAAAGCGACCAATGCACAAAACCACGCTTCTTGCCATAACGTTCCTTGTACATTGATCAATTGACTCAAACCATAATAGATAAGATACAACTGAATCAGTAACGGCGTTCCACGGAAAAAATAGATAAACGCCCACGCCGGAAATGCAATTAACTTTATAGAGCTATTACGCGCGACCCCAACAGGAATGGCCAGCAAAAGGCCAATCAACAAAGAGACTGCCACCAACCACGTTGTCGTGATTAAACCATCAATATAAATTGGCCATGTATCAACGATGATAGAAAAGTCCATATCCACTTACCTCGTGTGAATGCTGAATCGGCGCTCTGCCCAACTCAACAGCACCGTTGATACCGATGTGAAAAACAAAAAAATAAACGCAATCGTAAGATAGAAGGTAAACGGCTGTTGTGTGGCT
Source organism: Thaumasiovibrio clandestinus (assembly GCF_047250365.1). Classification (NCBI taxonomy): domain Bacteria; kingdom Pseudomonadati; phylum Pseudomonadota; class Gammaproteobacteria; order Vibrionales; family Vibrionaceae; genus Thaumasiovibrio; species Thaumasiovibrio clandestinus. The sequence continues at coordinate 494,929 of NZ_JBLBVL010000001.1, forward strand.
CCAGCGCCCAGTGCCCCTTTTCTGACCATATCATCTAAGCCAATAATTGAAACTAATGCGGTAGTTTTAAGCAACACTAACCAATTATTTCCAAAGCCAGGTAGTGCATGCCTTGCCATTTGTGGCAGTAATATACGCCTGAAACTCAAAAAGCCGCTCATTCCATAGGCTTTCGCAGCTTCTAACTCTCCTTTATCGACGGCTAAAATTGCGCCTCGAAAGGTTTCTGCCATATAAGCACCAAAAATAAACCCAATGGTTAATGTACCCGCCACAAAAGGACTAACATCAATATAATCAGGTAGATATGCTTGCCACTCATGGCTTGAGTTCTGCGAGATAAACCAATTATTTATCCACTCATTAACCGCATAAAGGCTGTTATTGAGTAACACTTGGCCTCCAAAAAAAATCAGCATCATCAGCACTAAGTCTGGGATGCCTCGAATTACCGTTGTATACAACGTTGCGATGCCTCGCGCCCAAGCATAAGGCGAGAGCTTGGCCAATGCACCCGCCATCCCTAAACACACAGCAATCAGCAGTGACAACAATGCGACTTCTATCGTCACCCACGCTCCTTCAAGCAGGGATCTGCCATAACCTTGCAAATCTAACAACACTCAACTCCTATCGCTATGATGATGCAATCACCAACAAAAAAAGGCTCCACACCCATTTCTATTGGCTTTCGCTTAATTGACATAAAAATGGACAGCTGCCGCTGTCCATTCAAATGACTTACTCACCATAAACATCGTAGTTAAAGTATTTGTCAGCGATTTGGTCGTAAATCCCTTTTTCACGCAAAGATAAAATCGCCGCGTCCAATTTGGCCGTGAGATCTTTGTCTTGTTTACGCACCGCAATACCAAACCCTTCACCAAACCATTGTGGATCGGTTAGCGATGGGCCAATAAACTCATAATCATCGCCCCCCGCTTTGTTTAGCAAACCTTCTTCGAGTGCTGACGCATCCCCTAATACCGCCGCAACGCGTCCCGCTTTAAGATCAAGGTATGCTTCATCAAAGGTACCGTAACGAACGATATCCACAGATTTGTAATTGTCTGTTAGATACTTATCGTGAGTCGTGGCACGTTGAACCGCGATTTTGACACCTTTCAGCCCCTCTTGGGTAAAATCAATTTCTGTCCCTTTCTTCGCCACAAACTTATTGGGGATCAACGCATACTTACCCGTAAAGTCAATACGCTTTTTACGTTCATCTGTAATCGACATGGCTGCGATAATCGCATCATATTTTCTTGCTAATAGCGACGGTATGATCCCATCCCAGTCTTGGGGAACCACTACGCATTTAGCTTGCAACTCTTCACACAGCGCATTGGCCATATCAACATCAAAACCTTTGAGGTCACCATTTGGCTCCGTCCAACTAAATGGAGGATAAGCTCCTTCAATACCAAAACGAATTTCATTCCACTCTTTTGCTACTACATTCGTTACACTGCATGCCGCCAAGATGGCTGCCATCGTTATCCATTTTTTCATTGTATGTCTCCTTATCCACTATTTTCCGTTAGCCTAATTTGACTCACGGCATATCCTTATTTAAGACGAAAAAATTTAATATATAGAAGAAATAAACTGTTTTAGCCTATCTGATTTCGGCTGATTGAATAACGCCGCAGGGGACCCCTGCTCTTCAACTTTGCCTTGATGCAGAAACATCACATGGCTTGACACATCCCGAGCAAACGCCATTTCATGGGTTACGACTAACATGGTACGGCCTTCCTCAGCCAAGTCTCGCATGACGCCTAGTACCTCTCCGACCAACTCTGGATCGAGTGCCGATGTGGGTTCATCAAACAGCATCACTTCAGGATCAACTGCCAGTGCTCTTGCGATAGCTGCACGCTGCTGTTGTCCTCCGGAAAGGTGCCCGGGGTAATAATCTCTGCGTTCATACAACCCCACTTTTTTTAACAATGCGAGGCCTTTTTCTATTGCTTCCGCTTTCGGTACGCCTAAGACATGAATCGGTGCTTCAATAACGTTTTGCAGCACTGTCATATGCGACCATAAATTAAAGCCTTGAAAAACCATCGCTAAACGAGAACGAATACGCTGTACCTGCTTTTCATTCACAGGAACAGCATCACCTTTACGTTGAGGCTTCATTTCAATCAGTTCACCATCGACCAAGATTTCACCTGATGTCGGTATTTCAAGTAAATTAATACAACGCAAGAAGGTACTTTTCCCAGAACCCGATGAGCCAATAATCGAGATAACATCCCCGCGATGAGCCTTAAGAGAAATCCCTTTTAGCACCTCATTTTCACCAAACTGCTTATACAGATTATTCACCTGTAGCGCTGCCGTTTCTGTCATTACGCCGCATCCATTCCTGCTAATAAAAAATTCGTGAGTGACATCGCTTATAGCAAAATCACACTAAGCTGCATCAAACTCCCAGCAACATTATAGCAACACCAACAAAGCACTCAACGTAAAACAATCGTGCATAAATAATCAACAAGCGTCAAGATAATACCAAAAATATCAATAAGAAATGGCAACACAGACTGAGAAAAGCAAGAGCAAACTGAATGCAGACGCAAACGACGAGAATAAAAAAGCATTAACCCCGCAGGGCTACACAGGTAAAAAATTTAACAAGTCAGCGTTAAGGGTGAAAAAAAACAGAAGAAGAGTATACGCCCCACACAAAACCCTGCGCTGGGGCGCATTTTAAGCAGGAAGATCTGTATGGGTGCGCTACTGCTATTTTTGGCGCCGGATAATCAATAACCAACCGTGAGCATCACTGCCCGGATTTAATTCTGCCAAGCGAGTAAACGCAAATTCTGCTTGCGCATATTCAGTAAGGTAGTAACTACTTATTCCCAAGTATCGCCAATTCGCACTGAGGTAGGGAAATCGTGTTGTGGCGTGCTGGGATAATGACTGCAGTGTTACCCAATCTTTGAGGTGATATAACGACAATAAATGAAGTGAGAGCCACTGCTCATTGTCTTCTTCATCTCGTAACCGCACGGCAACGTCTTTTACTGTCGCCCAGTCACTATCGGCAACGGCATACTTGGCCCATTGTGATAAGTGCTGACTATTGGCTTTTATATGGCCTTGATTCAGGCCATAGCCGAGCCAAAAGTTAGCCTGATCCATGTTGTTTTCCTGCGCAAACAGGCTTGCTATTTTTGCAAAGTCTTGAGCTTCTGGCTCTGTGCTAATACGGCTCCACTCTATCCGTGCTAACGCCTCATCCTGATAACGCCCTTGTTGCTGATAACTTTCTATCTTCTTTTGTATTGCCAGCTGCGCAGGGTCGACTCTCGTCGGTTTCGCTATGACTGCTAGCGTCGGCTCTACGTCAGCAGTATCACTCACAGTATCACTCACAGTATCACTACTGATAGTGGCTGCATTTTCCCAACCTTGGCAATCAGACATTAAGTCGAGTAAATACTCGCCAACAAACTGCTTCTCTTCTAAAGCAATATGGCAACTGCGTGCAGCGTCATTAAAGCGCGATAATTGCGCATAGCTATATGCTTTTAGGCGCTCGACGTTAGCAAGTTCTGGGGATGAAACAGTATGGGTGCTTTCAAGTATACTGATGGCTTGGGTATAACGTTCACGGCGCATTTCTTCATGCGCTTGACTCAAACTATCATAGACATGATGTCGAATAACTTCAGCATTCGCCACAAAGCCAACCAATAACAAAGAGGTTGCATACAAAACTACACGCATAACAAATCACCAACAATAAATGTGACAAAATCATATCATTCGAGTGAGAAAGGAGTACCTATTTTAGATAACTTCGCGATACAAATCGCCGAAAAAGTGCTTACTTATAGTAACATAGCCATCACCCTGCCTAACACCACTCAAAAAAACTGCATGATTTTTATACCATCGCCATCTGACATTCAGTAAACAATCACGCACAAAACAATGTATGTCACTTGCTGTTAAGTATTTTTACATTACAATATACGCTTACCACCGAAGAACCAAGCACATAAATTCAACATAAACATAAACTTATGCGTGAAACGCCTGATTTAGATCTACTGACTACATTTAAAAAGATGAAGAAACTATCAATTTTTTTTTAGTCTATTCTCGTTTTTTTTTAAGCGGCAGTGATCAAGATCAATACCTTTTCGAAGGTGACAGCGTACACTTTGCTAAAAATCGGTGAAACGTGTTTACAAACATTTTGCAATTGCTTCACAATAGCACGAGCAGTTTGTAGCATGAAAAACATTATAATTAGCACCATAATTCAATCATATTTGAACACTTATAAACGAGGAACATATGTCATCAAACGCAAATACAGATGGCTTGGATACACATGAGGAAAAGAGCTATCAGGAGCTGCATCGCCCAGCTTCTGAATTTAGTTCTCGTTCCGATTATTTAGACCATGAGCTTAAAATCATGAAGCCTCGTCGCTGGAAGCTTAACCTTCCAGGCCGCGACTTTCGTTTTGAACTTGAAGATTTAGTCCCTGCATTAGCTGGAACCATCGCCATTATCGCGATGTACTCCTCGGTCGCAATGTCATGGGCTGAAGGTCTAACGACAGCTTGGGACCATGTTGAATTGGGTAAAGCTTTTGCTATTGAAGTAGCACGAGTTGAAATGTTAATCCCTGCCCTGCTTTTCTGTGTATTAGCCTCTGGATTTTTGAATCCTCGCGCTAACCTCGCAGGCAACCATGGTCCAATGATCCCATTGATTGGTACTATTGCTCTCGCGGGCGCACACCCGTTAGCTTTAGCGATCTTACTTGGTGTTTTTGGCCTTCTACTTAGTTATTTTAAAGGCGGCTCCAAACTCGTCAACCTCACCAGTGAGGGGGTTGCAGGTGGTCTGTTAGTATTCCTCGGCTTTACGGGCGCCATGACACAGATTGGTGACATTCAATCTTGGGCGGTCGGTTTAGAGAGCGCTGAGCATGCGAAAGGAAGCTTAGGCTATATTGGTTTGGTTGTTCTTGCCGTAAACATTTGTTTATACGCTTTTTTGGCAAAAGTAAACAAACGATGGTTAGCGATCCCAGCCTGTGCAGCAGCAGGACTGGCGGTATCATTAGCGCTCGGCGCTGGCTTTGATTTGATCTTCGAAACCAAAACAGGACTACCAAACTTGAACCCTGTTTACTGGTGGGGAAGCACTGAACAAGGTTGGATGTTAGGTTTACCTACAGCACAGCACTTTATTGCATCATTACCATTCGCGATTCTTGCGGTAGCGATGTGGTCTCCTGACTTCTTAGGACACCGTATCTTCCAAGAGTTGAACTACCCACGTGGCTCAGAACGCGTGCTGATGGATGTTGATGATACGATGACCACTTGTTCACTACGCCAAATCGTTGGTACTGCAGTGGGTGGCGGTAATATTACATCGTCTTGGGGCACGTACATTATTCCTGCCGGTATTGCGAAGCGTCCAATCCCAGCGGGTGCCATCTTACTCGGTGTGATGTGTATTATTGTGGCTATCCTTGGCTTCCCAATGGATGTTGCGGTATGGCCTCCAGTGATGCGTATTGCGCTATTGGTTGGTGTATTCCTTCCTTTGCTAGAAGCTGGTGTTCAGATGATCAAAGATACTAAAGATGCGCAAGCTGCTGGTATCTGTGTCTTTGCGGCAATGGTGACCAACCCTGTACTTGCATGGGCTTTAACAATGCTTTTAGATAACAACGGTCTCATCGGCAACAAAGAGCGTGCGGCACGTTTGACGTTATTAGATAAAGTGGTAATCCCTGCTGGTGCATTGATTATTTGTCTAGCGGCAATGCTGGCTGTCGGTATGTTGGAAGGCCAATACGGTATTCCTGCACTACTGTAGTAGATATAAAATAGAGGGTGGTGTATGACATTGCCCTCTAATTACCACTAACATTGTTTAACACCACAGCGCAAATGCGTCGTGTTGATGTAAAGAAATAGCAATCCAAATAGCACCACATAAAACTAACTAGGGTGCTATTCGTATTGATATTTATCAGAGAGTACATATACGTCACAATACAGGCTGTATGTGCATTTTTTTTCTACTAAAAAGGTAGGTATGTCATGGCAGAGCAATTTGCTAAAGCATGGGAAGGATTTGCTGCGGGTGATTGGCAAACAAACGTCAACGTTCGCGACTTCATTCAAAAAAACTACACCCCTTACGAGGGTGATGAGTCTTTCCTCGTAACTGAAGGTACCGAAGCAACTAATACGCTTTGGGCAAAAGTTATGGAAGGCATCAAGCAGGAGAACTCAACGCACGCTCCTGTTGATTTTGACACTTCAGTGATCTCTACCATCACGTCTCACGATGCTGGTTACATCGAGAAAGATCTAGAAACTATCGTTGGTTTGCAAACTGAAGCGCCTCTTAAGCGTGCAATCATGCCTAACGGCGGTGTGCGCATGATCGAAGGTTCTTGTAAAGCGTACGGTCGTACTCTTGATCCACAAGTATCTAAGATCTACTCTGAGTACCGCAAAACGCACAACCAAGGCGTTTTCGATGTTTATTCTCCAGACATCCTAAAATGTCGTAAGTCTGGTGTTCTAACCGGTCTTCCTGATGCATACGGCCGTGGTCGTATCATTGGTGACTACCGTCGTGTAGCTCTATACGGCGTAGACTTCCTAATGAAAGACAAGTTTGCTCAATTCCACTCTACTCAAGAGAAACTGGAAGCGGGTGAAGACCTACAAATGACGATGCAGCTTCGTGAAGAAATTCAAGAACAGTACCGTGCACTTGGTCAACTAAAAGAGATGGCTGCATCTTACGGCTTCGATATCTCAGGTCCTGCTACATCTGCTAAAGAAGCTATCCAGTGGACTTACTTCGGCTACCTAGCTGCTGTTAAGTCTCAAAACGGTGCTGCAATGTCTCTAGGCCGTACTTCTACGTTCCTAGATGTGTACATCGAGCGTGATATCGCTGACGGTAAGATCACTGAGATTGATGCTCAAGAAATGATCGACCACTTCGTAATGAAGCTACGTATGGTCCGTTTCCTACGTACTCCTGAGTATGATGAGCTATTCTCTGGCGACCCAATCTGGGCAACAGAATCTATGGGTGGTATGGGTGTTGACGGTCGTACTCTTGTTACGCGTTCTAACTTCCGTTTCCTAAACACGCTTTACACTATGGGTCCTTCTCCAGAGCCGAACATCACTGTTCTATGGTCTGAGCAACTACCTGACGGCTTCAAGCGTTTCTGTGCGAAAGTATCTATCGATACTTCTTCTATCCAGTACGAAAACGATGATCTAATGCGTCCAGATTTCAACAACGATGACTACGCTATCGCTTGTTGTGTATCTCCAATGGTTATCGGTAAGCACATGCAATTCTTCGGTGCGCGTGCAAACCTTGCTAAAACACTACTTTACGTTATCAACGGTGGTGTGGATGAGAAGCTTAAGATCCAAGTTGGTCCTAAGCAAGACGCAATGACTGACGAAGTACTAGACTTCGACAAAGTGTGGACTGGCCTAGACAACCTAATGGATTGGTTAGCGAAGCAATACGTTACTGCTCTGAATGCTATCCACTACTCTCACGACAAGTACAGCTACGAAGCTGCACTTATGGCACTTCACGATCGTGATGTTAAGCGTACAATGGCTTGTGGTATCGCTGGTCTATCTGTTGCGGCTGACTCACTGTCTGCTATTAAGCACGCTAAAGTGAAGCCAGTTCGTGACGAAGATGGTATTGCTATCGATTTCGAAATCGAAGGCGACTATCCTAAGTTTGGTAACAACGACGCTCGTGTTGATGACTTAGCTGTTGAACTTGTTAGTAACTTCATGAACAAAATCCGTAAGCTTAAGACTTACCGTGATGCAGTTCCTACTCAATCGATCCTAACTATCACTTCAAACGTGGTATACGGTAAGAAGACAGGTACTACGCCAGACGGTCGTCAAGCAGGTGCTCCATTTGCTCCTGGTGCTAACCCAATGCACGGTCGTGATGAGAAAGGTGCAGTAGCATCTCTAACATCAGTAGGTAAACTACCGTTTGCTGATGCGAAAGATGGCATTTCTTACACCTTCTCTATCGTACCTAATGCTCTAGGTAAAGATGAAGGCACACAGCGTGCTAACCTTGCAGGTCTAATGGATGGTTACTTCCACCACGAAGAGACTATCGAAGGCGGTCAACACTTGAACGTTAACGTTCTAAACCGTGAAACTTTGCTAGACGCAGTAGAGCACCCTGAGAAATACCCTCAGCTAACTATCCGTGTATCAGGTTACGCAGTACGTTTTAACTCTCTGACTACAGAGCAGCAAAAAGACGTTATCGCACGTACCTTTACTGAATCACTATAATTCAGTAACGCATTGATAGCTTAAAAAAAGCCTCGCACTCGCGAGGCTTTTTTATCGCTGACTCTTAGATGCCCTTTCTCATAACCTACCCAAACGCCTATACACACGCCTATTACAAAACGGCAAAACGTCATCCATTGTTGAGATTTTTACCCCCGTTTGTAATAAAATACCGCTAACAAAAATGATAAAGTCAGCGAGAGTTTAGATGTCAACAATCGGTAGAATCCATTCCTATGAATCTTGTGGCACCGTCGACGGCCCAGGTATTCGCTTTATTGTCTTCATGCAAGGCTGTTTAATGCGTTGCCAATACTGTCACAACCGAGATACGTGGGATCTTAATGACGGTAAAGAGGTTTCCGTTGAGGAAATCATTAAGGAAGTTCTCTCTTATCGCCATTTTATTAACGCCTCAGGTGGCGGAGTCACTGCCTCTGGCGGCGAAGCCATGCTTCAGCCAGAATTTGTGCGCGATTTCTTCCAAGCAGCACAAGCGCAAGGTATTCATACCTGCCTCGATACCAATGGATATATCCGAAAACATACAGACGTCGTAGACGAGGTATTGGATGTTACTGATCTTGTTATGCTGGATATAAAACAGCTTGACGACAATATTCATCAAAATTTGGTCGGTGTTCCTAACAAGCGCGTTCTACAGTTTGCCGAATATTTGCACAAACGCGGTCAAAAAACCTGGATTCGCTATGTTGTTGTACCCGGTTTTACCGATGATGAGGCGTCAGCGCATCAACTCGGCAAATTCATTCAAGACATGGATAATATCGAGAAGGTCGAACTCTTACCCTACCACCAGTTAGGCGCACATAAATGGGAAGCCATGGGGTACGATTATCCGCTAGCTGACGTTAAACCCCCATCAAAAGAAACGATGGAAAAAATCAAAATCATTCTTACCAGTTATGGTCACACTGTCATGTACTGATTTTGGTGTGTCTTTAAGCTTCAGGCAATAGCGAGACAGGCAGTAGTGTTGAAATAGTTGTACTTCACATCTATGCTTGTATGAAACAACATGCATTGGAATTCCCTTGTTTGCTTTTCATCGTTTATTGCCTGTTATGACGTTGCTCATTGGAACTGCCCTGAGTAGTGCTAGTACTGCTCAGGGATTTGCTATTGTTACCGCTACCCCACCACCGCCAACCGATATTTCAGAAGCCAAAGCACGCCGCGTGTTCAGCGGGAAAAGTCGCACCATTGATGGCATGGGTAAAATAAAATTGGTCGACTTGCCCGTAGGAAGCCCGCTTCGAATCGAGTTTTATCAGCGCTTTTTGAACAAAACAGAGGCACAAATGAGCCGCCAGTGGGCTTCATTAGCATTTTCTGGTAAAGCGCAACCACCGTTTGAAATGCCTAACGAAGACATTGAGCAACTAAAAGAGTGGCTTATAAATAACCCCAATGCAATTGGCTACATACCTATTGACGCAGCAGGAGGCTTAAATGTCTTATATGAAGTTCGCTAGTGCTTTATTTGCCGCCTGTAGCTCAATCTCTGTTGCTGCTTCTTCGCTTCCTGAATGGGTGAATGTTTCAGGTTTTGCGTCTGTCGCTGCAGCAAAAAGTGATAACGCCACCCCATACTATTACACTCGAGATATTGGTGATGAATGGTGCTTTGACTGCGACACAACCTTAGGGATACAGCTCGACCTCTACCCTACCGACTGGCTACACTTCTCTGTGCAAGGGGTTAAACGACCCAGCGATCACTTTCGCGACCCTGAATTAGAGTGGGCTTATGTGGCCGTCAACCCAACCGATACATTTCAGCTGCGCGCAGGCCGACTACGTTCGCCTATGTTCATGTACTCGCAGGTTGTTTTTGTCAATCAAGCCTACCCGTGGATCCGCTTACCCGCTGAGGTCTATGATACAACGGCAGGCTTCACTCGATTTGAAGCGATTGACGCCCTAATTAATGTCGAACTCAGTGACCAACTATTTGCTGACATCCAACCCTATATTGCGTTTCCTTCAAAGATAAATGGCAATGAAGTGAATCAATTGAAATTTGATGTAGACGTTAAAGAAGTTTATGGACTGAGAATTGACCTTGAAGGCGTGAACTGGGGGCTATACGTTAACTACTTTAAAAGCCGCGTCGATATTTCAACGGTAGAGCGTTACGCGATCCCCGGCCTTCCGCCGCAAATACCGCCACAACAACTCGCCTTTGCGATAAACACTGATACATGGTCCTATGGGGCCAAAGTGGACATTGATGACTGGACACTGATGTTTGAAGCCACAACAGCGGAAGGATCGAGCTGGGGCGCCTATGCATCCGCCATTTATCACTACAATGACTGGTCTCCTTACATCGTGTATGGCAAGCGCCTACCTAGTGATGCGGAAGGCGTTAGCGTCGACAAATCTGATAGCCTTAGCTTAGGCCTACGCTATGATATAAAACCTAACCTTTCAATTATTGGCGAGTGGCACTATACACGGGTTCCCGATATCAAATACCGTGGTAGTTTTACCCACCCTCCTTCATTTACGGGTCAACCGGGGCTCAGTGATAACTCTGCGACTATCTTCTCTCTCGGATTAAGTTATAGCTTTTCACTTTAATCACACTTTCATCACATCACATAATTGAGTCTATTCTCAGTACGTATAAATTGGTGTAAAATCGTGCGCATAAAATAAAGTCGCCACAAAACACTACATTATATACAAATTTGTGATATAAATGCCCCGCAAACGATTGCGCGAGCAGTGAATGCTCAATTACTCGCCAATTTACGTGTTTATCTCACTACGCAGTTCCATAAAGGATAGTGACCCCAATGAAAAGTGACATCCAGATTTGCCAAGACGCCACCCTCCTTCCGATCGAAGATATCGCTCAACAGCACGGTATTCTTGCCGAAGACTTAACCCCACAAGGGACATTCAAAGCGAAAGTTAAGACGTCGATAATCCAACGCCTTAACGATCGCCCTGAAGGGAAACTGGTCGTTGTAACAGCAATTACACCGACTCCGCTAGGCGAAGGTAAAACCGTAACCACATTGGGGTTAGCGCAGGGACTTAAAAAAATCGGAAAATCGGTATCAGCTTGTATTCGACAACCATCAATGGGCCCGGTATTTGGTGTTAAAGGTGGGGCTGCTGGTGGTGGATACAGCCAAGTTGCGCCAATGGAACAACTCAATTTGCACCTAACCGGTGACATTCATGCTGTTACCGCTGCCCACAATTTGGCAGCAGCAGCACTTGATGCGCGTCTTTATCACGAGCAACGTCACGGCTATGACGAGTTTGAACAAAAAACTGGCCTCAAAGCACTTAAGATCGATATCAATCGCATTGTATGGAAACGTGTTATTGATCATAATGATCGCAGCTTACGCATGATCACCATTGGTAAGAATGCCCCGAATAAAACGATCAATGGGGTTGAACGAGAAGACGGCTTTGATATTTCAGCCGCTTCTGAGTTGATGGCCATTTTAGCCTTAGCTAACGATCTTAAAGATATGCGTCAACGTATTGGCAAAGTTGTATTAGCGTACAACCTTGATGGACAACCTGTAACCGCAGAAGATCTGCAGGTAGCGGGCGCGATGGCTGTCACAATGCGAGATGCGATTGAGCCTACACTAATGCAAACTCTCGAAGGAGTTCCTACCTTTATTCACGCTGGGCCATTTGCAAATATCGCCCATGGCAACTCATCAGTGATAGCCGATCGTATTGCCCTTAGACTCGGTGAATACACCATCACTGAAGGTGGCTTCGGATCTGATATGGGCTTTGAAAAAGCGTGCAACATCAAAGCACAGCAAGCACAGCGTGGCCCAGATTGTGCCGTTGTCGTTGCAACACTACGTGGCTTAAAAGCCAACTCTGGTCTTTACGACCTTCGCCCAGGTCAGCCTCTACCAGAAGCCATTTTTGCCCCTGATGAAGCAGCTTTGCTTGCCGGATTCGATAACCTCAAGTGGCACATTAACAACGCAGCTAAATATGGCGTACCTGTGGTGGTGGCGATCAACCGCTTCCCGCAAGATTGCGACAGTGAGTTAGCCACATTAGCGGCACTCATTAGAGAAATCGAGACTAAAACACCGATTGAAGTCGCAGTCAGTGAAGCCTTTGCTAATGGCGGTGATGGCGCCGCTGCGCTCGCTAAAGCCGTTGATAAAGCATGTCAGGTTCCAGCTAACTTCAAACCTCTTTATTCACTTGAGCAAGATTTAGAAGCTAAGCTAAGTACCGTTGCTGAAGTTGGCTATGGCGCTGCCAATGTCGAGCTTAGCGATGTCGCTAAACAGCAGTTAGCACAATTTAAGGAACAAGGCTTCAACCATTTAGCGTTATGCATGGCAAAAACACCACTTTCAATAACCACAGACGCCAGTCAAAAAGGAGCGCCACGCGGGTTTACTGTACCTGTCCGTGAACTGCGCCTATGCGCTGGTGCTGGGTTTATTTATGCGTTATGTGGAAACGTAATGACCATGCCTGGTTTACCAGAGAAGCCCGCATTCATGGCACTTGATCTGGATGATCAAGGTAATATTATTGGCCTCAGTTAAGCCCTTACGCGTTAGGTAATCACTAAGACACTGAGGATAGCCTCAGTGTCTTAAGAGACACACCGAAATCAAGCACAACAAGCCTACAATCAAGCCCCACCATACAGAAACACTTTGATAATAATTTACTTCATTTCCGCTTACAAACTGGTAATCTAACTAGAAATCATAATACTAGTAAGGCTATTCATCATGGAAATGACCAATGCTCAACGACTAATTCTCTCAAACCAGTACTATTTGATGTCTAAGCTCACCCCAGAGCAGGCCGCAAAATATCGTCGTCTACAGCTCATTGTCGAAAGAGGCTATGGCTTACAAATGCGTGAGTTAGATAAGGATTTCGGGGAGCTTTCCGAAGAAAAATGCCGTACGATTATCGACTTTATGGAAATGCATCACGCCATGCAAGAGTCATACAAAATGCTATCCGATAAGGATCAACACCACGTCGATTTACGACGCCTGCAGTTCCTAGGCTTCGATGCTGCGACTGAAGCTCAGCTTATGCACTACGTGCGCTTTTTAACTGAAGAAGAAGGCCTCTATCCTCAATTTGATAAATCAGAACATCATTTTAATAGTCAGGTGCCGCTGTTCGACAAATACCTACGCATGTTACAAACTTGGCGCAACTGTCCTCGTCAGTACCACTTGAGTGCTACCGAGCTACAACAAATCATCAATGCCTAAACAGAACGTTCTCATAAGGTTCAAATTTGAGGGGTTACTTTTGACCCCTTTTGCCTAAATGAACAAAAGTCATTCACTTATTGATGTAAAAACGCAGATCTCTGTACTGATTCACACTACAATGGCGCTAACTTATTATTAGGTAAGCGTAAATGTCAGCCAGGCTTCAATCACCCAGAAATACAATCGGTAATCGACTAATACTGTCTGTTGGCTTTATTGCTGGACTTGCAGTCAGTATCGGCATTATTGCCTTCGTGATATGGGAGATGCTCGATGATCGCGTTAACTTATTAGTTAACCAAAAACTCCCAACACTCACCACCAACTACCAGCTAGAACATTACACCGCACAAATTCATACGCGCTTAAATGCCATTATCATTGCACAAGACCCTGACTCGCTACCTGAGTTTACCCAGCGTATTGAGGCGCATTTTAATACGATCGATGGATTAGTCGATGTGAGTGGCGTCCAGCAAGACATTCCTATAGTAAAACAACGCTACGCTCGTGTTCAAAGTGACATTCAACATTTGATTCGGTTAAAAGGAAGGCAGCTTGAGTTTAATCGCACCCTAAATCAACTTGATGAACGTTTATTCAAGCTGAACCAAGGAGCGACCGCACGGCTTAACCAACTTCAATATGATATTGAGTCATATAAGCCGAGTTCGCATATCATCACGCAGGAGTATGGCCAGCTACAACGCCTCAATTATTATCAAACCCAACTATTTGCAGAGTTGCATATCGCCGTTCGACAAGCGATTGCTGACAACCCCACCTCAACCGCAGTAATCCGTTCGCTGAGGAGCAGTGTTGCGCGGCAAAGTACGTACTTCTCACATTACTCCTCTTTTCAACAATACAAAGAGACGCTCAGCCAGTTATTCGCACTGATCGATGACGAAGGCGTTTTTATGAAAACCCTTGAGCTATCGGCAGAAAACAGCACAGCCTTTGGCGACACCTATCAGACCATACAAAATCGGCTAGAACACATTGAAGATCTCCTATTAAGCTCAGTGGAAAAAATGGCACTAAGCATGACCACCCTCAACCAAGTGATATCGCAGATTATCACTGGTGGTAATATGGTCATCTTCATCATGATGTGTATTACCATTTTCTCCGCAATTACCGTCGCTATTGATCTTATCAGCAAAGGGATTGTAAAACGGTTAAACCAGCTTAGTACCAACTTGATGATTGTTAATCAAGGCAACCTAAGCAAGCCCGTGCGCATTGAAGGGGATGATGAGATAGCGGACATCGGTCACCATCTCGAAAAGTTTCGTAAACAGATGGTGGAAATAGAACAAACCAATGCGCTGAACCTCATTAATCATACTCAGGCTAGCCTGATCACCTGCACAACCAATGGGTTAATCCAAACGATAAATCCTAGTGCAATGCGACTTTTCAGTTCTGGGCGTTCATTACACCAAGTCTACCTTTGGCATCTGTTTGACAAAAATATTATGCCGCGTCTCCGTGGCATTTTTTCACCGGATAGCAGCTTACTGCGTCGAGGCGCAATGACGATGACATTTCAATTCAGTGCCTTTCAAAGTGAAAAATACTTACGCTTAGATTTTCGTCTCTTTGAGCAGAACCGCGATCACAACGTTATTATCACCATTACCGATATTACTGAACAAGAGAAGACTGCACGTTGGTTAGAAAAAATGGTGCAAGAAAAGACCCACTCCTTGCTTGAGAACAATGCCCAACTACAAAATGAAGTTGAGGAACGAAAGAAAACCGAACAGGTTCTACTCAACACTCAAAACGACCTACTACAAGCCGCCAAGATGGCAACAGTGGGCCAAACAATGACATCACTTGCTCATGAGCTAAATCAACCCTTATCTGCCATCAGCACTTACTTATACAGTTGCCAGCTTGCTATCGACAGTGAACAATACAATCAGTTACCAAACCAATTGCAACGCATTAATGCAATGGTAGAAAGAATCAGTCAGCAAACAACCAACTTGCGCAACTTTTCTAAAAAGAATCAAGATAATGCAACCCTATCTCATGTCACGGCTTACCTCGCTGCCGAGCAAAGCTGGGCCATCGTTGAAAGCAGAGCACGTAATGCAAAAGTAAGTCTCAACAACAACTTACCTAAAGATCTTGAGGTGATCGCAGATTTGGTTCAACTCGAGCAAGTTTTTGTCAATCTTATGGTAAATAGTATTGATGCTATCGCGAAGAAAAAGCGACGAACCATCGATATTAATCATATGCATACAAATAGCAGAACCACACTCATCGCCATTAGTGATACTGGCGATGGGTTCCAAAGTAATATTATCAATCAGCTGTTCACCCCATTTACCACAACAAAAGATGTGGGCCTCGGGTTAGGGTTAAACATTTGCCGCAATATCATGTCGCGGTTAAAAGGTAACATTTTTTTGGCATCCACTCTCGATGGTGGAGCCATGGTCGTATTGGAGTTATTTAACAATGATCTTGACGGATGACATTCAGGTTTTATTAATCGATGACGATACTGATGTTCTTGATGCCTATCAAAACCTATTACAACTGTCTGGCTATAACACCCTAGCATGTGCCGATCCTACACAGGTTATTTCACTCCTGCCGGATAATTGGCCTGGCGTCATTGTCAGCGATATGTACATGCCGGGTATCAATGGAATGGAACTACTCGACAAGCTGCAAAAGGTTGATGAAGAGCTTCCCGTTGTCATTATTACTGGGCACGGAGATATCCCAATGGCGGTCGATGCCGTCAAACAAGGCGCCGTTGATTTTCTCACTAAACCATTACAGCCACCGGCATTATTAAAGAAATTGAAAGAGCTACTCGAGGTGCGTCGCAAACTAATACAACGCCGTTTAGCTATCAACAACAGTAACGATATCGTCCTAATCGGTGACACGCCGCCGATGCTGCACATCAATGCACAAATCCGCGAATTTTCAGTCAGCAACAAGGATATATTAATTGAAGGGGAGGCTGGCACTGGTCGCCAAACCGCAGCTCGTCTTATTCATCAAGAGAGCAAACAAAAACATCAACCGTTTGTCAGCATATCAGGGCAAACAGTGACCCACCTCGGTGTTATTCTACCGTCTATCAAACAGGCCACGCGTGGTACATTGCTGATTCATAATCCACAACTTATTCCAATCGAAACCCAGCGTTGGCTATCTCAAACATTATTAGAGAACGATCGATTGGGGCGTAAAGAGTGTCGAATCATTGCCGTCATCGATGGCGTTGCAGAACAAGATGTTGAGCAAAACAACCTCCTGCCCGAACTCTATTATTATCTCTCACAGTGCAAGATTACTATGCCCGCTATTCGGCACAGAACCAAGGACATAATCCCACTTTTCCGTCACTTTTTACGCCAGAGCTGCATTAAACTCAACAAGGAAGAGCCGATCATTGAAGATGCCTACCTAAAGCGATTACAGCAACATAACTGGCAAGGCAATGTATTAGAGATAAAAAATATCGCCGAGCTTTATGCTATCGGTATCGTCAAACTGGCTGGCAACGAACGCACTCAACCCATAGAGCAACTGAGTAGCCCGCTCGATGATCTTGTCGACGGTTATGAGAAACAGGTGATTGAGGATGCACTCTTTTTATTTTCTGGGCGTATTAATGAAGTGGCTGCCTATCTACAAGTCCCGCGCAAAAAACTCTATCTACGCATGAAAAAACATAACCTAGATAAAGCGGAATACAAAATCAGACCATAATACAATATAGAACTGGCCACCGAGAGTTGATCTCTCTGTGGTCAAGTATCAAAACTGCCCCAACCTCATTTTTCCATTGCACCAAGACTAAGGAATTTGTACACTCGCCGCGAATTACACTAGCCGGTACCGTCGCTCATGTCTTATCAATGCCCACTTTGTCAAAAAGCCCTCATCCAGCAAACACACAGCTGGCAATGCAGTAACCATCATCAATTTGATATCGCTAAAGAGGGCTATGTTAATCTTCTTCCAGCGCACCATAAAAATTCCAAAAATCCCGGGGACAATAAAGAGATGATGCAGGCGCGGCGACTGTTTTTAGGCAGTGGTCACTACAGCCCATTAAAAGCAGCATTGCTCTCTCAATTGGATAACAAGCTCACGCCAGATGCAACGTCTCTTCTCGATATTGGCTGTGGCGAAGGTTATTACACCACCAGCATGACCGAGTTAGCTAAGCACCGTGATGACTTCGCTGTTTTTGGTCTGGATATATCAAAAGTGGCTGTACGTTATGCTGCTAAGCGCTATCCAGCCTGCTCATTTAGTGTGGCATCAAGTCATCGCTTACCGTTTGCAGATCATACTCTCGATGCCATCATTAAAATATACGCCCCTTGTAAAAGTACTGAGCTGCTGCGTACGCTGAAACAGGATGGCCTGCTGGTTACAGTGACACCAGCAGCACGGCACCTTTATCAACTGAAAGCGCTAATCTACGATGATGTTCTTCTTCACGATCCAGAGGTAGAGCAACTACCCGGCTTTGAATTAATCGATCGTGAAGATATACACTACATGATGTCACTCGAGCCGACGATGGCCACGGCACTCTTGCAAATGACCCCATTCGCATGGCGAGCTAAAAAAAGTACATGGGCGACATTAGAACAATCCACCCATTTTGACTGCGAAGCACATTTTTGTATCCGCTTCTATCGACCAGCACTAACTTAACCTAGCCCCCAGCAACAAGAGAAAGGGCTCAAATAACCACGCGTTATGGCCCATTCTCTTCTATCCTCCCTCTAACCCGCTTACTGACCACACAGCAAGGTGATGACAATTTCGCCAGCAACGGTTCTTTGTATCGACTAAAACACAATTGTGTTAATAATATTTTACACCAGCAAGAACCTTATATTTAGTGTAAGATATTGACAATTACACAAAAATCAAAATCCAGCTTCTAATCTTATTCAATATACAGCTATAATGCCCAAACAAACGCTTACAATTAAATAACATTTATGTACCTATTTAGCGCGTTTTGCGCTAAAAAGGTAAGAATAAGACAACGATCATGCGATATAAATCGCTGAACTCAGTAGAAACATAGGAGTAATCAATGAAAGGAATCAAAGCACTATCAGCACTGATATTAGCGACTTCAACGCTTTTCTCTGCGACCACACTTGCTGACACTGTCAAAGTGGCAGTATCGCAAATTGTTGAACACCCTGCGCTAGACGCCGCGCGTCAGGGGCTACTCGATGGTCTAAATAGTAAAGGGTATGTTGAAGGGGAAAACCTCAAGTTCAGCTATCAAACCGCACAAGGTAACCCTGCGATCGCAGTGCAAATCGCCAAACAGTTTGTTGGCGAACGCCCAGATGTCCTTGTTGGCATTGCAACGCCAACCGCGCAAGCATTAGCAGCATCAACCAAGTCAATTCCCGTTGTTTTTACTGCCGTCACTGATCCCGTTGGCGCAAAATTAGTTAAACAACTGGCACAGCCGGGCGGTAATGTGACTGGCCTATCCGATCTATCTAACGTTGCTCAACATGTTGAACTTATGCAGGAGCTGATACCCGGTCTAAAAGCGATTGGCGTTGTTTATAACCCAGGCGAAGCCAATTCTGTTGCGCTGGTTGAACTATTGCAAGATGCAGCCAAAGCGCGTGGCGTTATCGTGGTTGAAGGTACTGCATTAAAGACGGCTGACGTTCTTTCCGCGGCACAAATTGTTGCTTCTAAGTCAGATGTTATTTATGCCCCCACCGATAACACCATTGCATCTGCGATTGAAGCACTGGTAAAAGCTGGAAATCAAGCTAAAACGCCAATTGTTGGCGCAGAAACCTCTTATGTTCAAAAGGGCGCATTAGCAGCACTAGGGTTCGACTATTATCAAGTTGGAATTCAAACCGCTGACTATGTTGATGCCATTCTTAAAGGTGAAAAGCCCGGTGAATTAGATGTCACCGTCGCAAAAGGATCCGATCTAGCGCTAAATCAAAGTGCAGCGAAGAAGTTAGGCATTACCATTCCTGTCTCAATCGTTGAGCGTGCAACAAGCATTACTGAATAACCTGATATTAGAGAGGCTGGAGAGCCTCTCTCATTAATAGAAGACAAGGAGTTGTTAATGTCTCTGTTCGCGTTTATTGGAACCCTAGAAATAGGATTAATTTATGGTTTAGTCGCGCTTGGCGTCTACCTGACATTTAAAGTCCTCGATTTCCCCGATCTGACCGTCGACGGCAGTTTTCCGATGGGGGCTGCCGTTGCAGCAACCGCTATTGTGGCAGGAGTGAACCCTTGGATCGCGACATTTCTTGCGATAATTGCTGGCGCAACCTGTGGGCTTGTCACCGCTTTTCTTGCTATTCGTTGTGGTATTCTCCATCTGCTCGCCAGTATCTTAACCATGATAGCGGCATTTTCGATCAATATTCGCATCATGGGCCGGCCTAATATGGCGTTACTTGGCGAGGATACCATCTTCACCCCACTACTAAGCCTAGATATAGATCCTAGCTATAGTCAGTTAGCCTTAGTCACCTTTCTAACTCTATTAAGTGCATTTTTTGTAGTTCGCTTATTGAGCAGTGATTTTGGCTTAGCGCTACGTGCCACTGGCGTCAATAGTCGCATGGTATCCGCTCAAGGGGGTAGCACTTCGCTAATGACCTATTTTGGCCTTGCCCTCTCTAACGCCTTTGTTGCCTTTGCTGGTGCTCTGTTTGCGCAAACGAATAGCTTTGCTGATGTCACATCGGGAGTTGGAACCATTGTTGTTGGCCTCGCCGCCGTTATTCTAGGCCAGACACTACTTTCCGGACGACGAATCTGGATGGCGGTAGTTGCGGTTGTGATTGGCTCCCTGCTATATCGTCTTGCCGTCGCCTTTGCTCTTAGTAGCGGTATGTTTGGGCTTCAAGCCTCTGATCTTAATTTGATCACGGCAATTTTAGTGGCCGTTGCACTCATTGCCCCAAAAATGAAATCAGGGATTCAAGCCAAGCGAGCTCAGAAGGTAACATCATGATCGAACTAAACAATGTTCAGGTAACATTTAATGCCGGGACTATTCTTGAAAACAAAGCACTATGCGGTGTGTCATTACAAGTGCCAGAAAAGCAGTTTGTCACTGTAATCGGCTCCAATGGCGCAGGTAAATCAACACTACTTGGTGCTGTCAGTGGTGAAACGCCAATGTCTGGCGGTAGTGTTAAAATCGACAATGTTGATGTTACTCGCTGGCCTGTTCATCAACGCGCACAATATGCAGCGCGGGTATTTCAAGATCCTCTCGCTGGCACTTGTGCATCATTGACCATTGAAGAAAACATGGCCCTTGCCTATCAACGCGGTCAACAGCGTGGTTGGAAGCTAGCGTTATGCGCTAAGCGTCGCAAACTCTTTCAAGAGCGCATTAGCATTCTTGGCCTTGGCCTCGAGGACCGACTTGGCGACAGCATCGGCTTGCTTTCAGGTGGGCAGCGACAAGCCGTAAGCCTGATTATGGCAACACTGTCAGATAGCCGCTTGCTGTTACTTGACGAGCATACTGCGGCATTAGACCCTCGCATGGCCGCGTTTATCATTGATTTAACGAAAAAAGTCGTCAATGAATTTAATTTAACGGTGATGATGGTTACGCACTCAATGAAAGACGCCCTCGCGTGTGGCGATCGCACCATTATGCTCCATCAGGGCGAAATTGTACTCGATGTCGCTGGTAAAGAGCGGGCACAACTTGATGTGCCGCACCTACTAGAGATGTTTAGTAAAGTCCGCGGCGAAGAGCTCGCAGACGATAGTCTATTGCTTGGCTAAAACTCTCTTAATTTTAAAGACCTTATCCTCAGATAGGGTCTTTTTGTTTCCCATTTGCTTGTTCACAGCGTAATCCTGACTTTGCCTCACTAAATAGGCCGAATAATAGCGAACACTGCCTACTGACCATTTACATACATGCGTGAATGTATATAAAATGACGTTCATTTTCCGCTCAAGAGATCTACCATGTTGTTTATTCGTCGTTTTTGGTGGTTGATTATCCCCACCTCACTGATTGCCTTAACGCTATACCGTTTTCATACGCTAGCCGTCGATGCTACCGATGTAACTCGCCCACCCTCTGCACCGACAAAAGTGAACGCCTTACATCTAAGCCCGCAATCGCTGACTACATGGGTCTTTTCCGAAGGAACAGTACAAGCGCAACAAAAAGTCTATCTTGACTTTGAAATGGCTGGGAAAGTTGAAAGCATTGCAACACAAAGCGATGGCACTCAGTTGCGAGAAGGCAGCCGGGTGTTTGGCCCCGCCGATGGCTCTCGCAATGGCCAATTGCTCGCACAAATTGACAACCGCGATAATCTGGCCGTCGTGCAAGGTTTAGAAGCGCGCTTGCAAAGTATGCGGGCACAAAAAGATGAGATGGAAATCCGTCTTCTTCAAGCGGAAAACGAGCGCCAACTCAGCCAGCAAAATTTTGAGCGTATGGCTGAAGTGTATGAGCGGGGTGTTATTTCACAAGATGAGTTTGAGCGAATAAAAACCGCCAATCTGAATGCTAAAGCAACGGTAAAAGCCGCTGAAAGTAACATTGCCTCATTGGCCTCTGAGATAACCAGTTTAATTTCCGAGCTCAATCGTGCCACGTTCAACTTAGAAAAAACCAGCTTATTTGCCCCTTTTGATGGTGTGATTACCGCCATGAACATTTCAGAAAATAATCACTATTACCCACCAATGGGCGGCAACAGCGACCGTGAGCGAGAAGCGACGTCAGCGATTGTGTTAGTGAATGATTCTTTGCTGGAAGTGCAATTAGAGATCAATGTAAACGATGCCAAGTTGCTCAGTGAAGGACAAATCGTTTACTTAGCCAGTGATGACGAACGGCTTTACCACGCTGAGCGTGATAACAAGCTCAATGACAATGTCGCTTACGGCGTTATCTGGTCTGTTAGCCCATCAATCAACCTACAGCGTCGAACCCAAACAGTAAAAGTACGTGTAGAAAAGACCATTAATCAGCTTCAAGAAGGTCAATTTGTTCGAGCGTGGATAGCTGCCAACGAAAAAACAGATGTTATCGCCCTTCCTTTGCATGCCTTGTCATTTAGCGATGGCAAACCCTTTGTTTTTGTTATTGACCCGAAGACAAATAGCGTCGAACGCCGCAATATCACTATCGGGTCTCAAGGTATCGACCGTGTCGAAATATCTTCGGGATTGGCACCACATGAACGCATTGTTGTTCGCGGTCAACACTTGCTTATTGATAACGCCATCGTAGAAGTGATTGGAGAGAACCAATGATTGCGATGAGCCGAAAACTGTTTGTCGATACCCTTTTTGCTCGTCTCATGCTTGGCATGCTGCTTCTTGCTGGCGTGCTGAGCTACAACAATATGGTGCGAGAGAACTACCCAGATCTCGAAATTCCAGCCGCGATTGTGATGACTTATTGGCCTGGTGCTGCACCCGAGCAAATCGAAAAAGAGATCACAAAACATCTCGAAGATGAAATTGTCAGTTTAAAAGGACTCAAGAGCTTTTCCAGCGGCTCATATAACTCCTATTCTATCGTCTCCGTTGAATTTGATGCAGACATGCCTGTCAGTGAGGCAATGCCTTTACTTCGCACCGCAGTGGATAAAGCCGCCGCAAACTTCCCAGCTGGGCAAGGCATCGAAAAATCAGATATCGAAGAGATGTCGGTCTCTAACATGCCTGTTATCAGCTTTGCACTTAGCGGGGATGTGGATGATATGCTGTTATCCGACACCGCAAAACAGCTAGAGTCGGCAATGGAAGGGTTACCACTGGTAAAAAAAGTGACCATCAGTGGATTGCGAGAAAAGAGCCTGCATGTCCGCCTGAACCCGTCCCGATTAAGGAGCCTTGGCCTTTCGCCGATCCTGGTGCGAGAACGCATTCAATCCGCCAATCTTGATATGGCATGGGGTGAATTTGAAGCCGATGAGAATACCTTTAACCTTTACATGGCGGGGCGCTTTGACAACATAACTCAGGTCAAACAACTCCCTGTTCTACGCATTGATGATATGCGCACCATAAGGCTCGGTGAAATTGCCGATGTCGATATGCGTCTCGATCGAGAAAAAAGCCGTACCTTTTTTAGTATCAATGGCAACGAGTTCGAACGTGGTGTCACGCTTGACGTATTAAAACGCCCCGGTGCCGATACCTTTGCGGTGATTGAGCAGACGTTGGCTCTCGCCGAACAATACACACAATCAAACTGGCCTCAAGCTCTGACGCTTACCCACGTCAGTGATGATGGAGAACTGATAGAGCTAGCCTTTAACGATATTTCCAGCTCAATGAAACAAGCCGTAATTATCGTCTTTGTTGTCTTAATGCTGTTATTAAGCTGGCGAGAGGCGATAGTTGCAGGGTGCGCCCTACCTGTCACCATTTTGGGCGTATTGGCGGTCATGGCTGCAATGGGCTACTCCTTTAACTCAATGATCATGATTGGCATGGTATTGGCGTTAGGGCTAATGGTCGATGTCTTCATTCTTGTTATGGAGGGGATGCACGAGAACCTCTACGTTCATAAAATGCCCTTCAGCGACGCAGCATTAACGACAGTTAAACAGTTTATTTTGCCTGCCAGTGCCGGGCAGTTGACCACCATTCTAGCGATGCTGCCGATGATGATGATTGGCGGCATTGATGGTAAATTTATCCGCATTTTGCCTATTACCATCACTGTTACACTGCTGATGAGCCTGCTTGTCGCGTTCCTCATCTGTTTACCCCTTTCCCGTTATATTTTAAATAATGCGCATAAAAATCAACAGCCTCTGCTAATCGATATCCTGTCCACACGGTTCAAATCAAGACTGAGCCTTTGGTTAGAAACCTATGTGGTAAAACGTCGCCGCTATGCGCTGGGTTGGGTATTGGGAGGGTTTGCACTCTTCTTAGCCGCCATCATGCTCTCAGCCATTCTCCCCTCAGAGATGTATCCAGAAGCCGATGACCGTAAAATAGGGATTGCGATTGAACTGGCTCCCGACGCCACCTTAGATCAGTCGCAGCGTGTTGCCGACAAGGCGGGAGAGTTTTTACGTCAGCAGTATTGGGTAGAAAAAATGATTGCATATGTTGGTGCGAAAAGCCCAATGACAACCGCAAATCTTAATGATGCTCTGCTGCCATCAGAGGCATGGAACCAAGTTGGGTTTAGTCTTACTTTGCTACCCAAAGAGCAACGAGAAATGCTCTCATACGATTATCTCCCCTTGATTCGTGAAGGCCTCAACCAGGCTCTTAATGATGAGCCTGGCTTATCGATCAAGTTAGTACACATCGGTGGTAACCCTGATACGTCGGCGCCAATTCAGATTGATTTAACCGGGGATGACTACAATACCCTTATTGACATCGCTGCCGACGTAAAAAGGGAGTTAGCTATGATTGCTGGCAGCAGCGATGTTAGTGATAACCTTGGCCCTGCATTGCACGAAATACGCTTTAGTATCAAACCAGAAATGCTCAGCTTTCACGGGATTAGCGAAGCCGAATTGGCACAACAAATCCGCATTGCGATGGAAGAGGATGAAATCGGTCATTTCAAGGTAAATGGTATTGACGATGATCCGAAGATAAGGTTGAGTGTTGCATGGCCGAGTCGTAACGGCGAACTTGGCGGGCCGCGTCACCTTGCCGAGATGAACCTATTGCAGATCATTAATCAGCGCGGTGATTCCATTCCGCTAACCGAACTCGTTGACTACCAAATTACTGAAGTTCCCCGGGTGTTTGTACACCGAGAAGGACGACGAACCGTGTCTGTTACTGCGCGTAATGAAGGACAGACCGCCAACCAGATCATTACAGCAATGATGCCTAAAATTGAAGCTATGTCGTCACACTGGCCCCAAGACTACTTTTACCAGTTTGGCGGTGATGTCTCCAAGGCCGATGATAGCTATAGTCAAATGGGAACCGCTTTTCTGTTAGCGATGTTCTCAATCTATGTCTTGCTAACCCTAATGTTTGGCTCATTTGTCCAGCCTGCTATCATTATCTTGATTGTACCTTTGGCTTTAATTGGTACATTTTTTGGTTACTTTCTCTCTGGTACTGCGATGTCGTTCTCTGGATTGATAGGTATTGTATCGTTAGCGGGGATTGCGGTTAACAACGGCATTGTATTAGTCGACACCATGAATCAACACCAGCTAGCAGGCGAAAGCGTGTTACAAGCAGCTGCATTGGGGGCGGCAGATCGATTGCGGCCAATATTGAGTACCAGCTTAACCACAGTATTAAGCTTGCTTCCTTTAGCGTTCAGCTCCCCCCAGTGGTATCCACTCTGTATGGCAATCATTTATGGCCTTATCGCCTCCACCGTCATCGCCATAATTATCATTCCGGCGCTTTATGTACTACTAACTAAAGATAGGCACGCTACAAACTAAGGCAACCGCCACCAAAATTGACAACTTTGGTGGCAATTTTGATAGGTAATAAGCGACATGGCTAGAAAAAGTAAAGAAGAGGCTGAAATGACCCGCCTCAAGCTTCTCGATTCGGCGTTAATCGTCATGGCTGAAAAAGGATTAGTCAAAGCCACGCTGGCTCAAATAGCCTCACACGCCGGCGTTACTCGAGGTGCAATTTATTGGCACTTTAAAGACAAGGCTGACCTATTAGATGCTATTTGGCAGCAGATCTTTGCCCCCTTCAGCGGGCTTTTTGAACAAACCCAGACTGCCAATGGTGAAAAGCTACCCGATATGTTGACAGAAATTGCGCGCTTACTGATCCAAGAGCTGTTTAATAACTGCCGTTTGCAATCCTTAGTTAAACTATCACATCAAGCACTGGCTGACAGCGAATACCTGTCCTATACCCAAGCACAGCGCGCGGAAGAGCATAATAACCTTGTCATTGCATTTGGAAAAATGAAGCAACTTGACCGACTGCATGAGCACCTGAATCCTAACGACGCCGCAATCATCTACACCGGCTTTCTTAACGGTATTTTCCAGCAATGGGTGATAAATCCCGATCAACTGCTCAAAGCCAACATCGATACCTTGGTGAAAAGTTTACAGCACTCACTGTTCAAACCCTCAGCGATAAACTAATCGGCTATCCAACCTCAGCGTCCAAAGCGGCAACCTTACAACTAGACAATCACAGAGATCGAAAAAGCCCAATATGGGCTTTTCGTTCGCTCGGTTAAAACCAACGTTGCAACGCACTATTATCTAATTGCTTAAACGCGCGATTCAAGACCTGCGCTAACTCTCTATAACGCGGTTGCGCCTTTATCGGTTGCAGCGCATAACCTTCGCTAACAATTTTTTCATGTAATTCACGATACCACCCCGCTAACCCAGGCGGTAGACGGGTATCGCTACGTTTACCTAACCATAGCAACCCCTGTAACGGCATACTCAGCGCAAACAGTGCAAATACCATCGCTTGTGGCAACGCCCCATAGTTGTTAAATGCCATTTGAGTTAAGACACCAATAACCGCGACCGCAGGCATCACCTTGATCGCAAACTGGGTTGCTTTAATATAGCGATTTTCTGGAAATAGTGGTGCGAGTTCTTTTCTCATTGGCCACACCGCCATGTAATCCTGCCCTTTTCGGAATACTCCAAAGATCGATGACTCACTCATATCCACCACTCTCAACTATTAGTACAACAATTCAAAAAATTTGAGAACAAAGTTGATTCAAATTAAGTTTTATTCAAAATCTTTTGTTATATTACTCAACAATCGCTATCCTTAGCACGCCTATACTCATTGTTGCC
This sequence comes from Thaumasiovibrio clandestinus, assembly GCF_047250365.1. Lineage (NCBI taxonomy): Bacteria > Pseudomonadati > Pseudomonadota > Gammaproteobacteria > Vibrionales > Vibrionaceae > Thaumasiovibrio > Thaumasiovibrio clandestinus. The sequence continues at coordinate 522,379 of NZ_JBLBVL010000001.1, forward strand.
TGTAATTCAGATTACCGCAACTTTAGGCAAGACCTCAAGGAAGAGTCGTACATGGGTTCTCCATGTCTAACTCATACGGATAGACCGAATTTTAGACCATAGATGCGACACGTTATCAACTACGTCAACTCTATCGGTATTTTTTTATGTTGAATATCAACTCTCAGAAAGACTTATAGGTAATCTCACATGTCTAAGCTGGTTTTAGTACTTAATTGCGGTAGTTCTTCTTTGAAATTCGCAGTTGTTGACGCTGTATCGGGTGATGAGCATCTAACAGGTCTGGCAGAATGTTTACACCTGCCAGAAGCTCGTATCAAGTGGAAACTAGATGGTAAGCACGAAGCACAACTAGGCGACGGCGCGGCACACGAAGCTGCACTAAAGTTCATTGTGGACACCATTCTAGCATCTAAGCCTGAGCTAGCAGCTGACGTTGCTGCTATCGGTCACCGTGTTGTTCACGGCGGCGAAAAGTTCACTGCTTCAGCATTGATCACTGATGATGTGCTTAAAGGTATCGAAGATTGTGCAACGCTTGCACCTCTTCATAACCCAGCCGCAATCGAAGGCATCAAAGCGGCACAAGCTGCTTTCCCTGCACTGAAAAATGTTGCTGTATTCGATACTGCTTTCCACCAAAGCATGCCTGAAGAGGCTTACCTATACGCTCTACCATACAACTTGTATAAAGAGCACGGTATTCGTCGTTACGGTATGCACGGTACTTCTCACCTATTCATCTCTCGCGCAACAGCAGAAGTTCTAGGTAAAGAAGAGAAAGACCTAAACATCATCAACTGCCACCTAGGTAACGGCGCATCTGTATGTGCTATCAAAGGCGGTAAGTCTGTAGATACCTCTATGGGTCTTACTCCTCTTGAAGGTCTAGTGATGGGTACGCGTTGTGGTGATATCGATCCTGCGATCATCTTCCACCTACACGACGCACTAGGTTACTCTGTTGAAGACATCAACACCATGCTAACCAAAGAGTCTGGTCTTGCTGGTCTAACTGAAGTGACATCAGACTGTCGTTTCGTTGAAGACAACTACGGTGAGAAAGAAGAAGCAACGCGTGCGATGGACGTATTCTGTCACCGCCTAGCGAAATACATCGCTTCTTACACTGCAACACTTGACGGCCGTCTAGACGCTATCGTCTTCACTGGCGGTATCGGTGAGAACTCTGGCCCTATCCGTGAGATGGTTCTAAACCGTCTTGGCGTACTAGGCTTTGAAGTTGATGGTGACGCGAACCTGAAAGCACGTTTCGGCGGCGAAGGCAAGATCACATCTGACAACAGCCGTATCCCAGCATTCGTTATCTCTACTAACGAAGAACTGGTTATCGCAGAAGATACAGCGCGCCTAGCTGACATCTAATCGAAACAATTAAAACGGCTGGCTATTAGCTGGCCGTTTTTTTAACTAATCTTTAGTGATGTCATGTCACTTAATACGGTAGTAAAGAGGAGTCTCCTGTGCCCCGTACTATTATGCTAATTCCAGTTGGTTCTGGCGTTGGTCTTACCAGTGTCAGCCTTGGCGTACTGCGTGCAATGGAACGCAAAGGTGTTCGCGTTTCTTTCTTCAAACCAATCGCTCAACCACGCCACGGTGGTGAAGCGCCTGATTTGACAACAACCATTATCCGTAAGAACAGCGACATGCAAATCGCTGAACCTTTCTCGATGGGAAGCGCAGAAGAGTTGATCCGTAATGATCAGAGCGATGTTCTACTCGAAGATATCGTCGCTCGCTTCAAAGAGTCCACAAGTGACGCTGAAGTAGCGCTCATTGAAGGTTTGGTATCAACCAGCAAGCACCCGTTTGCAAACCAAATCAACTTTGAAATCGCAAAAACTCTGGATGCTGAAATCGTTTTGGTTATGGCGCACGGAACGGACAACTCATCTCAGCTTAAAGAGCGCATTGAGGTGGCATGTTCAAACTTTGGCGGCATTAAGAGCAAGCAAATTGGCGGTGTTATCGTCAATAAGCTAAACGCACCTGTTGATGCAGAAGGCCGTACTCGTCCAGATCTTTCTGAAATGTTCGACGAAGCAAAACAAGCGGTTAAGACCGACGTCGAAGTGATGGAAGTGTATAGCACCAGTCCAATCCGCGTACTTGGCGTTGCGCCATGGACACCTGACTTAATTGCGACCCGCGCTATCGACATGGCTCAGCACTTAAACGCAGAGATCATTAACGAAGGCGAAATTAAAACTCGTCGCATCAAGAGCATTACTTTCTGTGCGCGTTCAATCCCTCATATGGTTGAACACTTCCGTCCAGGTTCACTACTTGTGACGTCTGCTGACCGTCCTGATGTTATCGTTTCAGCTTGTCTTGCTGCAATGAACGGCGTAGAGATTGGCGCACTGCTACTAACTGGCGGTTATGAGATCCCTGAGGGCGTTCAAGAGCTGTGCCAACGCGCTTTTGAAACTGGCCTACCTGTTATGACCGTAAAAGGTAACACTTGGCAGACCTCTTTAAATCTACAAAGCTTCACACTAGAAGTTCCTGCCGATGATAAAGAGCGTGTTGAGTTCGTTAACGAATACATGGCGAGCCATGTTAACGGCGATTGGATCGAGTCACTCACTGAAGGCTCTGCACGTGAGCGTCGTCTAAGCCCACCTGCATTCCGTTACCAACTGACTGAGCTTGCTCGTCGTGCCGCGAAACGTATCGTTCTTCCAGAAGGTGATGAACCTCGTACGGTTAAAGCGGCGGCAATCTGTGCTGAACGCGGTATTGCTGACTGTGTACTTCTTGGTAACCCTGAAGAGATCAAGCGTGTTGCTGAACAGCAAGGTGTTACTCTCGGTGCTGGCGTTACCATCATCAACTCTGAAGAAGTACGTGAAAACTACGTCGCTCGTCTAGTTGAACTACGTGGCGCGAAAGGCATGACCGATGTCGTTGCACGTGAAAAGCTGCAAGATTCTGTTTTCCTAGGCACTATGATGCTTGAAAACAATGAAGTTGACGGCCTTGTTTCTGGTGCCGTTCACACCACCGCGAACACGATTGTTCCTCCGTTCCAGATCATTAAGACAGCACCAGATGCCTCTATCGTATCGTCAGTATTCTTCATGCTACTGCCTGATCAAGTACTGGTTTACGGTGACTGTGCCATCAACCCAGATCCAAATGCTGAACAGCTTGCAGAGATTGCAATCCAATCAGCGGATTCTGCGAAAGCGTTTGGTATCGACCCTCGCGTTGCAATGATCTCATACTCTACCGGTACATCTGGTAAAGGTGCTGATGTTGATAAAGTACGTGAAGCAACCCGTATCGCACAAGAGAAACGTCCTGATCTTATCATTGATGGTCCTCTTCAGTACGATGCGGCGATCATGGAAAACGTTGCTGCTTCTAAAGCGCCTAATTCACCAGTAGCGGGTAAAGCGACTGTCTTCGTATTCCCTGACCTAAACACAGGTAACACGACTTACAAAGCGGTACAACGTTCAGCGGAACTAGTCTCTATTGGTCCTATGCTACAAGGTATGCGTAAGCCAGTTAATGACCTGTCTCGTGGCGCATTGGTAGACGACATTGTTTATACTGTTGCTCTAACAGCTATTCAGGCTAAACAAGCAGAAGAGAACGCGTAAGCGCGGTCTTATCGATAACGAGTATCCTCGACGCTTTGCTTATCGAAACCTTGTGCTAATGAAGAAACAAAAGCCCCATCGCAAACCATACGATGGGGCTTTTTTATGACTTGTATTACCTAAATATTGGCATCCCGTTGAGCCTGCCTCACACAACGAATCGCCTCGCGTCGACAGTGAACATTCATCTTTTTATATAATTTATAGATATGCGTCTTTACAGTACTCTCGGCAACAAATAATTCCTCTGCTATCTCTTGATTCGATTGACCACAAACTAAACGATCGAGAATTTGCTTTTCACGCTTGGTCAAATCGTCTAACACTGGCGTATCCGGCATAACTTGATCGCGGTAATAACAGATCAACTGTGTCATAAAATTTCGGGGTAACCACATATCGCCATCCAAGACACTACGCACACAACGTTCAAGATGTTCAAGCGGCGATGACGTCATCAGAACCCCTTTTAACTGCTTGCAAATAATCAGCTTTTCCAGCACCAAGCTTTCTGGGGTGTTAAATAAAACAAGGTCAAAATCCAATGTTTCAGCATGAAGAACATCAACAACAGACTGTTCTTCCAAACAGGTGTAGTCTGCCAAAACAACAGAATACTCATTTAATCTGGTGGGGTTTTCTATCGCATTTAGCGCCATATGTTGAACATGAGAAATATTGCACTTCTTCAACTCCTGTTGCATTAAACGCGTCTGGATATTCATGTTACCCAAAATCAAAACCGTTCGAGAACCCATTATCATTACATCACCACTTACAAAACAAGGTTTATACAAACCTGATTCATTTCTACCCCTTACATATTTGCCTATAACGCCACATTTGCCACACTGGAAATGTATCTTAAGTGATACTTGATATGATGCTGACAGTATCAATATTTTTTGTCTTTGATAATCAGTTGATTACTAAATGCCTCTCCGGTTACTACGCAGCAAGCCTCTTCAACAAAGGAAAATTCGCTGCTTAGCTTTTCTCAGCTCTCGAATCTCGGTAACTGAACATATCCGCTTTTTTCCAATACGGCGCCCCTCCAATAGCGCTTGTTCGAGTAGTTGACGTGACAACCATAAACGCCCATGCAACACGACCTCTTCTATCGCCCTTAATAGCATCATTGGCGTATCATCATCATAAACAATCCCCATGACATGAGGCCAAGAAAGCAGCTCTTTCGAACTAACCTTTCTATTTACATTGAATAAAATGATTTTTCCCTGCTCTGAAACAGTGATCAATAACTCCCTGATTACTGGAAGTTCTATATCTTCATAATTAACAAGAAGCAAATCGTACTCTTTCAACTTACGTACAATATCAGTTCGATATATGGGAGAGCTCACCACATCGATAAAGTCTAACTTTTGTAACTGCTTCATTATTAATCCATCAATTAGGCAGCTTTCACCTAATACGCAGACAGACCAGTCCATAAGTAGCTCCTACATACAATACTATTTTTCATCGGCTAATAGTCATTAACTTATAATTTGGCTTGCCTCCGATTACAAGGCAATGCCTATAAGCAAGGCACTTATTTAGCACTTACGTAAGCTATTCATACCTTAGTCATCCTTTTTATTTCGAATCTAGGTGTAGTTTTAATTCGTGACCAACATAACGAAGATGTTAACGATGAATGGTGATGAACTAACAAGAGCAATTAAGCAACACTGCAAAACTCTATTTTGTATTGTAAGCCTTTTTGCTATTTCATATGCCCAAGCACAGGCTAATAATTTTGTATCCCTTGACTTGACAGGAAAAATAGAGAGTCATTGCGATATAACTTATCACAAGCAAGAGCTCGGTAACATCTTTGAAAATCAGAATCAAAAAGTTGGCTTTGATGTAAACTGCAACTCACCATTTGAAATATCCATTTATTCTAAGAATGGCGGATTAAAAAGAGGAAGAGAGATAATCACATATGACATCAACGTAAATATAGATAATAAAAAGAAAATATACCCAAGCAAACAGCTCACAAACTCTAAATCGTTAAGCTATGACATAAATAAAAAATTTTTAACGCGTGGCAGCTTGTCATTTGAAACAAACAGCACGCCTATTTTCGCAGGAAAATATTCAGATACATTAATTGTATCTTTTGTTCCTAAATTAACGCTCTAACGAACTTAACCGTATTTTCAGATATTGCTTGTAAGTAAGCAATTCGTCGCACCAAATAGCTTTACAGCTATACTCAAAAGTAAGATGGAGTTTTACCATGAAAAAGTACGTAATGTTATTGGCAATACCTTTTGCAGCTTCGGCTATGGCTGGCGGTTATGGTTACGACCTTCCTGATCCTGAAGCTAAAACGTTCCACCTTTTTGGTTATGTTCCGCCCGTTTGTGAATGTGTTCTTGATGATGATAACTCGTACATCAGCTTAGGTGACCTAACTAGCGATTATCAAAAAGAAATTACAGGCACACTAGTATGTAATGCTGCAGATGGTGTTGATGTCACGATCACCAGTGCTTACAGCGGCCTAATGAACCATTACAACTACTCAGATGTTATTGATTATAAAGCAAGAATGAGTGGACTTGGTGGTGGAGCACTGGTACTAAATACAAATGGGGCAACAACATACGCTGAGAAATTAGATGTTCCTGCTTCTCACGCACTTGCAACCACAGGGAAAGATTGGACGCTAACCATCGATGCGTCAGAAACTGATGCTAAGTACTATGGTTACTACCATGACTACCTAACTGTTGATATCAACCCTGATTGGAATGCATACGACTAAACTAAATCTACACTTATGTTCTAGAGGGGCCTAGCCCCTCTTCGTTAGCGATTTAATAAGATAGGAGGTACGGTTTATGTGGCGATGGATCTTAGCAACTATATTCTTCTCGCAATCGGCTATAGCATTCAATGTTGCCCCAATTATTGCTGAAATATCGCCTGCAGGAGCAGCAGCGCAACAAATATATACGGTTGGAAATACACGCGATAAAGAAATTGATGTCAGTGTCACCCCCTATTATTTCCTTCTTGATAACGGTGAAGGAGAGCCGCGTATTGCAACTGAAGAATTTCTAATTATTCCAGATACACTTACGGTTCAACCAGGGGAAAGCCATGCGGTGCTAGTCAAGTACATTGGTGACCCAACGAAAGCACTGTCCGTCACTTATCGTATCAGTTTCGAAGAGATAAATAACATTGTTGATGAGCAAGATAAAATCATCGGTGACAAGCCAAACAGTAAGGAGGACTCTGAGTTAGATCTGTCGTTCAAGCTACGATATGGTGCGATGCTCAGCGTAATTCCAACAGATGCAAAAGGCAATATTGAAGTAGATAACGTGACCACCAATAAAGATGGAAACTATGTCATTGATATCACTAACAGTGGCACAAGATTTGTTTTACTCAGTCAAACGCGTTGGAGCATTAAAACTGACAACACCCGCAGCACTAAGACATATAATGCTGATAAGCTGGGTGAATTTATTAATATCAACTATTTTCCACCAAAAACATCAAAAAGACTGATCCTAAATAAGAATTTTGACCATAATATAAGCAATATCACTTCAATATCAATTGAATAGGATTGCCTTATGGTAAGGATACTCATATTAATTGGCGTTATGATACCTACATTGGCTTGGGGGCTAGAGATCTCCCCCTTAGTCAGTGAACTAAACCTCGACAAAAAACAACAGTATCAAATCCGTGTCTCCAATAACGACAGCCAACCTGTAACCATTAGTACATTAGTTAAACAACTCCAATTTGACGACCAGAGCTATGCGCTTGCTGAAGAGAGTAGTGATCACATCGACACTGTTCCTGCCGCATTTACATTAGAGCCCGGCGGCAGTCGTCAAGTGCTGGTTATTGCTCATCCAACAGAACATCAACAATCTCAAAGCTACGCCATTGTCTTCTCCAATGAACTCCTCGACAGCCAGAGTGTCGACTCTTCGATCACAATGCAAGTTAACTACAATGCTATCTTGCACACCTATAAGAACACGCACAATGCCACCATATCCGACGCGACTCTGCCTGTCACCGCAAGTAATAATCAATGGCAGTTTAGTGTTACCAATCAAGGCAATCGCTATAGCCAACTCAGTAATTACGACCTTGAGTTAATATCAAGCAGTGGTGAGCGTCTCATTTTAGCATCTGACGCCATTAAAGCTGATGGCCTTGACGTCTTTTTCCCTCCAAAACAAAAAAGAGACGTCACGTTAAATAGCACCACCATTCCATTAAGTGATATCGTTCAAGTTAGGTTATTAAAATAATGAAAAAAATCATCCCTATACTGGCAGCGTTCTATCCATTAACGGCAGCACTGGAAGGCACTGATCTAGTTGTTCCGAATACACTTTCTTTTGCCAGCTTATTGACATACCAGAGCTTTCCGTCTGGAAACATTAATGTTCAGGTCACCAACACCCAGCAGCTTCTCATCGAATTTCACACCATTGAAGGTTTTTTAAATCAGCGTATTGGTGAGCAAGCAACAGCAAAAATCGCCAGTTCGGTTACCGATGGATACATTGATAGCGCATCAATGGCATCGTTTGGTGTAGACATGACACTTGATGCAGCGACTTTTCAAACCAACGTAAAAATTAGCCAAGACATCATCTTAGATAGCGGTATTTACTTATCAGCAACTGAGCAACCCTACCGTTATGAAGCGTCAACCGAGCCATTTAGTGGCTACTTCAATCTGTTTGCCTCGTTTAACCAAGATGCCGACGTTGATGACAGTGCAATCTTCTCCAGTGTTAACACCTTGGAGAGCGCGCTACGATTTAATAAGTTCAATCTAACCAATGATTTCGAATACAGTTACGATGAAGCAAACAGTAATCAAATTAACCGCATCCAATCACAACTAACCTATGATTTTGCGACTCAGGGCACTCGCGTTACCCTTGGTGACTTCACCCCACAAGTGCTTGGTTTTCAAGGTTCTCCAAGCTTAGTTGGTTTAAATGTTAATCGTAATTTTGGTCAAATACCGACCCGCAATGTTAGACCTTTGACCAATCAACGCTTTACTATCGTGCGTGCGTCACGAGTCGAAGTCTTTGTCGATGACATATTAATACGCCGACTCTCACTCCCCCCTGGTTCATACGACATTCGAGATCTTCCCTTAACTCAAGGGGTGAACAATATTAAGCTGAAAATCATCGACCCCTCTGGCCAAGAAGATATTATCGATCTCAGCATTGCTTCGTCACTAAGTCTGCTTGCCGCTGGTGAGTTTGAATACCATTTTTCTACGGGAAGTATCAGTAGGACAGACAGTGATGGCAGCCTCGACTACGATACTGGCGATGTCGTCCTCTCGTCAGGAATAGAGGCAGGGATAACAGAATCTCTCACTTTAGGCGCTAACGGGCAATTTCGAGATAAGACCTATCAGCTGGGGGCAGGTATAACTTACGCTTTTCCCATTGGCTTAGTTGAGTTACAAGGCGCTTGGAGTGACCATCCAGTACTGGGTAACGGCTATGCGTCACAACTTACCTATGACTCTTTTCTCGATGATGATATCCATTCACTCACCGCACAATATGAATGGAACTCTCTCGAGTTTACGTCGATTAATGATGCGTTAGAAACATTACCTATTCGTAATGAAGATTCTGTTGAACACTTTCTTTCTCTGTTTTATCTCTATCGTTTCAATGCGGACTATTCCGCGACCCTATCTAACTCAACTAACCTTACCTTTGCGGGTGATAGCGATTACACAATTGCGGGCGCACTCTCTGGGCCTATTTTAGATACGCGAGGCACTTGGTTATTTCGTACCACCTACGATAGCAGTGACGACGGCACCGACTTCTTTTTTGCACTGAGTTTTCCGCTATCCGATACGGCAGATGTTGGCTTCTCATATGATACAAATCTAAACCGTATTCAAGCTTCATATTCCGATACCACGAATCCTGGAAGTACTGGTGGCTACTCCATCAATGCACGAACAGAGAATAATGACGATCAAGATATGCTTAACAACGTCAATATTGACTATACTGGCAACCGCTACTTGCTTGCTGCCAACCATATTGATGGTCAGCTTGTTGACGGTGAGTATACCTACCGCAATCAAATAAACTTCCAGACCGCATTAGCCTTCAATCGTCACGCTATTGCTCCAGCTCGACCAATTAATGATGCTTTCGCAACGATTGCCTTTCACGATACCCTCAAAGGGGCAAAAATCGGCGTAAATCCAATTGATGGCGACATATATCAAGTAAGATCAGACACCTTCTCAACACTTGTCGTTCCAGAAATTACCTCGTATGCACAGCAAACGATTGAAACAGACGTAAGCAATCTACCGGCAGGTTATACGCTATTGAACGACGGTTATGAGATCACACCATACCACCGCGCTTCTTATCACTTTACGATTGGCGATGACGCCAATATCACGGTATTGGGGTCTCTGATTCTGTCCGATCGCACACCCGTTGCACTTGTCTCTGCGTCGCTAACCCCAGTCGGTAAGCCAGAGAGCAAACCGATAGAGTTTCTTACCAATACTAAGGGGAGATTTGCAATAACGGGACTTCGTCCTGGTCAATATCAGGTTAAAATTAATACCGCAGACAACCTATCCTTCACCCTCGATGTCCCAGAAGATGAAGGGTATACGATTAACTTGGGTACAATTAAGGTTAACTGATCATGTTTAAGCCCCTGCTATACGCAACCATCGCCATGCTAAGTGCCAATGCATACGCCCAATGCCAACAAAAAATAACGCAATTTTATCAACAACCTGCCAATAAACATCAGAGTTACGATATGTTTGGCAATAACCCGTTTCCATTGAGCCAAACATACGTGGTCAAAGTTACCAATACCGGCACAGAGCAATGCCAATCAACCCTAATTATCAAACCACAAAGCAATGCCCTAACAAATGCGGTAAATCAGCAGCTTAGATTTGAAATCAACAACCTAGGAACACCTTCAAGACGTTTTGAGAATGGTCTCGCTTTATCCGTGCCACGGCTCGAACCTGGTCAGAACAAAGAAATGCAATTTAGCCTTAAGTTCCCCAAAGGCCAGTATGTCCGCAGTGGTCGCTTTTCACAGCACTTTGATATCTACCTAACTCAAGCAAAGAACATTGGTCAGCAACTCGATGAGCGGCGCGAACATTTAACGGCGAATGTAGAGCAATCCGCTCGCATTAGCTTATGGGGGATTGGCGGTGCCAATCGCTATACGGTTGATTTTGGCACCATGACTTCAAATAAAGAGTTAATCTTACAACCCAAGTTACTCGTGCAAAGCTCAACCGATTATAAGCTAGAGATCTCTTCAGATAACCGCGGAAAAATGCGTCATGCCGGAGGTAATCCAGAATGGGACGTCAACTATGACTTCTTCCTTGACAATCAACGTATTAATCTTAATAGCACTACTTTCGAGTTACTGGAGCGACAACCAGAAAACGCAGTCGGGCACCGTTACTCAATGCGTTTTAAGCTGGGCGATGTTAGTCGTCGTCCAGCAGGGAATTATAATGACTCAATTAAGATCAATATAACCCCATCTTTAGCCCCCTGAAGCGTTTTTATTCTTCGCTAAGACCACGTATAGTGTGACATCAATATAACTCAAACATTGATGTCACATGGAAGTCTTACATACCTTTTTTCTCTTCTTTGGTTCGTTAGTCGCCAACACACTTGCAGCACTGTCTGGTGGTGGCGCGGGATTATTGCAGCTCCCTTTACTTCTATTTCTTGGTCTCCCTTTCAGTATTGCCCTCGCCACCCACAAAGTTGCCACCGTGGCACTGGGCTTTGGAGCCGCCACCAAGCACATTCGAGCAGGCACGCTAAACAAATGGTTCACCATTTTTGTCGTCGCCTCGGGTAGCTGTGGCGTTATTATCGGCGCTAATATTATATTGGCCGTGCCAGGTGAATACGCAGAAAAAGCACTGGGCATACTCATCATTGGTCTCGCATTTTTCTCCCATAACAAGAAGGCGCTGGGACAATACGTGAGCGCAAAAAATCGTCATTGGCGGGGAATGCTACTCGGCGGCGCAGGATTGGCCATCATTGGAATCATTAACGGCTCACTGACCGCTGGCAGTGGCCTTTTTGTCACCCTATTTTTAATCTGGTGGTTTGGTTTTGACTACAAGCAAGCTGTCGCACTAACCATGGTGAGTGTGGGATTATTCTGGAATGCGATTGGTGCGTTCACGATTCAATTCGCAGGAGGCGAATTCTACTGGCCTTGGCTACCTGTTTTGCTGCTCGCCTCGCTATTCGGGGGGTATTTAGGTGCCCACCTCTCACAAATACATAATAACCAAGTGATTAAAAAAGCATTCGAGCTACTCTCACTTATCGTCGGAATTAAGCTTTTGCTATAGATGACAAAATTACGCCTTGGGCAAACAAGGCGCATTTTTATCAGTAACAACCCATTACTGTTTTATGAGGTGTATACCTTGTACCCGCCCTGATTGAAAACCTTTTTTAACATAAGGTTCTGGGTCAGACGCTTCCGAGGTATCCGACAAGGTTTTTAAGTATGCAACCAGCGCCTTCTCTTCATCTTTCGTTAATCTCAAGTTGCCCAGCACAAACGGCGGAGTCACTGTGTCCGTAAACTCCGCTTCTGGCCAGCAATTGGCTGCTTTTGCTTCCTCAATAGTCCAATCTTGCGTGTTATCGCAACGCGTAATACCAAAGCTACATGCGGTATCAAATACTGGGTTCGTACCACACTGATCCAAGCTATTTGGAGCAACTGCACTATTGTAGAAGTGCACTAAATCATCCAATGACTTGAACCAGCCATTATGCGTATACGCTTTAACAAAGGACTGTTCGGGGCGCTTATCGACATTACGCAAGGTCGGGGTTTTATGTTGCCCCAAATGGCGTGGGTCGAATGTTGTAGCAGATACGCCAGGATCCGCGCCTAAATTGCCTGGAATTTCTGGGTTATTGGGCACGCCAATATTGTGATACTGATCATCCGTATAACGCTCGTCGGCAGTTGTTCCAAATACATTGCCACTACGGTGACAAAAAACGCAGTTTCCAGGCGTTGCACCTTCTACATTATAGAAAATGTCATGCCCCAAATTTTCTTCATCTGTTAGGCCAGCCAAAGGAAAATTCACGTCTTCCTCAAACGCAGCTTCATCACGTAAGGCAATGTCGCGTTTTGAATCAAAAGGATTATTCGCGTCCGATGCTTGCCACGCCGCGAGAGCTAATGCAAAGTATGCAAAGGTCTGATCAATATATTGACTACCGCAACGCAACCTCACACCGAAGGTAAATTTATACAAATGATTTCCCCACGGCTGGTCTTTCACCGCTCGACAAACCGCTTTTTTATTTGGTAAAGCCTGTTCAACTGAGTTTATAAATGGGCTGGCATGGGCTTGGTCCGATAATGGTCCGACGTACTTCCTATATAAAAATTCATAATGTGGCGCTAGACCATCAAACAACGCAATATTATCTTCCATTTCAATCATGTCACCTTTAGCCCGCCCATTCCAAAATGCACCGCCACAAGGTTGAGGGCCTCGAAATGTTGCGCAGAGAGGGTCGAAGTTAGCCACTCCCTTTAATCGGCGATCCTCCCCCATAAACTGAACATATTTATTCGTTGGCGGTTTTAATTTTCCGTTACCACCATTTGAACCTGTAACAGCCACTTGCTCAGCATTTTGAAGCGAATTACCATTGGTTCCCCCTGTATCACTGGTGTGACACGTCGCACAAGACATATCGCCATTGAATGACAAGCTTTCCTCGAAAAATAGGCGCTTACCAAACTCCTCGATATAGGTTAATGAATCTTCCGCAAATAATTTAATACTGAAAAGAGTCAGGAACATCACTACACATATGCCACTGAAAAGCCGCTTTCTTCTGAGCATCAAACTCATATTATCATCAGGCATACAACCTCCTCGTAGAATGAAACATACCGGATATACATCAACGTTATTGAATTTAGACTTCATTCCATTAACGTTAGTATATTGATGTAATAAAGAGTGCTAGAGAAGGTGGTCATTGATTACAACTATGAATAAGAATATCAATAGAAGCTTACTCCTTTGATATAACTAGATAAAAAGCATTTATTATAAATAAGACATCTATTAACATTACAGAAAGTCATGATAGATAAATATTGCCAATTTATTTGTATTAAAAAAAGTCGTATTTAGTAAATCGAAAAGATACACTTATTGATAATAGTGCCCCATGGCGAGAAGCAGTGACATCAGCATAGTTTAAAATGCCAATGCTTGGGCCGACATGACTCGCTGCCCTAATTCACATCAAAACTACAAGGCAACCTCTGCTAGGGTATTATTATTGAAATCTACTACCTTCAACGTATCATTCTCCAATAGGCCGTAGCTTGCGGGATGGCCTCCACGCGGATAAGTCACCGAGCCTGGGTTAAAGTGAATTTGCTCCCCCACCCATTCCGCAACGGGCAAATGCGTGTGACCATAAGAGAAAATCTCACCGGCTGCGAGTGCTGGCATATTGTCTGGATGATAAACATGCCCATGAGTGAGAAACATACGACGGCCATTGGGTAACAATATCCAATGGTAATCCATCAACAACGGAAAATTGAGTAGCGCTTGATCGACTTCACTATCACAGTTTCCACGCACGGCAATCATTTTATCGGCCAATGGGTTGAGGAGAGCCACTACACCTTGGGGGTCGAGCCCTTCAACAATCGGGTTTCTGGGGCCAAAATTTAGTACATCGCCAAGCAAAACCAAATAGTCAGCACCAGAGCGAGAAAACGCATCTACCACCTTTTGGGCTGCTAGCACGTTGCCATGAATATCAGAAGCAAAAAACAGTTTCACTGGGTATATCCTCTTACTATTACCGCGCCATTGTAACCAATCAACTATACCCAAACCAGTGACAAATCAGTCAACATAGCTATAGCCATCTTCCTCACGCAACATGCCATTAAGCACAATATTGTTGTAACTCACCATGCCGACCACTTTGCCTTTTTCAATCACTGGGGCACGGCTAATCCCAAAATGTTCAAACATCCTAGCGCAATATTTAACATTCATGTCCGGGGAGACACTCAATGCGGGCTTGGTCATAATCTCGTAAACATTGGTACGATTTGGCGCACGATTTTTTGATAGTACCTTTTTGGCAATATCGTTCATTAATACAATGCCATACTCATCTTCATCATCGCGTTTATTAACAATCAGTGCTTTGACCGAAGCCTTTCTGGCAATTCTTATCGCCTCTTCCACAGTGGTTAGGCCATCAACGCAAGCATATGTCGGCATCATCACATCCCTGACTGACACTTTTACTCGATTACTCATAATTCATCCTCAACAAACTTAGCTAGCCGTTCAACTTGGTGAGCGACACCAACCGCATCTTCAATATCAATCTGAACCGCTATCCCTTGCCCTGACGCTTCATCAAACTCGCCTACCACTTTTATTCGCTCAAGAATATGGCGGGCGAGGTGCTCTTCAACCACAAACAACAAAACATCTCGTTGTACTTCTAGGGTTAAACCAAAAAACGTTTTTCGTTTATTGAGTCCCTCCCCTCGTGCATTATTTATCACCGTCGCCCCTGTCGCTCCCGCGTGTCGAGCAGCATCGAGCACCGCATCCGTTTTTGCATCATCCACAAACGCGATTATCAATTTAAAGCGCATCATCATCTCCTCTTCTCTGACGGCGATCTAGCCACGCTGTCAACTGTGCATACCCCATCACTGAAATCATGGGAAATAAACTAGCAAAAGCAATTAGCCCAAACCCATCGATCATCGGATGGCGGCCGGGAACGGTAGAAGCCAGTCCTAAGCCGAGGGCGGCGACCAAAGGAACAGTAACCGTTGAAGTGGTCACTCCACCAGAATCAAAGGCTAATGGAATAATAAACTTCGGTGCGATAAACGTTTGAATCACTACAACAATATACCCGCCAATAATGTAGTAATGGATAGGATCACCAACCACAATTCGAAAACAGCCTAACGCGATCCCCACCGCCACACCGATAGCGACAGAAACCCTTAACCCATTCACCTTAATCGCCCCACCTGATACCTGGCTCGCTTTTATGGCGACCGCAATCAACGAGGGCTCAGCGATGGTGGTACTAAACCCAATCGCAGCGGCAAACACATAAACCCAAATATAGCGCTGCCAGCTAAATGCACTGTCTGCACTCGTTGCAATAAAACTGGGCGCCGTTAACTGCAGGGCCATATTCTCGCCCAAAGGAAACAACGCCATTTGTAACCCCATGAGAAAAAGGCTTAATCCCAAAATTACATAGCCAAACCCCAGCACCATCTTGCCCCAATTTGGCACTCCTCGACGAAGCACACCCAACTGAAAGCCAACAATAATGATCCCAATAGGCAGCACATCTTTAATGGTTGAAATGAATGTAGAGAAAAAGAAAAGTAGAAGTTCTATCATGCGGCTAGCACCATGCCGAAAACCATCACAAAAATCATCGGTAGCAATGAGGCAAAGGCGATCAAGCCGAACCCATCCGTCATCGGGTTTCGACCTTTAATTGACGAGGCAAGCCCCACCCCTAGCGCGGTGACTAACGGTACGGTGATCGTAGAGGTAGTCACCCCACCAGAGTCATAAGCAATACCAATAATGCTATCAGGCGCAAAAGCGGTCATTATCACCACCAACATATAGCCGCCAATAATCATCTTTTGAATTGACCAGCCTTTAATGATCCTCAGCACCCCCAACACTATGGCCAGCCCAACAGAAAAGGCGACCGTAACTCGCAACCCAATCGAATACTGTTGTTGCGCGGGCACACCTGATGCGATAACACCCGACTCGGCGGCAACTTGCGCAGCCTCATGTGCTACGGCGGTTAGCGCAGGCTCGGCGATTGTTGTGCCAAACCCCAAACAAAATGCAAAGGTTAGCAACCAAAACACACTGCCTTTTCGAGCAAAGGCATGCGCCATGCTTTCGCCAATCGGAAATAGCCCCATCTCTAAGCCTAAAATAAAAAAGCTTAAGCCCACGACAACAAGAAGCAACCCGATCAGAATCTGTCCTATATCTGGCAAGGGTTGCTGCAAAATGAAGAGTTGAAAAAAGGCGATGACAAAGATGATCGGTAGCAGATCTCGTAAGCTCCCTAACATCGTCAACCATAAAGCGTGCAATGCGCGCATGCATCCCCCTGCAGCCTACCAGCATTTGAGTATGGCACACTTCTCCTATGCCAACCGTGACCACTCACGCGAAGACGCAACATTTGCGCAACAAGCGCATTACTCGAACAACGTCAATAGGGTGTATGCTAAGAGATAGGAACAAATAGATAAGCGTCAGCACTGGAATGCGCAGAATTAGGACTGCCGTACTGCTCGCCAAAACATGGCAATGTATGGCATTGTAAGTAACGACAATCTAAGCGATAACATTGTTTAGCTCTCGCGAAGTAACACACAGGGTAATGGAATCATGAGAATACTGGTAACAGGGGGAACAGGCTTAATTGGCAGCGCACTGCTACCACACCTAACCCACGATGATATAACAATATTATCCCGCAATCCCACCCGAGCCTATCAGCAATTAGGCCATCACATGAAGGTGCTACCCCACTTAGATGAGATCGATAATTTCGATCAGTTCGATGTTATCATCAACCTTGCTGGTGAACCCATCGCTAACAAACGGTGGAGCCAGCAACAAAAGCAAACAATTCAACAGAGTCGTTGGCAGTTAACCCAACAGCTTGTAGATAAAATCCAGGCCAGTGAATTTCCTCCTCACACCTTTATCAGTGGCTCAGCTGTTGGCTACTACGGTGACCAGCAGCAACAGGACATCGACGAAAATCTTCATGTTGCCGATCAATCGTTTACCCATAAAGTCTGTGACCGTTGGGAGAAAATTGCACTGTCAGCACAAAGTGATAAGACCCGAGTATGCCTGTTACGCACTGGCGTCGTTCTCTCCCGTCATGGAGGCGCATTAACCAAGATGTTACCACTTTACCGATTAGGGCTCGGTGGGCCTGTAGGTAATGGGCGGCAATATTTTCCTTGGATACATATTCAAGACATGGTGAAGGGGATTCTATTTCTAATAAAGCAATCGCACACTCAGGGTGCGTTCAACTTCACCGCCCCTCAGGCCGTCACTAACCGGGAATTTAGCGCGACGTTAGCAAAAGTTCTACATCGTCCTCATCTTCTTATGACCCCAGAGTGGGTGCTAAAGCTCGGCTTGGGTGAGGCGGCGTGCCTAATCTTAGATAGTCAAAAAGTTCACCCGGCAAAGCTACTCGATGCTGGCTACCATTTCTCTTACTCCTCGATAGAGCAGGCTTTGAAAGATACGCTTTTTGACTATCAAAATTAACCGCAGCCTCCCTCCTATCCTCAACCTTATTGCTGTTACTCTGAGGCGATACGCCACTGAGGGTATGCGGTTACTTTAGAGGCGTTAATAGGCGGCGCGTAATACTACCAATAGATAACAAAACAAGCCCTCCGCCTAACAGCGGCAATAGCAGCAACTGCGGATGCCACTGCTGGGGTAGCGTCAACCGTTGGGAGACCACTGCCAAAGCCAACTCTGCACCCAGCATCGCTAACAATGCCGCCAGTAAACACAGCACACCATACTCAAAAATAAGGGTGGCCTTTATCTGCGCTTTTCCCGCCCCCAATGTACGGTAAATCTGCACCTCGCGCTCGCGCTGAATTAAGCTCAACCGAAGTAACGTCACAATAAGCAATACCCCACTTAACACGCCCAATGCCGCAAGCATGGTGAGTGATATGGAGACCTGCGCTAGCATCTGTTGAACCCGAGCAACCATCGTTCTAAGATCCAATACGGTAACCGTCGGGAAATCACGCACCAGTTCCACTAATCCCCGTTCGATATCCTCAATCACCTTAAAGCTCACCAACCAAGTCTGAGGAAACGTTGTCATCACTTCGGGCGGAAAGATAAAATAGAAATTCGGATGCATGTTACGCCACTCTACTTCGCGGATACTGGTGATCTCCGCCTGCAGTTCTGCACTACCCACAGTAAATGTCAGTAAATCTCCCAAAGCCAGTCCTAATCGCTCTGCTATCCCGTGTTCAATACTGACACCGTGATCCCCTGTCCACTCTCCCGCCCACAGGCTATTGTGTTGCGGGATCCCATCAAACCACGTCAGGTTTAATTCTCGTCGTCGCACTTCATCTCCGTCTGAATGCTCGACGACCCATTCTGCAATAGGCGTCTTCCCAACCGCGGTTAACCGTCCTCGAATCACTGGATAGGCGTCTGAGCGAGAAAAACCTGCATCATCAACCCGCTGTAAATAATCAACCCGCTGCGATGCTTCAACATTTAATGCAAACACGTTGGGTGCGTCAGCTGGCAGGGTATGCTGCCAGTCACTCAATAACGCCGAGCGCAACAACCAAATAACCGCTAACAACATCAATGCACTAGAGAGGGCCACCATCTGCATGCTAGTTTGCCATGGAGAACGCTTAATTCGGCTTAGCGCCAATACCAAAGCTGGCCGCGAAGCCGTTTTTCGCATTAGCCATATTCCCCCCCAACCCAGCAATGCCATCACTAACATCATGACCACAAAACCAAACAACACGCCCCATACCAATAAGTTACTACCAAACCAGCTAAAACCGGCAATAATAGGCAGTAAAACCAATACCCAATCACGCCGTGATGTCGGTAAAGGTGCATCTTGCAATACCGCAATGGCAGGAGAGCGCAATAACCTCAGTAACGGGATACCCATCGCTGGAATCGCAATTAAAATCGCCACTGTTGCCGCGACGACAAAAGGCACAATACCAACACTGGGCAATTCATCAGGAAACAGAGATAACAGGGGAAGACGCAACGCCCACTCTAACCCCACACCCAGCACACTACCTACCACCACACTCACACAGAGCAAACTAACAATTTGTCCCACTAACCAGCGCCGTAACCAGCGTTGGCTCGCCCCTAAACTTTTAAGCATGGCGATAATGCTGCGCCGACTTTGAGCAAAATGCTGGCAAGTTAATGTTAATGTGGCCGCCGACATCAACACCACCAATACCAAACTCAGTGACAGATACTGCTTTGCCCGTACTAATAACTCTGCTGTGCGCCCTTCCGTCTCTTCACTTAGCCAGCGCCGACCGGGCTGGGCAGGAAAGCGGGTCTCTAACGCTTGTAGTTGCGAATCACTACCTGTGAAATAAACGCGATATGATGCGCGACTTCCTGGTAATAGCGCACCAATCCTAGGGACGTCATTGAGATGAACCAACACCGTAGGCATTTGATTAAAGGGGTTAAATGACAATTCAGGGTCGCGCTCAATACGCCCGCTGACGGTAAATAGTGCATCACCAATATTAACCTGTTCGCCAACGTTGACCGCCAACAAATCAAATAGACGCGGTTCTAACCACAACGCGTTTTCTTGTACCGCATCGTATACCTCTGACTCGGTGGCGAGTTGTAAGTCACCCCGCATAGGAAAGGCACTTTCAACCGCTTTGACACTGACTAACTGCATGGCGTTATCACTAAAGGCCATGGTGCTAAAGCGGATCTGTTGGCTAACCTGCTCAGCCTGTTCACTTGCCGCCAGTAACAGGTCATCTGCAATAGGCTGTCGACTTACCACGACCCGATCTGCAGCGAGCACCGCCCGCCCCTGTTGAGTCATTACCACTTCTATTCGAGTAGCAAGCATCGCCAATGCGGCCACTGTCGCCACAATCAAGGTTAACGCAGCCACCACCGCCCACAATTGGCCATGGCGGATTTCACGCCATCGCCAACGCCACAATAAATGCTTCATAGTGACTCCTGCGCTTCTTGCACTCGACCCGCTTCTAAGGTGATAACACGATCACAGCGCGCCGCTAACGTACTATCATGCGTGACCAACACTAACGTCGTGCCATATTCTCGGTTCAGCGCAAATAGGTGATCAACAATATGAGCGGCTGTTTGCTGATCCAAATTACCAGTCGGTTCATCAGCAAACAGGACTTTAGGTCGAGTGATAAAGGCTCGAGCGAGCGCGACTCGCTGCTGTTCCCCGCCAGATAACTGACTCGGCAGATGTTGCTCGCGTCCTTCCAGTCCAACATCTTGCAATAACGCGTGTGCTCGAGCCTCATCCACAGATTCGCCTTTCAACAACTGGGGCAGGACAACATTCTCTAATGCTGTCAGTGAGGGGATTAATAAAAAGCTCTGGAAAACAAAACCAATGGATGAGGCGCGTAGTGCTGCCCTCTGTTCGCCATCCCAGCTTGAAATGGGATGACCAAGCAATTCGACACGCCCTTCACTGGGGACATCAAGTCCTGCCAATAGTGTCATTAGTGTCGATTTACCCGCACCAGAGACACCAACAAACGCCACACTTTGGCCTGCCGCTATTTCTAGGGAAACATCTTGCAAAATGGTAAGATGCGAAGTAGATGTTGAGACATGCTTGAATACAGATGCCGCTCGAATTATGGATGATGTCATGAGAAAAATCCTTTTAGCTTTTATACTTAGCCTAACCAGCAATAGCAGCTTCGCCAACTCCAATCTATTGATATTGGGAGATAGCCTCAGTGCTGGTTATCAAATGCAGCCAGAAGAGAGCTGGCCTTACCTGCTTCAAAGCCGTGTGAGTGAGCACAATATCACTATTATCAATGCCAGTATTTCTGGAGATACGGCTGGCAACGGCGCAGATAGGCTACCCGCGCTGCTCGACAACCATCAACCACACTATGTATTAATCGCATTGGGCGCCAATGATGGTTTACGCGGCTTTCCTCCCGCTAAAACACGCCAGCATTTACAAACCATGATCCAAGCGAGCCAGCAAGCAGGGGCGCAAGTTTTACTCATGCAAATTCGGGTACCGCCCAATTATGGGCAACGCTATAGCCAACTTTTTGAAGCCATTTACCCCGACTTAAGTGTAGAGTTTAACATTCCACTGCTACCCTTTTTTCTCGAAGCGATCATCGAAAATCCCGCTTACATGATGCAAGATGGCATCCACCCCAATCCCTCTGCACAACCCCTGATCCGCGATTTGCTATACGATGCATTGCAACCATTATTTGAACAAACTCTGCTTACACAATAACAAGGATGTCTATGTCTGATTCTATTCTCATCACTGGTTGCTCCTCTGGCATTGGTTACACCTGTGCCCATGCCCTACAACAACATGGCTATCGCGTGATCGCCTCATGCCGACACCCAGAGGATGTTACGCGACTACAACAAGAGGGGCTAGAGTGTATTCAACTCGATCTCGCCGATCGTCACAGTATCGAGCAAGCGGTCGCCGCAGTGACGGCATTGACCAATGGCAAACTGTTTGCGTTGTTTAACAATGGTGCCTACGGGCAACCCGGTGCACTGGAAGATATCTCCACAGATGTCTTACGCACACAGTTTGAAAGCAACTTCTTTGGTTGGCACCAACTAACGACCTCACTATTGCCAATGATGCGGGAGCACGGCCGCGGTAGGATCATTCAAAACAGCTCTGTGCTAGGGATTGTTGCGCTTAAGTTTAGGGGAGCTTATAACGCGAGTAAGTTCGCCATTGAAGGCTGGACCGATACCCTACGCCTTGAGCTTGCAGACACCGACATCCACATTAGCCTAATAGAACCCGGCCCCATCGAGTCGGCGTTTAGACAAAATGCACTCAAAGCCATTGAACAGAATGTAGATGTCAACAACAGCATTTTCCGGCAAGCGTATACGACGCAACTTGATAGATTAAAGCGCCCCAACGGGGACGGAAAGTTTACGCTTCCTGCGACAGCGATTGTTAAACCATTACTTCATGCATTGCAAAGCCCTCGACCACGAGCACGTTATCGAGTAACCACGCCAACGAAGATCAGCGCATTGCTTAAAAGAGGTCTGCCGACTCGCTACTTGGATCGCGTTCTCTTACGAAATGATTAGCATAAACAAGAGCTTCAATGCGATTTAATCCTTTAACGCCTAAAAAGGAACCTTTTGTAATATTAATGACATGTTTGTTTGTTAGTGTAATTAACCTCAGAGATGCCCGCTTGTTCAGATAGATCACTCAACAACGTGTAGCTCAAACGGCGAGTCTCTGAGGTTACTACAACATTAAAATACTAAGAATAAGTAAAATAACGGTGAAACATGTCTCTACGTCAAATTAATTTCATTTGTATCGGTATAGCGCTCGCTGTACTTCTTACTTTTTGAACATGCTCTTTCCCTAAATAACAAAAGTGGCTGTAGACGATGGTTTCTCCCTTCCACCACAGCCTTTTGTTTTATCTTCCTTCTACAACTTACCGTTTTCCCTTGATATCTCACCAACATACCCCCACATTTATCATTAGAAGAACAAAGGAACTTAAAACATGAACAGCCCTCAAACGATTGCAATCAACGAACAAAACTTAGCCCAAGTTATTGAGCAGTCAATGCAAACGACTGTTATTATTAGTTTTTACGCACAGTCAGTGCCTGAGTCTTTAGAAGCAACACAATGGCTAGAACAACTCACTGCCCCCTATCAGGGCATGGTGCTATTAGCGACATTAAACTGCGAAGAGCAGATGATGGTCGCGCAACAGTTTGGCGTTCGTAGCCTGCCAACGATCGCAGTATTCAAGCAAGGTCAAGCCGCTGATGGCCTAGCCGGCCCTCAAACTGAAGCAAGCCTACGTGAAATGTTGTCTCGCCACCTGCCAAGCGAAGATGAAATCGCCCTACAAACAGCATTAAAGCAGGCTGAAGAGGGAGATTTCTCGCAAGCCATCCCAGTTCTAAGAGAGCTTGCCCCAAAACTTCCTCAAGATAGCTTGGCAACACTGGCCTTGATCAACGCATTGCTAGAAACCCATCAAATCGACGAAGCAGAACAACTGTTGGCCACCATTCCAATGCAAGATCAACAGAGCCAATATAAAGCGCTACTGTCGAAGCTTGAATTATTAAAGCAAGCTGGTAATAGCCCAGAGATCCAACAGCTCGAAGAAAAGCTTGCCAATGATGAAAACAACGAACAGCTGCGTTTTGAACTGGCCATCCAGTATCATCAGGTTAATCGGGATGAAGAAGCACTCGAGCTACTACTCGCACTCCTTCGCAGCGATCTCAATTGCCAAGATGGACAGGTAAAGAAAACCTTTATGGATATCGTTACTGCCTTAGGGCAAGGCAATCCGATTGCTAACCGCTATCGTCGACAGCTCTACACATTGCTCTACTAATTAATTAGTTCAGTTATTGCGCTATTTTCAGCATGACTTGGGAGGGAGATCTCCCTGTCATGCTGATAACAAACATTAAGCAAGCAAATCATTTATGATATTGTTATATAATACAGATAGTTATTGAGCAGTGGTGATATTAAAATGGCGGTGCCAATAGGTAGAATTAAACAGTGAATACGTGGACAAACGTTAGTTTTTAATCGCTTACTTGAAATAATCACTGATTATTTTCATTCATCACGATTTAAATCGTCGTCCATATCACAGCTTAACTCTCTTCATCACTTCTAACTATCGAGTTTATTGTCATTTGGTGATGATATCTCGCGTTATTTTTACCCTATTTTTGCCGCTCTACTTTGTTAAAAGAGAAAGCTACAATTATTGTTCCTCCATTTTTAGCTAGGCAAAAGATTATAATTTAGCTGGCATGAAAATTTATTCTCGTCATTAACTTTAACTAATGACAGAATTTGGTAAAGTTTAAGCGCGTAACTCACCTTTACTCTAGGATACCAAACAAGGAATTATCATTATGGATATTGGCTTTATCGTACAAATATCACTGGTTGTATTAGTTATTATTGTCATTTCTCGCTCAATACGTTTTGTCCCTCAAAATGAAGTATGGGTTGTAGAACGATTTGGCAAATACCAGTCCAATAAAGAAGCAGGCCTGAACTACCTCGTGCCAGTTATCGATCGCGTTTCAGCTAAACGTAGCTTAAAAGAGCAAGCATATGATGTTCCAAGTCAAGCAGCGATTACGAAGGATAATATTCAGCTTATCGTTGATGGCGTCTTGTATTTCCGCGTGCTAGACCCTTATAAAGCCACTTATGGTGTAGATGATTACGCTTTTGCGGTAACTCAGCTCGCGCAAACAACCATGCGTTCAGAGATTGGTAAAATAGAACTTGACCAAACATTTGAAGGTCGTGATGCCTTGAATGCTTCAATTGTATCTGCGATTAACGAAGCTTCCTCTTCTTGGGGTGTCGCCGTTATGCGTTATGAGCTATCAAATATCACGCCTCCAGAGTCAGTGATGAGCGCGATGGAAAGTCAAATGCGAGCTGAACGTGAACGTCGCGCCAAAATCCTTGAGTCTGAAGGAGAAAAAGCAGCAGCGATCAATGTTGCTGAAGGTGAAAAACGTTCTCGTGTCTTGGCCGCTGAAGCAGAAAAGCAAGAACAAGTTCTCGCTGCTGAAGGTGAGGCTACTGCCCTCGTTGCCGTCGCAACCGCACAAGCTGAGGCGCTAAAACTGGTCGGTGATGCAGCAGCAACGGCTGAGGGGCAAAAAGCGGTTGAGCTTGAGCTGGCATCAAAAGCAATCGAAGCCAAGCGTGAAATCGCCAAGGAGTCGACCGTTGTGCTACTACCTGATAGTTCAACAGAAGCTGGCTCTATCGTGGCCCAAGCAACATCAATTTTAAGTGCCATGAAAAAGTAAATAACTAGGCTTTCATATCAATAAAGGGATCACTGATGGGGTTTGATAATTATTTAGCAGAGTGGCTTATTGCTGGTGGTATCGCTCTGATAGTTATTGAAGTGGCAGTTTTGGGGATATCCACGATTATTTTGTTAATCGGTGGTGTATCGTTGATTGTGACTGGTTTAGCTTATCAATTCGAACTGGTTCAGCGCTCAAACCTACCAATATTATTAGCGGTAACGCTTACTGTTCTGATGGTCTTGTTATATAAACCATTACAGAAGTTCCAAAATAAAACCGATGATAAAAACTTAGACCTCGATTTCTCAAGGCACCAACTGATACTAGAGTCAGATGTAGATAAGGACAGTAAAACAACTTATCAATATTCTGGCGTCGCATGGGTATTGAAAAGCAACTCACCGATTCCTGCAGGGACTGAGGTTAAAGTGGTGAAAATGGAAGTCGGTGTAATGTGGGTTGTCCCCACAAACCCTAAACATGAAAACGATGCCACTTCCGCTGATCAATAAAACAAACTAGATTCTCCGCTTTCATGCCACAGGGGCGCAGTGTTAACTCAATGCGTCCCTTTCCTATCGATATTAGCCATCATGATGTTCTGAACACGGAACGGCGGCGCGCTCCCCGCTTAACGCTGTTAATATTGGGCACTGTGAAGACATATCACCCGGGCATGCTTGTGTCAGTGCGCTTAACGTCTTTTTCATCGCCTGCAATTCGGCAATTTTTGTATCAATCTCGGCCAGTTTATCCAGTGCATGCTGTTTCACCACCGCACTATGTCGATCGGGGTTACGGGATAAATCCAGCAATGCACGGCATTCATCTAGGCTAAAACCAATTAATTTCGCCCGCTTAATCAGCTGCAGTTCTGCAACATGCCCATCGTTATAGGATCGATAACCATTCTCTGCTCGTTGCGGTGCTGAAATAAGCAATTTCTGTTCGTAAAAGCGAATAGTTTTGCTTGTTAGTCCGGTTAAACGCGCAATCTCACTAATATTCATTCTACCCTTGACCTTACAGTAACTGGAACCTTTACACTGATGTTATCGTAAAAGAACGGATAAACACAATGATTTATGAGCTACCATTGTCGGGGCTACGCTGCCACCGTTGCATTCAAAAACTAGAACAAGCACTAAGCCAACAAGACAATATCAGTCACTACACCGTCACCAAGACGGATCTACAAGTAACAGGAGAGATCAGCCGAACCTCCTTAATTGCACTTATTCAAGCGCAGGGCTTTGACGTACCAGATAGCATCACATTGGCACTGTCTGGATTAAGCTGTGGTCGCTGCGTCAACAAAGTTAAAGCCGCACTTGAGAACGCGCCCAATGTTGACGATTACCATGTTGAAAAGACGTTTATGCGAGTGACAGGCAGCATTACTGCGGCGGAGCTAACTCAACTGATTGAAGAACTCGGTTATGCTGTTGTACTCGACACACCGCCAACAGCAAGCAAATCGATACATCATGAACACAATACTCCCGATTTAACCCCGCCAAATAACGCTGAAGCGCCCGCCGCAACAGAGCAACAACAGAACACCGCCAAAGGACAACGCTGGCAGATTATTATTCATGGCATGACCTGCGCCAGTTGCGTTGCGTCCGTCGAAAAAACCATTCGTGCACAACCAGACACCACCGAAGTCAGCGTCAATCTTGCTGAAAGTAGCGCAACGGTATACGCCAACGATCCTGAGCCTATTATCACTGCGCTTAACCATGCAGGCTACCCAGCGTCTTTGATGGTGAGCGAACAGCAACGCCGTGAAACTTTAGAGCAACAGTCCCAACAACGTTACCGCCGTCATCTGCGTGATACTGCGATTGCACTCACCTTAAGCTTACCCATGATGGGGTATGGCATGTTTGGTGGCTCAATGATGATTACATCAAGCGAGCTACAAATCGGCTGGGGATTGGTCGGCATACTAACGCTATTCATGTTAGCGACAGCAGGGCGTGATTTCTTCCGCAATGCCATCACCGCGTTATCCCATAAGCGTGCCACCATGGATACGCTCGTCGCATTAGGCACTGGGTGTGCATGGCTCTACTCCATGTTGGTTGTTGTCCAGCCTTCACTCTTTCCTGAAAGCGCGCGACATGTCTACTTTGAAGCTTCAGCGATGATCATTGGTCTAATTTCATTAGGGCACGCAATTGAGACCAAAGCTCGTCGGCGCTCATCAAAAGCACTGGAAAAGCTCTTAGATCTTCAACCACTTCAAGCAATCACTATCGTCGACGGTGCGGAGAAGAGCATCGATATCGACCAAATCACCCCCGGCATGCAACTGCGTTTAAAGCCCGGCGCAAAAGTGGCGCTCGATGGCGTAGTAACACACGGTCACAGCTTTATTGATGAGTCGCTCCTAACAGGGGAGCCAATTGCCGTTAACAAACAAACGGGGGATACCGTTCATGCCGGCACACTGAACCAACAAGGCACATTAGATTACACCGTCACAGCAACCGGAAACGATACCCTTCTCGCACGCATTATTGACATGGTTCGCCAAGCACAAAGCTCGAAGCCAGCCATTGCAAGGCTCGCCGATCGCATTGCAGCCGTTTTTGTTCCCATCGTTGTGATCATTGCCTTGTGCACTGCCCTACTATGGTGGTTACTCGGCCCAGAACCTAAGGTTAGCTACATGCTTGTTGCTGCCACCAGTGTATTGATTATCGCTTGTCCTTGCGCACTCGGTCTCGCAACACCAATGTCAGTCACCATCGGTGTTGGTCGAGCTGCCGAATTTGGCGTGCTCATCCGGGATGCCAATGCCCTTCAGCTTGCCAATAGTGTCGATACCGTTGTCTTAGATAAAACTGGCACACTAACCCAAGGCGCCCCACAAATCACCTCTGTTGCTTTACTAAAACAAGAGCATAGCCTGTCACAACAGGATGTACTTGATATCGTCGCCAGCATTGAGTGTTATTCCGAGCATCCGCTAGCTATCGCCCTTAG
The DNA here is from genome assembly GCF_047250365.1 of Thaumasiovibrio clandestinus. Classification (NCBI taxonomy): domain Bacteria; kingdom Pseudomonadati; phylum Pseudomonadota; class Gammaproteobacteria; order Vibrionales; family Vibrionaceae; genus Thaumasiovibrio; species Thaumasiovibrio clandestinus. The sequence continues at coordinate 550,843 of NZ_JBLBVL010000001.1, forward strand.
CCAAGCTGGGCATTCCGTTCACAACGTTGATCAGTTTATCGCTCATCTCGGTAAAGGCGTTGCAGCTTATGTTAATAACCAGCAATGGTTTATCGGTAATCAACGCTTAATGGAAGAGCAAGGAATTGCATATCCTGCTGAATCTGCTGCAAAACTGGCGGCAAGCGGTGCCACAGCGGTGTTTGTCGCCTGCAATGATCAAGCTATTGCCCTGCTCGGCATTAGCGACCCCTTGCGCGAAGATAGCCAAGCTGCCGTCAGCGCTTTTCAACGAATGGGTAAACAAGTCATTATGCTGACGGGCGATCATCACATCACCGCCAAAGCCATTGCTCAGCAAGCTGGTATTACGGAGGTGATTGCCAATGTACTGCCTGATGGAAAAGCAGCGGCTATTCAGCAACTAACGGAGCAAGGCCGCAGTGTACTCATGATCGGCGATGGGATTAACGATGCGCCAGCATTAGCCGCTGCTCATGTTGGCATGGCGATGGGGAGTGGTAGTGATGTCGCCAAAGAAACGGCGCATTTCACGCTGGTACGCCACTCGTTAGGCTCTGCTGTGGATGCGCTGCAGCTTTCTAATGCGACCTTACGTAATATGTACCAAAATCTATTTGGTGCCTTTATTTACAATATAATTGGCATTCCGGTCGCAGCGGGAATTCTCTACCCATTCACGGGGACGTTACTCAATCCAATGCTAGCGGGCGCAGCAATGGCATTATCATCTATTACGGTCGTCTCAAATGCGAACCGATTGCGCCTATTCCAACCAAAGGCTTAAGGCAAAAACTCAGTAGCCAAATTATCACTGGCTACTGAGTTACTCTGCAAGGTTAAATCCGCTCAATCAAAGCGAGTGCATTAAGAATTTGCTTTGAGGTGCGGTTATCTTTAAACAGCAAAATGGCCTTGGCAACAAAACGAAACCGATTCAACAGTCGAGCAATACGTTTTAGCTCTTGCCACGCACTATCCCCTACTCGTTGGTGCCATAGCGCCAAGCCACGCAATTTATCTTCCTCCGTAACTTGCGGTAGGCGGCAAAAATCCATCAGCAATAAAAACATATCTCTTGCCATCATCTGCGGTGATGGTGCAGGCATTGACTCTTCAAAGTCAATCAGCGCGACACTACCATCGCTTTGCAATAAAATATCGCGCATAGCGGGGCGGCCATGCACGATTTCAATCTGATGCAAACTGGCAAACAACTCAAACACTTTATCACTCAGATCTAACGGCAATTGCTCAGGCTCAACACTGTTTAGTGTTCTGCCTGAATCCAGAGTAACGTAGTATTGGGCTGTCTTAGCCACCAGCGCAGGCACGGGCACCCCTTGCTCTGCTAAACGCGACATTATGCTGACTTCTTCTTCAAAACGCTGTTGAGCACTCTTCGTTGCATTCGTACGCAGGAATCGCATCATGTTGAATTGGGATAAATACGCCGACAGCATCCTCGTCAGCGTTTTTTTATCTTCACCACAAACCTTTACCCAATATTTCTGGTTATCCACACTAATCGGATATACGCCAGCTGGTTTTGTCTTCGCCAACTCTAAACTGAGGCTATGAAGCTGCTCTAGATTCATTAAATCTTCATCTCTATTTCATTAACTCTGCAAGATTAGATGGGTCACTCTAGGAACACAACACTCAAGCCTCGATAACGTGGTTCAACAGAGCAAAAAAGCAGCGCAACAATGAAAAATTGCCCAATAAACTGAACAGAAAATAAAAATGACCGTGACGTCATGATATCGGCTTGGCACAATAGGCTGAACTTCATCTGCAACAGAGAAATTACTGATGTTTAAACGTAGAGGGCTAGCCCAATTTACGACTGCACTACTATTCTCACTGTTCTCTGTCTCAATCAGTGCTGCCCCTTTGGTATGGACGGCTAGTCAGGGTCAATCCCATTACACGTTAATTGGCTCTGTCCATATGGGGGATAGTGGCATGTCATCATTCGAAGATATGCTGTCACACTATGTTAAAGAGGCTGACGGCGTGATTGTTGAAGCTAACATACTGCAACCTGCGTCTCCCCTATCAGCAACAGCGATAGCTACAACCACTCGCGATAATTTAACCACACAACAACAGGCAACGCTGCGCAGCATCGCCAACCAGCTCAAACTGCCCTTTCGCCACCTGATGAACGCACCACCTTGGTTAACAGCACTGCAATTACAACTTCACCAAGCTCAACAAGCTGGGCTACGTCCCGAGTGGGGTATCGATATACAAGTGTTGCAAAGCGCTCACGCGCAAGCGGTTCCAATAATCGAATTGGAAGGTATCGAGCAGCAAATGGCACTCCTCAGCCAACTGCCAGAGAATGGCTTACCATTATTGCTCCACACACTCGAGGAGTGGCAACCAATGCAAGAAATGGTACGTTGCATGAGCGATGCATGGCAAGCAGGCGACCTGGCCGCTTTTGAGAGACTGCTTGATGACAGCCGTATCGATAATGACACCGACAACGCGCTTATCTATCAACGAAATCGGCATTGGAGTGAGCAGTTGAAGGGACATATTGCACCGGGTCATTATCTGGTCGTGGTCGGTATGTTGCACATGGTAGGGCCACAAGGCTTACCATCACTACTTAAGCAGCACGGATTTACCGTTGAGCAGGCAAGTCAATCACAATCTAGCCATTGCTATCAATAGATGCCAATAGAGAATAGTATGCACCCAGTCACATACCAGCAAGCACACCAATGCTAAGCTATACATTCATGCTCGGCATTTTACCTCTCTGAAGCTTAACACTGCCGTGACATACATTTGCTTTTTCAAGGGTACCATTCTGTTATCAGTCTTGAGGGAGAGTCACGATGAATGAACAAGAGTTTGATCGTCTAAAAGCGCAATTAACGGTGATGACCAAATCACAACGAAAAACGTTATTACAAGCACTCAATAAATTTGAAGACAGCTCAGAATCATCGCTTTATACACAGCAAAACGTGTTATCTGATGCCGAGCTCAGCCTGATTAGTGAGCTGTTTAGCGCTGACGAGCAATCTTATTAGTCGCCAACGCTAACGACAGACAGCCCGTGCTCGGCTAATAAAACGACCGCCCCCCTTGTGCCATCTCTAACAGCAAGGTACACGGTGTGAAGCGTTTGCCGTACTGGCGCTCGTGCGTCTCTAACTGCTCAACCACCTGAACTATCCCCAAACGATCCATATACCGGAAAGGCCCGCCAAGAAAAGGAGGGAAACCAATTCCAAAAATTGCACCAATATCCCCATCGCGCGCAGATGCGATCACGCCCTCATCCAAACATCTTGCCGCCTCATTCAACATCATCAATACACAACGAAACGCCACCGCTGGTGCATCGATTTTTTGTTGCTCTTTGATGGACAGTAGAGAATAAACCACTTTATCAAGTTGCTTCTTCCGCCCTTTATACCGGTAGAAGCCTTGTCCGGATTTACGCCCTTTACGATCTGCACCTAACAGTTGTTCAAACAGGGCTGGCGCATGAAAACGCTCCCCAAATTCATTCGCCAATATAGGGCTAATTTTCGCACCAACATCTATACCCACCTCATCGAGCAAAGAGAATGGACCTAAAGGGAAGCCATAGTCTAACAGTGCGTTATCGATCGCGGCGATACCTCCTCCCTCTAATAACGCATACCCGGCCTCATTCATATAAGGCGTTAAAATACGATTCACATAAAAACCCGCCCTATCCTTGACCACGATTGCCGTTTTTCCTTGCTGGCGTGCTAATGCTTGTATTGCGTGTACCGTTTCTATCGAGGTAGTCGCATGCGGAATGATCTCAACTAACGGCATTTTTTCAACCGGACTAAAGTAGTGTAAACCGATCACATTTTCCGGCCGCGCTGCATAGGCTGCAATCCTCGCGATGGGTAGCGAGGAGGTATTAGAAGCAAAAATTGTTTCCTCTTTACAGTATGCTTCAATGTCTGCCACCATCTGCTGCTTAAGAGACAGATCCTCAAAAACCGCTTCAATCACCACCTCACTATTGGCAAAGCCACAATAATGCGTACTACCACTTAACAGCGACTGCTTTTTCTGTCTCTCCGCCTTACTGATTTGTCGGCGACGACATTGCTTGCTCAACAATCGATGGTTATAAGCGAGAGCATGGCAAATACCCTGCTCTGAAACATCTTTAATGCGCACAGGAATGCCTGCTTTAACCGCCGTCACATAACTAATTCCCCCTCCCATTAAGCCACCACCAAGCACCGCCACTTGTTTCGGCGGTTCTGCCGGGGTATCAGATGCACCATGCTTCTTTAACTCTGTTGTCGCAAAAAATATAGATCGCAGTGCTTTTGACTCTTCACTCATAACTAAGCGACCAAAGTGCCTCGCCTCTGCGGCAAGCCCCGCTTTATAACCTTGTTGCAAGCCTATTTTCATTACTTTAAGAATGGCGTCCGGAGCAGGATAGTTGCCGCGCGTTTTTGCTAACAACTTGCTTTTCGCTTGTGCAAAAAGCAAGCTTCTCCCTACTGGGTTTTTACTGGCAGCCCAGTCCAACGCAGAACCTTTACGTGTCGGTTTTGCTTGCAACGCCATTTCTGCTGCGACAGCTAACAATATCGATTTAGGCACACAGTCATCAACTAACCCAGTTTTATACGCTTGGGCGGCCCGAAGTGACTTACCCGATAAAATCATATCTAGCGCGTTAACCATACCAACGAGGCTGGGTAATCGCTGTGTCCCTCCCGAGCCAGGCAATAGGCCAAGCTGAACCTCTGGCAACCCTAAGCGCGTTTTCGCATCATCGCTACAGATGCGGCTATGACACGCCATCGCCAACTCCAACCCTCCCCCTAAGCAAGGGCCATGGATCGCTGCAACAACATGAAAAGGCAAACTGGCAATCCGATCAAATACGGTTTGCCCTGTCTTGACTATCGTTTGAGCCTCTTCCTCACTGGTACACTTATCCAACATCCGAATATCGGCACCAGCAACAAAGTTATCTTCTTTGCCTGAATACAACACGGCCCCTTTAACCTTTTCACGACTTAAACGGTCTAGTAGCGTGGCAATCTGTGGCGCGAATGTATCTTGTAACGTATTCATTTTCTCGCCCGGCACATCCATCTTGATCCAAGCGATAGCCTGTTCATCTATCGTTAATTCAAATACAGACACACTCATCATTCCACCTCCAACACCATTGCCGCACCTATACCGCCGGCTGCACAGGCCGTATTCAATGCTAACCCACCCCCGCGACGCTTCAACTCGTTTAACGTTTGTATGATCATTCTTGCTCCCGTCGCCGCGAAGGGGTGCCCATAAGCAATAGACCCACCCAACACGTTAAAGCGATCCATATCTATCTCACCGATTGCACTACTGCGCCCCAATTTCTCACGAGCAAATTGAGCCGAACCAAACATGCTTATATTCGCTAACGTCTGGGCTGCAAACGCTTCATGCATATCAACCAAGGTTAAATCCCGTAAAGTTAATCCTGCCCTATCAAGCGCCAACGGCGTCGCATATGATGGGCCCATTAACATATCTTGCTTCACATCAATCGCGGTAAATGCATAACTGCGTAAATAACCCAGTGGGCGATATCCCAATGCTTTCGCTTTGTCTTCTCGCATTAATAAAATGGCTGCTGCGCCATCCGTTAGAGGCGTCGCATTGGCGGCTGTCACCGAGCCATGGTGACGATCAAAGGCAGGTTTGAGCTTGGTGTAACTCGCCAGATCAGAATTAGCACGCACGTTATTATCTTGCGTTATCGCAGATTTATATGGCTCCACAAATGCGGTCATGACCTCTTGATTCAAAAGGTCACTTTCCCATGCGTGCGCAGCTAATACATGAGAGCGGTGTGCCAGTGCATCTTGATCACTGCGGCTAATATGGTGGCTTTTGGCCATCTGCTCAGCCGTTTGTCCCATGCTCAGTCCGGTTGAATATTCAGCGATGGCGGGGGGGACAGGTATAATGTCTTTAGGTCGGAGTGCACTCAGAAGTTGTATTTTTTTGGCAATGGTTTTCGCTTTGGATAACTTTAGCAATGTCGTCGCCATCTGTTGCGAGACGCCAATAGGCAGCACCGATGTTGAATCAGCGCCACCTGCAATGCCACAGCTAATGTTGCCTAGCAAAATACTTTCCGCAACATTTGCGACGGTCTGAAAGCTCGTGGCGCAAGCACGGGTAACGCTATAGGCATCAGTCCTGACATTCATCGAGGTACCTAAAACAATTTCGCGAGCAATATTTGGTGCCGCTGGCATCTGAATCACTTGTCCAAACACCACTTGTTCGATCCACTCAGGCAAAACCGCATGACGAATCAACAGTTCGTTGACCACCATTTTGCCCAAATCAACGGCAGGTATACCATCATACGCTGTGGCTTGGCGAGCAAACGGGGTACGCAGTCCAGCGACAATCGCGACTCTTTCGCCTCGATAGGTAAGTTGTTGTGGGCCATGATTCATTTCGTCTCCTTACTGGCACTTTAGAGGTCAGACCTCTAAAATAATTAACCAAAAAGAAACATAAATCAAACAATTGCCAAAAAAAGGGGTGAGGCTGTGAAAGATCGCAATAAAAAAAACCACGCCAGATAGCGTGGTCTAAAATTACGTGGAAAGCAATCTACGTAGAATCAATCAACGTAAAGCCAATTGCAAATCAGGTTGCCCTGATAGGAGAAAGTAAAGTCAGCCTTCAAAAGGAAGTTGTCATCTTGCTCAACAAACCATGAGTGAATACCACGATGATTACAAAAGCAATCGCCGAAGTGGACACTTACAGTTAGATGACAGTGATTACTATATCTCGGCTAACAATACATATTTTGAACCAGATCAATTTTACTTTGATTAATTGCTCTCCAACACTCAAAAGTAATGCGCTACGTGACCAACAATAGGCCAGCTCATGGGAATAACTCAATTTGGAAATAAATCCATCAAAAGTCCGGTCAAAGAAAGTATGAATAAGCAAAAACGCTATGAGGCCCTCGTTAGGGCATGGCACCGAGACCTATACCGATACGCTTACTGGCTCTGCAAAGATCAACATATTGCTGAAGACCTTGTGCAGGAAACCTGCTTGCGAGCGTGGCGCTCTCTCGATAGCCTACAAGATGATGCGGCTGCAAAGTCATGGTTGATCACGATATTACGCCGTGAAAATGCTCGACGATTTGAACGCAAACAACTTGATTTGGTAGATATTGATGATCATGTGGTGGCTGATAACTCTGCAAACAGCGAAGACCACGCTGAACACACGCAGCTGCAACGCATGATAATGGATCTCTCTCCCGAATACCGAGAGCCTCTCGTTTTGCAGGTCATGGCCGGATTTAGTGGTGACGAAATCGCTAGTATCCTTGGGTTAAACCGTAACACCGTTATGACGCGCCTATTTAGGGCAAGAAATCAGTTGAAAGAAATACTTGAAAAGCAAAAATCATCAGGGGGATACCACAATGGACGAGCTTGAATTCCGACGCCGATTGCTGGCGGACCCAGGCAATATTGACGACGAGCTGGCCGTTGCCATGCAAGCACCGAATAACAAGGTCTTGGCTGAAGAGCTTCAAGCATTGGATAAGCAATTAAATAAAGCATTACATGATATTCAGGTGCCCGACGGTCTGGTTGATCGCATTTTGTTTCATCAGTCTGGGCATGCAGAAAAGAAATCACCAAAGCAACGCCAACATTTCGCTTTGGCCGCTTCTGTTGCCTTTGCCTTCGGTTTAATGCTTGGACAATTTAATTGGGGAAGTGCCATCTCCCCGGTTCAAGCAACATCGCTAGAGCAAGTTGCTCTGACACATATGTTAGAAGAGCAGTCGTTTATATCCAACATTGATGAAAATGTGACGCTAACACAAGTCAATGCAAAGCTCGCCCCTTTTGATAGTCAATTTAGTGCCATTGATGATCATATCAGCTATGTTAACCATTGTGGTTTTGGTGATACCGCAGCAATGCATATGATCATGCAAACCGAATACGGAGAAGTCACTGTTTTTTTGGTTCCCCAACCAAGCCAAAATGTCAGCCGGTTTGAAGATGAACAGCATAAAGGCATGCTCGTGCCGCTAGAAAACAATAGCCTGATCGTCATTGGTGATAAAAAACTGTCCATCTCACCCATTGTAACTAAAATTAAAAACAACTTATTGCAACAGATATAGCCCCTTTAGTTCCATCGAACAGTAACAATTAACACGCGCCTAGCTGCGACCGCCCTCATCGCAGCTAGGTGCGACGAGGGAGCCTTCACAACTACACAACAAAAAGCCCTTCTATGTCATGGTTCTGAAACTTTTTTGACAAATTAGTTACTGGTCAGATTTGCTCTCAACACTCACATTCCTACAATCTGTTCGTGACTGAAAAGTGACTAAAAACATTATTATAAGGAAATAAAATGAACAAGAAGCGTCTGTTTAATCTCTCACTGCTTGCACTGTCAGTGGGTACCATCATGACTCAGCCCGTTATGGCTGCTGGGTTTCAATTAAATGCTCAATCTGCGACAGGGCTAGGTCGTGGCTTTGCTGGCGATGCGGTCATCGCTGACAATGCCTCTGCAATGGCACGAAATGCCGCGGCGATGAGCCTGTTTGACTCCAAAGCACTGTCACTCGGTTTTGTTGTTCTTGATACAGATGTTAGTGTTAAAGATGCAACTTACACAAGCCCAATTAAGCAGCAGTCAACACTAGGTGATCAAGATATTGGTGGTGTCTCGGTGGCACCTAACCTCTATTTTATTGCACCGATTAACGATCAATTTACTGCTGGGGTATCACTCTACTCCAATTTCGGCACCAAAACCGAATTCTCCGATGACTACGCTGCCTCTGAATTTGGCGGCTTAACCGATGTGAAAAGCTTCAATTTAGGTCTTAGCCTTGCCTATCGCCTCGATGAGCAATGGAGTCTTGGTGGGGGGGTAGATCTGATATATGGTTCAGGAAAACTACAGCGTAGTGGTGAAGTATTCGTTCCTGGTGTGGGGTCAATTGGTGAGCAACAACTACTCGATGTTGATGCCGACGGCACCGCATTTGGCTTTAACCTTGGTGCCGTTTATGAGCACAATGCTGATAACCGTTTTGGGCTCTCTTACCGTTACAGCCCAACACTGAAAGCCGAAGGTAAAGTTCAAAAGTTTGGCGCTACTGGCGTAACTGAGTACAATTCACTGGAAATGCCACTGCCTGATATGGCGGAGTTCTCAGGCTTCCACAAAGTAGCCGACAAGGTGGCCGTTCACTACTCTGTACAGTGGATTGGCTGGAGTGCCTTCGATAAGTTGGAGACCACGTCTGGGGAACTCATAAACAAATATGAGTGGCAAGATGGCTGGCACTATGCGATTGGTGGAACCTATTACCTCAACGAGAGCTGGACATTGCGTGCAGGCTATCTACATGACACCAGCGCTCAAGACGAGTTAACCTCTATCTCAGTGCCGGACTCAAACCGTAACTGGCTGTCTGGCGGGGTAAGCTATCACTTTAGTGACAAATCAAGCTTCGACTTGGGTGTCACTTATCTGATTGGTAAAGATGTCCAAGTTAGTGAGAGTTCGCCAATCGGCTCTAGCGTTACTGCAACCACTCGAGCTAACGCGTTGCTAATGGGCGCGCAATACAACTATGTTTTTTAAGCAATAGTGTGTTCTAAGCAATAACACCGTATTTATCGATCAAAAAAGCAACCCTCGGGTTGCTTTTTTATTACCTGACTTTTGTTACCTAACATTGGCGTTAAAAGCTTAGTGCTTCTAAAATTCGCCATCTATTTCATCAATAAACTCATCAAGATAGACATCTTCTTCATAAAACGCATCGTCGAGAACACCACCACTTGCGATAAAGTTTTTGTGTTGAATATACGATTCACGCGTAAACAGGTAAGGGTCTTGTGAATTATGTAAGATTGACTCTTGCTGCACCAAGGCGGCACGTGACTCCATTCCTTGGAAAACCCATTTAGCCAACCCTTGCCAAAAATTCATATACGCAGCCATGGGTAAAAAGCCATCGACAATATCACCGGTCGTCTCTCGTATTGTTGACGGCCCATAAGCTGGATACATGATGTACGGGCCATGGTCTACGCCCCAATAGCCCATCGTATCGCCAAATTCGCGATCCCCTGGCGTTGTAATCTCTGCAGCCGATGCGATATCAATAATACCGGCCACACCAAAAACCGTATTTATCCAGAAACGATTAAAGTGCGTGACTGCTGCTTCGCCATCCAATACCAGCATGCTATTGATCATATTAACTGGCTCTTCTAGGTTCGCCAAAAAATTATGAATACCTAAACGCATTGGCGATGGAACATGGTTAACATAAGCGAGCGAGACAGGCCGAACCAGATAAGGGTCTAAGTAATCATAATTAAACGCCCACATCGTACGGTTTACCCCCTCAAAAGGGTCATAAACGGTACTACTGTTCTCTACTGTCTCGGGATTCGATGCACATCCAACCAGCGTCAGTGCGAGTCCAATCGAAAACAATCCCTTTCTCATCCATTCACCACTTAACCAAAGCCATCCTTGTTTAACAATAGGGGAATATTAACGCCCTGATCACATTAAATCCAGCCTAAAATGCCCCCTGTTGCATAATGTCTACCCTAACATTTTCACCCAATGCGACATTGACACGCTCACCACGCCACCCTGATTCCTTAGTACCAAGGTTACCATCAGCATCAATACGAGCGCGAACGATCATCTCTGTCATGTCTTGTAACTGGTTGCTCTCCAACATACTGTCACTGTTACGCAGGTGCACCGTTAACGGGAATGCACTGAGAGGAACTCGCTTCGCTGCTACTGGCATGGGCGACCCATCCACCCTATGAACCGAGACAAATAGCACCCCTTGCGCCGGCAAAGTTGTACGATCCGGGATTGTCACTACCACTGAGAGCAGTACAGGATCGCCGACAATACTTTGCTGTGCTTGAGCGATACTACGCGCCAGCATTTGTGCTCGAGGATCATCACTTGGTAATAAACTCTGCATTCTCGACCACATGGCAATAGCACTGCGATAATCCTGCGCTTCAAATGCATCAAACGCCAACAACGATAACACCTGCAAATTATCTGGATCTTCTTGTATCAACTGGGCTAAAAATTGACGCCCACGTTGCGCATTCACGGCATCACCACTTAGCAACAATGATTGCGCATAACCAAAACGTGTTTCAAACATATCAGGGGCCAATCCCCATGCCTGGCGCATTGCACCGATTGCCATATCCACATCACGGCTCGCCATACCTAAACGACCCAGCAATAGCCATCCCATCGGATCATCAGGCATCTGATGCAATCGAGTGCGTAGGGCTAACGTTAGGTCTGCCAATTCCTGAGTATCCAATGGCGTGCTTTCTTCCTGCATTAAACGTTGCGAGAGTTCAGGTAAGCGCCGCGCTGTTTCTTGCCAACCTAACACTTGCGCCCTTGCACCAACTTGCGTGTACAGGCTATAACTCACGACCAATGCAAACACGAGCACACCGAACACTACCCCCATCAAGCCACGCGTAGATAACGATCGGTTGCGCTTATCCGCAGGAACATCATCTAGCAGTGTGCGCTGTAACTCCTTCGTTAACAGTTTATTGTCCTCGACAAGTCCAGAGTCTGACTCCAACGCCAACTCATTGACTCGCTGATGATAAAGGTCGCGGTTTAATGTATCCCTATCGTAATGAGCACCAGAACGACTTGATGATGCATAAATCGGTATCAAAACACAAAGAGTCACCACCAACACCAACGCCAAGCAGGCTAACCAAAACACCATTGCTAACTCCTATCCTTGTCGTCTTCATCAAGCAACTGTTGCAGTCTCTGCTGCTCTTGTTGCGATAGTTGAGCGCTGTTTTTCTCAGATGGTCGCCGATACAAAAGGAGTCCAATACCAAGCAATACAACGCTTATTGGCGCCCCCCACAAGATCACTGTGCCAGCCGTTAACGGCGGTTGGTAAGTCACGAAATTGCCGTATCGAGCGACCATATAGTCAACAATTTCATCTTCACTTTGCCCTTCATGCAGCATTTCATACACCTTTTGGCGTAAATCTTTGGCTAATTCGGCATTCGAGTCACCGATGCTATTGTTCTGACATTTGGGGCAGCGCAAGGTTTTATTAAGAGAGTGGAAGCTTCGCTCTTGCTCTATCGAATCAAACTCATAAGCATCGATGGCTGCTAGACTAACGCCCATGTTAGCGATCAAGGCACAAAAAGGCAGGTACCACCACTTTGTCATAAAGCCTCCTCTAACAACGATTGATAAAGCGGCCCAAGGGTACTTTGCCAATTGCGCTCATTCACATCCCCGACGTGCCGATAACGTACCGTACCGCTAGCATCAATTAAAAACGTCTCTGGTGCGCCATACACGCCAAGGTCTAACCCCAGCATACCATCGCCATCATACAAGCTAATCAGATAAGGGTTGCCGAGATCTTCCAACCACTGGGTTGCCTTTTTTCTATCGTCTTTATAGTTGAGCCCGATAATTTTTACACCATTAACCGCCAGCTGGTTCAAGTACTGATGCTCGGCATAGCAGGTTGGACACCACGTTGCCCAGACATTGAGTAGCAAGGGTGTACCGATAAAAATATCTTGTTGGTACTCTCGCCCCGGTTGCCCCAAATCTTCTAACCGAAAACTCGGTACAGGCTGGCCTATCAACACCGACTCCAGTCGCGTTGGATTGTTGGGGTCATCAACATTAATCAATAATTGGGCAGCAAAAATACCTGCCAACAACAAAAAGCCAATGAGTGGAATAAACAGTAAACGGGTCTTCATGATGACTCCTTCGCGACCTTCGTCTCCAATGGGCGTTCAACGGTCTGTTTTACTCGATAACGGTAACGCTTATCACTGATCGCAATGGCGCCACCCAGTGCCATTAACAATGCGCCCGCCCATATCCAATTAACAAACGGCTTCAGATAAACCCGTACCGCCCACGCGCCATCATCTAAACGCTCACCTAAGGCAATGTAGATATCTCGAGTCACACCGCTATCAATTGCCGCTTCCGTCATCATTGAGCGTTGCACGGTATAAAAACGCTTCTCCGCTTCTAATGTTGCCACTTTATGACCATCTCGGTAGACATCAAACACCCCCACATAGCCATCATAGTTAGGACCATCATTGTCATTCAATTGGGTAAATTGGACCTCATACTGCACCATCTGCATGGTGTCTCCCGGGGCTAAACGCACGTCCCGCTCTAAGTCATAGTTACTAACCAGCGTAATGCCAACCACAGTAACCGCTAGACCAAGGTGACCAAAGGTCATCGCCCAATGACTACGGGATAATTTACGTATACCGACCGCAAATGTGTGACGATGGGTAGCCCGAAGCCAAACCTCATAGGCGAGTAAAATAACGATCCATGCCGCCATCCAAATACCCACGAGCGCAAGGCCAGTAATATGCTCAAAGAAATAGCTCACCACCGCAATACTAATAACATCGGCAACAATTGCCGTAACGAGCATCGGTTTAAACAAGGTTTTAAGCTGATCTCGCTTCCAGCGCAGCAGTGGACCAATACCAAGGAAAAAGGCAAACGGCAACATCAGCCACGTAAATAAACTATTAAAGAACGGCGCCCCGATTGATACTGAGCCAAGTCCGATCTGTTTGTGTACCAACGGGAGTAAGGTGCCGACAAACACCACGGTTAATGCTGCCATTAGCAATATATTGTTAACCAACAAACCGTTTTCTCGCGATACCAACGCATACTGACCTTGGGAGCGAATTTTATGCCCTTGCAGCGCATACAGCAGCAGTGAGCCACCAATGACCACCAGCAAAAATGCCAGAATAAACATGCCTCGCTCAGGGTCAGACGCAAAGGCATGCACCGACACCAACACGCCAGATCGCACAAGAAAGGTCCCTAAAAGGCTAAGTGAAAACGCCATTAGTGCCAGCAACACAGTCCAGGCTTTAAACGTTCCGCGCTTTTCTGTAACCGCTAAAGAGTGCATCAGTGCCGTTCCCGCTAGCCAAGGCATAAATGAGGCGTTTTCGACAGGATCCCAGAACCACCAACCGCCCCAACCTAACTCGTAATAGGCCCACCATGATCCTAATGCGATCCCCAACGTCAGAAATGACCATGCCGCCAACGTCCAGGGACGCGACCAACGTGCCCACGCAGTATCTAACCTTCCTGTCATCAATGAAGCTAACGCAAACGCAAACGCCACCGAAAAACCGACATAGCCCATATACAACATAGGCGGATGGATAATCAGCCCAGGATCTTGCAAGAGCGGGTTTAGGTCTCGTCCATCAGCAGGGAAATAAGGCAGGGTTCTCTCAAAGGGGTTAGATGTCATTATGATGAACAGCAAAAAGCCGATATTGATCATCCCCATCACAGCAAGCACGCGAGAGACAGAAGGCAATGGCATTGCACGACTAAATAACGCCACGGCAAATGTCCATAACGCCTGTATTAATACCCAGAGCAGTAACGACCCTTCGTGAGCGCCCCAAACCGCAGTGATTCGATAATACCAAGGCAACTTGCTATTTGAGTTGTTGGCAACATATGAAAGCGTAAAGTCATTCACATAAAAGCGATGACACAGAATCACAAAAGCAAGCAATAGCAAAGCAAACAGCACAGCACTTAACGGACGTGCGGTTCTCATCAACCTCACGTTACTAAACTGCGCACCAACCAGAGGCAGAGTACTTAGCAGCAGTGCTGCGCCTAGCGATAGAATCAACGCAAAATGGCCAAATTCAGCGATCATAGCGCTTTTCCTTGTTTTTGAACCTCACTGTATTGCAACGGTTGGTGTGTTTTTTCCATCGCCTCAGCGACCTCAGGCGGCATATATTCTTCATCATGCTTAGCTAATACTTCTGTCGCCACCAACTCCGTAGGGGAGCTCAAAATCCCTTGCGCGACAATACCCTGCCCTTCTCGAAACAGGTCAGGCAAAATACCATCATAGATGACTGTCACGGCTGGCCCTATATCCGCCACATCAAAACGCACTTCTAAAGATTGAGGGTCGCGTTTAACGGTTCCCGCCACCACCATGCCGCCAATGCGAAGCCGTTGCCCCACTTCTGGCATCGTGCCATCTGGCTTACCGTTAACGAGCTCGGTTGGCGTATAGAACAAATCCATGTTTTGACTTAATGCGTATAACACTAACCCCGCCGAGATCCCTAAACCAGAAACAATCGCCAATATCATGACCATTCGCTTCTTTCTTCTTGAATTCATAAGGTATTCTCCATCTGCTTCGCTGCCTTAATACGCGTTTCTCGCTCTTTTTGAGCGCGAATGTCGTCGAGCGCTTTTTTATGTTGCTGGCGACTCACCCACGCCGTTGTTGCTAAAGCAAGCACTGCACCACCTACGCCAAACCAGACGTAAGCGGCGTATCCTCCCATGGCGAAAAATTCAGAAAACGAGTTAAATTGCATGATCATCTCCCCCGACTAACGTTTGCACCCAAGGACGCTTTGACTCGCGTAGCAATATTTGACTACGGAAACGGATCAAAAACACACTGACAAAAAACAAGGCAAAGCCCAATAAGTTAAGTAACAGTGGCCAGAGCATACGGCTATCAATAGAAGGCTTGGCAAACTTGGTAATGGTGGCGCCCTGATGCAGGGTATTCCACCATTCAACAGAGTAGTGAATAATTGGCAAATTAATCACTCCAACAACAGCCAATATTGCCGCTGCTTTCGCTGCGGTTTTCGTGTCATGAAACGCGTTATACAACGCCATCACACCAATATATAAAAACAATAAAATCAGTTCGGAAGTGAGCCGCGCATCCCACACCCACCATGTTCCCCACATGGGCTTGCCCCACACAGCTCCGGTAAACAAAGCAATCGCCGTAAATACCGCCCCAATCGGCGCAATGGCTGCAACAGCATACTCACTAAGCTTTATTTGCCACACTAAACCAATAAAGGCGGCAATGGCCATCGACATATACGCCGCCATTGACCAAATCGCGGCAGGGACGTGAAAATAAATTAACCGGAAACTGTCACCCTGCTGGTAATCGGATGGCGCAAACATTAGCCCCCATACCGATCCTACAATAAGAGAAAGGCATGCCAGCACAGAGAACCAAGGCTGAAGCCGACCCGCTAACACATAACATGTTTCTGATTTCGCATAAGGGTGTAACCATTTCCACATACTCAAATCCTTACTGCATACTGATGCGCAGTGCTGCTGCAATAGCAAATGGCGTCAAGGTGAATGCTGCGACCAAGATCGCGGCCAACATCGCTAACTGCCCCTGATAAGATAATCCCAACCCTGCTGCGTCAATCGCAGCAGTCGCAAAAATAAGTACGGGAATATACAAAGGAAGAATGAGTAGACTTAATAACACCCCCCCTTTTTGCAACCCCACCGTTAAAGCCACCCCAACAGCACCGAGTAAACTTAATGTTGGCGTCCCTAGCGCCAACGTTGTCGCTACCGCTAACCAACTTGCAACATCTAATGATAGTAATAATGCCAACAGAGGGCTGATAATAATGAGAGGAAGGCCAGTTAATATCCAATGTGCCGTTACTTTTGCGAGCACAAGCAGGGGTAACGCTGTGGTTTGCAGCAACATCTGTTCGAGCGTGCCGTCAAGAAAGTCATCCTTGAATAACCGCTCTAGGGATAACAGACAAGAGAGTAAAGCGGCAACCCAAATAATACCGGGGGCAATTCTTGCTAGTAAATTTGGCTCAGGGCCAATCGCGAGCGGAAATAGGGTAATAACGAGAATAAAAAACCATAGCGGATTTAGCACATCAGTCTTGCGTCGAAAGGCGACCTTCAACTCGCGGCGAATAATCAGCAGTACTTCTCTCAATGCTGACCTCCCAATGTGATTCTGCGTAGGCAGGACTGGTCAACAAACATGTCTTGGTGACTGGTAAGAATGACGATGCCTCCCTGCTTGATATGCGATAAAAATAACGCCTCTAAAATCGCGATTCCACGTTTGTCTATCGCCGTTAATGGCTCATCGAGTATCCAAATCTTATGCTGACTCATCCACAAACGGGCTAATGCAATACGACGCTGCTGGCCTGCTGACAAGTTATTGGCAGCAACATCTTCGTAACCACCTAGACCAACTTTATTGATGGCATTGAGCAGTAAGGGCGTATCCACTAACGGATGATGCAACGCTGCATAAAAGCGCAAATTCTCGACCACCGTTAGCTCACGCTTAATGCCTGTTTGGTGGCCAATAAACAACAAATCGCGGTGAAAGGTGTCTCGGCACTCCGTTATCGATGTCCCTTGCCACAAGACTTCTCCCTCATCTTGTTGCAATAAGCCAGTCAAAATACGCAGTAACGAGGTTTTACCTGAACCGTTTGGGCCTTCAACCTGCACCAATTCACCTGGCTCAATCTCAAAAGAGAGGTCAGCAAATAGCACTCTCTGATCCCTTACACAAGCAACACGGCGCGCCGTCAACATGACACTAAAGTTCCTATGTTATCATTATGTTGTCATCTTCATGGTATCACAGCATTGGAATTAATTGTTAGCCATGTGTGATCACAACTTTGAAATAGTATGGCTAATGCGTTAGGGAAAGAGACGCACTGAGAGGGAGATTGCGATACTGTCATACCGCAGGTATAAAAAAACCCCATTGTAAAACAATGGGGTTTCATACTCTTGCTCCGATTAACGGCGCCGGGTCATTTGGCTTTGTAAATTCATCAATAACTCAGCTTCCGCTTTTGGCAATTCACACTCTTCCATTAGTTCATGAAGGTCTGCGCCCAATTCAACCATGCGACTAGCTCTAGAATAGAGCTTGCTGTTTGGATCATGCATGCTTAACTCACCTTGCCTATCCTCTAGAAACTCGAGTTGCTGTCCAACTTTGGCCAGCATATCGCTCATGCCGATAGAGCCAGCACGAAGTTCATGGAACTGCTTAGACAAGCTGTCTTGTTGGCGATGTGCTGCTGTCAGCGCACTTTCCAACTCAGAAACACGCTGCATCATCGCCAAGCGCGTTTGTTTTTCACGGTGTAGCGCCAATAACACTACGATGGTCAATACCAACAAAAGTCCAAGTGGTAGCCACTGGAGCAACAGATTTATCATTACAAATAAGCCATTTCATCCCATTCTTCATCTGAGAGTAGCTTATTCAAATCGACCAAGATTAGCAATTCCCCATCACGATTAGAGACACCTTGAATGTACTTGGCACTCTCTTCTGTCCCCACACTTGGAGTTGAATCAATTTCTGATGTCTTCAGGTAAACCACTTCCGCTACACTGTCGACCAAAATACCGATCACTTGCTTTTCTGCTTCGATAACAACAATTCGGGTATGATCGGTGATTTCACCTTCATTCACACCAAAGCGGGCGCGGGTATCAATAACAGTAACAACATTACCGCGCAGATTGATAATTCCTAGCACATATGAAGGCGCACCTGGCACTGGCGCTATTTCAGTATAACGTAGCACCTCACGCACCTGCATGACATTAATGCCATACGTTTCTTCATCGAGCCTAAAGGTAACCCACTGCAGAACTTGGTCATTTTCAGCTTCATTTTTAACGTCTGCGACAGTTGTAACCTGTGACATGCTAATTCCTCATTCATCCTATTACGCTAGGGCTTTAACATCTAAGCCTGCGTCTAGCATCGCAATTAACGCCTCAACGTGTATTAAAGCGCACATTTTATCTTTAACCATACCCGCCAGCCACGGACGCTTACCAGCGTGCTCGCGCCAGCGAATCATATTCGGTAACACTGTTTGGGTGCCATGCAACTGCTCGCACGCCAATCCCCAACGGCTAGAGCCCAGCATCACGATATAGCCATATTTTTCTTTATAATCAAGACCATTTAGCATATCAGGCATCGCCCAACACGCGGTATCTACGATGTCAAATTGTTGATCTCGAGACAGATATAATCCCAAATACCACGCAGGTTTTGCTGGTAAGGTGTTCAGCGAAGCCATACGATGAATACCACCGAGCTCCGCCAACGGTACGGCAAACATGACGCCACATACCTCGAAGTACAATAATTGAACTTCGTTGGTATAAGAAATATTCTTCCATTGCGATAAAACCGCATTCGTCTGAGTTTCAGGGGGCGGCTTAATCATCGCTTCCCCCATCGCTGTTTGGTTAGCTTCAGTAAGCGTGGTTTGTCCTTGAGTTTCTTGTTCTGCTAACGCTGTAAACTGCGCTTCGAGCTCTTCTTCCGTCGCTCGATCATCAACAAAGTCACCATTTTGTGCAGGCATACGACCGACGTTCTCATCTATTGCCGTCTGACTCAATTGACTCAACAAACGTTCGACATCACCTGTATCAAATTCAGGTTCAGCAAAGCATTCATTCGCCTTAGGCGAAGATGGCTGCGGTAGTGGCTGATAGTGCAACGCATATTCTTCTTGCTCTTCACTCAATGACAGATCAGCATCCGTAAACGGTACTGTTTCAGTTTGCTCAGCGGTCAAAGGCACCTCAAGCGTCGGCAGCTCTGCCGTCGACGGAGTCGCCCAATTATGCGTGACATAGGCACTGGAAGGTAACGTGAACTGCCCAGACACTTCCACGGGTTCAATCGCGACCACAGACTCACTGTCGACAGCATCGTCAAGTAAGTCAGAAAAATAATCTTCTAATGCTTGTTCACTAGAAAGACGGTGCTTAGTGGTCATGCTGATTTAATCGCCTTAAATAGTTGAGCAACGTTTTATAGGCATACACACCTCTGCTGCCTTTGGCGTAATAAGATGGTGGCATGTGCTTCAAACTCGCATCACGAAATTTGGTATCTATCGGAATCGCTGACGCCCAGACATCGTCAGCGTAGCGGGCTTTTAAATTCTGTAGTGTATGTAAGGATGCTTTGGTGCGCTTATCATACATGGTCGGAATAATCGTCACGTTAAACGGCGCTTGGCGGGATTTCTCCATGATCTGCAGCGTTCGCATCATTCGCTCTAAACCTTTCATGGCCAGGAATTCTGTTTGCACAGGAATCAAAATACGATCACTCGAGGCTAGAGCATTGACCATCATCACCCCCAGAATCGGAGGGCAATCAATCAAGACATAATCATAATCCTCTGCTAAAACGCGCAACGCTTTTTTCAGGATTAACCCCATACCACCACGGCTACCCATGACACGGTCTAACGTCGCTAACGACATATGAGCAGGTATTAAATCGATCCCTTCAAACGCTGTTTTCATTACGACAGGCTGCACAGTTAACCGATTAAGCTTGGGTAACTGGAACAGGTCAAACAAACTCGATGGCACCGACTCAGAGTCAATATTGAGGTAAGTGGTTAATGATGCATGCGGATCAGTATCAACCAACAGTACACGCTGGCCACGCTGGCGCAACAAACCAGCTAGCGATATTGTTGTTGTTGTTTTTCCAACGCCACCTTTCTGGTTGGCAATACTCCACACTATCACCGTAGCTCCTTAGGTTATATCCAGCTCGAGAAGAATCCGCTCACTAATTCGTTCTAACGGTAAGCTTTCTGATGATAAACCCGCCTTGGCGACGGCCTGCGGCATGCCATAAACAACGCAACTCTCTTCGTCTTGAGACCAAATCGTTGCACCGCACTCTTTCAACATCCGCGCACCGTCGCGTCCATCAGCGCCCATGCCCGTCAGTATCATTGACAGAACATGCTCACCATAGACTTTTGCTGCAGAACCGAAGGTAACATCAACACAAGGTTTGTAATTCATCCTATCCCCACCATCCAATACACGGAGCCTGGCGGTTGCACCCCGGCCATCCACCATCATCTGCTTACCTCCAGGAGCAAGGTACGCACATCCAGGCCTTAGCACATCACCATTTTCTGCCTCTTTGACAGTGATTTTACACAAGCTATTTAACCGCGCAGCAAAGGCCATGGTGAAGGTTGAGGGCATATGCTGAACCAAAACAATGGGTAATGGGAAATTGGCTGGAAGCTGAGTTAGAATGTTTTGTAACGCGACGGGCCCACCCGTCGATGCACCAATCGCCATTAATCGATATTTCTTTCCGCTAGCTCTAAAACGCAGTGGTGTTGCGGGCAGCTTGGGTTGAGCACGCCCCGTCTGGCGCTCGGTACTACGTGAAGGGAGCGCAGTCGCTCGCGGCACGGGACGGCGCTGACGCATGAAGAATCGCTTACGAGACAACTCAGCAACACGTTGTTGTAACTGCAATACCGCATCATCTCGATTACGTGCAATATCCTCAAACTTCTTCGGTAAGAAATCCAACGCACCAGCTTCCAACGCATCCAGTGTCGCTTTCGCTCCCTCATGAGTGAGCGATGAGAACATCAGTATCGGCGTTGGCATCACTTGCATAATTTCACGAACCGCCGAGATGCCATCCATGACTGGCATCTCAATGTCCATCGTAATTACGTCAGGCTTTAGCTGCTGCGCTTTTTCGACCGCTTCTTTACCGTTAACTGCAATATCAATGACATCCAATCTCGGATCAGCATTAATAATTTCGCTAACTCGGCGGCGAAAAAAGCTCGAATCATCCACCACCAATACTTTTACTGCCATGTAACTACTCTTTTATGACGCTATGCCTTACCTGCATAGCGCTTAAGTAAATTGGGTACATCCAAGATCAACGCAATATGCCCATCACTGGTAATCGTTGCCCCTGCCATGCCCGGTGTGCCTTGTAATAGCGCATCCAGAGGTTTAATCACCACCTCTTCCTGGCCAATTAAAGTATCAACAACAAAGCCAATACGTTGATGACCGATATGGACAATCACCACATGACCTTTACTGCGATCATTTTTCGGCCGGTTGGGTGCAATCAACCAATCCTGCAAATAGAACAACGGAATGGCTTTTTCGCGAACAATGATGGTTTTCTGTCCATCAACCACATTGGTCTTATCCAGATCCAAATTGAAGATTTCACTAACACTGGCCAGAGGCAATGCAAAGGGCTGTTCAGATACCCCTATCATCAACGTCGGCAAAATCGCCAGTGTTAATGGCACTTTAATATCAATGCGCGTACCTTTACCCAACTCAGAATCGATACTGATCGACCCGTTGAGTTGATTAATCGTGGTCTTAACCACGTCCATACCAACACCACGTCCTGATATATCAGAAATGTTCGTTTTGGTCGAAAAACCGGGGGCAAAAATAAGGTCAAATGCATCGCTATCAGATAAGCGAGACGCCGCTTCAGCATCCATTACACCACGTTCAACAGCAATGGCTTTAAGTTTTTCAGCATCCATACCGCCGCCATCATCTGAAATGGTCAGCAAGATATGGTCACCTTCCTGAGAGGCTGATAACAAAACAGTTCCAACACGTGGCTTACCGTTTCTCTCTCTAACTTGGGGTAACTCAATGCCATGATCGACAGAGTTGCGGACAAGGTGGACAAGTGGATCGGCTAACGCTTCGACTAGATTCTTGTCTAAATCGGTATCTTCACCTTTCATTTCCAACACAATGTCTTTACTCAAGCTACGTGCCAAATCACGAACCACTCGAGGAAAACGTCCAAACACCTTTTTGATCGGCTGCATACGCGTTTTCATCACCGCGCCTTGTAAGTCAGCGGTAACGACGTCTAATGTCGCCGTCGCTTTTGACATTTCCTCATCATTCGTATTTAAACCAAGACTGACCAAACGGTTACGTACCAATACCAGCTCACCAACCATATTCATAATGGTATCAAGTGTTGAGGTATCAACGCGGACGGTCGACTCTTTTTGCACCGGTTTATTAACAGCATTACGCTCAGGTTTAGTCTCAGCTTTTGCTACCGGTTTCGCAATTGGCGCCACGGGAGCCACTGTATCCATCACTACGTCAGGAGACACTGCTGGGCGAGTCGCGAACGCTAACTCATCTTCCGATGGACCAGGCGCCTTTCCAGCACCATGTAGTTCATCGAGCAAACGTTCAAATTCATCATCGGTCATCACATCATCACCCGATGGCACTGATGCAGCCGTAGACGCTGTCGTGGGTGTTTCCGATGGCAATGCTGGGGAAGTGAGTGATAAATCAACGCTACCCGCACCCGGCGCCTTCCCTGAACCATGCAGTTCATCTAGCAGGCGCTCAAACTCATCATCGGTAATATCCCCATTTTCTGATTGAATATTATCGATAATCGGGGCAGATGTGGTCACATTCGCACTGCTCGGGCTGCCTCCGGCACCATGTAATTCATCAAGTAAACGTTCAAATTCATCGTCGGTAATATCGTCAACTGAGTCAGCTTCGATAGCCATCGTCGGCTCAGGCGTTATAGCAGGTTGGGGGGCTTGCGCTACCTCCATTTCGTCACAACGCGCATCAAGGCTCGAAGGCGTACTCAAACGATGTAAGTCATCCAATAGAGATTGCTCAGCAGGCTGCAATGGCTCACGAGCTTGCACATGGGTAAACATCTCGTTGACAGTGTCCAATGCCAACAAAATGACATCCATTAAATCTGGCGTCAATTCACGCTTATTCGTCCGCAACAGATCAAAGATATTTTCAGCGCCGTGGCACACATCGACCAGTTCACTCAGTGCTAGGAATCCCGCCCCACCTTTAACCGTATGGAAACCGCGAAAGATAGCATTTAACAGGTCAACATCGTCAGGTGTTCGCTCTAGATCCACCAACTGCTCAGACAGCAGCTCAAGAATTTCGCCGGCTTCGATGAGAAAGTCTTGTAGGATATCTTCGTCTAAATCAAAACTCATTATTTATCCTCTAAAATCCCAAACTAGATAACAGGTCATCGACATCATCTTGTGAAGCCATGACATCTTCACGTACGCTGGCATCAATAACCGGTCCTTCTGGCGTGATATCAGGTTGCCGCGCTTCTAATTGCGGCTTCGGTTCACTGGTATCAATGCCAAATGCCGTTAAGATCTCAATGAGCTTCTCTTCAACCTCCTTCACCAGTTCAATCACGCGTCGAATGATCTGCCCGGTCAAGTCTTGAAAGTCTTGCGCCATTAAGATGTCGGTCAATTGCGAACGTAACGTTCCGCCATCAATTTCTACTTGTTGCAGTAGTGTTTCGATAGTGCGACACAACGATTTGAACTCGTGAAGTTCTATGCGCCCCTGCATCAGACGGTCCCACTCTGGACGCACCTGACCTAAACGATCAACTAACCTATCAGCAATTGGAAAGGTCTCTTCCACTGCATCCATGGTCTTATTTGCTGCGACTTCGGTTTTTTCAATAACAAATGTCAGTCTATCTCTGGCATCAGGGATTTCAGAGGTGGCAAGGTCGTTAATTCTTGGATCAAACTGAAAGTTAACGAGAGAGTCATGAAGTTGACGAGTCAGCTTCCCCACTTCCTCATAAATTGGCTCGCGTGTTTCACTCACTAGTTGCAGCACAAAGGCATCAGCCTCTGCCTGATGCCCTTGCTCTAATAAGCTCACTAATGATCTAGCCTGGTCAAGTGATACCATTCTTATTATTATCCCTAATCTACTGAGCTATTATATTACTGAATTCGTTCGAAAATTTTATCCAGCTTCTCTTTTAATGTTGCTGCAGTAAAAGGTTTTACAATGTAGCCATTCACGCCAGCTTGAGCCGCTTCAATGATCTGCTCGCGTTTTGCTTCTGCGGTGATCATCAAAACAGGCAAGTGCTTTAACTGATCATCAGCACGCATATGTCGCAATAGGTCGATACCTTGCATGCCAGGCATATTCCAATCCGTCACTACAAAGTCAAAATCGCCTTTTTTCAACATCGGAAGGGCTGTCAATCCATCATCCGCCTCTTGCGTATTATTGAAGCCAAGATCGCGTAGCAGGTTCTTTACAATTCGGCGCATTGTTGAAAAGTCATCAACAATGAGGATTTTCATGTTTTTATTCAAAGTTGCCTCCACTGAGGTCCCAGTGTTACTAAAGGTTAAAAAAAGCTATGTGTTCCAGTCTGTAAGTTTTGAGCGTAAGCGTTGCATGGCTTGACTATGTATTTGACAAACCCGCGATTCACTCACTCCCAACACAGCACCAATCTCTTTTAGGTTTAATTCTTCATCGTAATAAAGCGATAAAGTCAACGCTTCCCGTTCAGGCAGAGATTTAATTGCATCTACAAGAGACAATCTGAAATTATCCTCGACAACATCCTGAAATGGAAGGTTTTCCTCTCGGATTTCTTCATTTGCAATACAGTCTTCTGTTATTCCTAGATCATCAATACCGACTAAACGACCACAGTTCACATCATTTAAAGCATGATGGTACTGGTTTATCGTCATATCGAGTGCTGAAGCAATCTCCTGATCAGTCGGGTTTCTCCCGAGTTCTACCTCAAGAGATGCAATTACTTGGGCAATTCGTCGACTATTTTTATGTACAGAGCGCGGCACCCAATCACCACGACGGATCTCATCTAACATTGCGCCACGAATACGAATACCAGCAAAGGTTTCAAAACTGGCTCCTTTCGAGGAGTCATAGTTTTGTTGCGCTTCGATTAAACCAATCATGCCAGCCTGAATCATATCTTCTAGCTGTACATTAGGCGGTAAACGACTAACCAGATGGTGGGCAATACGCTTCACCAGCGGTGAATATTGTTCAATAAATGCTTGTGGACTACGCCCGGTTTTTTCGTAGGTTAACGCCCTATTCACCTACGGTATCCCCGTTATCATTTCTCTCGCGCAACAGTAAGCGTTCCACAAAAAATTCCAAATGTCCTCTTGGACTCTCCGGCACAGGCCAATCTATGGCTTTATTGGCTAATGATGTCAATGCCAACGCTGCTGGTGAGCGAGGATAAGCATCAACGACGATTTTTTGCCGTTTAACCGCCTGACGAACCTTATCATCAAGAGGAATACACGCGACTAACTCCAAATTGGCATTAAGAAAACGATCCGTGACGCGGGTTAATTTTGCAAACAACTCTCTGCCTTCTCGATAACTACGCACCATATTGGCGACAATCTTAAATCGCGGTACATCATACTGACGCGATAATAGCTTAATCAATGCGTAAGCATCGGTGATAGATGTAGGCTCATCACAAACCACCACCATCACGTCTTGCGCTGCACGAGCAAAGCTCAATACCATGTCCGAGATACCAGCAGCGGTGTCGACAATAAGCACATCAATGTGCTGTTCTAGTGATCCAAATGCACGAATTAACCCGGCATGTTGCGCCGTTGTCAATTCAACCATCGATTGTGTGCCTGAAGCTGCAGGGACAATTTGGACCCCGAAAGGACCTTCGACAATAATGTCCTGCAAATCACATTGCCCTGAAAGTACATGGGAAAGGTTTCGCCCTGCCCTTAGCCCCAACATGACATCCACGTTGGCTAAGCCTAAGTCGGCATCTAGCACCATTACGCGCTTGCCCTGCCTAGCCATCGCCATTGCAGTTCCTAGGGTTACATTCGTTTTACCAACGCCACCTTTACCGCCCGTTACGGTGATCACTTTGGTGGACGTCAACTGAGTCATTCTGCGTAGCCCGCTGGCTTGATCATGCATTGTCAAATTAGTCATAGTAATCCGCTGCTTCCCCTTCTGGGGTATTGCTACTCCAGAAATGCTGCTGATGGTTTAATTCTTTTTCTAATAACTCATTGGCTTTTGACACCAAAAATTCACCACTGGCTATTTTTATGTCCTCAGGTACTCGCTGACCATCGGCGATATAGGCAATGGGCAAAGCGTTATGGATGGTGACATTTATTAATTCGCCCAAACTTAAGCTCTCATCAATTTTGGTCACAATACAACCAGCTAGTGGAATGCGGCGAAAATGTTCAATGGTTTCCTGCAATACGCGACGCTGTGATGTTGCAGGCATCACCAAGTAACTCTTTATTTTAGCGCCACTCGTTTGCATCAACGCATCCAGCTGCTCTGACAAGCGAATATCGCGTTGCCCCATGCCTGCGGTGTCAAGCAAGACCAAACGGCGATGGCGCAACTGATATAATACTTCGGCCAGTTCATCAGCATCTTTAGCGACTCTGACAGGACAACCCATAATTCGGCCATAGGTCGCAAGTTGCTCGTGCGCGCCAATTCGATAGGTATCTGTGGTCACCAATGCGACTTCATCAGGGCCATGCTCCATGGCGGCTCTTGCCGCGAGTTTTGCAATCGTGGTGGTTTTTCCCACGCCCGTCGGGCCTAACAAAGCGGCCACGCCACCATTTTCTAAAATACAATCATCTAAAGTGGTCAGCTGCTCACTCAACAAGCCCAATAAGATTGGCCACGCTTCAGCCGGTGAGACGTCTTCTGGGATGTAACACGCCAATTGATCGGCTAATTCATCGGATAGGCCCATTTTAACTAAGCGTTTGATCATCATCGCCCGTATCGGTTCGCGACGTTCAACTTCTTGCCACATTAAGCCTGAAACCTGATGCTCCAACAATTTACGAATCGCAGACATCTCATCACGCACTTTATCGAGTTCTGCGGGTGATGAGGCGGATTGACGCGCATCGTAACGACTTGGGTCTAAGCGCGTTGGTTTGGGTGTTGGTTCTTGAACGCGAGATGAGTAACGCGATTCTTTTGCTTTACGTGCAAAGCGATCGCCATAATCCTGACGAGGCTGAACATTTTCTCGCCAACCTGCACGATTTACGTCGGGATTCTGACGTTTCCCCTGACGTGCCAGCAAAGCGCTTAACGAATCAGCCTCATCATTATGCTCTCCCCCGTTATCACGATGTTGTGCATAAACGTTAGCAAAACGACCTGCCGGGGCTGCTTTCTTCGCTGAAAGCTCGACGCGATCATCGGCCAGCTTTCGTCGTGCGGCATCATAATTCTTATCCAACTCACTCGGTGCGCGCAAAGCAGGGGCTGGAGTTTCAGGCTGCGGTTCGTTATCAATCGCAGCAACGATTTCAATCCCTCCAGTCACCTTCTTGTTCGACATGATGACTGCGTCTGCGCCGAGTTCATCTTTTACCTGACTGAGAGCAGAGCGCATGTCTTTTGCAAAAAAACGCTTAATTTTCAATTGCTTTACTTCCTGATACACCCAACAGGGATGTGCGCGGTACAAATAACCTTGCTCATAATGTTCATCTCACGGCACTAATTTCCAACCGCATTTACTATTCGAATTTGTTTCTCATCAGGGACTTCTTGGTAAGAGAGAACATTTAAGCTCGGTATCGTATTTCTAACGAACTGTGCCAATGTGCTTCTCAATACACCTGATGTCAGAAGAATGGATGGCTCACCTTTTAGTTCTTGTTGCTGCGATGCTTCTGTCAACGACACTTGCAAGCGTTCTGCTAATCCTGGTTCGATACCTGTCGACTCGCCACCAGAAGCCTGCATTGTCTTATGCAACATCTGTTCCAGTTCAGGAACCAAGGTGATCACGGGGATTTCAGCCTCAACCCCATTGATTTCCTGCACGATCATGCGTTTTAAGGTAATACGCACTGCCGCAGTAAGAATATCGGGATCCTGACTCTTGCTAGCATATTCAGATAGTGTTTGTACTATAGAGCGAATATCTCGCACCGGAATCGCTTCGTTCAGCAGGTTCTGTAGTACTTTAACCACTACACCAAGGGGTAGCTGGTCAGGAATAAAGGACTCAACCAGTTTTGGTGCTGATTTACTTAACATTTCAAGTAAATTCTGTACCTCTTCATGGCCAATCAAGAGTGATGCATGATTGGTCAGCACTTGACTCAAATGTGTCGCCAATACCGTTGCAGAATCGACCACGGTATACCCCAACGCTTGTGCATGTTCGCGTTGACTTTCAACAATCCAAGTGGCTTCCAAATCAAAAGCAGGGTCTCGCGTGTGCTCACCATCAATCGGCCCAAACACTTGTCCGGGATTAATGGCCAACTCCATATCAGGGCGAATATCCGATTCACCAAACGCCACGCCCATTAAAGTAATGCGATAGCTATTTGGTGGAAGTTCCAAATTGTCACGAATATGAACCGCGGGGATCAAAAAACCAAAGTCTTGCGACAACTTTTTTCTCACCCCTTTCACACGCTCTAGCAGCTCTCCCCCTTGCTCCTTATCCACCATCGGAATAAGACGATAACCCACCTCTAAACCAATAATATCGACAGGCTGTACATCCTCCCACGAGAGATCGCGTTGCACTGGGGCTTCGGCAGGTTTAGCCGCTTCTTCTTTCACTGCTAGCGCCTGCACGCGTTTACGTTGCGTTTGCCAGTAGGCACCACCACCGCTGGCAGCAGCCAGTAATAGGAAGGGAATATTGGGCATGCCTGGGACAATGCCCATGACAAACAGAATGCCGCCGGTTATCGCCAGCGCACGCGGGTTGTCGAACATCTGAGCAAGCAACTGCTGCCCCATATCTTCATCGGTATTCTGCCGTGTTACCATCATCGCGGCACCAATGGAGAGCAGTAGCGACGGGATCTGTGCCACCAAGCCATCACCAATCGTCAACAGGGTAAAAACTTCTATTGCATTGCCAAAGCTCATTCCGTGCTGACTCATGCCAATGATCAGCCCGCCGACAATATTGATCAGCAGGATAAGAATACCGGCGATCGCATCGCCCTTTACAAACTTAGACGCACCATCCATCGAGCCGTAAAAATCCGCTTCCTTGGTGACTTCACTGCGGCGCAAGCGCGCTTGATCTTGATCGATAAGCCCTGCATTTAAATCCGCATCAATGGCCATCTGCTTACCGGGCAAAGCATCCAAAGTAAAGCGGGCGCTAACTTCCGAAATTCGCCCTGCACCTTTCGTCACGACCATGAAGTTGATGATCATGAGGATCAAAAACACCACTAAACCGACAGCATAATTTCCGCCAATCACCACGCTACCAAACGCATCAATAACTTGACCTGCCGCGCCAGAACCAGCGTGGCCATGCAGTAACACCACCCGTGTTGAGGCTACGTTCAATGCCAAGCGTAATAAAGTGGCAATCAAGAGTACCGTTGGGAAGGCCGCAAAATCGAGAGGGCGTCGGGTATAAATAGTAACAAGTAGCACCACCAATGACAGTGCAATATTGAAAGAAAAGGCCATATCCAGCAACAGCGGTGGCATGGGTAAAATCACCATTGCCAATGTGGCCAGAACCACAATTGGCGCACCAATTGACGGAATCGACTGGAGGCGACCTAGAGGCAGTTTATTAAGTAGCGGCAGCGAAGCTTTCATAGATATGAAGAAATGACCCTATTCTTTTTATTACTTCTTCTGGGTAATTAGCCCAGCAGTAAATACGTAACCACAGCATATTGACTGCAACAAGCAAGAATAATACCTATTTTTTGACAAAAAGTTGACGCTATTCTTAATAAATTTGTTAATAGTTGCGTTGCTATCAATAAAACCAACATCACGTAATGCCTAAGACACTAAGCGGCCGAATTAAAGCCGTTTCTATCGGGCAAATTACGAGTCATAACGCATATCTTCAGGCGGTTCGAAATTGCGCTGCGCCAACGTTGGCCGTTGACCTTTGCCTTTTCGATGTTGCTTTAGTTGGAAGACATAGGCTAATACTTGCGCTACTGCAGTGAACAGACCATCGGGAATTTGCTGTTCTAGTTCAGTGGTATGGTAGAGCGCACGGGCTAATGGGGGCGCCGGGACAATATCAATCGCATTCTCATTGGCAATCTCACGGATCTTCAATGCTAGGTGATCAACGCCTTTTGCTATCACGATTGGCGCACTGTCTAAATCAGGGTTATAACGCAGTGCGACGGAAAAGTGTTCTGGGTTAGTAATAATAACATCGGCTTGAGGCACTTCTGCCATCATGCGGCGTTGAGCGGCTTCTCGCTGCAACATTCGGATCCGCCCTTTCACTTCAGGTTTACCTTCCGTCTCTTTGTATTCGTCTTTGACTTCTTGCTTGGTCATTTTAAGCTGTTCGGTATGCTGCCAAATTTGATATGGGACATCAATCACCACCACCACCAGCAGTGAACAACTAATCAATAAAACGAAGCGCAATAACACTGCGAGTGCATGGAAAATATTGCTCGGGAACACCTCCTGATTGATCTCGAACAAGTCCTGTAAACTGCTACGCATCAACCACGCCGCCACCCCAGCCACCAACAATACCTTCAGTATCGATTTCACCAGTTCCATCAGGCTTTGCGTTCCCACCATGCGCTTTAGCCCACTAAGTGGATTAAGTTTTGACCATTTCGGCATGGCAGCCTCTGGCGACCAGTTAACCCCACCTATCGCGGCGGCACCGATTAGCGCGGCAACAAATAACGCGCACAAAATCACAAACAGCGGGACAAAAATATGCCAAATAGACTGCATAAGCACTGTCAGCAAGCGATCAAAATCAAACAGCTCATCTCGAGACAGGGTGAACATTCTACCCATAAAGCGCATTAGTGCCTGTCCCAGTTTATCGCCGCCAGCCATCATCACAGCCGCTCCCGCAACCAGTAGCGTTACCGTGGCCAGTTCTTTTGAACGCGCGACTTGCCCTTTTTCTTTCGCTTGTTGGAGCCGTCGCGTCGTGGGGTCTTCTGTGCGTTCTTGATCATCTGATTCAGCCATGCAGCCCCCTTAACACCTTAACTTCACTATTTCACACACCTGATCGAGACCCAACTGCCACTGCTGCTCATATTTCGGCGTCAGACCCAAAATCAAGTGCCAGCTAATCAGTAAACCGAGTAGCAACGCAAAAGAAAAACCTAACGCGAAAATATTCAGCTGAGGCGCCGCTCGCGTCATGACACCAAAAGAGAGGTTGACGGTCAGTAAGGCGATAACGCCAGCAATGGCCATCGAAAAGCCAGCTTTAAACATATGACCAAACCACGAGGCTAATTGCCGATAACTCTCCACATCAGGCATGCCTTCGCCTACCGGCAGAGTGGTAAAGCTCATCGACACGACATGAATCATCTCTAAATGGCCATCTGTTGCCAAAAAGAGCATTAAGGCCAAGAACATAAACAACTGACCAAGAACTGGCGTGTTCTGCCCATTGGACGGGTCAACCATAGATGCAAAACCAAGACTGGATTGCATACCTAAAATTTGCCCTAACAAGACAAATGTTTGGGTAATAAACTGCGTGACCATTCCCATCGCCACGCCGATAACCACTTGTTGTAGGGTGACAATAAACCCTTGTAGTGAAAACAACTCAATATGACTTGGCATAGCCGGTAGACTTCCCGCCATGGCAAGCGTTACCGCAAAGGAGAGATAAAGACGAATTCGAGGAGAAACAAACTGGGCGCCAAAAAACGTCATCGCCATCATCATTGATGAGATGCGAGTAAACGGCCACAACAAGTTAGCGAGGTAATCTAAAACAATGGGAGCCGGATAATGCATAGTTCAGATTCAATACAACAATTGCGGAATTCTGTCGATCAAACTGAAGAAGTACTCCATCAGCATCTGTGTCATCCAGTGGCCAAACAACATCAGCGCTGATAACGTCACGATCAAGCGAGGCAAAAAGCTCAACGTCTGTTCGTTAATCGATGTCGCAGCCTGAAATACCGCGACGACCAAACCAATCAGCAGCCCGGGTACAACAATAGCGGAGACCATCATCAAGACCATTTGTAATGCCTCTTGAAATAGCTCAACAAACGCTTCTGGTGTCATTGTTCCTCCTAAACCCCAAAGCTGCCAGCTAGGGTT
The DNA here is from genome assembly GCF_047250365.1 of Thaumasiovibrio clandestinus. Classification (NCBI taxonomy): domain Bacteria; kingdom Pseudomonadati; phylum Pseudomonadota; class Gammaproteobacteria; order Vibrionales; family Vibrionaceae; genus Thaumasiovibrio; species Thaumasiovibrio clandestinus. Next base: position 583,666 of record NZ_JBLBVL010000001.1, read on the forward strand.
GAAAGAATGAGATTCCAACCATCTACCAAGATAAACAACATCAACTTAAACGGTAACGAAACAATCATTGGCGACAACATCATCATACCCATTGCCATTAGAATTGATGCCACGACCAAATCAATCACCAAAAATGGCAAAAATAGCATAAAACCTATCTGGAACGCCGTTTTTAACTCTGAGGTGATAAAGGCCGGAATTAGGATCGTCATCGACACCTGTTCAGGAGAGTCAACGACAGCACCAGAGATATCAACAAAGGTTTCTAAGTCCTTAATACGAGTCTGATTTAGCATAAATGTACGCAACGGCTGCTGTGCAACATCAAACGCGTCTCGTGCCGTCAATTGCTCATTCATATAAGGTTGTATCGCTTGTTCATTCATTTGAGTGATAACAGGAGACATCACAAACAGAGTAAGAAACAGAGCAATTCCAATAATAACTTGATTCGAAGGTGTTTGTTGTAGACCCATCGCTTGCCGGAGTATCGACATAACCACCACAATGCGGGTAAACGAGGTCATCAGTATGACGATCGCAGGTAAAAAGCCAAGGATTGTCATCAGAGCAAGGATTTGTAAATTAACCGAATAATCCTCACTGCCATCCTGGTTTACCGTCATGGTCAGAGCGGGGATCCCCGGCCCAATCTGAGTCATCCTCTGCTGGCCCGCTTGAGATTGTGCATCCATCTCACTCAGGCTGATATTGCTACCTAACGCAGCCGCCGCCGGCAAAGCTTGACTTGCCTCTTCCTGAGCAAAAGAGAAAGAAGAGAAAAAAAGCACCAACAATGCAAAGACAAAGGGGGAAATATGGTTTTTAATTGTCATTCTTTTTGAGCAACTTAGAAAACTGACGGGCAAACTCTGGCGACGCTTCCTCGGGGAAAGGGGTCTCCAGCACTTTGACCAAATTAACACTCTGTGAAGTAACACCTAGCAATAGCTGCTCTCCTGCCACCTCCACGACAACCAAACGTTCTTTTTGTCCCAAAGGCATCTGCTTTACCACACGCATAGACTGTTGTTGCCCAGAAAATTGCGGCAAGCGCATGCGTTTTACCAACCATGCCAGCAACAAAATCAGTCCAACCACCAACAATAACGAGGTAATGCTCGTCATAATATTCAGGTCAGGACCGGCCGCGTACGCAGGGCGAGCCAGAACCAACAGCGCGAAAGCCATGGCAAGTAATGTATTCATGTTTATGCTGGCCTTAACGTAGCTTTTTAATGCGTTCAGTCTGACTAATAACATCCGTTAAGCGGATACCAAACTTGTCGTTGACAACAACCACTTCGCCATGGGCAATCAAGGTTCCATTGACCATAACATCCAGTGACTCACCCGCAATACGGTCCAGTTCAACCACCGAACCTTGATTGAGCTGCAATAAGTTACGAATGCTAATTTGAGTGCGCCCCACCTCCATAGAGATAGTGACCGGAATATCCAATATGGTATCCAGTTTACTGCGTTCATCTTCACTGATCGCAGAACGCTCTTCTTTTAATTCATCTAATGGCGCGGTTTTAACACTTTGCTCTTCCTGAACAGCCAGTGCTGCTGCCCATTCATCTGCCATTTTTTGATCGTCAGTTTGCGACATTTCTTACCTGCTTACTACTTATTATTTGAACTATCAAAACCAATCAACGCCTCTCCAAGCGTCTCCTGATCAAAGAACGCTAGATCGGTATTAACCATATCAGGACGTTTTAGTTTTTCAGTTATTTTCAATGCGATATTGTCATTTGATTGACCCATTTTAGCTCTAAATGTCGGAAGATCTTCGACATACAAGGTCGCAGCATCAGGCATCTCTACTGGGATAACATCGCCAGGCTGCAACTCCATCAGGTCACGCAAAGTCAAATCGACATCCATCAATTTTGCGCGCAAGTCCACAGGGACATCCATGATTTCGTCACGCAATGCCTTACTCCAGCGCACATCGGTCTCCATCTTGTCACTCTGAATACCGGCGTCCAGCAACTCACGGATCGGTTCCACCATCGAGTAGGGCATCACGACATGAAAATCGCCACCACCACCATCCAGCTCAATATGGAACGAACTCACCACGATCACCTCTGTTGGGCTGACAATATTCGCCATCGTCGGGTTTACCTCAGAGTCCAAATATTCGAACTCAACACCCATAACTGGTGACCACGCCTCACGGTAATCCTCAAAGACTAACTTCAGCAACATCTGGATTATGCGCCGCTCTGTGGGTGTAAACTCACGCCCCTCAATCTTGGCGTGAAAACGACCATCTCCGCCAAAGAAGTTTTCAACCAGAATAAAGACTAATCGAGCTTCCATGGTGATTAATGCCGTCCCTTTCAATGGACGAAAACGCACCATATTTAGGCTAGTGGGTACATACAGGGTGTTTTGGTACTCACCAAACTTCACCATCTGCACACCATTGATTGACACCTCTGCTGATTTTCTCAGCATATTAAACAAGCTGATGCGCATATGACGTGCAAAGCGTTCATTGATCAGTTCAAGCGTTGGCATTCGCCCACGAACAATGCGATCCTGCGATGAAAAGTCAAAGACTACCGCACCATCAGGATCAGCGCCTAAACCGTCATCATCATCGTCTACATCATCAACACCATGAAGTAGCGCATCAATTTCATCTTGGGAGAGAAGATCGCTCAAAATAACCTCTTATTGCATAACAAAGCTGGTAAACAATACCCGCTCAATGACCCCTTCACCAGACACCTGTTCCATCGTCGCCTGCAAAGCTTGTAACGCATTATCGCGCAAATCACCGCGCCCATTCGGACCTCGTAGCTGCTCTACACTTGCCGCACTAAACGAAGCCAGCAAGGTTGAACGCAACAAGGGTAAGTGGCGTTTCGCCATTGCTTCATTGCGGCTTCCCCTTACCATCAGTTGTACATCTATCTGCACTAAGCGATCACGCGCATCGCCTGTGACATTAAAAATAAATGGCTCCGCCAGTGAGATATACATCGCAGGCCCTGCTGGGGCGACCACGTCACGCGATGCTGGGTTCGTCTCGCTGGCACTGTTTTTCGGCGCGAAGAGAAAATACCCCGCCGTCCCGCCAGCCGTCAGAAGAGCAACACCTAGCAAAATAAGCAACCCAATCTGCTTCATTCTGCTATTGGGTTTCTCAATTAATATTTGACTGTCATCGGCCATCCTGAATCCTTAAACACACCATTAAATTTATACCGATACACAGAGGCGCTTCTTCCTTGCGTACCATTTGCTCAGGCGTAATAATCGACACCATGGCTCTGTTCATTAACCCACAGCTCCACTGCATCATTAGCAACACCGTGTTCATCATGGTCACTGACTCCTTGCGCTCCCGATGGCGAAGATGGTGCACCTTCACGCTCCGACGACCTACCTGCAAATTGACCTTGCTGTTGTGAACGACTCTCCTGTTGGACGTCGCCCTGCGTCAATTGCAAACCTTGTTGCTGCAGCATCTCTCGCAACCGAGGTAAACTCTGCTCTATCGCTTCACGGGCTTGCGATGTCGATACCGTAAATTGCACATTGGCTTGATCCTGATTGAGCTGCAGTTTAATTTGCACGCGTCCCAACTCTGGCGGGTCTAAACGGATGTCGACATGTTTTAAGTTGTTCGACAGCATGATTTGTACTTTATCGGCCACCGCCTGTTGTGCTTCGGTTTGTTGCAAGTTCAACGGTAATTGAACATCGGCTTTTCCATGTTGAAGCAACAACGGCTGTGCTGCTTGCTGCGAAGACGGCGCACTAAGTTGGGTGGCTTGTAACAGAGCTTTATCTGTCGCTGCGCCAGCAACATCCGTACTGCCACCAGACTCTGACAACAGTGAAGCGCGCATTGACGCCACATCACTAACATTACGACCTAGCTCCGCAGCCTCTTCTACCCCGGTATCTAAAGGAGTACCATTTTGCCAAGTCAATGCGGTATTGCTCTCGCTCTGCTTGCTAGCAGCACCCCACTCTACCGTGGCCATTTTATTCGCAGCGTTATTGGCGATATGGTTTGTCGCATGGGCTGACTCGCCTCCCACACTCTTTGCCATTAATGGAGAAAAAGCCGGCACCGAACGCCCCCCATCAGCAGGATATGCCGTTTCAGCTTCACTGTTCGACTTTACTTCGTCTTTGCTAAACTCATCAGCTTGCTCTGACGGCAAGGCTTTGCCACGTTGTAGCTGACTGTCTGCATTACGCAGACGGGTTAGTACCTCTTCCCCTTCCGTCATTGCATCGTGAGCCAATGCGTCTTGTGAAATCGCCTCAGATCCCGCTAGCTCTGCCACAGAGGTATCTATCGCCACTTCTTGTTCGTCTTGCAGCAGCCTATCAGACACAACCACAGATTTGGCATCAACGTCTAAAGACTGAGTTAAATCTGTTTTTTCCGGCTCAGTCGATGCTTTTTCTGCCGATTGTAACTCAGAAGCAAACAGTGTTTGGTCCTCATTAACACTGCCTGCTGGCCCCTTTCCGCCTGTGGCCGTTGCCTGAGGCTTGTGCATATCCGTCTTGGCGGTAAATAGCCCTGTTAGCTCCATAATGAATCTCAAAAACTTATTATCTGTCTCTATCTATTTAACTATGCAAAAATCACACCATTTTTTAGATCAACGTCGGCGTTGACGACGTGCCGCTTGCAATGTGGCAAATTCATCAAGTTGCTTCTGCTCTCGAATTTGTTCACGCTTTACTGCCTCTGTCGCTTGTTTATCTAGCAACCATTCAATCGAGCGTTTATATTGGCGCTTTTCGGCATAAGCTTGCTGACATTCATCGACTTGCTGCTCAAAGTGGGCGCCTGCCGCCTTTTGCTGAGCTAATGTCTCATCAAGCTGGGTAATAAATCGGTAGAGGTGGCCATAAGCACTGGCGGATAGCCCTGCCTGCCCGCGCTCAGACATCTGCGAAAAATAGTCTAAGCGGTACTGCTCAATTTGCGCCAGCTGCTGATGGTATGCAGTCAGCTCTGCATGCGCACGCTCCACCGCCAATTGAGCATATTTTTCATCGGCTTCAGCCCGTTCATAAATCAACTGTAATGCGCTACGACTCATCGATTAGCCTCCTGACTGCAAGGCACTGCGTAACATATTGACGCACATGTCATAATTCACAACGTCTTTCATACCTTGCTGCAGATACTGATCTAACCGAGGTTTATAACTAAATGCTTGGTCGATAGCAGGGTCTGTTCCCTGTTTATATGCACCGATTGAAACCAAGTCTTGATTCTTGCGGCATATAGACAATATTTGTCGCGATGCTTTGGCCATTAACATATGTTCATCGGTAACAATGGCAGGCATAACACGGCTCACGGAGCGTTCTACATCAATTGCAGGGTAATGGCCAGCATCTGCCATTTCTCGTGACAAAACAATATGTCCATCTAATATCGCTCGAGAAGCATCGGCTATGGGGTCTTGTAGATCGTCGCCTTCCGTCAATACCGTAAAGAAAGCGGTAATTGAGCCCTGATGCTCGCCACCATTGCCAGCTCGCTCAACGAGCGCAGGTAACTTAGCAAACACGGAAGGTGGATACCCTTTTGTTGCTGGCGGCTCCCCCACCGATAAGGCAATTTCACGTTGCGCCTGAGCAAATCGCGTCAATGAGTCCATTAACAGCAGTACATCAAGCCCTTGATCTCGAAAATACTCTGCGATAGTCAGAGCGGTTTGACACCCTTTTAAGCGCATTAGTGGAGAAGCATCCGCAGGCGCGGCGACGACAACAGCCCTCGCACGCCCTTCTTCGCCTAAAATTTCATCAATGAACTCTTTGACCTCGCGCCCTCGTTCACCAATCAACCCGACGACGACGACCTGTGCTGTCGTGCCTCGCGTCATCATGCCAAGGGTCACCGACTTACCCACACCTGAACCGGCAAATAGACCGATTCGTTGCCCTTTCCCCACCGTCAACATGCCATTGATCGCTTTTATACCAACATCTAACGGCTCTTTAATCGGTTTACGGGCTAAGGGATTTAATGGGGTTGCATGAAAATTGGCGCGCTGGACAGTAAATATCGGCCCTAGTCCATCTAAAGGCTTACCGACACCATCTATCACGCGACCGAGCAATTCTGGGCCAACAGATAAACCATTCTCGCCATGAATCGGGGTCACTTTCGCGCCAGGCATTACCCCCGTTAACTGCTCACTCGGCATCAAGTAAAGGGTATTACCATCAAAACCAACCACTTCAGCTTCCATTGTACCATTCAAGGTTTCCACTTGGCACAAGCTACCGACAGGCGCGCTACAGCCAACGGCCTCTAACGTCAGTCCAACCACTCTCACCAGTTTTCCCGATGCGACCGGACGACTAACTAAACCACGCGTTTGGTACTGAGTCAGTTTCTGTGCCAGCAAGTTCATGACGACTCCGCAGCGAGACCATTTCGACCCACAAAGTGATGCAATAACTCTTTAATGCGCTGTTCCAGCAAATAGTCGACTTGTGAGTCTTCTGCGATAACAGTGACATCACCGCGTTGTAATCCTGGTTCGGCAATCAATTGCCAATCGCGCTCTGCCAAGCCTTCGTTGCCATAAGCGTCATTCAGTAATTGGAAGTCATCGGGATGAACTTGAATGGTGGTTCGGCGGCCACTTATCGGTAGCGCAGCGATCCCATCACGGACAGTGCGTAGAATGATATCTGGATTGGTCTTCAGCTCGACGCGGATCAGTTCTTGTGTCAGGTGCGTCACCATCTCGACGAGCACCTGTTCAACCTGTTCATCCACTGCCGCCATTGGTGCGGCCAGCTTATCAACAAGAGAGAGCAAGTGTGATACTTGCGTGGCGATTTCTGTTTGGCCTTGCTCTAAGCCTTGGGCGAGGCCTTGTTCTATACCTTCGGCTACTCCCTGCTCTAAGCCTTGCGGCTTGCCTTTCTCAATGCCAGCCTGATAGCCAGCCTCTTGGCCTTGAGCGAAACCCTCTTCGTACGCCGATTGACGAATAGTTTCCAAATCAGCGGCCGTTAACGGTGCAAGTACTTCTTGTTCTACTTCCGGTGCCGGCTCGGCAGGTTGCCACGACGGATCATAGTTGAATGCTGTGTCACGTGGTAACAGCTCTTCTTCGCCATAATCAGGCAGATCCCAACGGGCTAACTCAGGGGTTTGCTCTGGCTCCACACGAAGGTAACCACGACGGCGCTCATAAGTCATAGTAAGTCACCTTACAAGAACTCGTCTGCACCACCAGAAGACAACACTAGCTCTCCAGTGTCAGCCAAACGGCGTGCAATCGACAAAATCTCTTTTTGTGCGGCTTCCACATCGGCGACACGTATTGGCCCCATCGCCTCTAAATCATCCATTAATAGTTCAGCGGCACGTTTGGACATATTGCGCATAATTTTGTCACGCAATATATCGTCAGCCCCTTTCAATGCTTTCTGTAACAGCTCTTGTGGCACATCCCGTAGCAGCGTCTGAATACCGCGATCGTCCACTTCGGCAAGGTTATCGAACACAAACATCAAGTCTTGGATCTGAGATGCCATATCTTCATCATTGTCGCGTATCTGTTCCATCAACAGACCTTCAACATTATTATCGAGATAGTTCATGATCTCTGCGGCTGCTTTCATGCCACCAATTTTTGCAGCCTGAGCGCCAGCTTGACCCGCAAACTGTTTCTCCATGATCTCATTAAGCTCACGCAGTGCAGCAGGTTGAACTTCTTCTAGATCAGCGATTCGCATCATCAAATCAAGGCGAGTTCGCTCTGGGAACTGTGAAAGGATATCCGCTGATTGTTCTGGCTCTAAGTAAGACAAAACGATGGTTTGAATTTGCGGGTGCTCGTTGTGAATAATGCTAGCAACTTGACGAGGGTCCATCCACTTTAATGAATCCAAGCCCTTTGAACCACTCCCCATTAAGATCTGATCGACCAAATTGCTCGCTTTATCTTCGCCTAACGCCGCGATCAAGGTTTTCTTAACGAAGTCCTCACTGCCCATGCCTATGGCTGTATACTTTTGAATCTCTTCAATAAAGTTACGGTGTACTGCAGCCACTTTATTTTGGCTGAGATCTGACATGTTTGCCATTGCGCCGCCCACTCTTTGCACCTCTTTCGGCTCCAAGTGGCGAATAATTGATGCCGCATCCTCTTCACTCAAGCTAAGCAATAAGATAGCCGCCCTATCGGTGCCCGACAGGGTATTAATATCAAAATGGATCGGTTCATCTACCGCTGTTAGTTTATCAGCCATCATTAATTACCCAGCTTTTTACAACTTGAACCGCCAGCTCAGGCTCATTAGCCACTAATGCACGAACGGCTTTCAGTAAATCTTCGTCCTTGTGCAAGTTTGGCAAGTCGACCGAACTGCTACTGAACTCTATATTGTTGATAGCATCAATATCACTACCCAACAGCCCAATATCCCCATCTTGTGGGATGGGTAAACCATCGGCCCCCAATGGCGTGCCATCGGCAGCTAGATTTGGGTAGAGTAACTTTCGCATCGCCGGGCGGATTAAGACAATAACCACCACAATCATAACCAATGCTGCAGCAATCCAACGCACCCAACTGTTGAAATTCGGATGCTCCCAAACTGGTATATCGCCCAACTGCTCAAATTCAGGCGTAGCAAAAGGAACGGAGATCACCTCAATAAAATCACCACGCATTTGTGAAAAGCCGACCCCGCCCATTAAGAGGCGACGAATATTGTCCATTTCGGCTTCACTGCGTGGCACCATCTCCATCTGACCTGTTTCGGGATTAACCAATGGGCGATAATCGATGGCGACAGATACCGTTTGACGGTCAATCACCCCAGTTTGTCCACGGCGATGGCTAATGGTGGTATCCAATTCAAAGTTACGAGTCGCTTCGCGATGAACAGATCCAGCACCACCTAATCCGCCTCGCTGCAATTCAATCACATCCTGAGGAATCGATGAATCAACCGGAGGCTGATTACTTAACGCGCCTGGAATTCCGGCGACACGGCTGCCATTGTTAATATCTTCTAGCGTAAATTCACTACGGGTGGCAGGCGTGTCGGGGTCAAAACGTTTTCTGGTCTCTTCTACCGCACTAAAGTCCATCGATACATCAACTTGTGCGGTGTAATTACCGATCCCTAAGACTGGCATTAAGATTGAGTCGATTTTTTCACGTAAGTTCTGCTCTTGCTGGCGAACCAGTTCATACTCACGGCGACGGGCACTGGACGTCGCATCTTGCGTACCTGAACTAAGTAAACGCCCACGCTGATCAGTAACAGTGACACGATTCGGTTGAAGGCCAGGCACTGCCGTTGCCACCATATCAACAATGGAATCGACCTCTTCTTGACCAAGGTTCGCGCCTGTGCGTAAGGTGAGGAAAACGGATGCTGAAGCTTCCTGATTTTGACGAACAAAGACACTACGCTGTTGCATTGCCAGCAACACCTGCGCTTTATTAACTTGACGGATCTGCTCAATGGCTCGCGCTAACTGGCGTTCACGGCTCAGCTTCAATCTTTCTTGCTCTACGCGCTGAGAGACACCAAAACCCATATCGTTAAGCAAAATTTCATCACCATGCTGAGTCGCGCTATTGAGTCCTGCCCGGGCTAAATTAAGCTTGAGCTTGGCATAATCATTGGCTGGTACTCGCACCGTATTTCCGTCGAGCCCATAAGAGACTTTTTGCTGATCTAAATAATCAAGAACGGGGATCAATTCTTCTGTTTCATAACTGCCCAATGGGCGCATTTCTGGCTCTTTAATCCAGAAAAAAAGCATTACAATCAGTGCAACACAAATAGCAACCGCAAGGACGAGAACGACCTGACGAACGATATCCAGCTCACCTAATAGCGAGCCCATACGTGGAGAGCTGCTATCTTGCGTTGCAAGACTATCGTCTGTTGTCATCTCATCTAATGCCAATGACGTCCCTGCGTTACCGCTTACCGCCAGCTCTTGTTTCATACTCTCTTCGGCCACTATCTACTTCCTAACACCGATAAAAAAAGCGCTACACCAACTCGATAAAGCTAGACAGGCATACTCATTAATTCTTTGTAGGCTTCAACCATCTTATTTCTAACTTCAACCGTTGCCTCAAAGGCCACACTCGATTTGTTGCGTGCAATCATAACGTCTGATAGTGATACGCTGCGATCTCCCTGATCAAAACGTGTCTGCAATTGGCTCGCTTGTTGCTGATGGTTATTCACACTACTGATAGCATTGGAGAGTAAATGACTAAAGTCTTGACTAACCTGCTGCCCAGTTGCGGGTGCCTGAGCACTCTTCGCCTCTAGGCGCATGGCCGCCATTTCAGCCTGAAGTTCACCTACTTTCATACCTTGCTCCTTATTCCGTCAGAACACTGACATTTAGCGCCTTATACTACTGTCCCTGCAAGTTTAACGCCAATAATTTTCAGGGATATTTGTTTCAATCCAAATATAACTTTTACGGCTGTGACAATCAGCCAAATAAAAAGCCAAATCGCAGTCATAACGCTCATTCTAAATAGGAATATCCACCCCTGCGTCGCGCATTTTGGCTAATTTGTAGCGTAATGTTCTAGGGCTAATCCCGAGACGCTCAGCCACCTCTTTTCGTCGCCCATTACAGGCTTTTAACGTATCAAGAATAATCGTGAACTCCTGCTCACGAAGTTCTGTTCCCAATCCTTCCGTACTCGCTGTCGGTGAGGAGGGAGGCGCGGCTTGTGGCGCCAACATGGGAACCACCACTTCAATCGTAGACGTTGCCAACCCTTGCCAATCAGCGCCTTCCAGCAGAATATGCCCACTCTCAATCTGTTGATCTGCGAGTATCAACGCGCGCTGAATAACATTATCCAGTTCACGCACGTTGCCTGGCCAACTGTACTGTTGTAGAGCATGTTGCGCACACGCTGACAATGAAGGCAAAGCCAGCCCCTGCTTGCGGCAGTGGCGTTCAATTAAATGCTGAGCAAGTGGAATGATATCGGCTGGGCGCTCGCACAGTGCCAGCCAAGTGAGTGGGAAAACATTCAAGCGATAATAGAGATCTTCTCGAAAATGTCCCTCTGCAACATGCTGACGTAAATCTCGGTTACTGGTAGCCAGAATGCGAACATCTAATTTAATGGTTTTACGGCTACCTAATCGTTCCACTTCGCGTTCTTGTAACACACGCAATAACTTAGCTTGTAAATTTAAGTCCATTTCGCTGACTTCATCTAACAAGATGGTGCCACCTTGGGCTTGTTCAAACTTACCAGGGCACGCTTGTACCGCACCGGTAAATGCGCCCTTCTCATAGCCAAACAGAGTGGCTTCTAGCATATTATCGGGGATGGCTGCGCAGTTGATCGCGACAAATGGTTGCTCTTTACGTGATGAATGCGCGTGTATGTACTGCGATAAGACCTCTTTACCACTTCCGCTAGGCCCTAATACCATGACAGTCGCATCTGTTGCCGCCACTTTTTCAGCCAGCGCTAACAAGTGCAAACTCTTCGGATCAGCGACCACGGTTTTATGACGGTCGGTTTTTGCTGGTGCGTAACGGCTGACCATATTCAATAGCACCTCTGGCGCAAAAGGCTTTGCCATATAATCGACAGCACCATCACGCATCGCAGCAACCGCATCTTGTATGTTGGCGTAGGCGGTCATTAACAGTACGGGTAGCTTAGGCCAATGAAGTTTAATGCTACGCAATAACCCCAAACCATCCATGCCAGCCATTTGTACATCTGAAACAACGATATCAACCTGATGTTGCTTTAATAATACAATCGCTTGCTCTGCACTGTCGGCTTCTAACCACTGGTATCCAGCCAATGATAATGTATCAACCAGAGCTTCGCGCAAACCTTCATCATCTTCTACTACTAGCACTCTGCTCTGGTGCATTCCTTTTCTCCATTATTCTGTGTACAGCGAGGAATGGTGATAGAAAACGTACTTCCTCCACCGATTTTGGATTGAATCGACAGCACACCGCTGTGTGCCTTGGTAACCATATTGGCAACGGCCAGACCTAAGCCTGTCCCTTGCTGGCGTGTGGTGAAAAAAGGCTCTAACACTTTTTCGATAACGTCATTGGTCATCCCTGGGCCGTTATCTTCAACATCGATAACAATGGTATTGCCCTGCTGTTGACAACGCAATGCAATCCGGCAGCCATTACCTGCTGCTTGAATTGCATTAATCACTATATTACTCACCGCGCTAGCTAGCGCGTTGACATTGCCTAACACCATTAAGGCTTCATCATCACAATCCACACTAAAATCAACGTCGTGCTTGCTGATTAATGCATCGACCATACGTTCGATTTCATTCAATAACTGCTCAAGCGAAAACGGGGCAGCCACTTTATTGTCGCCTCCCTTGGCAAACAGCAGCATATCACTCACCTGCTTTTCTAAGTCATGCAAACGATCGACCAATTTGGTTTGAAAGCGCTGCCGGACGTTTGGCTGAATGTTGTCAGCCCCTAAATTTTCGGCATACAACAATGCGCTGGAAAGAGGAGTACGGATCTGGTGAGCTAAAGATGCCACCATACGCCCCAAAGAAGAGAAGCGTTGTAAGTCACTAACGCGTGCTTGGAGTAAACGGGTTTCCGTCATGTCGGTAATTAAGATTAACTGCCCACTATTTGAAGCCGAAATCGCCAGCTTCACTTTTTTTCCATCACGCAAGGAGATTTCATGCCCATCATCTTCTCGGGGATCAAAAGCGCGTTGAATTACAGAAAACCAACGTTCACCTACCAACGGCAGCCCTAACAGGCGTACGGCCTCTGGGTTTGCTTCCGATACATTTCCGTGCGGATCTAGCAATATAACCCCCGCAGGCATTGCGTTCATTACCTGTTGATAACGACCAACTTGCTCCGACAACTGTTCAATTTGTCGTCCCATTAACTCCATGGTGACATGTTCTCTTTTTTGACAGACTACTCAACTGACAAACATATGCATAATCCATACCATAAGGTAAAATCATGCATTGCTGATATAAAACAATGATTTAAAATTATAACATGCAAAAAAAAGAGTCAAATTAATGACTCTTTTATAAGATACGGGCAATTAAGGTAAGATACAACAGCCTGTTATCACCTAAGCACACTCACGTGCAAGCTGATACTTACGCATTTTTTCTACCAACGTAGTACGGCGCATACCCAACATATCAGCGGCACGAGCAACAACCCAGTCCTGCACGTCTAATGCTTGCAAGATCATTTCAACTTCTAAGTCCGCCAACATCTCTTTTAAGTTAACCCCTTCCGGGGGGAGGGCGGATAGGTCGCTATTCTGCTCTAAATCATCGTCTGCAAAGTTATCAGAAAATAGCGCATTAACGGCCTCACGTTCTTGCATCTCTGTTGATGCCCAGTCTTCCTCCACTAGCGCCGACATATCAAGATGACGATACTTTTCCGGCAACTGATTAACATCGATAACCCCTTCAGGGTAAATAATCGACATTCGCTCAATTAGATTCGCTAGTTCACGCACATTTCCCGGCCAATGGTGACCAAGTAAGGACTTAATCGCCCGTTGGCTAAATTGGAATGCACTACCATTGCCCTCAGCCTCTAAGCGGGCTAACAGCTCCTGAATTAACAGCGGAATGTCTTCAATGCGCTCACGCAGAGCTGGCATTTCGATTGGAAAGACATTTAAGCGATAGTAGAGATCTTCTCGAAACAATTGTTCCTTTATCATCTCCTCGAGGTTACGGTGGGTCGCCGCAATAATACGAACATCCGCTTTAAGCGTTTTATTGCCACCAACGCGCTCAAAACAGCGCTCTTGTAGAACACGTAACAGCTTTACCTGCATTGCGGTCGGCATATCGCCAATTTCATCTAAAAATAACGTGCCACCTTCCGCCATTTCAAAACGACCTTTACGGCTTGATATCGCACCGGTAAACGCGCCTTTTTCATGCCCAAACAACTCACTTTCCAACAATTCAGGCGGAATTGCGCCACAATTAACCGGAACAAACGGGCCATTTCGGCGTGAGGAGTGATAGTGCACGTTACGCGCCACGACCTCTTTTCCTGTCCCCGACTCGCCCAAAATCATCACATTCGCGTCTGTTGTGGCAACCTGCTCAATTAAGCGGCGAACCAATCCAATCTGTTCACTGCTGCCCACCAAACTACGAAATAGGGTGGATCGCCCCCCGAAAGTTGGGACTCGTCGCGTGTTCTTTCCCACAAACTCGTTGCAGTGGCGCAAGACTTCAGATAACTGTACATAGCTTAATGGACGTTTGACTTCACCGACATAATTGGGAAGCTCTGAGAATAGGCCGTAGTGCTCCTCAAACCCAATAAGCGGAATATGACGAGAAGAGAAAAGAGTCTCTAATGCAGGACGCAACTTATGATTAGAATGAATATGACCAACGAAACAAGCCTGCCATGGCTGAGTATTGAGTGTTTCATCTAACTCCGACAGCGCGATTGCGTGTACCTTTTTTCCCATAAACTCGAAGATAACCCCAAGGTCACGACGACTTTGTGGCTCATCATCGATGACTAGGACTTTTGCTACACCTTGCATGAATACAACTGCCTACTTTAAGTTTCGTTTCGTTTGAAAAAAATCACGAAAAAATGACAAATACTGCGCATATTGTAATTAAAAGGAGCAAGAAGGCAACTGAGGACACAATAAACCTGTGACCTCAGATTGATAGATAACTTCAAGAATTCGAGGGATTACTCAGAAAAATCCGTCAGGGTATGAAACTCGGTTGGGATTTGATCCCATGCCGACTTAATTTCGCGAAGCATCTCAACAACATCATCGATAAGATCTGGATTATTCTCCTGATTAGCGACACTTATCTGACGCACCATAAAATCATACAACGCATCAAGGTTGGAGGAGATTTCCCCGCCCTCTTCCATCGATAAACACGAGCGTAGGCTCATAATAATATCTAGCGCTTTACCTAAACGCTCCCCTTTGACAGACAGAGTCCCTTGCTCCATTGCTGCCTTACCCTGCACTAAACGCTCAATGGCGCCCGCCATTAACATCTGAATCACACGATGTGGCGTCGCCGAGGTCAATTGACTGTCAATTGACACCTTTTTATAAGCCTGTAGTGATCCTCTCATTGCCATTTCTTTGATCCTGTTGTTCTTACCGAAATTTATTGTATAACGTCACGGAACGGTGCCCATGATTCAATTTTTTAAGTGTGCTCTGTGTTGCCGACCTTTTGTCAGCAAGGCGAGCAATGAGCGTTTTCGTTCGATCTAATGCCTGCTGCCAGCGCAATGAATCGACTTTTGTCAACAGCGCTATTTGCTGTAAAAGAGACTCTCGTTGTTGTAACTGCGCACTTAATGGCATCGCTACATCGATATCATCGTTG
The DNA here is from genome assembly GCF_047250365.1 of Thaumasiovibrio clandestinus. Lineage (NCBI taxonomy): Bacteria > Pseudomonadati > Pseudomonadota > Gammaproteobacteria > Vibrionales > Vibrionaceae > Thaumasiovibrio > Thaumasiovibrio clandestinus. The sequence goes on from NZ_JBLBVL010000001.1 coordinate 599,092, forward strand.
TCTAAATTCTCAATGATCTGCTGATCCAATGCTGCCAGTTGGTCAAGCCACTGTTCGTCTAGCATCTATTATCCCCCGCCTCCGAACATGCCCTGCATATACGCTAACTGCGACTGCATCTGTCCCATTGCAGCGTCCATTGACGAGAAACGATCATAGGTGCGTTGCTTTACTCCATCCATGCGTTCATCTAATTTACTCTGCTCCGTCAGCAAACGGGTATTTTGTTCGGACAGGCTATCTTCGCGAGAACGAATACTACCGGTAATGCCAGTATAAGAATGAATAAGATCTTCAACTTGGCGTGCAAAACCATTTCGACCACCAAAGAAATCATCCAATCCAGCAAAGTTCTCATTCAGTTGGCGACTAAACACGTCATAGTCAATTTCTAGCCGACCTTGCAACGTCGTGGTAATACCTAGCTGGCTTAGTGTCTGCAAATTATCCGGAGCCCCCTCAACCGGTTGGGCAAAAAGCTGCCGCAATTGGTTGGTGACACTACGCACTAAACTGTCACCCGTTAGTGGCCCACCACGTTGCGTTTGAGCATCGTAGCTAGACAGTGCTTGAGTCACATCGAAAAACTGATTGAACGCACCAACAAACTGCTCAATGGCAAATGTTACGGTTTGCCGATCATAGCTCACGGCCAGCTCTGTCGGCTCATCATAAGAGAGCGCGACAATATCAAGGTCAACCCCTTCTATCGCGCCCGATACTCGGTTAGTGTCGCTGGAAATGATCGCCAAGCCATCTAATACAATTCGCGCATCCTGAGCCGGTTGCATTTCGTTCATTGCATTTGACAGGTGATGGCGGTTATAAGATAAACGCTGCAAGTCACTGACTGGGGAAGCCGTAACCGCAACCGAAATTTGCTGTTGCTCTCCCGTTTGGTCACTGCTTAACACCAAGCGGGCGCCACGGTCATCTTTGATTATCGAGGCAAGAACACCAGGGTTGTCTGCGGCACGGTTAATATGACGCACCAAATCCACCAACTTATCTTGGCCCGATTCAAGCGTAACTTCAAAGCCAAGCGTACCTAAACCAATGCGTAACTGACCTTCTCCTAATGAGTCAGAGGCACTCAATGGCTCAGAGGCGAGCTTATGCGATTGGGCTAGTTGTTGAACATCGACACTGTATCGCCCCACCGCTGCCGCGGGAGTGGCGACAGCTGAAAGCTGTTGCGGGTCAGAAATATCTGTGCGCCGAGCCGCTAATGCATCATTATTGCGAAAGTCTGCCATCATAAATTTCATGGCATCAAGCGACTCCTTTAAGCGGCCATATGCACTGATATCCGTTTGAATATCCTGCATACGCTGAGTAATCCGCTCTTCTTTGGGGGCTTTTTCTGCTTGAACCATGCTATCCACCATACTGGTGATATCCATGCCCGTTGCTAGGCCCGCCATCTGTATTGCCATAAAACTTCCGCTTAAATTAGACTTTTGTCGACACTAACCCACCATGATACTCAGCCATTTGTCGGGAGAGCTCGAGCATTTCCTCATTGGGGATCTGCCGAATAACGTTACCACTGCTTTTTTCGTAAACCGTTACCACATTCCGCCCTGACTCATCGTCGATACGAAATGATAAATTGGTATTAAAAGTAGCAATAAACTCTTCTAGCCGTTCAACCACACTCACCAGCTGTTCATGAGCCAATGTGCGCTGCTGTTCAAGCTTCTCTGTTTGTTCAACCCGACGAAATGATAATTCTTGAGATTCATTTACTGTCGATTGGCGAGATGCCTGTGATGGCACTGCCACACTCTCTGAGTTTCTTGCAATATTTAAGCCAGAATTATGAGTTGAGTGACTCTTTGGCGTAGATAGAAAGGAAATAGGTAAAGATGAGGTATTCTTAATGTCCATATAATCTCCCCCAGAGACAACAAAAGCGACAAGGAGTGCTTGCCGCTTTTATCATGGCCTATCAAATAGGATTAACCAAGTAGGCTAAGCGCTGTTTGAGGTGCTTGTTTCGCTTGAGCAAGAATCGACGTACTTGCTTGCTGCAAGATTTGGCTCTTCGTTAGTTCAGTGGTTTCTTTCGCGAAGTCAACATCACGGATACGGCTGTTAGACGCGTTCACGTTTTCGTTAACATTGTTTAGGTTATTAATGGTGTGGCCTAAACGGTTTTGTGCTGCACCGATCTCTGAACGGTTCGAGTCGATCTCTTTTAGTGCGTTATCTAATACCGCAACCGCTTGCTGTGCGCCACCTACAGTGCTCACATCGATCTCTTGAACGGTTGTTGTGGTGCTTGTACCGTCTAGACCCAACTCACTCGCTAAATCGCCGGTAACTGTAATTGGATTCTCAGAAACCATCTGCAAAGTTAACTGACCATCATCAGTATGTGTCACCGATGCATTCACATCCGAGGCCAAACCGTTAATACGGGTCGCAAGCTCTTCGATATCGTCGCCAACTTTAATATCAATGTCTTTGCCGTTAATATTCAAAGTTTTGTCTGCTTCTACTGTCCAGCTAGCATCTACGCCAGTAGTACCTGCAAGCTTTTCACTGCCAAGCGCGTCAGCACGAACGTTAGCCATCGACATTTGTACCGCTTCACCGGCATCCGCACCCACTTGGAATGAACGCGTACCGAATTCACCGTTTAGCAGTTTAGTACCACCAAAAGAGGTTGTCTCTGCAATACGGTTTAGCTCTTTCGTTAACGCACCCATCTCTTCTTGGATTGAGTCACGGTCAGCTTGAGAGTTAGATCCGTTTGATGATTGCAACGATAGGTCACGCATACGTTGTAGGATGCTGGTCGTTTCCTGCATCGAACCTTCTGCGGTTTGTGCCATTGAAATGCCATCATTTGCGTTACGTACTGCAACATCTAAACCACGACTTTGAGTCATCAAACGGTTAGAGATCTGTAGGCCGGCTGCATCATCTTTTGCTGAATTGATACGTGACCCAGACGCCAAACGCTCCATTGAGTTTGCCGTGTTCTCTGTCGCTGCGTTCAGATAGCGCTGTGCGGTCATCGCAGAAACGTTAGTATTTACTGTAACTGCCATTGCAATTCTCCTTATGTTCCCTTAAATGGCTTCGACCAGCGCTGCCGGCAAAACCTACATTATTCTTGATTCAACTTCTGTAGCGGCAGGCCAGTTAAAACCTTTAGCTTTTTTTTTAAATTTTTTTTTAACAACAGTAAATTGCTGCTTCATTAAGGGATATCGGCCACAAGGAAATTAAATTGAGCCTTTTTTAAAACAAAAACGGCAAACTGTTGCCAGTTTGCCGCCTCGTTACTTTGCGTTGGTCATTGCGGGTTACCAGTGACCTAACAGCAGAAGAATTATTGCAGTAAGTTAAGTGCTGCCTGTGGTACCTGCTTAGCCTGTGCCAGAATCGATGTCGACGCCTGCTGCAATATTTGATTTTTGGTCATCTCGGTGGTCTCTTTGGCAAAATCCGTATCGCGGATTCGGCTATTCGACGCTTCAACATTTTCCTGTACATTCGACAGGTTATTGATGGTATGACCCAAGCGGTTCTGCTTCGCACCTAAATCAGCGCGCTGCTGATCCATATATTTTAGCGCTGAATCGATAATGCCTACCGCCTGTTGAGCACCGCCCACAGTGGTGACATTAATGTCCGCGACAGTGACAGAGCCTGATTGCGCAGCATCAATGGCGAGCATGTTTACGCCGTCGGTACCCGCGGTTAACTGACTGCCGCCATCATTAATCGCAACGTCTTCTTGATTAATGAACATCTGCAGTTGGCCAGACTCATTCACCGATGCGGTCACCAAATCGGTTTGCCCATTGATACGCGTCGCAACTTCTTCGATATCCATGCCTTCATTAAAAGTGATCGCCGGTAAATCTTCACTTCCAACACGCAGCACAAGTTGATCACCTGCCCCCGTTCGCCAACCGTCGTATGCCATACCCTGACCAACAAACATGTCACCACCCATCGCGGCCTCGTCAGCACGAATGCTGCCCATGGTCATAATGATGGCTTCACCCGCATTAGATCCGATTTGAAAGGCTGACGATCCAAACGTACCGTTTAGTAGCTTACGGCCACCAAATGCCGTGGTTTCCGCGACCCGATTCAGTTCCGATTGCAGCTGGTTCATCTCTTGCTGAATAGCAACACGATCTTCTTCAGAGTTCGCACCATTTGAAGATTGAATAGACAAATCACGCATGCGCTGCAGAATATTGGTTGATTCTTGCATTGCGCCTTCTGCGGTCTGAGCAATCGAGATACCATCGTTGGCATTTCGCATCGCGACGTCCAATCCACGTGTTTGAGCAACCAAGCGGTTGGAAATCTGCAAACCTGCGGCGTCATCTTTAGCACTATTAATGCGGCTTCCTGACGATAAACGTGTCATCGACTGGTTTAACCCTTCAGTCGCTTTACCTAAATAACGCTGCGCAGTCATCGCAGACACGTTGGTGTTTACGGTTACACCCATTTTGCTCTCCTTTGACTAAGTATGCTGGTGCAAAACAAATTGTCCGCTGTCATCGATAGAAAGATGTACGCTCAGTATCAAGCATCGACAGAACAATCTCTCCGACGACACTCCTGCCGCAGGACCAGCGATCTAAAATATATGTTAAGCAAGAAAACTTGCCTCATCTTATGTACATAAAGCAAGCAGTGTGCCAACTTTAAAACTGCTTTTATAACCAATATTTAAGAGAAAGACGTATTGGTCGTTGCCCTTGCGGCAATCTGCTGCCAATCAAGAATAAAAAAGCGGCAATATCAGAAAGATATTGCCGCTAGCCACTTCATTCTTACCTGGGAATGCTAAATATAGTTAAACAGAGAAAGGTCTTTCGTCTTCGCAAACGCCTGTTGCGATGCCTGCAGCGCCAGCATATTCTCATTAAGTTCAATAACCGCTTTAGCATAATCAAGATCTTCTAACTTGCCACGGGATTCATTTAGCACCACTTGAAAATCCAGATGATTATTCTGTTGGCGATCCAATGTTTGTAGGCGTGTACCCAACCCTGAGCGTACCCGATTAACATGCTGGAATGCCTCCGCCATAATATCGGCCGTGTAGTGTAATGCCGCATTGGCCGACGCATCATTATTTTCGGCTTCAGCAAGGACAATCGCCTGTTGGAACGCATCAAAAATATTGACCTCTGATGTTCGCCCTAGGGTAATACTGTCCCCATCCATCACGGAACCAGAAAATTGAATGTTCAGCGTATTATGTTCAATGCCAATATGCGGGTCATAAGAGCCAGTACTCACCAACTCACCATTTTGATACAGCGCATAACCAACCCCTTCAGCCGAGGTCGAAAAATCGACGCGATACGCACTCATATCGGTATGATTGCTATTTTGACTATCGAGCAACAGTAACTCAGAGCCTTCGTTCAAATGATACTCAGGAGCATAGTCTCCATAAGGATTTTTCACCGTTAAAAAAACCGCATCGCCAGCATCATTTATTGGCACATCAATCCCTGCTGCCACCTGTGCCATGCGCTGATAACTGTCACCGACATACGTGACTTGACCCAAGTTATCACGGAAAAATGGCTGCTTGTTATATTGAGTACCCGCAAAAAGATAATTGCCCGACTCATCTTGTGTATTGGCGGTCGCAAGAAAGGCATCATACAAGCCTTGTAAGTCCTGCTGATGTGCAATGCGGTCCGCACTTGATAGCGAACCATTCACCATCATCATCACTTTACGTTTTGCGCTATCAGCCAGCTGTTCAACTTCGCTAATGGCGGTTTCTGCTTGGCTGAGGCGATTCTCAGCCAGTGTAATAGCGCGCAAATACTGATTGATCTGCACACCTTGTTGCTCAAAATTCTGGGTATAAATCGAAGCGACCGGATCATCACCTGCCGACATCAACTGTTTCCCGGATGCCAGCTGTTGCTGATTACCAAAGACCTTTTGCTGCTGGCGACCCATCGCGTTTGCAGTGCTTTGGTAGTCATGAAAACTGGATAGACGATTAATCATCAATCACTCCTTAACGCGTTGAATCAAGAAGGGTTTCAAACGTTTTATTGGCGGCCGTCATAATACGTGACGACGCCATGTAAGCTTGCTGAAATTTCATTAAATTGGCCGCTTCTTCATCTAAGTTCACCCCGGAAATCTCAGCTAAACGGCTTTCTGCCGTCTCTTTCTCCATGTCCGCCACATCACGCAGTCGGCTGGCTGACGCCTTTTGCACGCCAATATCGGTAGTTAGGCCCTGAAACAAATCGATAAACGTCGACTTCCCGCCATTCATCACTTTGTCCAGTTGGGTATTTTGCATACGGAGCAAGTTTCCATTATCACCTTCTGCTGGGGTAAGGCTCACCGCAAAAATATCGTTGCCTGCCGCACCAGCGCTAAGCTCAAACACGGTACCATCAACATTCACCGGACCTGCTGGCGGGTATGATTGCGGCGGCAATAATACCCCGCCTGATGGATTCAGTACCGCGAACTGCGTCGCGTCAGGGGAAACCATCACCTTAAATTCCGGTGTCTGCCCCAACGCGGTTACCTGCAATTCTGCTTTGCCCTCGATACGCGACGCAGAACTAAGAAAACTCTGTGCCGCAATTTGGCTAACATCACTTACCGTTACCGACATCTCCCCCGCCGCCGCGCGACTTGGGCGCAATAAAATGCGTTCATTTGCTATCGGTGGCACTGTAATCTCGACCCGTAACCCATCTATCTCTATTTGAGGCGGCATCCCGGAAGCTGAAAGCTGGTGAACCGCGCCATCTGGCGCAGTTACCTGGTAGGCTGTGCCGTCATATCTAAGTGAGTACTCACCCCCCTTTAATTGAGCAGTGTCATCAATAAAGACTTTCATATCCGCCGGAGAATCAAGCGGCTTCACCACACGAGCAGCGGCAATTTGAGGCTCATTAATATCACTAAACATCGACTGACCCACATTGCCGTTCAAATCGAGGCCTTGGGCTTGCAGTTCGTTTATCGCCGAGGAAAAACCGATAGATAAGCGTCCGAGTTCATCCATTACTTGCGGCAACGTTTTGTCACGTAGTTCTAGCAATGCCGCCAGTTTTCCATCCAGTCCCGACATCTGTATCGCTTTGGTCGCCTTTCCTTCACGCATCGCGAGTTGGGTCTGCTGCGGATCTGGGCTGCCGGCAATCATTAACAACTCGCTCGATTCAGTGCCTGACACGAGCGTGTGCCCTGTGCCTATCATCACATTAAAGCTGTCATTCTTCGGGGTAACGGTCACCTTGGTGTATTGCGATAGTTCTTTGATCAGCGTGTTGTGCCGATCAAGCAGATCGTTACTGCTGCCAGGGCTCTTAATTAGCGCTTGGTGGATATCCACTAGCTCCTTGCCAATATCGTTAACGCGAGACAGCGTTGATTGCAATATCTCTGTCGCTTCTGCTCGTTGCGAGACCAATTGGGTATAGTTGCTATTGAGTCCATTGGCGATCAGGTGCGCTTTTTCTAGCACCACCGTACGCGCTCCAAGGTCATTTGGCGTATCAGCCATCGCTTTAATGGCGTCGTACCAGTCGTTCATATCTTGCGGGATCTGTTTGGCGCTGTTTGCCAAGGTGGTATCTAACTGGCTAAGTTGCATCTCCCGATCTTCTGCATAGCTAAGATTGGTGGTAGATAGGTTAACTTCATTGGCGGCAAACTGATCAAACGAACGCCGAACGGCGGCAACATGTGTCCCCGTGCCGTGCTGACTGCCGCCCCACCAGCGTGGATCATTGGTCCGCTGCTCCACAGACTGACGGCTATACCCCTCGGTATTCACATTTGAGATATTGTGACCGGTGGTATTTAGCTGCCGCTGGGCGGTAAGCACGCTTTGTGCCCCGATATTTAGCAGATCAAATCCCATTACACCTCCGAACAAACTAATATTGCATAGACCCTGCGCTCACCCGTGATCGTTGATCACAGCAAGCGTATAAGATAAGCAAAATTCGAACCAACTTTTTATATTTCGTCACACGTCGGGATATCGTGACAAAAAGGCGCGCTATTTGCGCGATAAATGAGAGAAGAAAAAAGCAAAAGGTGCAACACGGTATAACGTAAAGCGCCTCGTCCCTATCGGAGCGAGGCGCAAAATGAACCGTTTAATCAAGCAGCGGTTTAATCTAGAATTTGATTAACCCGCCGCATCACACTGATCACTTTATCGGCATATTGCGGATCAGTAGCGTAGCCTGCTTGATGGAGGCCACGAATAAACTCATTTGGATTTTCAGGGTGTTGCAGTGCACGCTGGTAACGCGGATTATTCTTTAAAAAATCAACATAGTCATTAAAGCTATCTTGATAAGTCTGATAAGAACGAAACGAGGCGTTCTCCTGCACTGGCAAGCCATCATAAAACTCCAACGTGTTGGTGGCCATCTTGTCGCCTTGCCATGTTGAGTTGGCTTTAATATTAAACAAGTTATGACTTGAACCACGGGCATTATTGATCACCTTTTGCCCCCAGCCTGTCTCTAACGCCGCTTGTGCTAACAGCACCGCGGGATCAGTTCCCAGCGCACTCGCCGCATGTTCTGCATAAGGGCGTAATCGAGCCACAAAGTTATCTGGCGAGTCGAACGGCTTGTTCTCCATGGCTGCTATTGGCGTTGCAGCAGAAGACGTTTGCTCACGTAAATCAAGCGCTTGTTGCATTGCCGCACGCGCTTGCAGTTCTGTTAATGCTCGCTGCTGAGTTTGTTCGATAGTATCACGGTCAATCGGCACTGAGGCTGTCGCCTGTTTAATGGCTACATCTAACCCTGCTGGATACAGTTCCGTTTGCGGGCGATGCGACGCTATGTTTTCCGCCTGAGCACCACCTAACTGTTCAACAATCAGATCAGCCAAACCGAGCGATCCTGATGCACTTAGCTCTGATGACATCTGCTCATCGTGCATTTGCTCGAAAAATTGACGTTGTCGATTGTCGGTGAGATCCGATTCAAACACACTGTTGGCATCACGCATCGACTTAAACAGCATATTGGTAAAAATCGCTTCAAATTGCACTGCGGCAGAGCGCAGCGCTGATGAATCATCGTTATTAATACCGCTACGTAGCCGGTCTAGACTGGCTAAGTCATGGATAAAGCCCGGGTCTATGTAATCTTTCATCACTCACTCTATTATCAGCAAATTAACTACAAAATAATTAACTGTCCCTGAATAGCACCAGCCTGCTTCAGTGATTGTAAAATAGCCATTAAATCCGACGGCGCAGCGCCAACCTGATTCACCGCACGTACTAAGTCATCTAAACTCACCCCCGGCTCAAACTTAAACATACGTGCATCAGATTCAGACACCGAGACATCAGAGTCAGGCACGATCACCGTTTCACCCGCTGAAAATGGCGCAGGTTGACTCACATTTAGATTTTCACTAATCGTCACTGTCATACCGCCATGCGTAATGGCAGCAGGCAGCAATTTCACGTTCTGTCCAACGACAATTGTACCCGTTCGTGAATTAACAATGATCTTTGCCGCTGCTTCACCGGGCTCAAAACGCAAATTCTCGATGGCAGACAAAAAGGCTACTCGCTGGCTAACATCTCGCGGTGCACGTACTCGCACCGAGGTAGAATCAATGGCTGCCGCCATATCTGGTCCCAAAAAGTCATTCACCGCATCAGCCATACGCTGCGCAGTGGTAAAATCAGACTCGTGTAGATTAAACGTGAGAAAGTCTCCACGACCAAATGGGTTAGCAATCTCTTGTTCGATGATTGCCCCATTCGTAATGCGCCCCACCGTTGGCGTGTTGCCAACCACTCTGGAACCATCTCCACCTTCTGCGCTGAATCCACCCACCACTAGGCTACCCTGCGCGACAGCATAGACATTGCCATCCAAACCTTTCAGAAAGGTTTGCATCAAGGTACCACCACGCAAACTTTTTGCAGCGCCAAGAGACGACACCGTGACATCTAGCATTTGCCCCTGCTTTGCAAAGGCTGGCATCGTGGCATGTACCGCTACAGCAGCGACATTCTCTGTTCTTAACCGTGTGCCTTCTGGCACAGAAATGCCAAAACTATCAAGCATGGCAGTAAAACTGGCATCGGTAAAAGGGACATTTTTCTCCCCTGTTCCCGGCAGGCCGACCACCAAACCGTAACCCACGAGTTGGTTATCTCGCACACCAGCAACGCTAGCAAGATCTTTGATTCTGGATGCTTGTACTGGCGCAATGCCCAACACCAACAACAACCCAATGGCGATATATAGCTTGCGCATCATCTATTACAACCCCAAAAACGCTATAGCGCGACGTTAAAGAAACGGCCTAGGAAGCCTTGTTCCTGTGCATCCTGATGTTCTCCAGTGCCCGAATATTGAATACGTGCATTGGAGATCCGTGTTGATGCGATGGTATTGTCAGTGCCAATATCATCTGGGCGAATGGTGCCACTCAGACGAATGTACTCATCGCCGGTATTGAGGGTTAACCAGCGTTCACCACGCACAAGCAGATTACCATTTGGCATCACATCGACCACCTCAACAGAGATGGTGCCAGAAATACTGTTGCTTTGATTGGCGGATGTCGACCCTGTGAACGAATTATCATTAGAGACATTGTAAGAAAGAGTACGGTTGCCCAGCATGATGTCCTGCCCCCCTAATGACAAGGGATCCATCGACAAATCGGTCGATTTTCCCATATCAGCATTGGCACTCTTCTTGGCTTGTGTGCGCTCTTCGAGCAATACCGTAACGATATCCCCTAACCCCTTGGGTCGACGACTATCATACAGATCCCTTGCACTGGCGATATTAAATAGAGACCCCGTCACCGCCGCATAGTGCTCAGGTTGAGATTGTGGATAGACCGGAGCCCAAGCTGGATCGTCCGCCACAGCATCTTCTCGGCGACGCACCTTATCCACTAAGCCAGCGGTGTCTGTTGTTGCTTTGCCTTCAACCGCATCAACCGGTGTCGTCGGCGTCATCGCCTCGTTATTGATCTCTTCTGGCGGTGCCACACACCCAGTTAAGGCAAGAGCAAGTACAATCCAAGCGTATTTATTCATTGAAAACTCCCGCTACAGCTGCTGATTAACATAACTGAGCATCTGATCAACGGTAGAAATGACCTTAGAGTTCATTTCATATACCCGCTGTGCTTCAATCATGTTGACTAACTCTTCCGTGACATTCACATTTGAGGTTTCAAGCATCGATTGACGAATCGCTCCTAAACCATCCAGACCGGGTACGCCTTCCATCGGATCACCACTAGCGCCTGTTGGTAAGAACAAATTTTGACCAATTGGTTCCATACCACCTGGATTAACAAACCCAACCGTGGTCAACTGACCAATCCCAACATTCTCTTGCTGACCACGAATTCGTGCACTCACTTCGCCATCAGTCCCCACTGTGACAGACACAGCATCTTCAGGAATTACAATTTCCGGCTGTACAACATAGCCAGAGCCACTGGTAACCAACTGACCCTCACCGTTGACCGTAAACTGACCATTGCGGGTATAACCAATATTGCCGTCAGGCAACAGAACTTGGAAAAAGCCATCGCCTTCAATCATCATGTCAAAGGCGTTATTGGTCGTCTGCGTATTGCCTTGAGTATGCACCTTCTGTGTCGCGACAACTTTTGACCCTGCGCCTAACATCAAGCCAGAAGGTAACTCCGTATCTTGCGTTGACTGAGCGCCAGGCTGATTAATATTTTGGTAAAACAGATCCTCGAAAATAGCACGGCTCTTCTTAAAGCCTATCGTTGAGGCATTGGCCAAGTTATTGGAAATGGTTGAGATATTGGTCTGCTGAGCGTCTAAACCCGTTTTACTAACCCACAGTGCTGGATGCATCGTCTATTCCTTTATTCCTTAACCTAATCTCAAGAGTGAAGATTGTGCTTCGTCTATTTCTTCTAGGGTTTTCATCATCTTGACTTGCATTTCAAAATGACGCTGTAATTCAATCATGCTGGTCATTTCACCAACCGCATTCACATTGCTGCCTTCTAGTGCCCCAGTAAGCAACCTAACAGAGCCATCGGCTGGCAAAAAAGGTTGTGCTTGCTTTAACTGAAACAAGCCATTGCTGTCTTTATACAGTTCTTGATTCTCAGGTTTTACTAGCTTAATGCGATTGACCTGCTCGATAGCATCTGGTGGCGCACCTTGTGGCAAAATAGAAATCGTTCCATCACGACCAATTTGAATTTTGCTAATTGGTAATGGAATGAAAATAGGTGCACCATTTTCGCCAGCAATCAGGTGGCCACTTCCATTGGTCAGCATACCAGTCTGATCAATTTTCAGATTACCGGCTCGGGTATACGCTTCTTGTCCAACAGGATCAATGACCGCCAGCCAACCATCACCTTCAATCGAAACATCGAGATCTCGACCGGTTGTCATCACGGCGCCTTGAGCAAAATTAGCGCCTGGGCGCTCAGTCATGGCAAAAACACGCGTTGGCATCCCTTCGCCGTAAGCTTGCATGCTACGAGCTTGCTCTAAGTCTGCTCGAAAACCCGTCGTGCGGACATTGGCAAGATTATTCGCTTTAGCTTGTAGGCCATACATATCTTGTTTAGCACCACTCATGGCAAGGTACAGCGCGCGGTCCATAGTACTCTCCTATCTCATTCCATAAATATTAAGCAATATTTATGCCAACTTAAAGAGAGGTGAACAGTATAAATAAGCCGTCATTAACGCGACTTAGCACACGGTTAAAGGCAGGGTAAGGTAAAGAATTGCCGCTGATAACGTCGCGCGGCAGAAAAGTTTGCCGCAACACCACGCTGCGGCAACATAGATAGGGTTAGCGGATTTGTAAGATGTTCTGTTGCAACTGGTTACCAACATCCAATGCACGTGAGTTGGCTTGGAAATTACGTTGTGCTGTTATTAAGTCCACCAGCTCTTGAGTCATATCAATGTTAGACTGCTCCAGCGTCCCGCTCTTAATTGTGCCAAATGCACCAATACCCGCCTCACCGAAGATCAATGCCCCTGAATCTTGACTGGTTTGCCACTGAGTACCGCCAGCTTGAGCTAACCCTTGCTCATTAGGCACGCGTCCCATCGCTACACGTCCTAACGTGACATTTTCACCATTACTATAGGTGGCAACGATGCTGCCTTTCGGATCGATATCCACTTTTGACAAGAAGCCCGTTGTCGCCCCGTTTTCATTAAAACGGCGGATCTCGAATGGTGCAGCGTACTGGGTCGGCTCATCATAATTCATACTGATTTTCTGCGCGCCATCAGCACCATTGAGCGCCAAGTTTGCACCATTTGGCCCTAACTCTTCAGAAATAACCGGGTTTCCACCGTTTACCACGGCAATTGAACCATCAGAGTTAAACTCCAACGTAGAGCCAGTGTGGCCTGTTAACGTCGATGATTGACCATTCTCAATGCGCAGCGGTTTCTCCCCTTCCGCATCGGTCATGGTGTAGTACACCGACCATTTATTTTCGGCTGACGCATCCTTAACATAATAGGTGGTCATCTTATAAGGTTGACCCAGTGAGTCGTACACCGATACCGACGTTGATTTATTGAAGGTTTCAGGATCGTTAAAATTGAATTGTGACACATCTTTACCTGCCTCATTAGCCGGTAAGTTAACCCCAATCGTTACATCGGTAGACGGACGCGGTTGACCATAACGATCGGGTACGTTTAATGCCTTTGGCTCATACGAAACCACTTGATCCGTGGCTTGATCAACATCGTAACCCAGAAGGTATTGTCCTTCTGAGTTCACCATGTAGTTATCTCTATTTAAATGAAAAGCACCATTTCGGGTGAGACTGTGCTCGTTCGGCTGCAAATTGTTACCCGCCACCGCAAAAAATCCTGTGCCTGAAATACGCATGTCTAACGGGTTATTGGTGTAGATGCTCGCCCCTTCATGGAACTGCTGCGCAACCGTAGAGGTTTGAACCCCTTGTCCATTGGTCGTTTTTGCATTCGAAAAAATCGACCCTGAATAGACATCGGCAAATTCAGCACGTGACTGCTTGAAACCAAAAGTGTTGGCGTTAGCAATGTTGTTACTGGTCGTATTCAAGCTTTTTTGAGCCGCTCCCAGGCCGCTCAGTGCGATATTTGATCCCATAACTATTCTCCTTTAAACCTTGCCCACTTCCAGTACTTCCGCTAATCGGAACGGTGCATCAAAACCCGCCAAATTCAGCATTACATTTCCATCGCCCTGCCCAAGCAGAACACTATTCACATTTGCATAGGTAGAGACTTCAAACGCCTGGCTTTCACCATTCATCATCCCTGACGCTCTCACAACATAGCGACCAGGCGGCAACGGATTGCCTTGCTGATCTTGGCCATTCCACTCAATACGGTGCTCCCCACCCGGTTTGGCGCCAATATTTAAGGTGTCAATCAGCTGTCCTTGTTCGTTTTCAATGTTCACGACGAGGTTATCCAGTGCTTGAGGCAGTTTAACCACAGCCGCTATACCCGCCTCGGCGCTCTGCTTTACCGCAGTGCTATTGGGAACCAGTACATCTCGGCCCACCAGCGTCGATGCTTGCAATGCCTGATTGGAGGTCATGGCAGAATTCAAGCTCGTAAACTGTTCATTCATCTGGTTTATGCCATCAACTGTCGCAAAAGAGGCCATTTGCGCAATCATTTGGTCATTCTCAACCGGTTTAAACGGATCTTGCTGTGCCAGCTGCTTGGTTAGCAACGATAAAAAGTCTTCCTGCTTTAGCTCATTGGTTGCCTGGGCTTGCTGCTTTTCTTGCAACTGCTGCTCTTGTAGCCCTTTCAGCTGGTCCATGTAGGATAAGCTAGAAGCGCCCGGTCCATTGATATTAGCCATGGCGGTTATTCCTCACTTATTTACCCATATTCAACGTCTGCTGCAGCATCTGCTTGCTGGCATCAGCGATTTGTACATTGGTTTGGTATGAACGAGAGGCAGAAATCATATTTGCCATCTCTTCCATCACATTGACGTTTGGCTTAAAGATGTAACCTTCTTCGTTCGCCAACGGATGATCAGGATTGTATTCTGCTCGCAACGGTTTTTGGCTTTCAACAATGCCTAGTACTTGTACTGGCACTGACTCACCTCGTTGTGATGATGCGGTTTTTAGCTCGGCCGCAAAGACAGGCTGACGAGAGCGATAAGTCTCTTGGGCACTACTACTAACACTATTCGCATTGGCTAAGTTGCTCGATGTCGTATTTAAGCGTACCGCCTCTGCACTCATTGCCGATCCGCTAACATTAAAAATGTTGAATAGGCTCATTGATTACTGCCCCTTTATCGCTTTGGTCATCGTCTGAAATTTGCTACCAAGAAAGTCGAGTGACGCTTGATACTCAAGGGCATTCTGCATAAACAGATTTCGCTCAACTTGTGCATCTACCGTGTTGCCATCTCCCGTATCCGGCTGATTAGGCACACGAAACTTTTGATCGCCGCTACGTTTAGAAGTGGCAACGATATGCCGCTCATGGGTGCGGTTTAGCCCCATGCTGGTTCCAGAGGTTGCCGCACTAAGTGCTTGCTTAAAGTCGATATCTTTCGCTTTATAGCCGGGTGTATTTGCATTTGCCAAGTTACTGGCCAGTGTTTCTGCCCGCTTGGCGCGCACACCCACTGTGTGTTGGTGAACACCTAATGCTTTGTCAAAAGATATGGCCATTCTCTGCCTCCTAAACGTCAATACGAATAAGATGCAAAGAAAGTGCCAACTATGATTTTCTAAAAGGAGGGAGGTTTATTTTAAACTAGCCATTAGCGCAGACGATAAATAATACCTGGGTTACAACGCACCATTTCAAACTTATCCGTTAACCCGGTTAGTGATTCTGATGCGCCAAGAATTAGGTATCCACCGGGGTTCAAACACGCCGCCATTTGATTAAGTATTTGCGCTTTCAGCTCTGGAGAAAAATAGATCAGAACATTGCGACAAAAAATGACATCGAAGCGCCCCAGCAAGCCATAGCTTTCCAGCAAGTTTAAATGGCGGAAGTTAACCATACGCCGCACGTTATCCATTACACGCATTTTGCCATCGCCGACATCTTCAAAAAAGCGCCGTTTGCGCTCATCTGACAAACCCCGCCCAAGTGATAAACGATCGTAGACAGCATGCTTGCAATTTTCGAGCATGGACATCGAGATGTCAGTGGCGGTAATTTGGGTGCCAAACGTCAGCAACCCAGGACGCTTGGCTTGCGTTTCCAAGATGGTCATCGCAATCGAATAGGGCTCTTGTCCCGACGAACTAGCAGCAGACCAAATTTTCAGGGGCCGCCGCTTTTCTGCCAGTGCTGGCAGCAATTGTTCAGATAAAACGGTATACGGGTAGTTGTCACGAAACCACAACGTCTCATTGGTCGTCATCGCGTCAATCACCGCGATTTTTAACTCACGGTTATAACCTTTGATGGCCATTCTAAGTAATACAGACAGTGATTCAGCGGCAAAACGCGTCATTAACGGGCTGAGTCGACTTCTAACTAAGTATTGCTTACTGTCGCCTAAGACAATGCCGCATTGTGATTCGAGGAATCGACTAAATTCTCGATAATCCTGTTCGCTAATTGTTATCGCTGTCATTAACTATCTACTACTTTTGGCACTCTGCGAGGACTGCTGCCCCTAGCTCGTCAGGGTTAAATTTCGGTATAAAAGCATTTGCACCAACGCGTTCTACCATGGCTTGGTTAAACACACCACTGAGTGATGTGTGCAATATAACATGAAGATCTTTTAATGCCGGATTATCTCGAATTTCAGCGGTTAATGTATACCCATCCATTTCTGGCATTTCAATATCAGAAATCACCAATGCGAGCTGATCATAAATGCTGCCTTGCTCAGCCATCGATTTAAGCAGGGTAATGGCTTCTTTGCCATCTTTAACCAGAATCGCTTCATAGCCAATGGCAGCCACCGCACGTTGAACCTGTTTGCGTGCCACAGAAGAGTCATCCGCTACCAGTAGACGCTTAACCACAGGGTGCGTTGATTGAGCTTGGTTTGCATCTTCAATCAACTGTTCTGACACCTCAACTTTTGACGGTGAGATTTCATCAAGGATTTTTTCAACATCAAGGATCTCAACCAGCTTGCCTTCAATTTCTGTAACAGCAGTAAGATAACTGCCGGTTCCTGTCCCTTTTGGGGGCGGCAAAATAGCTTCCCAGTTCATGTTGACGATACGTTCAACAGACGACACTAAGAATGCCTGCACCGTGCGGTTAAACTCAGAGATAATCACAAAGGCATTGCCAGTATCTTCAACTGGTCGCCCGCCCGTCGCTAAGCTCATATCAATGACGGACAAAGTTTGACCACGAACATGAGCGATACCTTTAACCAAAGGGTGTAAACCCGGCATCGCAGTCAGACGTGGGCACGGTAGCACCTCTCTCACTTTGAAGACGTTAATGCCATAGGTCTGGCGACGGTTGAGTTTAAACGTCAACAACTCCAATCGGTTTTGCCCCACTAGTTGGGTGCGCTGATTAACCGAATCTAGAATACCCGTCATAAGGGAAACTCCATGTTATTTCGAATATACACGACTAAACAAAATCAGGAATTCGATGTCAAATTCCTTTAGTATGCCCTGTAATCCAATGATTTAATATCAGTATGTTTGACTTAGGTGTTAACAAAGTGACAAAACAGCCAATAACTTACCGCGTCTTATTCACATTTGTGTTATTGCTTATTTTTCCTGTATTTCATAGTTATGCAACGACGACAGATGCCATCTTTGATCAGGTTCGACAAGCCGCAGAAAACGAAGTTAAGGCTCAGCTCACTGCACCTCAATACGGCACTCTAAAAGTCACAGCGGCTAATTTAGACACAAGATTAAGAATCAGTCATTGCCCAACCCCATTTACTACTGCCATTCCGGGTAAACAAAACCTCAGTCACAACGTGAATGTTCTGGTGTCCTGCGAAGAGACCAACTGGCAGGTGTATGTGCCAGTACGCATTCAAATTGAAGAATCACTTCTCATTGCCACCAAGCCATTAGCCCGTGGCGAAGTAATCACCCTTAATGATTTACAGCTAACCCAACGCGAACGACGCTTTCAGCGCGGCATTGCCTACCGCGATCCGGATCAAGTTGTCGGCGCAAAGGTAAGGCGTGGCATAAATGCGGGTGACTTAATTCAAGGCAACGATATTTGCCTCGTGTGCCGCAATGACAGTGTTAAAATCATTGCGGCGGGAGGGGGGCTCAATATTATTACCCCCGGCAAAGCGATGGGCGATGGCCTGATGGGGGAGCAAGTTAAGGTCCAAAATGAGAAGTCACGGCGAATAATTGATGCTAGAATAACCGGTGTTGGTGAAGTCAGCGTAAATTTTTAATTTAATATTAAAGCTTATCGCACATATGCCGATAAGAAAGCAGATTCTAAATTTATTAAGGTGATTACAATGACTGGCATTGATCATCTACGTGGTGGCCAGCCCCTTTCCACACAACGTAGCTCACAGCACAAAGCCCCTGCGTCAGGTACACATACGCAGCACAGCACCTCTGCACGTCAAGGCGATGCCGTTTCTCTCAGTGAGCAAGGCCGCAATGTCGGGCAACTGCATCAACAGTTAGCCGCAGAGCCTAGTTTCGACAGTGCTAAAGTCGCCGCAATAAAAGAAGCGATTGCCAATGGTGCCTATGCTATTGATGCAGAAAAGTTAGCCGATAACCTCATCAAGTTTGAAGATGAGCTTCGTGGCTTATAACGGAACATCACTATGCAACTGATATCGCTTCTTGAACAACAACATCAATTGCTAATCGACTTCTCGCGCATATTGGATGCAGAAAAAAGCGCGATTGCCACGCGGCAATCGTCTAACATTGAACAGCTAGCCCAACAGAAGCAAGCTAAATTGCACCAAATTCAGCAGCAAGATGCCATTATCGGCCGCCACCCTGAGCGGCAACAACTCAACACTGATCCCGCTTTAGTCGACAAAGTAAAAACCCTGCAACACCTCTTACAACAGTGCCATGCAGGCAACGAAGTGAATGGCGACGCTTTGCAACGTGCCCAACTCAGTTACCATAAGCTGAACAACTTGTTTTTGCAGGCGCGTGGCAAAAGCCAAATGGGCTATAACAGTGAAGGAGCGGCAACCAATATCCGCTCGCTAGGCACAAACATTAAAGCGTAACCCATTTTAACACTCCCCTATCGCTCATTTACCACGATATCAAATCGTATATGTCGACACACTCGACATTCTCATTCACTAACCGCTGTACCATGGGAGGCTTATTTGACTTTGACGCCATCGACGTTAACGAGCAAGAGATCATTAAAATGTTAGATCGCGCCTATACATAACGGACACCGACAAATAACGGATACCAACCTAGAAAGAAACCAGATAGCAAAAAGCCAGCGTAACACTCGCTGGCTTTTCAATTATTAGCTCACCACGTCTAACGCTTATGCGTGGTTCTAGCCTGCTGTAACGTTAGAATAAGGTCACATCATTTTGCGGTACATGGTAAACATCTACATTGCCTTTTAAGCGCTCCATCAACTTCAGATCGAGCGTCATCTCGGTAACATAACTGTCCCCTACTGGGTAACTTCTCTCGACTTTTGCGCCACGTATAATACCATCGACACGGCTGTCTGTTACTTCTGTTCCCAGCTGCTGGTCGACCATATCTGCAGAGGCACTGATCCTTAGGCCATACACTTGCTCAGTGAGTTCTCGGTACGCATCCAACTTCGATGCCCGCATGGCACGAATGCGCTTTTCTTCATCGTTGGTGCCTTGCTGCTCGCTAATAGATGCATAACCGACAGCACTTATCACATCATCACTGCGAATCTCGGCCAATGGCTGGCAACCCGTTAACAACATTACGACCCACAGCCAAACTGCTCTCAGGCTCATCAATTACTCCTAAGGTTTTAAAATTACATTTTCTCGATTATGCAATGACACATCGTCGCGAATAATGGTGCCATTCTCTAAGCGCACTTTATTGACGTTATCGATATCACGCCCAATTCTATCTGCAGGCAAGAAGCCTTGTGCCGAGGCGATAACAACGCGTGAACGCATACCGATCACGCGCGCATTGACCAACACGCCGCCACCTTGGCGTAACATGGTTCCAGTTAACACATAATCAACCAGCTGTTCACCGGCCAAATCTTCCCAATTACGACTGATGGTAAAGTCCCCTTCATCCGTAACCCGTATTGCCCCCGTGGCTTTATAGTCCACCACGGTATAGCCACGCTGCTGCATCTGATACATGAAAGCTTCCGATAAGCTATTACCTAACCAGTTGGTCTCATCCATGTCTTGCAGATCAACAAAAGAGGTGACCGCTAGCGGTGTGCGCGCAGTGAGATAATGGTTTGATTCAATTAACTGTTCAGCCAACCCTTCAATAAAGAAGTCCAGTGTATGGCGCGGTGTTTGAGCCAACATAAAGCCACTGCCAGAATAGGGTTCCTTTCCATTATATATCGGCGCATAACTGCATGCCGCGCTCAACAGCGGCAACAACAAGATACCTAGTCGGTATTGCCAGTTTTTCATAGTACAACTCCAAAGCTCATTCGGTCTTCCTGCACAGTGAAATAGGGATGCTGTAGAATGCGTTGATTATCAGGTATAGTCCTTGCATAACCTTATCGATTTACCGCACCTTATTGTCAAAATGTTGCCGTCAGCAAAACTCGCGGGATCCAACATCTACGGTGTAGAAGCAATTTTCGTACCGCATATGGAAGTTATATGAAAAAAAGAGTTACTGGTCTAATTATCGCCCTGCTTGTTAGCCTTCCGGCCTCGGCAACGTGGTTCGAGGTGACAGGGCAAGCCGCAATTCAGGGAAACAATACTGTTGCGAGAAACAACGCGCTTAAAGATGCGGTATTTCAAGCCATGCAATATGCGGGGGCTGATCTTTCAGCCTTCAACCATTTTGTGCCACACCTTGAAAAGCAGCAAAATCAATACCTGTTTAGCAGTAACGAGGTTCGCGCTGTCGACGTAGTAAAAACCCGACGTTCCAATGGCGTATATTATGTCACCGCTCGGGTCGATATTTACCCAACGGCAAAAACTTGCCACAAGACCCAATATAAAAAATCGGTACTTCTGAGCCGCTTCCACCTTAATTCACCGCAGCAAGCCTCTTTAGGTGCGGTGTTTAAGTTAGCCGACGACTTTACCGATGTATTGCATCGCCAGCTTAATCAGCAATCACAGAGCTTTATTTCACCGGCGATTACCGCCGTTAATATCAGCCCTTCTTACCCTCTTGCAGCCACCATGCTCGCCGAAGATAATGACGCCCAATTTGTTATTCGTGGTGAACTCACCGACTTAACTGCTACCGTTTCAGGAAATGAAGATACGCTACGTCAATTTGCCGCATTTGTGCAGGTGATGGATGGCAATACCGGAGAAGTGCTGTTTCAGCGTGATTATCGTGACGCTGCCATTTGGCCTTTTGCTCGCACCAGCAAGCTGGATACGCGCTCAGCACGTTTTTGGCAATCTAGCTATGGCGAGATGGTCATTCGAGTGAGCCGACAAATGCTGCTCGATCTAGAAAATCAGCTTTCTTGTCGCACCACGCTGCCTGAAATCGTTAACCAACATAGGAACATGGCACAAATCAACGTGGGACGCATTCATGGTGTAAAAAGTGGCGATCAATTGCAATTATGGCACCGCGCGGTGTTTATTGACCAAAATGGTATCTCACGCCACCGCATGGTTAAATCAGAACTTGAAGTTACTGTCGATCGCGTTTACGAATCATCCGCCGAAGTGATTGTGTCGCGCCCAGAACTCGCGGCCAGCATACAAATTGGCGATATCGTGACAAAAATAGTCAATGGCAATAATACATGATCATTATGCCGTGTTTTGATGGCCATTAAGTACCGTATACAAGGTATCAGATAGCATTTCAGCAACCTGTTCTTTCGATAGCGGCAAAGCATTATGTTGGATTGAGTAACCCTCAATGAAAGGCAACAATAGCGATGCCGCTTTCTTCGCGTTTTCAACCTCATACTCAGCCCAGTACAGACATAGCTTGTTAAATTTTGACTGGTAGTAATTAATTAACTGCGTTTCAATTTCTGCATTTCTTAGCGAGATAGCCCACATCTCTCTAAAGACTAAGCACGCATCACTAACTTGGTCTGCATTGTCTAAACAAAAAAGCACTAAATCGAACAAACCCTGTCGGCTATTTTGAAACTGCCATTCACGCGCATATTGCTCGGCCAGCCTATCGCACTGTTCAAAGTAATAGGCAGCCATACCAACTAACAACGCTTTTTTATTTTTAAAGTGATGTTGAACATTGCTAAGGCTCCTTCCAGACACTGCTGCCACCTGTCGCATCGTCAACCCTTCTGTTCCAGAGGCCTTGAGTAAAGACAATGCAGATTGAATAATTTGGCTTTTTGTATCAGAACCTTGACTCGTCACACCTGCTCCCCTAGCTAAAAAATACACAACATAAACAGCCTTATATCCTAACACACTTGACAGATTTAGGTCTATTGACCTAACATAAGCTTACTAGGTCGCCCGACCTAAAATCAATGGATGCGATAGCGACAGGGAAGACAATGAAGAAAATACTCATTATTAACGCCAACCCAAAAGCACAAAGTTTAACCAAATCATTAAGCCAGCAATATGCGCAATCAACGAGTGATCGACATCAAGTCGTCAGTGTTCACGTTCGTGATCTAAGCTTTGATACTGATTTACACCAGGGGTATGACGACATTCAGCCTTTAGAGCCTGACTTACTCGAGTTACAAACCCATATTAAATGGGCTGATCATATTGTTATATTCTCCCCCGTTTGGTGGGGAAGCATGCCCGCTAAATTTAAAGGGGTTATTGATAGGATTTTTTTGCCCGGGTTTGCCTTCAAATATGAAAAAGGCAAATCTACACCACTAAAAATGTTAAACGGCAAAACGGCTGAACTCTATTTCACGTTAGACACGCCGCCGTTCTGGTATAAGCTCTTTCAAGGTAACGTTATTTATAAACAGTTCAAAAGTACCATTTTTGGTATCACCGGCATAAAGAACACCTCAACCAACTACTTTGGACCGGTTATATCGGCAAAAGATAAAGATATTACCCATTGGCATCATAAGGTTTCACACCTAGCTGCGAAGGTTTAACCTGACGTATTCATGGCTAGCGGCATCACTCATCTAGGTGGTGCTCTAGCGCATAGTTAGCATCCGCAAAGCTAAACCCTTTGCGCACCAGAAAAGCCGTTGCCTTCTTCTTATCGGCAAAATCGCTGAGCGGTGCTTTATACTTCTTATTAAGCAGCGCTAAGGCTTTTTGTTGCTCTTCATTTGCTTGTTGCTCGTTATCTTCCTCACCGAACGTTTGCTCAATAACCTCTTGGCTAATTCCTTCACTGCGCAGTTTTTGAATCAGCCCGGTGCGACCCATTTTTTTGCTGTGTTTACTCACCAGCCGCGCTGCTAGCTGCAACTCATGTTCGTTACCGAGCGACTGCGCCATCATCGCCTGTATCCTTTCCGGGCTTACGCCTTCTTGGCGCAAACGTAGGCTGATATCTTGGGCGCTTTTTTTTCCGGCATATTTTTTGACAACCCGAGTAATTAGCACATCTTGCTCAGACGCATCAATGGACAATAGCGCGTTGTCTATGTCTGCTTGACCGACGCCTTGTAGCTGGAGTTTTTGCGCCAACTGCGTCGGCCCATAAGCACGGCAGCGAGATTGGACATAGGTTTCAGCGTAACGCTTATCGCAAAGGTAACCTAATTCGAGCAAGCGGTGAATAACTTGATCTATCCACTCGCTATTCGTCGTTTTACGAGGCAGCTTTTCCTTTAGCTTTGCGACGGAATAACTGCGTTGATTCAGCCACCAGATAGCATACTCGTAGACATCTTCAACCTTTTGCGCCGGCTTGGGCCCTGCTTGTTTCGCTGTGGTTTGCCTTCGCGTGGCTGAACTTTGTTCACTCTGCTTTCTTTGGGCGAACGGTTTCTTCGGGGGCTGCTCAGATGTCATACATTCCTGATTATTCGTGTCGTGCTTGGCGTGATTGCCAATACGGTTTAGCGCAGGCGGTTATAACAAAAGAAACTGCCATCATCAATTCGCAGCGGAAAATCGCCCACCTCATTCGCCAAGACTTAACGATGCTTCAAAGATCCCCTCTGCCACAACAACATTCCAGCGTTAGTTTGTGCAGTCGTGCAGATTTAGCGCATTCAATGCTTTTAAATCGTTTACGATTTCATATAATTAGCAGCCAAGTCCCCTTAGTTCAGCTGGATAGAACAAGGACCTCCTAAGTCTTAGACACAGGTTCGAATCCTGTAGGGGACGCCAATTAAAACAAAGCCCTAGCTTGTTTCTTCAGCTAAGGCTCTCT